>CAZODO010000070.1:0-32635 GCA_964578605.1 uncultured Verrucomicrobiota bacterium | reverse complement strand
TTCCCGAGTAAGCCGCCGCGGGCCCGACGATGGGCGTGCCCACCTGCCAGACCGCGTTGTCCGGTATCCAATCTTCGGTGGTATTCGGTCGTTCGAAGTCTTCCTGCCAAACGACGGTCGTTTGGGCGGCAAGAGGCGGCGCCAGGAGCCAAGTTGCCACCGCCAGAAATGTGAGGCTGAACCGCTTGAATCGCCCACGCCTCGCGCGAAGAGTGGCGCGGTTTGTGTGTCTTCCCAATCGTCCGCCTTCCGCCGTGTCTTGCCGAGTTACCCTGCCCATAAGAATCCCGCTTTCCCCTAAGAAGCCAGTTGGACGACGCTCCTGCTGAAACGATTGCCCCCGACGATGAGCGGCGTCCGGGTGTGTCGGAAGGCTGCCCAAGCGGCAGAGGCCCGTCAAGGGAAATCAGGACCTGCGCAGCAAGTCTCAGAAAGGATCTGAAACTCAGGTAGCAGGGCAGGTCGCTCCGTCGACCGCCGTTGGTTTGCTTTCTCTATCTTCGAACATTCTGCAGACTAGGCGGGATGGATGAGTGATGAGTAAATCACCGTTAAGCGGAAGTTAGCCACGGCGCGCGACGGAGCGCATCGCCCTACCATTCCCCTTCCTCTTAAGCCCGTGGTGTCTCCGATATCCGTCCGAGGTTCTTCTCCACGGCCTGCCTTGGACCTGCCCCCCACTACGGAGGCACCACGGAGCCACTACGGAGCCACTACGGAGCCACTACGGAGCCACTACGGAGGCATCTGCGCAGTTCCGCTTGGGGAATTCCAGGTTTAGAGGGCTGTGCACGTGATTCTTGTGATCGTAACACGTTGTGCGAGCTGGAGTTGCGAGCTGGGGTCGGACCTGGCATTGACCCATTGCCCATTCGGAGCGCCGTTTTGTAAACGGCTTTTTCCGCCTTCCGCCTATGGAACAATGCCACAAAGCCAGGGCAGGAATACCAAGGGCCCGCTGGCGGATCAAAAAGGCTTGGAACAGAATTGACCGCGCGCGAGCGGGCTGGGAACGTTTGGTCATGACTCTCTTCAGGACGGCGGTGGTTATGGTCTCCTGGGTGTGCCTGCAACAACTGCCCGCCTGCGCTTGCCGGTATAACGTGCGGGATGTGGGTTTCGCCGATCTCGACGCGGAGTCTTACCGTCTTTACGTGTTCCATGGCCGCGGCACTCCCGCACCCTGGATCGCCGAGTTTCGCGCGCTGTCCAGTTCGGTGCTTCGGGACAGCAATGTGGGGGTCGACATCATCAATGCCGACGAGGCGAAGGACCATCCCGGGATGAAATACCTGCCGCCGGAGGCGGTCTCCTCCTTGCCGGCCGCCGCGCTGGTCTCGCCCGATGGCCCGGTCCTGCCCCTGTCCCTTTTCAACCGGAAGGACGGGGATTCGGACGGTTTGGCGGAGGCGTTGCGCAGCCTGGTTGCTTCGCCGACGCGTGAAGCCATCCTTCACGCGGTCAGCGACGCTTTTGCCGCGATCCTCTTTATCGAAGGCGAAGATGCCGAAGCCAATCAAAAGGCCCGGCAGGCCATCGCCGGTGCTCAGGAGGAGATCGGCGCCCAGATGAACCTCATGCCCAAGGCCATCGCCAAACCACCCGCCTTGGTCGTGCTCGAAACCGCCGCACTGGCACGGGAAAGAATTCTCCTGTGGAGCCTTGGTCTCGGGACGGCCCCCACGCCGCTTCCGCGCGCCGCCATTCTTTATGGCCGGGCCCGGTGGATTGGGCCGCTCATGAAAGGCGACGAGATCGCGGCACGCAACCTCTCGGGCCTGCTTTCCATGATCGGCGCCGATTGCGAGTGCGGGTTGGACATTTCCTGGACGCTGGGGACGCGGCTGCCGGTCTATTGGAGCGAAGCGCGGCAGAGCCTTTTGGCCAAAGCGCTCGGGTTTGATCCGGAGAATCCCATGGTGAAAATGGAGATGAGCCGGATTGTCGGCCGACGGGGTGCCGCGCCCGCTGCGGGCATGGGATACCAGGAGATTTCGCTCGACTCGGTGGCTCCTCCTCAAAAAGAAGCGGGCACAACAGCCCAGAGACCGCCTGAGGTCGCTCCGAATCAGCCGCGAGACGATGGGCCATCCGGGCCGGCTTTGGCGGCCAAGACGGGTGTTCTGACCCTTGCCTTGCTCGTGGTGGCCGGTGTGGCGTTGGCCGCTTTTATTGCCGGGTTGCTCCTCCTGCTGCGTTCAAAGCGAGGAAAGCAATCCCTGTTCCTGTTGGGGCTGGTGACGGGGTTGTCTCTGCCGAATCAAGCCGAGGACTGGCCCGCTTACCAGCATGACAACCGGCGCAGTGGCTGTTCGCCTGAGAACCTCGCCGTGGAACATTTGGCTCCGGCTTGGGTTTATCGGGCGCCTCAACCGCCGCGGCCGGCGTGGGACGGGCCGGCCAAATGGGATGCCTACGCCAATTTGCGGGGGTTGAAATCGATGCGGAATTACGACCCTGTCTTTCATGTCAGTGTGGCGGGGGAATCGCTTTGCTTCGGTTCCTCGGTCGACGATTCCGTTCGTTGCCTGGACGCACGGACCGGAAAGGAACGGTGGGTGTTCACCACCGATGGCGCGGTCCGGATCGCCCCCGCCATCGCCGAGGGGCGGGTTTACTTTGGCTCGGATGACGGCCACGCTTACTGCCTCGACGCCCGGACGGGCGGCCTGGTTTGGAAGTTCGCGCCTCACCCGAGCGGGCGTCTTGTGCTGCACGACGGCCATATGATTTCCTTTTGGCCTTGCCGCACGGGCGTGTTGGTGGACCAGGGCACAGCTTACTTCGGGCTGGGCTTGCTGCCTTGGAAGGACTCTTACCTTTGCGCGGTGGATGCGCTCACCGGCAAGCCGGAGGGTGCCGGCCGGTTCGTCAAGAAGCTGAGCAGTGTCACGTTGGAAGGCGCCTTGCTCGCTTCCCAGCAGCGGCTCATCTCACCGCAGGGCCGAGTTCCTCCGCTTCTCTTTGATCGCAAGACGGGAGATCCGCTGGGCCCGCTGCCTGGAGGAGGGGGCTGCTTTGTGCTGCTCACGGAGGATTCCCGGGTCCTTTACGGTCCCGGCAACAAGACCGGCTGGATTCAGGAAAGCTCCGAGCAAGATCGCTCCAAGCTTGCCACGTTCCAAGGCGGGCACGCCATCGTCGTGGAGGGCAACCGAGCCTGCCTGCTCACGGAGACGGCGCTGGTCGGGCTTGATCGGGCGACGCGCCAGGAACACTGGCGGCAGCCCTGGACCGGGCCATGCGCACTCATCAAAGCAGGGCCGGACCTTTACGTGGGCGGCATCGATAGGATCAGCGCCTTCCGAGCCGAGGACGGGCAGTTGCTCTGGCAAACCCCCGTCTCCGGCAGAGCACACGGGTTGGCGGCTGCGGACGGCGCCCTGTTTGCCAGCACTGACGAGGGCCTGATCTACTGCTTCCGAGCGGGACCTTCTCGGGCACCCACGGTGACCGCGACTGAGCCACGGCCCGGTCCGGTGCCGGACCAGGCTGAATCCGCCCAACTGGAGTTAGCCTCCGGTCCTAGCCTCGAATTCATCGGGCGCGACCGGGCTCGTGTCTGGTGGCGCACGATTGAGCGCATGCCAACACGCCTGGAGTGGGGCCTCGAAGGCGAAGAACCGCGGCCGGTCGGCGACCCGGTTCCCAAGACGGAACATACGGTGCTGCTGGAGGGGCTTCGAGAGGACCGGGTTCACGCCTACACCATCCAAGGCGTGGTCGATGGGAAGGTGCTTGGCACCGCGAAGTTCGAATGCGATACCGCCTTCAATTACAATCCCCGCCTTCTGCCTGAAACGCCCCAACCGTTCCCAGCGGATGCGGCGTGGACCGGCGCCACCCGCGCCGCGGCGGAGATTCTCGAAAAATCGGGAGTGGGACAGGGAGTCTGCCTGGTGTTGGGCTGCGGCCAGGGACAACTCGCTTACGCTTTGGCGAAGCAAAGCCGCTTGCAGGTCATCGGAGTGGAAACAGACCTCGAGCAGGTCAAGAAAGGACGCCAGGCGCTGCTTCAAGCCGGCGCCTATGGCAACCGCGTTCTCCTGCACCATGTGGCGTCGCTGGCCAAACTTCCCTTCCCGACCCTCTTTGCCAACTTGGTCGTGCACGAACTCCCGGAGGGCGCCGCGGAACAGCCGTTTGCCATCGCGAGCGTTGTGGAGTCGCTTCGCCCCTATGGAGGCGTGGCGCTGGTTGGCAGGCCCTCGGGCGATCTCCGGAAGCTCAGCGAAAGCAGCCTGGAGACTTGGCTGGCGCCGCTCAAAGACAGGCAGGACTTCGAAACAGAGGTGCAGGGCAGTTGGGCCAGAATCCGCCGCGGTGCCCTGCGCGGAGCGGGAGTGTGGTCGCACGAATACGGCACCGCCGCCAATGCGGCTTACGCCGGAGAAACCCTCGAAGGCGCCAGCGGTGCGGATGATCTGGAAGTGCAATGGTTGGGACGGCCCGGTCCGCGGGTGCAGGCCGATCGCAACGGGCGCAAACCTTCACCGCTCGCCACCAACGGGCGGTTGTTCATGCAGGGACTCCAACGCGTGATCGCCCTGGACGCCTTCAACGGCACCATTCTCTGGACCCGGGAGATTCCGCCGCTCCAACGGTTCAATATGCCGCGCGACTGCAGCAATTGGTGCGCCGACGACGCTTCCATCTATGCGGCGATCGGGCACGAGTGCTGGCGGCTGGATGCGGCTTCCGGCGAGATCCGCCAGTTCTACCCCGTCGTGCCCGGCACGCGCAGCGGGTGGCAATATGATTGGGGTTATCTCTCGATCCAGGGCTCGGAATTGATCGGAAGCGCCAACAAGAAGGGCAGCGCCTACCTCGATTTTTGGGGAGGCTCGGACGCCGGTTGGTATGACGCCACTTACGGGCCGGTGACCGACAAAGTCTGCAGCGAAAACCTCTTTGCTTTGAACCGTGACTCCGGGGAGATCCTCTGGCTGTACGCAGCCGCCAGCATCATCAATTCCACCATCACCATCGAAGGGGACCACCTTTTCTTCCTCGAATCCCGTCATCCGCAGGTCAAAACCGCCCCCTCACACCGGATCGGCCTGCCGGAACTCTGGGAAGACTTGCACCTCGTGGCGCTCGACCGCCATTCCGGCCGCTTGGTCTGGGACCGGGTCGTGCATCCTGCCCCGGGGCAGGTGGTCGTTTACCTGGCCTGCGGCGATGGGAAATTGGTGCTCGTCTCGTCGGGCAACAAGCAACTGCACGTCTACACCTTTGACGCCACGAGCGGCCAGAGCGTGTGGCAGTCCGAGTTTCCCTGGCCGAGCGACAATCACGGCCGGCACATGGCGCGCCCTGCCATCGTCGACCAGAACCTTTACGTGCGGCCCAAAGCCTTCGATCTCGCTACCGGCAGGGTTCTTCCCCATGTGGTCCCCGATGGCGGGTGCGGCACCTACGCTGCCTCCCGTCACGCCCTTTTCTTTCGCAGCGGCAATGTGACCGTCTGGGACTTGCAGACCGCGCAAAGCACCAGTTGGGAGCGGTTGCGCCCCGATTGCTGGTTGAGCACATTTCCCGCCGAAGGTCTGCTTCTCTCTCCGGAAGCGGGCGGCGGGTGCAGTTGCGGCTCCTGGATGGAGACGTCGATCGTCTTCGCACCGAGAAAAAACTCTCATTTCAGGTAGGGCGAGTCGCTCCGTCGACCGCCGTTGGTTTGCATTCTGTTTCTTCAAACATTCCGCAGACTGAGCGGAATGAATTTTGCGCGGAGTCAATCACGGTCAAGCGGAAGTTAGAAACGGCGCGCGACGGAGCGCGTGGTCCTATCCTAAAATGAGAACACCCCGGAACAGCGTTGCGCTCACTGCGCCCATGAACCTCAAAACGCGCAAGTGGTTGGTAACCAAGTCAACTGTTTTGAGGTTCATGGGCAGAATTGCTGGGTCCCACCTTTACTGCATTGCGCCTGTTGAGCGGCTCCGTTAAACAGTCCCGATCATGAAGTCGAATGCACGCGCCGCCCTCAGGTCTTTGTCTGTCGCGGCTTTTCTCGCCTGCCTCGTTTTCGTCGCAGGTTGTTCTCCCGATCCCCAAACAGGCCCCGGCGAACTCCGCGTCCTGTGCGGAAGTTCCATGGCCGTGCCCGCCCAGGCGATCCAACCGCTCTTTGAAAGCGCGCACAGTGTGAAGGTGCTGTTCGATTTGGGCGGCTCCGAGACGCTGTTGCCTCGGGTTGTGGCGGGAGGGCCTGGCGACGTCTTCATTTGCCATGACCCTTTTGAAGAGAAAGTCCGGGAGGCAGGGTACTGGGCTGGTTCTGCCGTCGTCGGCCGCCTGGCACCGGTGCTGCTCGTCCGCCCAGGGAACCCAAGCAACGTTCGATCGGTCACCGATCTCACCAACCAGAATCTGAAGATCGGCATCGGTGATCCGCGGTATTCGACCTGCGGCGAGCTCTTCGTGGCTTTGCTGGAGAAGAAAGGGATTAAAGAACCCGTCATGAACCAAGTGGCGCTCATGGGGCGAACGCACAGCGAGATCGCCCAGGGCCTTCTTCTGGGTCCGCTCGATGCCGTGGTCGTGTGGAATTACGTCGCCCGAATGTATTCGAACAAGGTCGAACTCGTGCCTGCTCGAGAGGAATACCCGGACCTCAACGTTACGGTCGTGGGGCTCAAGCAGAGCGCGAATCCAAAAGGACGTGACGATTTCCTGGCGTTCTGCCGGTCTGAGCAAGTGATGAAGATCTTCGCCCAGCACGGTTACGGGGCCGTGGCCCCCGCAGGCCCCGGCGGTGCCGTGAGCCAATAAGACTTGGCGATCTACTTGCTCGCGGTCAGGTCAGCCGGGCCATAGCACAGGATTTGGCCACCCTGCAGTGCGACGATAACACGGCCGTTCCGATCCAGGGCCAGGCCCCAGGGCACCGGGGTGCCCGGCAACATGTGGGTCCAGAGCGGGCGCCCCTTCTGCAGGTCATACGCGACGATGTCCGAAGGACGAGCGACCACCAATGCATTGCGGCCCAGCGCCACGGCCACACTGTCCCGGAATTCCGTTTCCCAGAGCGGGTCGGCTCCTTCCAAACGGGCCTTTCCCCAGCCGTTCACGAGCCGTTCGGTCCGCTTTTCCTGCAGACGCGGGTAGCACAGGAGCCTCGTGTTGTTGACCCAGGCCACGTCCCGATCGCCGGCGGAGCCGAACCAGGTCTTGGTGAGCACCGAGGCGTCATAGACTTTGAACTGGGGATGCGCATAGAGCGGTTGGTCACTCACCATAACCTGGTCGCCCACCAGGTAGAGCGACGAACCGCGCGGCGCTTCGGAAGACGGCACGCTGTTGTCTGCCAGCCGGTGCACCGATCCGAGATCGTTAAGACAACGCCCATCCCGCAGGTCGAAAACGCCAGGCGATACAGCATTGCCACCCGCCAGCCAAAGCTTGCCGTCGTGAACGATCATGTGCCCCTGCACGCTAACTCCAGCTAGATCCGAAGGGTCCAAATGACCGGAGGCATTGTTTTGCCATCGGATCCGGCCGGTGGCCGCATCCAGGGCATAGACATGCGTGCCGTCGTAATTGACGATGCCCGCCGCCACATAAGCCACACCATCCTGCACCAGCACGCCGCTGGCCACCGGCCACGTGGAGAGCAACAGGCCGTAAACGGGGATCTTCCTCTCCGCTGGAGCGGCCCGGAAGCGCCACAGCAAACGCCCTGTCTTCGCTTCGAAAGAGTACACCCAGCCGTCGCCGGACCCGGCGAAAAGACGCCCGTTCCAGAACGTTGGCGGGAACCGCAGACTGCCTCCCGTATACGCCTTCCATCGCTGGCCACCGGTGCGCGCGTCCAGAGCTTGGACGCTCCCGTCGGAGCCGCCGCAAAAGACCAGTCCCCCGGCGGTGGTGGGAGCGGTTGGGGTCAGGTCTGCCGCGGGCACCGTCTGCCAGAGGCGCTGGACGCGTGCGGACAACTCAACGCCGGTGCTGGCCGAAGCCACGTTATCGGCACGAAAGGTGGGCCAGTCCTTGGGGGCCGCAGGCAGCGGCGCCACAGGATTCGAGGCGTCGTGGGCGAGTTCGAGGCGTTCGGATTCCTTGGCTTCCTGCCCAAACGCGAAATCACCAGCCGGACCAAGGCACGTGATGCCGTAAAGCGTCAAATTGCAGTCGCAGACACTCGGCCACCAGTAAAGCAAGCCGTTGCCAACCGTTACGCCGTCCTGGCATTGAGCCCGCATGGGCGAGACCAACTCCGGCTCGGCCGTGGCGAGATCAAGGCGGGTCGAACCGCCGCTCGCCCGGCAGAAAATGGCATCGATCGCGCCGGTGGGGCGCGTGCAAGCGCGACGGCCAAGCTTGATTTCCTCGAGAACCCGCCCTGTGAGCGGATCGAACTTGCGGCTGGGTTCCGAATCGATCTGGCCGCTGAGGGCGTAGAGACCGTCCTGCTCCAGGACGAGTTGGTAATTGTTGTAAGGGTGCTGCCAGAGGATGCGGCCATCCGTCGCGGAAAGAGCCAGCAACTGGTTGAGGTTCGGACCTGCGAAATAGAGCGCCTGGCTGCTGGCCTTCACGTAGGCCGTGGTCCGCCAATTGGTGCGCCAATCCTGCCGCGGCAGATCCTGCCCCAATGCGGCGAACACTTCGGGTGCGCTGTCCTTGGTGTTCCGCCAGACTTCCAGTCCCGTCTTCGCATCCAGACAAGCCAGATATGCGCCGTGCCGGAAAATGAACACGCGCCCGTCCTTCATGCAAGTGGCCCGGCTGTCGAACGCCTCCGCTTCCCGGTGCTGCCAGAGGATGCTCTTGGTCTGCGGGTCCAGCGCGACCAGGCTGCGCCCGTATCCCCACGGATGCTCCGGTTGATTGAAGCCCGGGGAGAGCGGGTCCCAGGGCCAGCCATGCTTCTCGCTGCGCATCCGGATGTTCGGATCGCGCTGCTCCTGTTCGCCCACCATGGCGTAGAGCACGCCGTTCTCCAGGGCCATCCATTTCCAGAACGTGCCATCGACGACATCGCCAGGGATCACGATTTCGTCGCGGAGTTCCCCGGTGGCCGCGTCAAGGATCTTGCAGGACTGATCGTCACCGAAGTAGACCACGTCAGGCGTGGCGATGAAGGTGTTGCGGTGGATCATCAACCCCTCCGGGATCGGGCGCCGCCAGAGAAAGGCACCGTTATAACCATTGAACGCCGCCATCGTGTTCAGCCAGGGTTCCTCGCGCTCTTTGAACGCAATATGTCCAAAGAGCTTGAAGACACGCCCAGCCGAGGCCAATGCCGCTTGCGGCAAAGGCGCATAACGAGGGTCCGAGAGGAAACGCGTCAAGTACGGCCCACGCGCAACCTGGTCGGCCGACGCGGGATTGTTGTCCGGTCCGTGATACGGATGCGACCAATCATCCACGCCGTCGGGAATGGGTTTGATCAGCTCTTTACGGCCCAGAAAGGCGCGACCCTGCGGACGCAGCACGCGGAGCGCCTCGGCCTCGGGCATGTCGGCGGCAGTGCCCGTGGCGCAAAGCACGTCGGCCAGCCCATCGGCCAGTTGGAGCTTGTTCAAAGGCCCGCGATCGATAAAGAGGCGCCGCCCGTTCAACCCCTTGGCGTCGGCCAGACGCCGGGCTGCGAGGACGTCACCAGGGTCTGCGAATTGAAGGTAGATCAGGAACTCGGTGTCGCGCGCCAAGGCAAAGGCCAATTCGCACTTGGGATCCCCCAGAACCACGGCGACACCGCGGGATTCGCGGACACGGTTCCGCATCTCGCGGACAGACCCCTGCGGGGCGGGGCCACCGGAGGCGCTCGTCTCGCCGCGGGCAAGGGAACACTCAGAAAGGGCCGCGGCTGTGAGGAGCATGCACACGAGGAACGAAAGAGAATTCCGAACTGAACCGGTCTTCATAAGTTCAGCCTTGGTTAAAGATAGACGAGCGTGTGAACGGACTCCGATCATGAACCGGCGGTATTCGGTTGTGCTTGATCCGAGTCAAAGAAACGCGGTCTCTAACTCACCGTTCCGCTTCCCGGCGGACAAGAAGAAAGGCCGGATTGGCATCCGGCCCTTTTTCTGAACAAAAGCATTGCTCTTGACGCTGCGCCGCGGACCACGCAAGACGGACACACACGGAACACCGCGTTTCTGCGTCATCACCGACGCTGAGAGGTTACCATGGATCGCTTCCCCTGCCAGTCACCAGAACTGGTGACAGCTCGCTTGTTCGACTTGCCGCGACCGGGTAAGGTGTTTTCGTGGACCTTCGCTCGCATCGGAGCCTCCGTGCTCTCGCTTCTGCCGCCCTCGCGCTCGCGGCGGCCCTTACGGTTGCGGCTGCGCCCGAACCAGAGCCGCTCCGCCGATTCGAATTCGTCGAGCCTCAAATGGGTGTCCCGTTCCGCATCGTGCTCTATGCGCCCGATGCCGCCAAAGCCGAGGCTGCTTCCAAAGCCGCCTTTCAGCGCGTTTCGCACTTGAATCAGATCATGAGCGACTACGAAACCGACAGTGAACTGAACGAACTCTCGCGGACTTCGGGCAAAGGCACTGCGGTTCGGGTCAGTGACGAATTGTGGAACATCCTCCGGCGAGCCGACGTGATGGCCCGGCGAAGCCAGGGCGCCTTCGACATCACGGTAGGTCCCGCGGTCACCTTGTGGCGTCGCGCCAGGCGGACCCAGCAATTGCCCGAACCGGACCGTCTCGCTCGTGCCAGGAAAGCCATCGGTTATGACAAGGTGCGCTTCGACCCCGTCTCTCAGACCGTTGAACTCGTCCGCCCAGGGATGAAGCTGGACCTGGGCGGGATCGCGAAGGGCTATGCGTTGGAGGCGGCGTTCAAGGTGCTGGAATCCAATGGCCTCCCCCGCGCGCTGATTAGCGGCGGTGGTGACATCGTCGTCGGGGACCCGCCGCCAGGCCAGCGGGGATGGCGGATCGAGATCGCCCCGCTCGACATCCCAAACCCGCCGCCTCCTCGATACGCAGTTTTGACGCGCATGGCGCTGGCAACCTCCGGCGACGTTTTCCAGCGGCTCGAAATCGAAGGCCGCCGATACTCGCACATTGTCGATCCGCGCACCGGCATCGGGTTGACTGACCATAGCCTCGTCACCGTGATTGCGCCGGATGGCACCACCGCCGACAGCCTCGCCACCGCCGCGAGCGTTCTCGGTCCGCGCGAGGGTCTTCAACTCATCGAGGACACCCCAGGCGCCGAAGCGGTCATTGTGCGCAAGCCGGATACTCAGATCGAGACGTTGGAATCCAGCGGCTTCGCCCGGTTTCTCGAACAAAGCGTCGACTGATCGTCTCGGGATGTGAGCGCCGCTCCGGGGGAAGAAACAGGCTAGTCTGCGGCCTGTCGAGGAGGGGTGGCGCCCTCCGCAGGTCAGCTTTTCTGCCGTTTCGCGTGCAAACCGGGCTTCCCGGTCTGCTGAGCCTTCGGGTGATGGGATTTGGGATGGTGATTGCCGCCGCTGGCCTGCTTCTCGGCACAGCGCCGGACTGCGCCTAAGGCGACCAGGTACTCCAGGCCCTCGTCCAAGGGATAGGCCGGGATGACCCGGTCATCCACCTCGGTCGCTTCGTACCGTGCCCTCAACTCCCGCGCGAAGCTTGTGAAATAGGCCTGCAATTCGACAGCCGTTGCCTTTGAAGCCATCAACGGCAGCCGCTCGACACAACCGGAATACCGCACCAGGGCGTCCTCCGTCTTGGTCTGGGCCTTGACCTGTGCGGAGACCGTGGTTCCGTCTCGAAAACGCAGGCTGCACGTCAGAGTGAACATCGTCGTCGCGGCAGTTCTTGCCCGCATCGGGCCCCAGCTCAGGCGGCCTTTGGTCGATAGGGCTGGTCGCTGCTTATGGGCATAGACCCATGATGGTACGATCCCGGTGCCAAGTCCAATCCATTCCCACCGTGGCGCAATCACATGGAGCCCGGCTCGGGATTCGAACCTTGATTTCGAGGGTGTTAGGAAAATGGAATCTGTCGAAATTCGGCCGGAGTTTGACCCGGCATCGGGATCCGCCAATGGCTGCGTGGTTCCGTCGCCGTGGGATCGGGATCGGCTTCCTTCCTGACACGCGCGAGCCCGACCACTTCTTTGGCATCTACGCTATGGTGGAACAGGACCCAGTCGCCCGGCCTCATCGCGCGGAGGTGGTTGCGTGCGGCGAAATTCCTGACGCCCGTCCACTGGGTTCCGCCTTCGCGAACGAAGGTCTCCCGGAGCAGGCGCTGGGTTCCTGTTTAACGAGCCAGTGGTTCTTGGACATGCGGATGAGTCTCTGCTGCGGCTCTGATCACCCTGCCCAGGGCCGGTTTCGTTGCCGCGTCTTGGAAAGGGCGACGCGCGCCCATTCCGCGTCCTCGGCAACCTGGAAATCAAACATGCCGGCGCAAAGGAAATCGGCGCCATTCTGGTAGGCGTACTGAAAGCCTTCGCGGGGATGGATAGCGCCTGCGCCCAGGACCTTGTAAGCGATCCAGGGCGTCTCCAGTTCCTGCATGAGCGCTGCCGTTTGCTCGGGCGTCTCTTCCCAAACGCTGTCGTTCCGGGGGGTAATGCCTGCGGACCAGTAACGCTTGCTGTTGAACGTCTTCATGTAGAAGTCAGGCCCGAGTTCCGCTTCTTCGGATGCTTTAACGACGTCGAGGTTATGCCCGGCAAGACCCGCGATCAGTCCGGCGGCCTTGATACGCTCCAGGGCTTTCCCCAGAAGTGCGACTTTGCCTTGCTTGACGAACTCGTCGCCCACACCCCCATGCACGAAGATCCCGGCTGCACCGTGATCGATGGCCTGCTGGATTTCGGTGGCTTGATCGCGTTCGGTGATCTTGACCTGGGCAATCCATTGAATCTTGCCGCCCCGGTCTTTGCGATAGGCGTCAAGAATCCGGGTCGTGTGATCGTCCAGCCGCAAAATGGCGGTGTTCACCCCGTTCTTTTCACAGAGGGCGAGGGTCTCCATCACCTTGGCATCGGTGAAGTACTGCTTGAGCAACTCAGACACGTAGATCAGGTCGCGGCTATGCGCAAACCCGCTAATGAGATTGCCCCCGCAAATCAGCCGGCTCAGGGTCACTTTGCCAATCTTGCCGCTCGGGACAGTTCCCGAAGGGGTGGAAGGGGCTGGGGAGCTTGCGGCGGGAGCCGCGGCGTACCCGAGGAGCGCCCGTTCCTCAAAACTGGCCGCGACCGTGGCGGTGGAGGCGGCAACGAGCGATTTGCGAAGAAAGCTGCGGCGGTCGATGGGGTTTCGCATAACGTTCAATCAATGGGCGATCACGGAAGGGACATTAGCCTCATTGCCGCGGCTCAGGCAAGCCTCCGAGGGACACGCTGCAAACGGCAAACCGCCGCCGGCAACCGAGTCACTTTGGGAGCTTCGGAAAAAACTCGTGCGCCGTCTGGCAGGTCGCGCGGCTGAGTTCATCCTCGGAAATGGCTTTGACCTGCATGGCGACGGCCGCGATCTCCTTCACGTAAGCGGGTTCACAGCGTTTTCCGCGGTAAGGCACCGGCGCAAGGAAGGGGGAATCCGTTTCCAGCATGAACTGGCCCAACGGGGTGGCGGCGAGCGTATCGCGGACGGTTGCGGCATTCTTAAACGTGAGGACGCCCGTGAAACTGACCAGGGAGCCGGTCGCAAGCACGCGACGCAAATCCGGCACCGGGTTGCCAAAGCAATGGAAAACCCCGCGAATGCGCCCGGCAAAGGGTTCGAATGCAGCGAGGGTGTCGTCGAAGGAATCGCGCTGGTGGACGACGCAATTGAGGCCAAGCTCGGCGCCTAGCTCCAGGTGTTGGCGAAACAGGTCAATCTGCCGGGCCTTGTAGGGTCCGTCTTCGGCCGGATGACCTCCCTCTTTCCGGCTTGGCAGCCGGTGATAATCAAGGCCCGTCTCGCCAAGAGCGACCACTTTGGGATGCTGCGCCAGAGCCCGAAGTCCCGGCCGAACGTCCTGCGGCGCCCGGGACGCATCGGACGGGTGCCAGCCGACCACGGCGTACACGGCAGGGAACTGCTCGCTGATACGCACGGCGCGGCTGCTGCTTTCGAGGTCCGTGCCGATGCAGAGGATCTTCCCAATTCCAGCGGCTGCGGCACGTTGAACGACATCGGGCAGGTCGCCCGTGAAGTCGGGGTAATCCAAGTGCGCATGCGTATCGTAGAACATGCGGGGATGTTAGCGTGTATCGCCTTGGGCGCAATGCCGTCGGGAGCGGCCGTTTCCTCCGAAGGCAGTCGGCGCCGTTGGGCGCGCAGAAAAATTTTACAGGACGCAAGGTGACGAGTAGTTTGCCCGCATGTTTAGAAGTTCTCAGCCATTTGCCCCGGCTGGCTTATCCAGGCCTGGCACCGAGTGTGGCGCCAGGTTGCAGGACAAGCAGAGCGAACCGGATCACCGGCAGTTGCGCATCGACAAGGTGGGCGTGAGGGGATTGCGCTTCCCGATCCGGGTTCGGGACAAGCAACGGTCGATGCAGAACACCGTGGCCACCATTGGGATGTTCGTCGATCTGCCTAAGGAGTTTAAGGGGACGCATATGAGCCGGTTCCTGGAAGTGCTGAATGCGCATGGGAACGTCGTCCATGTCGAGAACATCACGGACATCCTTCATGCGATGCAGGCAAAGCTCAAATCCCAGGCCGCCCATCTCGAGATGGAATTCCCGTATTTCATGGTCAAGAAGGCGCCGGTGACGGGGATGGACGGAGTGATGGACTACACGGCCCGGTTCGATGCGACTGCTCGGGGGAAGGAGATCGACTTTGTGCTGGGGGTCCAAGTAGCGGTCACGACGTTATGCCCGTGTTCAAAGGCCATCAGCAAGCATGGGGCGCACAACCAGAGGGGAATCGTCACGGTCCAGATCCGATCGCGCAAGGCGATCTGGATCGAGGATCTAATCGCCATCGTGGAACGTTCGGCCAGCAGCGAGTTGTTTTCCCTGCTGAAGCGTCAGGACGAGAAGGCTGTGACAGAGCGTGCCTATGAGAACCCTGTCTTTGTCGAGGACCTGGTGAGGAACGTCGTGACCCACCTGAATGGACATCCGGATGTGACGTGGTACAAGGTCGAGGCGGAGAACTTCGAGAGCATTCACAACCACAATGCGTATGCCTGCATTGAGAAGGGCTGATCGCGCGGTCTGGTGACAATTTGTCACCCATGTGTGCGACAATTGGCGCAAGCCAGGTGCGATCGAGCTTGCGGCTGAATCGAGGTCAAACCTCTCAGATTCAGCGGGAAGCCGGGTTGAAGCCCCCCGTTCCAAGCTTCGCCACTTTTCTTGAAAGTTTTTAGTGGCACTTTTGATTTCGTTTGCTACATTCACGCGCTCTCAAACGGCTTTAAGTGTTCAAGCCGAATAAATTATTACGGGTGAGAGTCTGAGCAGAAGCACACACGGACGAAGAAGGACATCATGGTAAAGAAAACAAACTCGCTCCCTGCGAGCCGACCCAAAACAGTCGGCCCGGCGACCGCTGCTTCGATCCTCGGCGGCGCTGCTCCGAAAGCTTCGCAAAACGCCAACGGCAAGGCGGAAGTCAAGCCGGAATGGGTCAAATACCAGAAGCACCTGCTGGAGCTGAGGGAGCGCCTGATCAATCAGATGAGCGGTCTGGCCAAGGAATCCGCCGAGGAACTCGCCGGGTACAGCCTCCATATGGCCGACTCCGGGACCGACAACTTTGACCGCGATTTTGCGCTGAGCTTGCTCTCTTCGGACCAAGACGCCATCTACGAGATCGAGGAAGCGCTCAAGCGCATCGAGAGGAACACCTATGGTATTTGCGAGTTGACCGGCAAGCCCATCCCCAAAGCCCGGCTCGAGGCCATCCCTTGGACTCGGTTCACGGTCGAGGCTCAGGCCCAACTCGAACGCGACGGCGCCCTGCGGCAGCGCCGCCTCGGCGCGCTCGGAACCGTGGACAGCACCGGCGCCACCGAAGTGGAGGAGGAAGAGGAAGCCGAGGAAAAGCCCGCCAAAGAGAAAGAGTAACCATGCCCAGAGAAATCGTCACCCTCGAGTGCACGGAGGCGCGGAAAGAAGGCAAACCTCCTTCCCGTTATCTCACCACCCGCAACAAGAAGCTGCAGACCGAGAAAGTCGAAAAGATGAAGTACAATCGCTTCTTGCGGCGGCATACCCTGCACCGCGAGATCAAGTAATTTATGCCACGCAAAACCAACCTCGAGAAAGGCAAGGAGCGCCACGGGCGCGGCCGTTCCGGTGAACTCCGCACCCCCCGACCGAAACCCAAGATCGACTTCACCGTCGATGCTCTCGAGTACAAGAATGTCAACCTGCTCCGCCAGTTCGTGACCGATCAAGGGCGGATTCTCCCGCGCAAATACACGGGGCTTCCGGCGCATTATCAGCGCCAACTCAATCGCTCGGTCAAGCGAGCCCGGCAGATGCTCCTGATGAAGTAGCACTCCCGCTGTCCTGAGCGCAGGCTCGGGTCGGGTTGCCGCTTTGTTTGTCTTCGCCACCGGATGCGGGCAACAAAAAAGCCACGCATCCGCGTGGCTTGTTTTGTTGTCTGGAAATCGTTTACTTGGTTTCGGTCACCCAATCACCCAATTGGATGTACTGCTTGATCTTTCTTCGCTCATAACGGTTCTTGTGCGGCTTATCAGGCCGATCAGCGACTTGCGGGAAGGGATGCTTAGGATTACGGATGGCTTCGGTGATCGTTTCTAACGACTTTGTCATAACGTAGGATCCTTTCTCTGGCCCTAAACCAAGCGGGAACGATGCCAACGGCGACGCGATGATCATTTTGGGGTCTCGGATCAACACGTCCTGTCCGCAAAAGGGCCATCTGGTCTTACTGACTCCAATTTTAGCACACCTGTTCAATTATTCACGGCTGACTTTCGGCTATGTGCCTGTCCCTTTTTAGGCATCCGGTTCAAAAAACGGCAGGTCTGCGAACGAATGCGCCCGATCTCCATTCCCCCTTGGTATCAACAATCTGCAACGCTAAACCAGCCTCCTCATACGCGGCTTTTACCGCCGGAAACTGGTGCGTCAGAATCCCCGCCAGCACAAGCTTGCCTTCTGGCTGCAGCCGGCTTAGCAAACGCTCCCGTTCGCGCAACACAAGATCCTGGACCAGGTTCGCACAGATCAGGTCGAACCTGTGTGTCGATTCCCTGGACAGGCGCGTAAGGTCTTGCCGGACAATCGAGAGCTTGTCTTGGCACCGGTTCTGCCGGGCATTTGCCTTGGCAATCCGGACGGCTGTGGGGTCGTTGTCAAAGGCCCGGACAGGATGGTAACCAAGCTTGACCGCCGCGATGGCCAGGATTCCTGAACCCGTCCCCACATCCAGGAAGGACTGATCTTCCCTGACCCGGCGGGTCCGGACGAGTTCGCGAAGGCAGAAGGACGTCGTCGCGTGCTGGCCGGTGCCGAAACTGAGGCCCGGATCCAGGGTGACCACCGCCTGGCCCTTGGCGCCCGTATCTTTGCTCCAGGTTGGCCTGATGAGAAGCGCTTTGCCGATCCGCAGCGTTTTGAAATGCTTTCTCCAGGACGTGGTCCAGTCCTCGCGGGGCACTCTTCGAGTGCGGATTTCACCCGGGCCGAGCGCCAGACCAAGCTTGGCGATGCCCTCAAGACTGGTCTTGAGTTCGGCACGTTTCGAGCGGACCTGTTCGATCGGCCAAGTGACAAAGACCGTGGCGAAGCTGACGTCCCGATCCGCGGGCGTGTAACTGAAGGCAGGCTGGGCGAACAGCCTTTGGAGCAGTTCGACAACCGCCTCTTCCGCCTCGCGCGAGGTGGTGACGGAGATTTGCCAGAGCGGACGAGCTTCTATCGGGAGTCGCGCCATGGGGTGAAGTTGAGGAGTTGCACTTCGGGCCTGGCGGGCAGCCAATCGACGATGCTCAAGCTGGCATATTCGAAATCGAACTGGGCCATGGCTCTGAGCGGAAGGTCCAGGAGAATGGACAAAAGCATGCGGATCACGCCGCCATGGCAAACCACCGCCACGGTCGATCCGAGCCGGTCTTCCAGGATACGATCCAAGGCGGCCCGAATCCGGGCCCGGAACAGCGTGATGGGCTCCGCTTCGCGGATGGTTCCGCTCTCGAGTTGATGGAGCCACTCGAAGGCGCTCACTCCGAACCGGGAACGGATTTCGTCCCACGCGAGACCCGTCCATGCGCCAAAATCCACTTCGCGCAACTCATTCAAGATGATTGGCGCTTTGGTTTGGTGCTCTACGAATTGGCGGAGCGTTTGCTGAACGCGGCGCATCGGGCTGGCGAAAGTGACATCGAAGGGCACGGTGGCGAGGTAATGCGCCAGGGCCTGCGCCTGCTGCTCGCCCAACGGGGACAGGTCCATGTCGATCCGGCCGCCGAACACGCGCCGGTAACGCTCTTCGACTTCGGCATGCCTGATCAGGAAAAGTCTTGCGGGTGAATCCATGGCCGGCAACGGCTCAATTCGAGGCGCTCTCGAGGGCCGCCCGCTGCAGGGCGAACAGCTGTTCAATCCCGCGTTTGCTCGCATCGAGCATGGCCGCAAGCTGAGTTGCGCTAAAGGTGGATTGCTCGCCTGAACCCTGCACTTCAATGAACTGACCCGACGCCGTCATGACGACGTTCATGTCGACTTCAGCAGCTGCGTCTTCCACGTAGCAAAGATCAAGCAGGACGACACCGTTAAGGATCCCGACGCTCACGGCCGCGACCTGGTTCGCGATGGGGTCGGCGGCAAGCTTGTTTTCGGCCAACAGCTTCTGGAGAGCCAGCTTCAACGCAACGTAAGTCCCGGTGATCGCGGCCGTGCGCGTCCCGCCGTCGGCCTGGAGCACATCGCAGTCGATCCACAGCGTCCGTGGCCCGATCCTCTCGAGGTCAACCGCGGCGCGCAGGGAGCGCCCGATGAGCCGCTGGATTTCGGTGGACCGGCCGTCAATGCGTCCGCGGGTGCTATCGCGTTGCTTCCGTTGGGTGGTGGAGTAGGGGAGCATGGAGTACTCGGCTGTAATCCAACCGCCGGCGACACTCTGCTCCTTCATCCAACGGGGGACCGCTTCTTCCACCGTCACTGCACAAATGACCTTGGTACTGCCCCATTCAATCAGGGTCGAACCGGTGGCGTTGGGCGCAATCCCGTTCTCAAACCGAACGGTCCGGAGTTGGCCAGGCTCGCGGCCATCGGTCCGCCCGGGGGGCACAGCTTGACTTGCGTTCATCGGGGCATCGTACTGAGTGCGCGCAGACCCCGCAACCGGGAAACGCCCTTGGCGTCCGCCGGGCCTCCCCCGGGTTGCTTTCACGATGGCCTTGGCGAGCACCGAGACTTCGGCTAGTCTCAATCTTCAACGCGAACGACGAACAGGAATTTGACATGAAGAAGATTGAGGCCATCATTAAACCCTTCAAGCTCAACGAGGTGAAAGACGCCCTCAGCGAGATCGGGGTCGAAGGCATGACCGTTTCGGAGGTCAAGGGCTTCGGCCGCCAGAAGGGGCATACCGAAATCTACCGCGGCAGCGAATACACGGTCGATTTCCTGCCCAAGGTCAAGATCGAGATCGTCCTATCCGACAGCCAGGTCGATGCCGCCGTCGAAGCGATTATCAAATCCGCGCGCACGGGGAAGATCGGCGACGGCAAAGTCTTCGTTTCGAATGTGGAGAGCGCTTACCGGATTCGCACCGAAGAAAAGGGCGAGCACGCGCTCTAAGTCAGGTGCCGGCTGCTGATCCGTGTTCGCCCTGCCCGAGCGTGTCGGCGACCTAGGCGCCGCGATGCCTGCCCTCGCTTTGACCCTCAGGATTGTCCCGATGCGGCCCTCGGCATTCGGTGAACTCCAAAAAAGGCTTGCCCCTGGGTTCGGGGGCAAGCTGCGGCGCGCTGTCAAAGGATCGATCGGCAATGCGCCTTTAATAAGCCGAAACCGACGCGCGTTTGGTGAATTCCTGCAGATCGATGCTCCCTTCCGAGAAGGCGGTCGCGTCGGCCTTCTTGACGCGGATCGTCAGCGTGTTCTCGGGGGCGCTTCGCGGTCGTGCAAGCGCGAGCAGCCGCGCCTTGCGCGCGTTGTCACCGGTCGTCAGCTGGGATCGCATGAGCCTGTCGCTGCCTGGCCTCCCGCTTCCTGTCAGCACGACGGTGACGAATTCCTCCGCCTTGAGTTCGCGGATGTTCGCGGCGTTCTTGAGGACTTTCAGAAGCTCGGTCTGGAGGTTTTCAACCTTTTCGGCGTCGAATTCGGTGCGGGCATCGTCCGCGTAAAGCCGCACTTCCACGCGCCTCTGCCCATAAAGTTCACGCTTGGCTTCTTCCCAGGTCGAGTCGGCCGGTTTTTCCTGCGTCTCCTTCGTCTCGTTCTCCGACGCGACGAGCGGGAAGTCGACGCTCAGCAGGAACAATGCGCCGTAGCCCTCGAGGTAAAGGCTCTGAGGCCTCCTTGCCCCCGGAAGGGTCGAGAGGACGATGCCCATGGCATGCCGAAAGTCAGCCCCGCCACGCCCCGTCCCGCCTTCTACTGTTTTCGTCAGGATACGGTTCATGACAGGAAGATCTTCTCGCAAGCTGGCGTCCGCTTCGCGGTCGAATGCCGAAAAGCGAACGATTAAAGGCTGGGTTGAGGAACTCCCGGGGCCCGGCGTTCTGAACTCCGGGAAGTTGTTGGCGAGTTCCGCTTCGATCCCGGGTTCGCCCTCGCCCGGTTCGCCCGCGGAACGTGCCTGGAACTTGAACACCCGTTCGGCTTCCTTCATGGCGCGCTCGGCTTCTTTCATGGCGCGGGCGGTGTCTTTCTGGACTTTGTCCAGCGCCTCCTGCGCGGCTTGAGGTGGCGCGGTATAGAGGTCATTTTCTTCGGAATGGTCCGGCGCCGCGGCGAGGGCAGCGGCCTGGGCGCCCAGGCATACCGAAGCACAGAGTGCGATACTTACAGCGGTTCTTTTCACGTTTTCTTCCTTTCGATTTTTGACGGTGGAGGATTTACGGGTTTGCAGGTGCGTCAGGGTCCCACAAAGAGCGGTTCTGGACATAGGAGACAAATTCGCCGAGCTGCGAGTCCGTGCGGTTGATCTTGTCGTCCGCCACGACCGCCACGGTCTCCACCGCCCGGCGCAGGTTGACAAAATCCAGCTGGCGCTGCCGCTCGGCTTGTTCGAACAGGGCCAGCAGGGTGGCGCGGTCCTCCCGGCGGTTTGCCTGGATCTCCTCGGCCAAATCGAGCAAGACCCGCTGGGTTTCTGCCGTGGAATCCGCGACGGTGCGGGCGGTCCATTGATCGGCGGCCAGACGGAGTTGGCGGCGCGGTTCGGTGCGCAAATCCCCCGCGTGGCCGCCAAGGGCAGCTTGCCAATCGGCGACGACTTCGTTGAGCACCTGTTGCTTGATGTCCGACGCCAGCGCCGTCCTTATTTCCGGTTCAATCGCCGCTCGAACCGCCTCCAGATCCGGAGCCGGGACCGAGCGGCGGCCAATCGCAAAACCCAGCCCCAACACCACCAACGCCGCGAGCGCCCATTTGAATACGGGGGCCTCCAGCACGCGCGGGCGGCGCGTTCCCGCCGGGGCCGATAATTCCCACCGGTTCAACCCGGCCATGACCGATTCCCACGACGCGACATCTTCCCGGCATTGGGCGCACGCCAAAAGGTGCTCTTTCAGCCCGGCTTTCGACGGGGGCGGCAGTTCACCGTAAAGATACGACATCCAGGTCTCTCTGGACGGGTGCGTCATATCACCAGGTTCTCTTCCGTTCGTTTTCTCTGGGGTTTGCATAAGCCTGAGTTTTGGTCTTGGAACGTGTTCGAAAGGAGCTTGTGGAGCTGCGTCAACGCCTCCGCCATCCTCGACTTCACGGTGCCTTCCGGAATCCCGAGCACTTCCGCGATCTCCCGGAACTTCAGGTTTTCATAATGCCGCAGGATCACCACGCCGCGGTAAGACTCCGGGAGGCGCAACACGGCTTGCCGGACCAGTTGGCACCGCTCTTGGGCCACCAATTGAGCGTCCGGTCCGGGCGTGGCGCTCTGGAAACTCGCGGGAGCCCAGCTTTCGTCATTAGGCTCGTCATCAAGCGGCGTCTCGGGCCGGCGCCGGACCCGTCTCAGCTCGTCGTAGCAAAGATTCAAGGCCACGCGCCATAGGAAGGTGGAGAACTTGCCCTTCGGCTCATACTCCTTCCGCTTTGCGAAGATCCGGGCAAACGTGTCCTGGGTAATATCCTCTCCCTTTTGGGGATCACCAAGCATGCGGGTGCACAAGCGCTGGATGGGTTTCTCCCAGCGCTGGACCAGTTGCGCGAAGGCATGGGCGTCATCGGTCATCTGCACGCGCCCCATGGCCTGTTCATCGGAGATCGTGAACAGCGCGGATACGGAAGCAACGAGCGTTTTGTTCATGGGTGCGTTCGGCCCACGAGTTGAACGTTACCGGAACCGATTTGGTTCGGTGACAAAAAGAATGCGCTTGGGGACCGATGAGGGGAACGAACTGGGCAAGAACAGGAGAGCATTCGGTCTAAACGCACGCTAAACGCACGCTAAACACATGATAAACGCATGATAAACGCATAAAAACATGAGTTTATCATGTGTTTAACTTGTGTTTCACATGCGTTTATATCGGAACCAGGAGCGTGGCAGTCCCTCTTCTCAGCGTCACCGCCCTTCGGCGGCACTTGATCCTCTGCCTCCCCCAAGCCATGCTGGTTCCCGGTATGTCCATTCTCGCAGGAAAGGTCGGAATTGTTTTCGGGGTCGCCAATAAAAGGTCGATCGCGTGGGCCATCGCCCAGGCTTGGCACAAAGCCGGCGCCAAACTCGCCTTCACCTACCAGGGAGACCGCCTCAAAGAGAATGTCGAGGAACTCACAGCCGCCTTTGGGCCCGACACGCTCCTGGTGCCCTGCGACGTCACAAAAGACGACGAGATCCGGCGCGTCTTTTCCGAAATCGCCGCCCGGTTTGGCACCCTTCATCTGCTCCTGCACTCGGTCGCGTTCGCGCCAAAAGAAGCGTTGGAAGGCCGGTTTGTTGACACTGCCCGGGAAGCGTTCCGCATTGCCCACGACGTGAGTGCCTATTCGCTGGTGGCGCTCGCCAGAGAAGCTGCGCCGCTGATGACCGAAGGCGGCAGCATCATCGCCATGAGCTATTACGGCGCCGAAAAAGTGGTGCCGCACTACAACGTCATGGGGGTGGCCAAGGCCGCCCTCGAAGCGAGCACGCGCTACCTGGCCTACGATCTCGGGCCCAAAAAGATCCGCGTCAACTGCATCAGTGCCGGGCCGGTTAATACGCTCGCGGCACGCGGCATTTCAGGGTTCACGGAAATGTTGCGGCGCTATGAAGAGCGCGCGCCGTTGCGCCGGAACCTGATTCCGTACGAACTGGGGGCCACCGGGGTCTTTCTGGCCAGCGACGGCGCCGCGGCCATCACGGGACAGGTCCTCTACGTCGATTGCGGGTATCAGATCATGGGCATGTGATGCTCGTTTTCGTAATCGCAATTCGATCGTAAGCCTGCCGGGGGGCGGAGGCTTGACTCCAAACTTTGCGCCGGTAGGATGAAGTGCAGCGCACGAACGTCTGCAAACCCAACGCTGGTGCTATGACGTCGAATGTCCCACCGTCTTCGACCGGAGCAAGCGGCCCTGGCAACCCGATTACTGTCATTCTCGCAGACCAAGGCGGCCGAAACGTCTTCAAGGTGTCGTATGGCGGCGAAGTTGTGCCACTCGTGGATAGCGGTTCGCTCAATCGTTGGGCTTCGGTGGGCGTCGTGGACCGGCACAAAATCGAGGTCGCTTCGGACGGAATTACCCTTGACGGACGGCGTATCCCCTACGCCGATGGCCGTGCCGCGGCCGAGTTGCTTGAGCGTTTGCTAAACCGGCCGCAGACGCCTTCGCCCCGCCCGGCGCCTTCCGCGTCAAAGACGGCTGTTGCCCAACCGGCTGCGGCTTGGGACGCCACCTCGCTGGCCGAAAGCGTGAGGGTATCGCGGGATGGGTTTGAGTTCCGCGTCACGTTCCTGACGCGTTTTGGCGAGAACAAGACGGAGAAATTGGAGAAGGCGCTGGAGCTGTTCCAAAACATGCGCGCTTTCAAGCCGCACGAGCACATCCAGAAATCGGGCATCCGGCTGGTGGTGACCCGTTGGGATGGCGAAAACTTCGTGGAAGAGGCGGGCATCGAGAATATTGAGCATGCCACACCTGAGGAGGTCGAGCAGTTGATTCACGCTCATCTGCAAGGGAGCCCGGAGCGCGGCGCCGCTCCAAGCTCGGGGAGCCGCCATGGCAAGCCAGCGGTCACCCGCGTGCAACTGCTCCGAAAAGCGCACGACCAGCGGCATCACCTGGTGTTGCACCGCGCCGATGGGACCTCCGAAGAGGGGTCCTTGCTCATCCGGCCGAACATGGCGAAGCTGGGCGCCCTCCGCTTGTTCCGGCCGGGTGTGACGGTGTCGATGACGGCCATGAATGATCGGATGATCCTGGAACGTAGCGCGCCAGGCTCCGCGAAAGAGACCGCATCCTTCGCCCTGGACAAGGAGGAGGAAGTTGCCGCGGCCGAGGCGGCGCTGAACGAGTGCCTGGCGCCGCCGGTTGCCGAGCCGGTCGCCAGAAGCGCGCCGCCGCCGGTCAGGCCGTCAGAGCCGGTTCCGCCGGAGCCCCCGAAGCCCGAGCCTGCCGCCCCGGTGGTGAACGTTGTCATCCCTGAACCTGTCGCGGAGGCGAGGGCCGAGCCGCCTGCCGTGCTCTCCTCTCCACCCGAAGCTCCGGCGGTCGAGGGAGAGCGCGAAGCCGCGACCCCGCCCGCCGTTGAGGGCGTCGAACCCGAGGCGAAACGGTCTGAATCGGTTCTTAAGGAATGGCTGGCGGCGTTGCTTACGAGCCAGGAAGGAGCACCGGGCGAGGAGACCAATCGAGAGGTTTTCCATGCCTTGCGCGACCGGTATGAGCGGCCCGCGACCACCAACGATCACGGATACCCGGCGTTAACCCTGGAGTTTACGGGGAAGAGCGGGTCGCCGGAGCCGATTGAATGCATCCTGGCGCCCCACTTCCTGATCTGCGCTTTCCCGTTTGGATACGTGCGGTTTGGAATGGAAACGCGCTTGTTTCTCACGCGCCTGGATGATTTCGCCGAGTTCCCGGGATACGGTCTGCACGGCGTGGCGGAAAACCCGGCGTCCGGAACGCCGGTCTTTGTTGTCAGCGACGATTGCGCCCGCTTTTTCCAGAGCCAGGGCGAGCGCAGCTACCGGCTGCATGCCGGCGAGATCCTGAGGACCGGCGGGGCGCTTTCCCCTGAGCACCTCCTCTGGCCGTTCAGCGTTGAGGAGCGCTTGTTCAGGGCGGCGGCGGCGAGTGCGCGAAGCTACGGACTTCCCGTCCGTTCGGCGGAGATCGTGCTTGATCCGTCCGCATCGGTGTTCATCGGGTTCAGGCGGGCCGTCCCCCATGGCATGGAGTTTCGGGACGAAGAGGATTTCGTGCGGTTCACCCCCGTGGGGGTTGAGATCAGCGACGAAGGCAGGAAGCACCGTTTCGTTGGCAGCGGAGTTCTGATGGGCTGGGCGCTCGATGGCGAAGGGCGTGTGTGCGCGATTTACCGCAAAGAGAGCGGGTTCGTGCCCCCCGAGGGGACGAAGCTCCTCCATTTCCTGACCGAACAAGAGAAAGAGAGCGCGGCGGCGTCGCTCAACCTTTTGGCCTGGGTCCCCGCGTGACCCCCAGCTGGTTGAGCAGTTTGAGTTCGCGCCAGAGTTGGATGGCCGTGATTTCGCCCGCGAGGAGCTTTTGATACTGGCGGATGGTCCGCGCCACAGTCTCGGGGGGTTCGTCCAGGAACTCGATGCGGAAGAAGCGCGCTCCCAGTTGGCGCAGCTTCGGGAGATGCTCCGCGCCGGTTTGGGCGGCCGCGTTGAATACGGTATTCCGGCAACCGGCGTCGGCTTTGACGGGATGACGGGCGCCCGTGCGGTCCCGCAATTGGACCTGGTGGATGTCACAGGGGCGTCCGCAGTTGGTGTAATCTGTGCCTGCGGAAAGGAAGGCGCAAAAGACGCAATGCTCCATGTGAAACATGGGCATGTGCTGGTGCAAGGTGATTTCGAACCACTCGGCAGGCCCCGCGGCAAGCAAAGCGCTCAGTTCCTGGCCATTGAGGTCGTACGAGGCGGCAACACGTTCCAGCCTGAAACACGTCTTGAAATAGTCGGCGGAAAGCGTGTTCGCGATGTTCAGACTGTAATCACCCACGCAACGGCAGCCTGCGAAAAACGGAAGATGATCGTAGTTCCTCACCAGGTAACCATCCGCTTCCGAAGACCGGACCTGGCCGAGAATCCATTCTTCGCCCGGCTTGCTGATCCTTGGAGGAGCGACAAAGATCCCGGAATGCGGCGGGGCAGGGCAGGGGAGACGCTTTTGCCACTCACGGAAACGCTGCACCGCTTCGCGGTACTTCTTAGGGTCCTCCAGCTCGCAATAAAGGGTCGAAAGACCGGTTTGCAGGGCCGTATCGAGTTGGGCCAAGCTGCGCACCAGCACGATCAGCTCGGGCGTCGAGGCTTTGACGGAGCGGGCGGGGCCGGGCACTGGGGGCGGCGGTTCTGCGAGCGTCCAGCGCTTGGGCTGGGCCCGACAGGCTTCAAGTTGGGCGACCCAGTCCCGCCGGATACGATTGAGTTCGCTGAACGGCACGATCGCCTGGCCTTTCAGGAAGTTGACAAGGCGGCCAAGCTTGAACGGCGTGCCCCCCAAGCGCCCCAATTGGTCTTCCAGCGTTTCGGTGGTGAGCGGTTGAACCGTCGCGACGGACAGCGGCACGGCAGAATCCGCTCTGACGACGTGCCCCATGCCGTCGCGGGCGATGACCGTCATCGGTCCGCCGGGTTCGCCATGCACCTCCAGGGCAACGGGGCGCCGGAACTGGGGCTGGGTCGCCGTGTAGCTCTGGCGCAGGCTGCGCTCCAGCTCCGGGTCGCTCGTCTTCCAGACCCGGTCGCCAGGATGCACCCGCCGGAAATCGATATCCCCCCGCCCAAAGCCGAGAACCGTTTCGTCCCCGCGCCGTTGGAGAGTATAGACGCGAGCCCCTTCTTCGCTTTCCTCCGGCCGTCCGGCATCGAACACAATGCCGTCGCCCGGCTTAAGCGGCGCTTCAAGCCTGAGGGCAACTTGGTCGCGCGAAACGCGAGCGACTCGGCCGAGGAACACGCCGCGCTTCTTTCCGAACCGGCCATGAACAAGCGCCTGGTTGTTGACGCCCTGGAACCAGCCCGTGAACAGACCCCGGGAGAAGGCCATCTCGAGTTCGTATTGCGACTCGGCAGCCAGGGCGTCGAGCGAACCGGTTCCCGGGGGCGCGCTCAGCTCCAGTCGCAAACGGTCCAGCGCTTTCCGGTAAACGCGAGTGATGCTGGCAACGTATTCGGGAGTCTTGAGGCGCCCTTCGATCTTGAGCGAAGCGATCCCAAGCCGGACAAGGTCCGGCAGCACCTGCAGTCCGGCAAGATCCTGAGGGCTGAGCAGGTACTGCCGATCACCGAGGGGCACCGTCTTTCCGTCCGCGATGAGTTCGTAGGGCATCCGGCAGGCCTGGGCACATTCGCCGCGGTTGGCGGAGCGCCCACCCAGGGCTTCGCTGGTGAGGCATTGCCCCGAATAGGCAACGCAAAGAGCGCCATGCACAAAGACTTCGAGGGGCAGCGGGAAGGGGGAAGGGGCGCTTCCGGCGCTCGCTCCACCCCCTTGGATCTTCGCAATCTCCTTTAATGAACACTCGCGCGCGAGCACAACCAGGCTGCACCCGAGCGCTTTCGCGAACGCAACGCCGGCGGCGCTGGTGATCGTCATTTGCGTCGAGGCGTGGATCGGGAAATCCGGCGAAAGGCTCCGGATCATGCGGCAGATCCCTGCGTCTTGCACAATGACGGCGTCCACCCCGGCGGTGATCATCGACCGCAGGTATTGCTCCGCCTCGGCGAGTTCGTTCTGGAACACCAAGGTATTGAGGGTCACGTAGCCCTTCACCCCGCGGCGATGCAGGAAATCCATCAGCTTGGGAAGGTCCGCTTCGCAGAAGTTGTTCGCTCGCATCCGGGCGTTGAAGCGTTCCAGGCCGAAGTAAATCGCGTCCGCACCGTTCTCGACCGCAGCCCGCGCGCAGTCCCAATCGCCCGCCGGAGCGAGAAGTTCTGGCAAGCCCGTGCCGTCCCTGGCCTCAGCCGTGGTCGCGGGGCTCGGCTGGACAGGTGCTAGGGTCTCGATGGGGCGCGCTTCGCTCATAGGATGCCAGGCGCCAGCAAGCTACAGGGTGCCCCGGGATTCGCAATCCTCCGCTGGGCTCTGAGATGCCGGACCCGCCTCAAATCCTCAGCCGCGGTGCGGTTGGCCAAACGAAGCTCCTTAGCGCAAACAGCTCCCAGGAGAACGGCAAATACCCCAGGTAACCGAGCAAAGGCATCTCGAACACGTACAAGAACTCCACGCCCGGCGTGTGGTATATCCACTTCGGGTACGCGTTGAGATTCCACATCTCCCAGAAGAAGCCGCACAACAGGGCGCCTGTGGAAAGCGAAACAACGGGGCGCCAGTCTCCGTCTTTCAGCCAGTCAAAGAAGCTTTGGCGCCCCAGCAGGGCGTTGACCGGCTCCAGGATCAGAAAGACCGAGCCCCAAACGAGCGGATAACAGTACCTTGGCCACAGCAACGTCAGCGCGAGCATACCGAATCCGCCGATCCATTGGCCGACAAGCACTCCGTGGGTTGGCAGGAGTCGCGGCCCGTGCACGAATCGTTCGGTCCAACGGAATGTCCGGACGAACTCGGCGCTTTCGAACACAGCCGGCATCACCGTCGAGAACGACACGGTGGCCAGGAGGAAGTACTCCAGCCCGGAAAAACTCTGGCGGCCGAGATACTCCCAGTTCTGCGTGCGCCAGTTGATCACTTCAAACAGCCACCAGCCCGGCGCCGAAGCCACAAAGAGCAGGGCGAACTGGAGTCGCGACCGCGTGAAGATGGACGTGCCGCTCCGGAGCGCCACCAGGCCGTCCATCGTCAGGATGTACCCCAGCCACAGCGGAAAGAAGAGATAGGACGTCCGCCGCGTCTCGTCCGGCAGCAGCCAGTTGAGCGGCCAGCAGACCGCAATGAGTGCCAGCCCAACCCAGCCCTGGGCAAACGCGGTCCCAGGGGAAAGCGGCCGCTCCGAACCTGGCTCCCTGGGGTGACTCACTCGAGGACTTCACCGCCTTGCGCGGCATTTTCTTTGGTGAACAAGCGTGACCCAAGCACGATCTCCTTCGGCACGGACTCGCCTTTCAGGATCTTCAAGGCGGTGCTGATGGCTTCTTCGCCGCCGGTGGGGTACTCGAAAGTGGCGCTCAGGATGCCTTGGTTCACGTAAGCCACGCCTTCATGGGTGAGCGCGTCGATGCCGACGAAGAGCATTTCCTTTTCGCGGCCCGCAGCCTTGGCGGCGAGATAAGCGCCATGGGCGGCGGGGTCATTATGGGCGTAGACCAGGTCGATCTTGCTGAACCGAGACAGGGCGGATTCCATTTCCTTGCGCGCATCGGCTTCAAGCCATTTCATGTCCGCCTCGAAGATGATCTCGATATTCGAACCGGCGAGGCCCTCTCTGAAACCGCTATGGCGGTCCTGGCCGGGTGTGGAGGTCATGAGCCCTTTCAGTTCGACCACTTTGCCTTGTCCGCCAAGCTTCTTCACAATCCACTGGCCCGCCGCGCGGCCGATCTTTTTGTTGTCCGCCCCGATAAAGCAGGTGAACTTGTCGCCGAGCAAACGGCGGTCGAGCACAATGACCGGGATCTTCGCTTCCATGGCCTTGGCGACCGGTTCGGTCAACGGCTGGGCCTCTTTGGGGCTGATAATGAGGAGATCCACCCCGGCGCTGACGAATTCCTCGACATGCGCTCGTTGTTTGAGCGTGTCGTTCTGCGCGTCTTTAAAGATGACCTTGAGGTTCGGGTGCTTGTCCGCCGCGGCTTTGATGCGGGCGTTCATTTCGACCCGCCACGGTTCGTTCAGATTGCACTGGCTCATCCCGAGGGTGTAGGACGTGTCCCCCGATGCAGCGGGAGCGGCCTGTGGCTGGGGGCTTTCGGGTTTGCCGCAACCGGCCATTCCAATCGCCAGCAACGACGCCGCGAAGGCAGTCCAGAGAGAAGTTTTGGGTAAGCGCATGGCACCTTCTTGGACACAAAATCAGGGCCCGGTCAACCCTGAACTCGACCCAACTCGCCCCGTCGGGCTCAGGCTCGCCGGCGCCGCTGCGCGAGGACCGCGAGCAGGATGATCACGCCCGTAAGCATCAACCGGCTTGCCTCCGGCACAGCGTTGATGCTGAGGATCTTTTCCAGGTAGCCGATCGTCAGGGTGCCCAGCAGCGTCAAGCCCATTCCGCCGCGTCCTCCGGACAAGCTGGTGCCGCCCACAACCACCACCGCGATTGCGGAAAGTTCATACCCGGCGCCGGCTTCGGGATCGCCTTGCTGCTCTTGCGCGGCCTGGCACAGTCCAGCCACTCCGGCCAGCAGTCCGCCGGCGGCGTAAGCCAGCATCTTGGTCCACTCCACCGGGACACCCGAAAGGCGGGCGGCTTCTTCATTGCCGCCGATGGCATACAAATGCCGACCCCAACGATGCCGCGTGAGAATGATCCATGTCGCGAGGGCGCAGATCAGGAAAATGACCGTCACGACAGAAACGTTCCCGCCCAAGATCCGGCTGTCGATAAACCGGAACACGGCGGGAACATCCACGTAACGGTAAGTGCCCTCAGCATCCCGAAGCGCGGTCGACACCTTCATCCCGCCTGAAACCGTCTTCGCCAGCCCGCGGGCGAACACCATCATCGCCAGCGTCGCGATGAACGGTTGGATACCAAACCACGCCGCCGCCCCGCCGGACGCCGCCCCGCACAACATGGCAAGCCCAACGCTCGCGGGAATGCAAAGCCAAGGCGCCCAGCCCCAGTGAATGCTCATGAGAGCGAAACTGACCGCCGCCAGGGCCAGGATGCTGCCGACTGCCAGGTCGATGCCGCCGCTGATGATCACCAGGGTCATTCCGCAGGCGAGAATCCCGAATACCGACGCCTGCCGCAGGGCATCGCGATGGGTGCCCACCTTGAAAAACGCGCCGTCCGCGTTGAAGAAGACTCCGATCAATAGCACCAGGACCAACGCGAGGAGCGCGCGGGTGGCGGGCACGCTCCACGCCCGGGCGATGGGGCCTGGGCTGTGGCTGCCGAGGGTCATCGCTTTCCCCCTTGCACGTCTCGGTTCATCAGAATCATAGGCGGTGGCGACGGCATTAAGCCAGAAGGCACCCTGGCTCGCAAGCTCGCCCGGCGTCTGAACAGCAACCGGCTTTGGGGGAACCCATTTGTCGTGGCCGTGAAGCGGGACGCAATGCAGCGGCAGCCGGGGAAAGCCGCTTGCAGAGCGGCGCTCCGAAAGGGCGACGGGTCACTGCCAGTTCCGCCCCCAGTTCGCACTGCCTGTTACGATCACAAGAGTCAAGTGCATCGCCCTATTCCCCAAGATCTTCAATGCGCCAAGGCCGGGCCGGGGGTCCAGCCCTACTTCACCCCGCGCAAGTGCGTGTCGAACCAATCCGCGGTAGTAGCGAGGTCGGTTTCGATGCGCGGCCAGCCATGGGCTTTGCCTTCCTTGACGATGAGCTTGGCGTTCGCGCCGACCTCCTGGGCGCGTTTCACGAAGATGTCCGCTTGCTGGATGGGCACCAGCTTGTCCGCATCGCCATGGATAATCAGGGTTGGCGGCATGTTCGAAGTGACGAAGTAAACGGGTGAAATCTCTTTGCCGAGCGCCTGGCGCCCTTCCGCCGTGTCTGACCTGGGCCCAAAACCCGGCTTGAAATCCTTCAAAATCCCCACCCCGACGGCGTCCTCACCCGGCTTGCCGTAGTTGAGGAAATCCGTGGGCGGAAAGAAGCAGGCGACAGCCTGGACGGCGCTGCTCTCGCGGCTGACGGGATCCTTGGCATCCGGGTCACCCGCCGTGCCTTGGGTTCCCATCGTCAACGACAGGTGCCCTCCGGCGCTTGCGCCCATAATCCCAAGTTTGTCCTTATCCACACCAAACCGGGCGGCATTATGCCGGATGAACCGGATGGCGCGATGGATGTCCTGCACAATCTCGGTGACGACGAACTTGGGCTGGGACCCGTGCACCACCGCGAACACGGTATAGCCCCGGTCCAGATACGGTTCCAGGTAGGCCGCGTTGATGGCGTCATGGCTCGAGTACCAGCCGCCGCTAATCATAAAGGCGATGCCTTTGCCATTGGGCTTTTCGGGCTGAAAGACATCCAAGGTCAGCGCTGTGCCGAATTTGCGCCCATAAATGACGTCTTCAATGCGGGTATAGGCTGCCTTTTCCTCGGCAAGAGCGTTCCCCTGTCCGCAAAGGAGGCACGCGAGCAGGCCGACATAGAGGAGTTTAAACGTTGAGATCATAGGCGAAAGTGCCCGTCATTAAGCCAGAACCGCTGCTTCACGGCAAGCCGGACGCGTTTGCCATCGCCTTGGGCCTGACATGGACGCGGGGTTCACCCGTAGATCACCCGTAGATCACCCGTAGATCACCCGTAGATCACC
>CAZODO010000069.1:0-34464 GCA_964578605.1 uncultured Verrucomicrobiota bacterium | reverse complement strand
GATCACCCGTAGATCACCCGTAGATCACCCGTAGATCACCCGTAGTTCACCCGTTGGGGAACGGGTGATCCACGGGTGATCTACGGGTCAGCAACCGGGTATCCCCGAAAGCAGCGGCTATACTGAGGAGTCCGCCAGGCCCGACACAATCGTGTCGCTCCCTATTTTCGTTCTTTCTCTTACGCTCACTCCCGCTCTCGCCATCCCTCACTCATCCTTCCCCTTCCCCATGAAGCGCCTGAACGGCGAGGTGCGCTCTCGATCCGTGTCCAGGTGTCGACGTGTCTGTTGCGCACTTGGCGCGTGACAAGATTGCCGGGATTCCTCATGATCTCCGCTTTGAAACGAAGTTAGACAGTCAAATGGAGTCGATCGCATGAGTGAATCTCGTATCAATCTGAGCACCCTCGCCGTGCATGCCGGCCAAACGCCGGATCCGGCTACCGGCTCGCGCGCGGTGCCGATTTACCAAACCACTTCCTACGTCTTCAAGAGCGCCGATCACGCGGCGAATCTCTTTGCGTTGAAGGAATTCGGGAACATTTACACGCGGTTGATGAACCCGACGACCGACGTGTTCGAGCGGCGCATGGCGGCGATTGAAGGCGGGACCGGGGCGCTGGCGGTGGCTTCGGGGCAATCGGCGGCGACGCTTGCCCTGCTGAATATCACGCAGCCCGGGGACGAGATCGTGGCGGGAGACAATCTGTACGGGGGGACCTACCAACTCTTCCATTACACCTTTCCCAAGCTGGGGCGTGAGGTGAAGTTTGTCGATTCGCGCAATCCGGACGCGTTCGCCAAGGCGATGACGGACAAGACGCGGGCGGTTTACGCCGAGACGATCGGCAACCCGAAGCTGGACGTGCCCGAGTTCGCGAGCCTGGCGAAGATGGCGCATGGGGCGGGGGTGCCTTTGGTTGTGGACAACACGGTGGGCTGCGGGTTGGTGCGGCCGATCGATTACGGGGCGGACATTGTGATCGCTTCGGCCACGAAGTATATCGGGGGACACGGGACATCCATCGGGGGCGTCATCGTCGATTCCGGCAAGTTCAAGTGGAACAACGGGAAATTTCCGGAGTTCACGCAACCGGACCCGAGTTACCATGGGCTGGTGTTCTGGGATACGTTTGGGGATTTTCCGGGGCTGGGAAACGTGGCGTTCATTATCAAGGCGCGAGTGCAATTGTTGCGCGACATGGGGCCGGCGCTCAGTCCACTGAACGCTTTCCTCCTGCTGCAGGGTTTGGAGACCCTTCCTTTGCGGCAGCGCCAGCACTCGGCGAACGCGCTGGAAGTGGCCCGGCACTTGAAGTCGCACCGGCTGGTGAATTGGGTGGTTTACCCGGGGCTCGCCGAAGATCCAAGTCATGCCAACGCGGCCAAGTATCTCAAGCGAGGGTTTGGGGGCCTGGTGGGCTTTGGAATCCAAGGCGGCTTGCAGGCGGGACGGAAGTTCATCAACTCGGTCAAGCTGTTTTCCCACTTGGCCAATATCGGGGATGCCAAGAGCCTGGTGATTCATCCCGCGTCGACCACGCACCAGCAATTGAGCGAAGACGAGCAGCGCGCCACCGGGGTCAGCCCGGATTATGTGCGGCTATCGGTGGGCATCGAGGATCTGGAGGACATTTTGGCCGATATTGACCAGGCGCTTCACGCTTCGCAAAAGTGATGTGAGCGGCGCCTCGCGGCGCGGCGATCCGGCGCGACGGAATTCGCGCGCCGACTAACGTTGTGACGGACAGACTTTTCGAAAGCAGCGACAGCCATCGGCATGGCCGTCCGCTGCGACATCTCCAAAGCCTGACGCTGGAAGGCGAGTTCCCTCTCGAGTTGGGGGGAAAACTGCCGGGCGTCACCCTTGCTTACGAAACCTATGGCCGCCTGAATCCGGACAAGGATAACGCCATCCTGATTTGCCATGCCATTAGCGGGGATTCCCACGTGGCGAGCCACGGTCCCGACGACGATCCAGGATGGTGGGACATCATGGTCGGTCCGGGAAAGCCGGTGGACACCGGCCGCGCCTTTGTGATCTGCCCGAATTTGCTGGGGGGCTGCCGAGGCAGCACCGGGCCGGGCAGCCTGAATCCGGCGACCGGCAAGCCGTTCGGACGCGATTTCCCGACCATCACCATCGGCGACATGGTGGAAGCGCAAAAGCGGCTGCTGGATCACCTGGGCATTACCAAGCTGGTGGCCGTGGTTGGCGGGTCGGTGGGCGGGCATCTCGCGCTGACTTGGGCCACGCGTTTTCCGGAGCGGGTGCAAGCGGTCGTGGCGGTGGCCACGTCGCCGCGGCTCACCAGCCAGGCCCTGGCCTTCGATGTCGTGGGCCGCAACGCCATCCGGCGGGATCCCAATTACTGCGATGGCCAGTATTATGGCAAGCCTCGCGGCCCGGAAGTGGGTTTGGCTCTGGCGCGAATGATCGGCCATATCACGTATCTGTCGCGCGAAGCCATGAAGCAGAAATTCGAGGCCAACCGCCTCCATCCGCGCGACGTGGCCAGCGAGTTCGAGAAGACTTTTTCGGTCGGGTCGTATCTTGGGTATCAGGGCGCCAAGTTCGTGGAGCGCTTCGATGCGAACAGCTACCTGGTCCTCTCCATGGCGATGGACCTGTTCGACCTTGGCAGCACCCCCCAGGAGCTCGCCGCCGTTCTCAAGCGCGCCCGGTGCCGCTGGCTGGTCCTGAGCTTCAGCACCGACTGGCTCTTCCCTCCCGACCAGTCCCGCGACATTGTCAACGCGCTGATCGCGGACAACGCCCCGGTCAGCTACTGCAATGTGCAAAGCTCATGCGGGCATGATGCCTTCCTGCTCCCGGACGATTTCGATACCTATGGCGAGATCATCCGGGCGTTCGTGGCGCGGCTGTTGCCCGGGCCCGCCCAGGCGGCGCCTGGGCCCGAAGACGATCCTTACGCGCACGAGCCCACCAGCATCTTTCACCAGCGCCGGCTGGATTATGACCGGATCGTCGAGTTGATTCCGCCGAACGCCAGTGTTCTTGACCTCGGTTGCGGCTCCGGGCGGTTGCTGGCCCGGCTCCGGGCTACGGGCGGCCCGCGGCGGCTTGTCGGAGTCGAGCTGGACGAAGGCAAGATCATCACGTGCGCCCGGCGCGGGCTGGACGTGCTGCAGGCGGACTTGAACCGGGGGCTGACCGCGTTTAACGACCGGCAATTCGACTGCGTGGTGCTTTCGCAAACCCTCCCGGCGATTTACGACGTGCGAGCCGTTATCAACCAGATGCTCCGCATCGGGCGCGCGGGCATCGTGAGCTTTCCCAACCTCGGGTACCACCAGCTCAGGAACATGCTCGTTGAAGAAGGGCGCGCGCCGCGTTCCACCCGGTGGATCAAGGCCAGCTGGTATGACACGCCGGACATCCGGTTCCTGACCTTGACGGACTTCGAAGCTTTCTGCGCCCAGGAAAACGTCAGCATCAAACGAATGATCGCTCTGGATACGGAGGCGGGGAAAGAGGTCTTCGAAGAACCCAACCGGAACGCCGACCTCGCGATCTACGTCATCAGCCGCGAGCCCTGAGGCGAAAGGGCGGGAAGAAGATCCTGCCGTTGGGCCAGGGCGGGCGAACCTCGAGGGGCTCACGGAGTTGCGGCAACGCCTCGCACAGTCCTTGTTTGCCCAGCGTTGACGCTCGCGTTTGATTCCGCTTAACTGCGCCAAGAGAACAGTTCACTGAAACGATATATGAGCACAGGCCTTTCCCGTCGTTCCGCGATCCGGACGTTGACCCAGACTGCGGCTGCCCTTTCCGTGACGGCTTCGTTGTCCACGCGCCTTTCGGCGGCGGAACGCGCGGCGGGCAAGGGGCGCATTAACCATTCGGTCTGCAAATGGTGCTATGGGAATATCAGCCTGGAAGACCTCTGCGTCGCCGGCAAAGAGATGGGGCTGAAATCGATCGAGCTGCTTGAAATCCGGGATTTCCCCACCTTGAAGAAGCACGGCTTGGTGTGCGCCATGGTCAGCGGGGTTCCAGGGGGGATTGGGGAGGGGCTCAACCGGCTGGAAAACCACGACAAGATTGTGGCTTTCTTCGAAAAGACGGCGCCGGTGGTGGCGGAATACAGCTTCAAGAATATCATCTGCTTCTCGGGGAACCGGCGCGGGATGAACGACGAACAGGGGCTCGAGAACTGCGCGATTGGCCTTAAGCGGATCGTGCCGATCTGCGAAAAGCACAACGTGGTTGCGGTGATGGAATTGCTGAACAGCAAGGTGGATCATGCGGATTACATGTGCGATCACACGAATTGGGGGGTGGCCCTGTGCAAGAAGGTGGGCTCCGAGCATTTCAAGCTGCTTTACGACATTTACCACATGCAGATCATGGAGGGCGACGTGATCCGCACGATCCGGGGCGACAAGAACAAAAAGCTCGAGGCTGCGGCACCTTACATTGGCCATTATCACACGGGCGGTGTTCCGGGCCGGAACGAGATCGATGAATCCCAGGAGCTTTATTATCCGGCGATCATGAAGGCCATTGTCGAGACCGGGTTTCAAGGTTTCGTGGCGCAGGAGTTCATCCCGAAGCGCCCGGACGCGCTCGCATCGCTGCGGCAAGGCGTGACGATCTGTGATGTCTAAGCGTTCTATTCAGGGGTGACTACCATGACCAGTGTCCTTTGTCCTTCGCTGATCGAGTTGATCAGGCGCACATCTGCGGAGATCCCGGACGACGTCCAGGCGGCCTTGCTCCAGGCGCTTGAACAGGAGAAAAAGGGAACCATCGCGGAATCCGCGTTGCAGATCATCGACCAGAACATCAAGCTGGCGAAGCAGAAATCGCAACCCATCTGCCAGGATACCGGCAGCGTCCTCTTTTACGTGGATTGCCCGGCAGGCTTCGGCCAGATGGCCTTCGAGGAGGCAGCAAGGGAGGCCGTGCGGCTTGCCACCAGGAAGGGGTACCTGCGGCAGAACTCGGTCCACTCCATCACGGGGCTGAATGACGGAACGAACGTCGGCCCCGGGGCGCCCACGGTGCATTTCCACCAGCACGCCGGCGAGGACGTCCAGGTCCGGCTGATCTTGAAAGGTGGGGGATGCGAGAATGTGGGGGCGCAATACTCGCTTCCCAACGAGAAACTCAAGGCCGACCGCGATCTCAAGGGGTGTCGCAAGGTCATTTTGGACGCCGTTCTTCAGGCCCAGGGGAAAGGCTGCGGGCCGGGCATCTTGGGGGTCTGTATCGGGGGAGATCGGGCGACCGGGTACGAATTCTCGAAACAGCAATTGCTCCGGAAGCTCGCGGATCGCAACCCGGTGCCCGAACTGGATGCGCTGGAGCAAGACATCCTCAAAACGGCGAACGAGCTTGGGATTGGGCCGATGGGTTTTGGGGGGAAGACAACCTTGCTCGGCGTGAGAATCGGCGCCTTGAACAGGGTGCCGGCATCTTTCTTCGTGAGCATCAGCTATATGTGCTGGGCGTACCGGCGGCAGGGCGTTGTGTTGGACGCCAAGGGACAGATTCTCAAATGGCTCTATTGACGCTGCAACGAGTTTCCATGACTAAACTCACCATTCCATTCACGGAAGAGAAAATTCGCTCGTTGAAAGTCGGCGATGCGGTCGAGATCAGCGGTGTCCTGTTCACCGGGCGCGACGCCGTGCACAAGTTTCTGCATGATGGCGGGAAACTCCCGGCGGGCGTGAGCCTGCGAGACGGCATTATCTATCATTGCGGCCCCGTGGTCATCAAAGACGAGGCCGGCGAGTGGAAAGTGGTCGCGGCGGGACCTACCACCTCCATCCGGGAAGAGCCTTATCAATGGGAGATCATTCGGGACTTTGGCCTGCGCGGCGTCATCGGCAAAGGCGGCATGGGAGAGCGCACGCTCGCCGCCTGCAAAGCGCATGGCTGCGTCTACTTTCACGCGATTGGCGGCGCGGCGCAGGTTCTGGCCGAATGTGTGACCAAGGTGCGCGGCGTTTCGTTCTTGAAGGAGTTCGGTTCGCCTGAGGCGATCTGGGAATTCGAGGTGGTCAACTTCCCGGCGGTCGTCACCATGGATTCCCATGGGAACTCCTTGCACCGGGAGGTCTTCGAAGCCAGCCAGGCCCGGCTGGCCGAGCAACTTAAGTAAACCTTCGGTGTTCTGGGGAAGCGCGCGGCCAGCCCCAGAATTCAAGTCCCGCTATGCTCCGGCCGTTTCCCTGTCCCGGGGCCAAACCTCACCGTCCAGGAATCTGACATTGCCTGACAGGGGGCGGGGCGGCTCTCAAATCCGAGAAACGAGCCAGGTTCTGGTCCAGGCAATGGGCCGCCGGAGAGCCTGGCCGTTGTTGTGCTGTGCCTTGGTGCGGGCGTTTGGGACCGCGAAGGAGGGCCTGGGGTCTCGAGGGACGGAGCCGGTTCTGCAATGGCATGCGGATTGCCAACCGTCATGCGTGTCACTCAGGGCACGATTGCATGAAGCGTATTCCTAAGGATTCGCCCCGGAACGCCGCGGCCTTTTCGACTGTGGAAGTCATGGTCGCGGTCTTGATTTGCGGGTTGGTTTTCGTGGGGTTGTACTCGGGGATAGGTTCGGGTTTTAGCGTCGTTCAATTGGCGCGAGAGAATCTTCGCGGCACGCAGATTTTGGAGGAGAAGCTTGAGACCATCCGGCTTTACCGATGGGATCAGATTAATGATACCTCGTTCATCCCGACGAATTTTGTGGAGGAATTCTATCCGGCGGGCACCCAATCGACTTCCGGCCTGAGCTACACCGGGACGGTGACCATTATCGAAGCCCCGATTACGGAGTTCTACAAAGACTCGCTCAGGCAGGTCACGGTGGGGCTGCAATGGAAGTCGGGGAATGTGCTGCGGAAACGGGAAATGACGACGTTCGTTTCTGAGTATGGTCTTCAACATTACATCTACCGCCAATAGAGGGCGTTCGCGATCGGGCGCGGCGCTGGCCGATGTGCTCGTGGGCGCGGCGATGGCGGGCATGGTCCTCGCGGCCGTGGGACTTCTTGTGGTGTTTGGCGCGCGCAGCTTTGCCGCCATGACCAATTACGTCGTTCTTGACCAGCGCAGCCGCAATACCCTGGACCGCATGTCGAGGGAAATTCGCCAGTGCAACCGGCTGGTGTCTTCCAGTGCCAGCCACCTGGAGTTTGAAGACGCGGACGGTGGAACACTCCGGTACGAATATCATCCCGATACCAAGAGGCTTTTGAGGAGCAAGGACGGGGTGACCGATTCCGCGCCGCTCCTCGAGGGATGCTCGTTCCTCAAGTTCGCCATCTACCAGCGCAACCCAAAGCAGGGGGTGTACGATCAATATCCGACGGCCGTTCCAGCCACCTGCAAGCTGGTCCAGTTGAGTTGGGTCTGTGCTCGCCCCATTCTGGGCGGGCAGAACACGGAAAGCGTTCAGTCCGCCAAAGTCGTTATTCGCAAACAGTAGACCATGAACATTCATCACACGCGCCGCTGCGCTGGGAATACCCTGGTGGTCGTCATGATCTTAACGGGTGTGATGGGGTTTACCTTGGCAAGTTACCTCATCCTCGTCCAACAACAGAACACGTCCATCATGCGTTCAGTGTCGTGGAACGCGTGCATCCCGGCGGCCGAAGCAGGGATTGAGGAAGCCCTGACGCACATCAACCGGAGCGGTCTGGCGGCCTTGGACACGTGCGGGTGGACCCTGGTCAACGGTTCCTACACCAAGACACGCACGATGGGAGACAGCTACTTCGTCACCGTGATTTCCCCTGCGGATCCGCCAAGCGTGGAGAGTGAGGGGTTCGTTGCTGTCCGGGGAACGGCGGCGGAGAGTTTCGGCTGGCTGGCTGCGGCGGGCATCGACCTCGGGCAGGCGCAGACCACGAAACGAAAGGTAAGAGTTACGACCCGACGGCAAGGCGTGTGGTTTGGCGCCATGGTCGCGAAAGGAACCATCGACCTGAACGGGAACGGCGTCACGGCCGACAGCTTCAATTCCCAGGATCCGAACAAGAGCGTCAACGGACGGTATCATTCAAGCAAGCGCAACGACAAGGGCGACATTGCCACCAATCTGACCATCCAAAACTCCATCGATGTGGGAAACGCGAACATCTACGGACGCGCGGCCACCGGCCCCGAGGGCACCATCGCCATCGGCCCGAACGGGCGCGTGGGCAGCCTTTCCTGGGGTTCGAGCGGGATTGAGCCGGGCTGGAGTTCCGACGACATGAACGTGGAGTTCCCTGACGTTGTGGCGCCATTTTCAAGCGGGTTCTCCGTGACGAGCGGCAAGTTAGGGAACACCACTTTTGCTTGCTTGCTGAACGGAGGAGCCACCGGCGGTGACTTCATGATGGGCAACCTGGATCTCAAGAGCAAGGACGTCATGCTGATCACCAATCATGTGCGGCTGCTCGTCACCGGGAATATCACGGTGAAGGGAACCATCGAGATCGCGGAGAATTCCAGCTTGATCCTTTACATGCAAGGCGCGAGCGCGGACATCGGCGGGAATGGCATCGTCAATAAGACCGGATCGGCTTTGGACTTCTTCTATTACGGTCTTCCCACGCACACCAGCATCAAGTTCGCCGGGAATGGCGGGTTTATCGGAGCCATCTACGCGCCCGACGCGGATTTCACGCTGGGTGGCGGCGGAAACAACAGCGAAGACTTTGTCGGCGCGAGTGTCTCCAAGACGGTCCGCATGAACGGTCACTTCAATTTCCACTACGACGAAGCCCTGGCCAACGCGGGGTTGTCCAGGGGCTATATCGTCGATTCGTGGAACGAACTCTTGCCGTCCGCAGCCAGTTCGCTGTAATGCGGAGGGCGGCGCTTTCGCCGCTCCAGGCTTGGCTTAGGTCAGAGCGAATACCTTGTCCATCTGCTCCCGAACCTCCCGCAATGGGTCGCGTCCTCCACCGGCCACTTCGGCAGCGGCCCAGCCCGTGTAGCCGATTTCGAGCAACGCTTGCCGCACCGCGGCCCAGTCGACATCGCCTTCGCCGATCTTGCAGAAGCCGGCCTGCTTGCCCCAGTCTTTGACGTCGAGCTTCACAATGCGCCGGCCCAGGGTGCGGACCCAGTCCGCGGGTTTCGCGTATTTTTGGTGGTTCCCCATATCAAACTGCATCCCGACCCAGGGCGAGTTCAATTCATCGACGTAGCGCTTCATCTGGTCTGCCGTCTGGCTTTCCGGACCCTCGTGCTCGTAGAGGAACTGGTTCCAGACATTCTCAATGGCGATGTAAATGCCGAGTCTTGCGGCCAGCGGCAGGGCCTGGCGAATGTTAGCGATGGACCGGTCCCACACTTCGCGAGGGGTGCCATCCTGGCCGTGCCCGGGGACGAGCAGCACGGTGTTGCCGCCCACGGCATGGGTATCGCGAAGGGCGGTCTGCAGATCGGCCAGGGCCTTTTGTCGAACGGAAGGGTCCTTGTCGGAATGGCGGACGCTCCAATGCGTCGAGCAGACCGTGCCGTCGACCGGCAGGCCCGATTCCGCGATGGCTCTCTTGGTTTCTTCCACCTTCATCCCGGGGCTGTCCATTTCCACTCCGTCGTAGCCCAGCTCTTTGAGCGCTCTGAACTTGTCCGTCAAAGAGCCCGGGATCTGGACCATGCCGATTTTGAGTGACTTATAAATGCGGCCCTTGAGCGAACCTTCGGTTTCAGCGGCGCGAACGCCCGGCACGTTCCAGTTCAGAAAGGCCGGCACGGCAAGGGCCACGGCACTAGTGCGAAGAAACGCGCGGCGCGGAAGAGGATGGGTTATGGGAAGAACTGGTTTATTCATGATGATGTTAATGCGACGTTTGAACGGCAATGTGGCGACAGTTCGAGAGAAAGACAAGCCACGGTTGCCATGAGGCGTGGCCGCGTGCCGACGGCGAGAATGGAGCGCGAGGGATGGAGTTTCCATTCTCCGCCTGTGTGAGGTAATTATCCGGCATGTGCGAACGGGTCAGGGCCTTATGAGCCATCGCGGCAGGGTGCGATCCAAGCGAATCTGAACGATCATGGAGAGCGATTTCGACACGATTGTCGCGATTTCGACCCCCTTGGGAGAGGGGGCGCTTGCGGTTATCCGGCTGTCGGGGAGTGAAGCCCTCGAGTTGGCGGATGCCCTTTTTAAACCGGCCGGCGCAGGCTCAGTCCGCCCGTCCCAAGCCGCCAGCCATACCGTCCATTACGGCCAGATCGTTCGCGACCGGCAGGCGATCGACGAGGTGATGCTGACCGTTCTGCGTGCGCCGCGCACCTTCACCCGCGAAGACATGGTGGAGATCTCGTGCCATGGCGGGATTCTCCCCGCGAAGCTGGTGCTCGAGGCGTTCCTGGAACGAGGCGCCCGCCTGGCTTTGCCAGGGGAATTCACCAAGCGCGCCTTCCTCAATGGCCGGATCGACCTTGTTCAGGCGGAGGCCGTTGCGGACGTGATTCATTCGCGGACGGAACTTGCGCTGGCCGCCGCTAATGAGCAACTCGCAGGCAAGCTCTCCGAGCGGATCAACAGGCTCCGTGACAGCTTGCTGGGGATTCTCGCCCATCTTGAGGCCTATATCGATTTCCCGGATGAGGACATTGCCCCCGCCACGCTTGATCAGATGATGCACGGCCTTTCCGACGCGGCCGATTTCGCCCGCCAGTTGCTGGCTACGGCAAACGAAGGCCAAATTCTCCGGCGCGGCATTCGCGCCGCCATCATCGGCCGGCCGAACGTGGGCAAATCCAGCTTGCTCAACCAATTGCTCGGGCGCAACCGAGCCATCGTGTCGTCCTTGCCTGGGACAACGCGAGACACGATCGAGGAGACGGCGAATATCCGCGGCTTGCCCGTGGCCTTTATTGATACGGCGGGCCTCCGTCCGGCCGACGACATTATCGAGCGCGAAGGCGTCCGCCGCACCCGGGAATCGATCTCGAGTGCGGAACTCGTGCTGCATGTCCTCGACAATTCCGAACCGCTTACCCGCGCCGATGAAGAGCACCTTCACGAACTCTCGGGGAGGAAGCGTCTGATCGTTTGCAACAAGGCGGATCTGCCAACGGTTGTGGAACTGCCCGGCGGATTGGCGGCACCGGTTGTCTACGTGAGCTGCCTGACGGGGCAGGGGATCGAGAATCTCAAGGACGCCATAAAGAACCTTGTCTGGGCCGGGGAAATCGGCGCCGAAATGCTGGAGGTAATGGTGAACGCGCGCCATCAGGACGCTCTCAAACGCGCACGCGCTGCCACCTCGACCGCCTTGGACAGCCTGCGATCAGGCGCGACCTCGGAGTTGGTGGCCGTGGATCTGCGCGCCGCGGTCAACGCCGTTGGGGAAATTGTGGGCAAGACTTCGACCGAGGATCTTCTGGACTCGATCTTTAGCCAATTCTGTATTGGGAAATAGAACTTGGGTTCGGCATCCCAAATTCAAGTCGAGCCTCCCCTCCCGCTGCTTCAGGGCGCTTCCCCTTGCCGGGCACGGTAAAATCGCCGTGAGAACTTCGGCGCGTCCGGGTCCTGAAAATCCAGAATGCCCCCCTCGGGCAGGATGAACGTCATCAAGTGCTGCCATTCCTGCAGGTCGGTGGACGCCTCGATCCGGTAAGCCAAGCCGGGCTCGCCGTAAACCCGCGCCTGAAATGAGCCACCGCTCAAAATGCGGAGGAACTCAAGTTCGGGCGCCATCGCCGGAGCCGCCTCCGCTGTGATCCAATACTCATCAAAAAGCATGTAATTGTCACCGGGGAACGAGGGCTCGCGCAGAATCCAGACCGCCGCGATGTCGCCCAGATGGAGCGGCTTGCCGGCCGCCGAGATCGGTTGTGCGTTGACGATCACTTCGTCATTCAGGCGGGCCGTCCAAAGGTTTCGGGCGAAGTTCATTTCGATAAGCAGGTCGTAATACCCTTCGGTATCGAATCCTTTCCCGGTGGAGATGAAGTCGCTGCCATCATCGAGCAGGTAGGAAATCAGCCAGGTCTCATTGTCGAAATCGAGGCTGAATAGCCGGGTCGAATTCGTGCTGTAAACACTCCACCGGAAATCATCGAACGGTCCGTTCGTGGAACTCGAATCGATAATCTGCATCCGGACGGAAAACGTGACCATGGCCTGGTTGGCAGCCAGAGGGGCGAAGTTGACCGGGCGATACACGCTGAACGTGGCGTTGGTATCGCCCTCGGGGATCGAGTACCCGATGTACGCCTGCTGCCCCAGTCCTTCGAAGAAGTTGGTCAGCACCCCGTCTGCCCCCTCCCCCAGCCAGCCCAATTGGCCGGTCAGATCCGCGTCGATCAGATACCCTTCCTCGGCTTCAAATGCCGTCCCGTAAATGAGCGTCGCCGCCTTCGCTCCGACGGGGCTTGCCAGCCACAAGCAAGCCACCGCAAGAGCCAGGCCACGACGCCATCTCCACACCGTCGCGGATTTGGGCTTCATAAACTTGCAGCGGTCCTTTTATTGCCGGCGCCCACCTGATTGCGGGGCCGATCGCGATGACGGAACCGAGAACGACTGCGGGGCCCTCGACTGCACCGGGGCCGAGTAAGACCGCGACGGAACTGGTGCCGGCCGAGATTGGACCGGAGCCGAATAGGACGGTGCGGCCGGCCGGGATTGCACCGGGGCCGAGTAAGAGGGTGCGGCCGGCCGGGATTGCACCGGGGCCGAGTAAGAGGGTGCGGCCGGCCGGGATTGCACCGGGGCCGAATAGGACCTTGACTGCACCGGCGGCGTATACGACCTCTGCTGGATCGCCGGCGCGGAGAAGGACGGCGACGGACGGCTCTGCTGTGGAAGCGAGAAGCTGGGTCCTTGGACCGGCGAATTTCGCTGGATCTGGACTGGGTCGCTTACCGACGGCGCACGAACGCTCGGCGTGATCGCCGGCTCTTGCCGTGTGGCTCGGGTTGGCGGCGCAATCGTTTGCGGCTGCGCACTCGCCGGACGTTGGAACAGCGCGCTTGCCGAACCGGAAGTGCTGGGCTGCGATCCTCCCGGCCTAACCGAGGCTGGAGCACGGTAACTCGGCGTCGCACTCGTAGCGGGGCGAGTCGACGGGATTCGCTGAGGAGCAGCGACTGACCCTGCCGCCGAACCGGACGTCTGAGGCCGGGATGTCACCGTCGATGGCACACGCTGAGGTTCGTTCCGCGTTCCGATGCCTGCGGCGCCTCCGGTCGAGTTCAAACCCGACAAGGGTGGCGAATTCGCGGGTCGAGCGGGCGCCGCAGTCTGCGGCCTTGCCGGTTGCACACCGGCCTGGGCGGGTCTGGGCTCTGCGCCGGAAGCCGCTGCTGCATTCCCCGCAGGACGCCAGGACGGCGTGGTGCTCGCGGGGCGCGCCTCCAGGGAACTCAAGCTGTGCCGCTGAATCTCCTGCGGACGAGGACGATAGACGACGGTCTGCGAACCCTCCTGGCGCAAGCGGTCCGGGCGGATCTCCGCCCCTCCCCGCCGTTCGGTCCCCTCGGGAAGGTCACGAATGGCCACTTTGCGGATCTCGCCCCGCCGCGCGCCAGGCAAGCGGTCGGGCTCCATACCTTTATTGATGATCGTGTTGTTCACGACCGTGTAATTGTTGACCACGGTGCTCCGCCGATAGATATCATTCCGCTCGTTTGGGCGAATCCCATGCTGCCACACTTCGTGGTGATTGAACCGGTGTTTCGGCACGAAATTCCAGCGGTCATAATGAAGGCCAAAGCTGAATCCGATGCCCACGCTCGCCCCATAATAGGTGAAACCATGTCCATGCTGGTAGTAGGCGCCCGGCGGGAGCGGAGCCCAGCCGCAATGCGAGTCGGTATACCGCCAGGAAACCCACGCGGGGCCCCAGACGTCACCCGGCCGCCAGCACCATCCACTTCGGGGATGATGGAACCAACGCCCGTAATGGAAGGGCGCCCAACCCCAGGAATAGTCCGAGTGCCAGTACCAGCCCGCATCCGAATACAGCCACCGACCCCGATGCCAGTAAGGACGCCACCCGACGTCGATCACCGCGACAGTCGGTTGCCAGCACCACCCGTAATCCACCACGTTCACCCACGTGCCATACGGCGCGAGGGACGAGTAAAAATAGCTGTATTCCACCGCCGGCGAAGGGCTCGCATACTGAACCGTGGGGGGAGCGCTGTAAACCACTTGGGGTTCCGGATTGTAAGCGGCTTCCCCCTGAACCTGAGGCGCCGGTTGGGGCACGGCCTGCGGTTGTGCCACCGGCGCTTGAACGGCCACGGCCTGCCCGGCCGTCCCGCGGTGATTTACCAAAGCGGTGATGACCACATCGGAAATCCCGACATCCGTCAGGTAAACAATTTCGTCCGGAGTCGGGTTGAACGGTGTCGGCGAGTTCTGCACATAGGCCAACACGACGTCTTCGCCCACGCCCGATTGCGCCAGTCGAACGACCTCCTGCAGGCGCTCAGAAATCGCAACCGGAGCCCGGTTGGTCTGGACGGCCGCGAGCAGGTCTTCGGCAGGAACCTCGGGAATGGCGTTGGTGAGCACCGTGACCAGGTCGGGTTGCGGTGCCGCGGTCATTCCGGCGGGCTGAGGCACCGCAGTGCTGACCGCGGACTGCGCGGCAGGAACCGCCACGAAGACCGGCTGGGGCACCGGGGTGGCCACCGTGTAAACCGGCGGGGTTCGCTCGCCGGCGGTGGTCGCCGGAGCTTCGCACCCCAACATGACCATCGCCACGCCCAGGACAGCAGCGATTTTGATAAGCGGGATAGGGGAAAGCTTCATAAATGTTCTCCGTTGAAGGTACTGGATGCTCCGGCAGTGTCAAAACAACGCGCTTGCGTTGACGTGCCGTTCAACCTCAATTTTGACTGATCCAAGCAATTCAGCCTTCGAATCGAACTGAAGGCATTGACTCGCCTTCTGCAAGCGTTATTCATCCCTCATTACCGCGCGAAGGGTGCCTTCCTGGCCCCGGTCCTCTCTCTTGCCCAATTCCGGCCGGTTTCACCTTGTAGGACCCTCTGCGTTCGGACATCCTCGGACATGCTCCCGCCACGCGAAAGAGCCAATTCCTATGAGCAATCCTGACAATCCTGTTCGAGGTTCAACCCTGCTCTTCAAATGAGGTTATGGAGGAAGCAATGACACGTCTGTCAATCACCGTCGCTGTGTTCCTTTCTGTTCTGCCTGTTGAGGTTCCGTGGACTGCGCAAGCGGCGCCGCCGATGGAGTGGCGCCTGAACGCGGATGTCGACGGTAACGGCGTGGCCGACGGCTGGACGACGACGACCACGTCCGGCCGGGTGGCCTTCCGTCTTGTCGGCGCCGGGCAGGAGATCGCAGGCGCCCGCGCTGCGGATCGCCTCGAGCGCACTGCCGGCGCCCTCGACCGCGAGGCGGTCTATCTCCTTACCGCCACCGTCACCGTCACTCGCGGCGGCCTGCTCTGGGGTGCCGACGGCTTCCCCCGCAAGTACGTGGCGGCCTGCTCCCGTCCAGTCGAGAGCCGCACGACCTGTCGGGGCCGCGATAGCCTCACGATCGCCTTCAGCGGCCTGGAGACGGGCTCGGACTTCACGGTCGCCCGCGTGCGCCTCGAGAAAGTCCAGAAGAGCCCGCTGCCGCTGGAGGCCGACACCGGACGTTTCCTGGTGCCGCGCCCGCGCGCGGTCCGCTACCAGCCGGGCGAGACCGCGGGTTGCGTGCTGTCCGCCGACACCCCCGTGCTCCTCGCCGGCCTGCAGGCGAGTGACGTGAGCCTGGGGATGGTGTGGGAGGACCTCGGCTTCAGAAGCGCGGCGAACGTGGTGGCGGCCGCTGAACCTGGGGGTGTCTCGGCCCTGGTGGTCGGGACCTTGCCGGGCCTGCAGGCCCGGGCAAAGGCCCTCCCCGCAGCCCTGGCCACCGCCGTCCGCGGCTGCCCGGCGCAGTTGCCGGAGGAAGGCTGTTACCTCGCCGTCGTGCCGGAGGGCGTGGTGGTGGTGGGTGGCAGTGCCGTCGGGGCCCAGCACGGCCTCCAGACCCTCCGCCAGCTCTGCGTCCGGGCAGGTGCGGGCCGCGTGCGTGTGCCTAAGCTCACTATCGAGGATGCTCCGGCCATGCCCTTCCGGGGCACCTACCAGGGCGGAGTCACCGCAAACCCGGACCGGCTGGCCCGGGCGAAGTACTACGCCCGCCTCAAGCTCAACGCCGTAGTGATGGAGGACTCGCTGCTCTACCACCTCCGGGAGGAGGGCAACCTTCAACGGGTGCGAGATTACTTCGCCTGCCTGCGCAGCTTGCACTTGGAGCCGATCCCCCTGGTGCAGAGTTTCGGCTGGGGGATGTACCTGCTGGCGATCGACCCGCAATGTGTCGAGGGGCGCTGGGTGATCGACCGACCGATGCGGTTCGCGACCCGCGCGCAGGTCGCTCCGGAGGCGCGGGAGAGTGTCCCCGACGACGGGCACGAGTACCTGATCTCGCCCGACGCCCTGACGACGCTGGGCGCTGTCTTGCGCAACGCCTCTTTCGAACAGGTGGCGGAGAACCGGGCGGAGGCCTGGGAGGCGGACCGCTGGGCGGAGGCGGAGGGGGCGGCCGTCGTCACAACGCACCCGCTGGCAGGCACTCGCTGCCTGCGGCTCAGCCGCGAGACCCGTGGCCAGATGCGCGCCTGGCAGGACTTCAAGGTGCCGCTGAACCGCGCCCTGCAGTTCGTCGCCAACCTGAAGCTGGATAACATCACGGGCCAGGGCGCCTACGCGGAGCTGTACCGGCTGGATGACCAAGGGGAGTTAGTCGGCAATCCCGCGGCGATGAGCAAATGCATCACTGGCAACAGCGACTGGGTGCCGCTGACGCTGAACCTGGACGCCGGCGACTGCCGCCGCTACCGGCTCTACTTGAGGATCCAGGATGCGACCGGCACCGCCTGGTTCGACGATCTGCGGGTGACGCCCGGCGGAGCGCAACTGCGCAACCTGGTGCATACCGGCCAGAGCCTGCGAGTGAGGGATGCCGCCGGCACGCCGCTGGAAGCCGGCCGCGACTACGAGCTACGCCCCGGCGAGACCGGCTTCCCCTTCACGGACGAGGCCGCGCCCTGGCACGTCGTGCGCCTGCCGCAGGGGCGGATCCCCGCCGGCGGGGAGGTGCGCCTGTCCTACGAGTACGCCCCCGCAGGCTCGATGACCTACTGCCCCTCCAATCCCCGGACACAGGAGATCATGCGCGAGACCCTCGGCACCGTCATCCGCGAGCTGGGCGTCAAGCGGATCCACATCGGCCACGACGAGCCCCGCTGGCTCAATACCTGCCGGCTCTGCCGCGAGCGGAAGCTGACGAATGCGCAGCTCTTCGCCGACGAGCTCACGCGGATATACGACTTCGCCCAGGCGGCCGACCCGCAAGCGCGTGTGATGATGTGGGCGGACGCCCTGAACCCCTTCCACAACGCCCTGGCACAGGAACTGGAGGCGGCGAACGACACCGCGCCCAAGGGCCTGATCCAGTGCACCTGGTTCTACGATGCCCGCGATGACGTGGCAGAGGCGCGCAGCCTGGAGTACTTCGCCGCTCGCGGCTACGAGACCACAGGCTCGCCTTGGTATAACTTGGAGAACAACTGGGACTGGGCCCAGGAGTGTGCGCGCAGCCGCGAGGCAACCGGCAAGTGCCTGGGGATGCTGTACACCTCTTGGACCGACAACCCCAACGAGGACCCGTGGGCGGGGCTATCGGTGACCGCCGCATTCGCCTGGAACCCCGACGATCCGCCGGCCCTGGAGATGCTGCCCTGGTCACCGGCGGAGTACAACCGCAGCTGGGGGGTGCTGCCGTAGGGGGGAAAGGCACAAGCGGCTCATGGAACCCAGCGCCGCAACCGGTCAGAAGGGCTGCCGAGTTGGCGCATGGCGTCGGCCGAATCAGCTTGCCCTTATCGCGAAGTCGTGCGAGTAAAGTCCCTGCCACGGGCTGGAGAGATGGCTGAGCGGATTAAAGCGCACGCCTGGAGAGCGTGAGTGGGCTTATACCCCACCGGGAGTTCGAATCTCCCTCTCTCCGCCATTTCATTACCAGTAGCTTACGCAGGTATAACCTCTTTCTGGGAAGGTCTTCGTGTCGGTATGGGTGAATCCGTCCGGATGCAAGGCTGCCAAGCCATTTCGAGACCCTCGTGATTTCGGACTTCTCACGGTGAAAAGGCGGTCGAAACACGGTTGCGACGCGCTCACGACCTTGTCACGACCGTATGTAGAGCGGATGCAGGAGGGGGGACGATAACCCCAGCCGGTATCGTGGCGAAGTGCTGACAAATTGTCATCAAAACACGTAAGTCATTGGCTCGCAGTCGTTAGTATGCAAAATAACCGCGTTCGCCTTGCTTTTCCCTGGGTGTGTGGCTCAATAGGGAGAGGGTTCCTGTGCGAGCTGAGTCCAAAAAGTTCTTGCGCAGCCGGCTCAGGTTAAGAGCCGGGGCGATCCTTCAGCTTTGCCTGTTGCTCTTCCTGGGGTGGTTTTCCTCCGACCCCGCAGCACATCATTTTGTCGATCACAACTCCGATACCGTTTGCAGGATCTGTGGAGAGTCCACGGTTCTGTGCGAGACAGATTCGTTCAGCTGCGCAGAGGACGGTCCTCCCGGCAGTTGGCCTTGTGGCTCGGGCGGGGGTGCGCCAGGCGCAGATCATTCGGGTTGCCCGCTGAGGCTTTTCGCTCAAGGCCATGCTCTCGGTCCTGGGTTGCCGGCGGCAATTGAAGTTCCTGCCCTCAGGGTGCTGTTTCTCAGTGCGTCCCCGGTTCTCGCGGCGATTTCTCCTTCGCCACATTTCCTTCCTTACAGTTGCGGCCCTCCGACGGGCTCGGCCTGAAAGGCGGCATTCGCGTCCGGCTCATGGCCTCACGCGGATAGACTGTCCGCTTCAGGTTTCCGCGTCTTGAGTCAGGCTCGCCCGGCCTAACCGGTCCGATCGTCACGCCATCACGCGGCCTTTTGCGCTCTCCGCGTCTTTTGAGCCGCGGCGTAACCGGCATTCAGAAGGTCATCGGCGTACGACCGGTGACAAAACTAACTGTAAACTTTTCGAAACGATGAACCACAGACACGATCTTTCCCATCCGCCAGGCGGAGGAGCCCGCATTCGCCTTGCGGCACGACCGGGGGGGTTCACCCTCATTGAGCTCCTCGTGGTGATTGCCATTATCGCCATTCTCGCTTCGCTGCTGCTGCCCGCGTTGAGTTCCGCCAAAGCGAAGGCTCGCCAGGCATCCTGCGGCTCCAATATGCGCCAGATAGGAATGGCGCTTTTGATGTATGCCGACGATCACGACGGGTGGCTGCCGCTTACGACTCACGGGACGAGCGATACCAACCGATCCTGGATCTTCACGCTGGCGCCTTACGCTGGGAATGTGGACGCCATCCGGGTGTGTCCGGCCGATCCGTTTCGGCATGTGCGGCTTACCAATTATGCGGCGAGCTATATTATGAATGAGTATACGGCGGTAGACACGGTGGACCCCTTCACTGGAGCGATCGTCCAGTCGTTCCGAAACCTGAACCGGCTTTCCCGGCCATCGGAGACGCACACCGTGTTCACGTGCTCGGACGATCTGAGCCCGACGGTGTTTGCGGATCACACGCATTCCCGCGGTTGGGTCAAGAATGACCTTGGCCTGTGGGAATCCGTCACCCATGACATCGCACCGGATCGGCATCGGGCCGGAGCGAAAAACCCGGAGCACACCCGCGGTTCAGCCAACTATTTGTTCGCCGACGGGCATGTGACTTCCATCGCAGCGACCCAATTCAAGAAGCACATCGACCGGGGAGAGAACCCGGCCAAACCACCTGAACAATGAATGATTCCGTTTCTGCAGTGGCCCACGCCCGGCGTTTGCTGGCTCCTTGGGGAGTCCGCGTAGCGGGCTTGCTCGTGGCGGTGAACCTGGCCTCGAGCCTCTTCTCCGCTGAGTCCGCGAACTTGGCCACGGTGGTTGAGGAGCATTGCGATCTGCGCATCCTCTATCACCCGGCGGAAAGCAGCGCGCTTTCGATCGTGCTGCACGATGAGGATCACGGAATCGCCTATCGAACCAACGAAGTCGTTTTGGTCGTCGCGGAATCCGCCCGAACTCCCTTGCCGCCCGGGACCCCGTTCGGAGAGGAAGGGGATGATTTCTGGCTGTTGGCCCAAGGTCAGGCTTCCGACCTCCTCTACCTGGGGATCTCCGCCGAAGGGATCCCGCTGGGGGCATTTTCCGGCCCGATGAACCTGCGGTTGGTCGGAGTGGCGGGTCCCGGAGATTTCTTCGCCTGGCAAGCGGAGGATGTTGGCGGACTGAACATCCGGATGAACTCCCGGGATGGGATTGGCGAAGACGACCGGACGACGCCGATTGTTGGCAGTCACGAGCACATGAACTGGGGATTCACGACGAACGGCGTGTACCGGATCACATTCCAGGCCGACGGCCAGCGGGTTGGCGAAGCCACGAACGTGGTCAGCGAACCGAGCACCTTCACGTTTCATGTCCTGCCGTTGCCGTCGGAGCCCCTGCGGTTGGCCAACGCACAGAACGTCCGGGGAGGCCCGTTCACATTCGATCTGTTTGGCAGCGTCGGGGCTGCTTGCACTATCGAGGTCTCCGCGGATCTCAAATCGTGGGCAGTTCTGACGACCATGCAGCTTGCCACATCCCCGTCCAAGGTCTCGATCGACAACCCAAATCCCGGCCCCGCCTTTTATCGCGCGGTCCAGCCGTGACGGATTGCGTCGGTGGCCGCGCCCGCGCGATCCATCGCCGGCCAGACGAACGCCAGCAAGGGGCGGTTATGGGTGCTGAATAATCGCCTTTCCACCGCAGAGAGTTCACTCTACAGCTATGTAAAATGACCTTCTTCCATGCACCTGCCCTGAATCGAATGCTGGTCCCGGCAGCGTTGATTCCGTTGATCACGGCGGTAGCACATGGCGCACCGCAGGACCAACCGTCGGGGGCCAGTCCGGGCGCCCAAGCCGCCATCACGCCCCAAGCACAGGATTTTCCGCTCTCGGCCGTCACGCTTCTCGAGGGCCCGTTTCGGCATGCGATGGAAATTAACAAGGCCTACCTGCTGCGCTTGGAGCCGGACCGGCTTCTGGCCGGGTTCCGGCGCGAAGCGGGGCTTCCGAAAAAGGCTCAACCTTACGGCGGCTGGGAGACCATTCCGGAGGAGGGGCGTTATTCCCTGGCCGGGCAAGGGCTGGGGCATTACCTAAGCGCGCTTTCGCTGATGGCGAGTGCAACCAACGATCGCGAATGCCGGCGGCGCGTGAGTTACATCGTGGAAGAATTGCGTGTCTGCCAGGAAGCCGCGGGAACCGGGATACTCTGTGCGTTTCCGGACAGCAAACAGCTCTTCGCGGAACTGGCGGCGGGCCGGATCAAGTCCGATCACTTGTTTAATCTGAACGGCGGTTACGTGCCCCTTTACGTCACGCACAAGGTGATGGCCGGTTTGCGCGATGCCTGGCTGCTGCTCGGAAACCGCGCGGCGCGCGGCGTCCTGGTGCGCATGGCGGACTGGCTCGAGACGGTGTTCGTGAAGCTCAACGAAGAGCAGATCCGTGAAATGCTTGAAACCGAGCACGGCGGCATCATGGAAGTGGTCGCGGATGTCTACGCCATCACCGGCGAAACCAAGTATTTGAACCTGGCGAAGCGGCTCAATCACCAGACGCTTTTCGAACCTATGTCGCAGGGCCAGGATCGCCTCAATGGCCAGCACGCGAACGCGCAAATCCCGAAGGCCATCGGCATGGAACGTATTTACCAACTGACAGGCGACCCGGCCTTTGGACGCGCGGCGCGGTTCTTCTGGGACACGGTGGTGAACACCCGGTCTTTCGTGATTGGCGGTCATGGGGAAGGTGAGTTTTTCTTCGATCCCGCCCAATTCCCCACCCAGGGCATCACTTCGACCACGGGGCCGGAGACCTGCAACACCTACAACATGCTGAAGCTTTCGCGCCAGCGATGGCTGGCGAAGCCGTCAGTCGCCACCGCGGACTTCGTTGAGCGCTGCTTGTTCAACCATATCCTCCCATCCCAGGAACCGGATCGTGGCGGGTTCGTCTACTTCACCTCGATGCGCCCCGGCCACTACCGGACCTACTCGAGTGACACGGAGGACTTCTGGTGCTGCACCGATACGGGCATGGAGAACCACTCGAAGTACGGCCAGTTCATTTACGCCCGCTCCACCAACCGGCTTTGGGTCGATCTCCTGATCCCCTCGACGCTGGATTGGGCGGAGCAGGGGATGCATTTCCGGCTCGACACGCGATTCCCGGAGGAGGGCAAAGCGGTGCTGACCGTCTCGACGAAGGAACCGCGGGCGTTGGAGGTTGCCGTGCGCTACCCAGCCTGGCTGGTTCCCGGCGCCATGAAGCTCGCGGTCAATGGATCGCCCGCGTCGATCCATGCCCAACCCGGTTCCTACGCCGTGATCGAGCGCACCTGGAAGACCGGCGACAAGATCGAGATCGAGTGGCCCCTGGCACTCCGCACGGAACTGTTGCCCCGGAGTCGTGAGTGGATCGCGGTCCTTTGGGGTCCCATCGTGCTTGCCGGGCAACTCGGGACCGAGGGGTTGGAGGGCGTCGATTTCAGCGCCACGCATCGTTACGCCGCCACAGAGAAACTGCCTTTGGAGAAGGCTCCGGTGTTCGCCGGCAGCGCCGGGGAGGTGATCCGCAAGATCAAGCGGCTCCCGGACGGGCCCCTCACGTTCCAAACGGTGGGTATGGCAAAGCCTTCCGACGTGACTCTGGCGCCTTTTTACCGCGTTCATCGCCAGCGCTACGCCATTTACTGGAAGTTGATCGATCCCGCTTCGTATCCCCCGGAATAGCATGACGGAACCGAGGCACAGCAGCGATTCGGCGGGCGCGGCCAGATCGCCTTCGCCCGGCGGGCCATTCGTCACGACCCGCTGGTCGCAAGTGATTGCCGCAAGCCAGCAGGACACCCCCCAGGTGCAGCCGGCCTTGGAAAGCCTGTGCCGAACGTACTGGGGCCCTCTCTACGCCTATGTTCGGCGCCGCGGTCACAGCGTCGAAGATTCGCAGGACCTGACACAGGCGTTCTTCGAACGATTGCTCGAGCGGCAATGGCTCGGCTCCGCGGACCGTGAGAAAGGCCGCTTCCGGACCTTCCTGCTGACAGCAATGGAACGCTTCCTGTCGCACGAACGAGAGCGGGCCCACGCGCTCAAGCGCGGCGGCGGCCAGCCCTTGGTGCCGATCCAACTGGACGAAGCAGAGACGCGGTACGGAGTCGATCCCCAGGACCCCCGGACGCCTGAGCAGGCCTTCGAGCATCGCTGGGCGCTGGCGCTCCTCGATCAGGTGTTGGGCCGATTGGAAGCCGAGTTTCGGGCGCGCGGGCAGGCGGCGCTTTTCCTCGCGCTCAAACCGTGCCTGGTGGGCGGGCGCGCCGATCAGCCCTACGCGGCGCTGGCCGCGAAACTGGGCATGGGAGAGGCGGCGGTCAAAGTGGCGGTCCACAGACTGCGCCAGCGTTATCGCGAATGGCTGCGGGCGGAGATCGCGGAAACCGTGGCTTCGCCTGACGAGGTTGACTCCGAAATGCGGCACCTTTTCCAAGTGCTGACAAGCCGGGTGTAACCTCCGCCTGGCCTTTCGTAAGAGATGGGTAGAACAAGTTATGAATACTGAACGCATTTGCCCATCGTGCCGGAAACCGCTCCCTTCGGAATCCGTCCAGGAGCTGTGCCCGGAATGCCTCATGAAAGCCGGATTCGAGTCGGTGGCTGGAGCCCCCGGCGCGACCGCCCGGTTTGTGCCACCGCCCATCGAGGAGCTGGCCATACTGTTCCCGCACCTGGAGATCCTGGAGTTGATTGGCCAGGGCGGGATGGGCGCCGTTTACAAGGCGCGGCAATCCGGCCTGGACCGCCTCGTCGCGGTGAAGATTCTGCCGCCTGAGAAGACGGCAGACCCGGGATTCGCGGAGCGGTTCGCCCGCGAAGCGAAAGCGCTGGCACGGCTGAACCACCCCAACATCGTCAGCGTGTATCATTTTGGGGTGGTGGGCGGCTTGCATCACTTCGTCATGGAATATGTCGAGGGGGCGAACCTGCGGCAGTTGGTTCGGGCGGGCCGCCTGTCGCCGGCCGAAGCGCTCAAGATCGTTCCGCAAATCTGCGACGCCCTCCAGTTCGCCCATGATGAAGGAATCGTGCACCGGGATATCAAACCCGAGAACATCATGGTGGACCACAAAGGGCGGGTGAAGATCACCGACTTCGGCCTGGCCAAGCTGCTGGGCCAAGAGGTGGAAGCGTTGCGGCTCACCGGTGCCAAGGAGGTCATGGGCACCCCCAATTACATGGCCCCCGAGCAGATTGAGCACCCCCAGGCCGTCGATCACCGCGCCGATATCTATTCGCTGGGCGTGGTCTTTTATGAACTCCTCACCGGCGAGCTGCCCATTGGCAAGTTCGCCCCGCCCTCACGCAAAGTGGAGGTCGATGTGCGGCTCGATGAGGTGGTCTTGCACACCCTGGAGAAAGAGCCGGGGCGCCGCTATCAGCACGCCAGCCAGGTGAAGACGGACCTCGTCACCATCGCCGAGGCGCCGGGCGGCTCCGCCCCGGCCGGGGATGCGGAAAAGCTGACGGAGGCCGCGTGGGTTGAAGCGGCGCGCGACCAGGTCAAGGGTCCCGCCACCGGGCTCATCGTGATCGGCGTTTTGAACTGGATCATCATTTCGCTCATCGGGGCGGTGGGCTCGCTTCTGCAGCTTAAGCGGCTTGAAGCGGGAACAAGCACCTTTCCGGTTGTTCTGCTCTCCCTGGCTGCTTTGTTCCTGAGCAGCGTCATCCTGATCGCCGGTCTCAAGATGAAACGGTTGCAGAACTACCGGCTGGCCATCCTGGGCAGCATCCTCGCGATGATCACGACGCCTGGGAACCTCTTGGGCTTGCCCATCGGCATCTGGTCCCTGGTCGTCCTGAGCCAGAAAAACGTGCGATCGATGTTCGGGAAAGAGCTTCCACCCAGGCCGGCTGCCACCTCGGCTCCGGCTGGAGGTGGAGGCGGCGTGGCCTGGAAAGTCGCGATTGTCGTCATCGCGGCTGTGATGCTTTTGGGCGCTCTGGTGATCGGGGGTGGATTATTGACTTCGATTGCCCTGCCCGCATTCGTTCGCGCCCGGGAGAAGGCGCGTCAGCCGTCCGCCACCTTTGGCACCCCAACCGCGGTCGTTCTCAATGACCTGGACGAGCGGCGCGGGTCGGAAGCGCTCGACCTGGACACCGGCCGGGTGCTGGACATTCCCGAGGACCTGAATAGCCGAACCGAACCCGAGCGGCAAAGCTGGTTCAAGCAAAAGGGCGCCGACGTTCTCCTCGGTCGAACGGGCCGGGAGAGGCCCCATTGGATTTTGGTGACGCCTTTGGAGAACGAGCTGGCACTGACACCGACGGTCGACGACGAATGGACCCGCGACCAATTCGTGGTTCCGCCTCCGATGGGCGTCCGGGTCACTGTGGCTGAAACCCTTCGGCAAAACGGCTGGGTCTATTACGTCCTGGCCACCAACACCCCGCCGCCCATGACCTTCCGGTTTGCGACTGCCCAGGGCCAGAAAGGCCTGCTGCAAATCACCGGCTTCGGGGTCGACCCGGATTACGCCAAGCTGCAGTTCAAGCGGGTTCAGGCCGACTGAGTGACGCGGATCGATCGGGTTCGCTGAGGAGTCCGAAAGATGCCCGGAGGGGTCCGAGTGGCTTCTTGCTCTTGCTCTCTGCAGTTCATGCTGCGGTCTCCTATTTACCTCGAATTGAACAGGCAAATAACACGTATTTAACACGATCGCCAATCGAGTTAAATACGTGTTAAATACGAGTTATATACGTGTTATATCCGAAGGCAGCCGCGCCCGAATGGGTCCGCAAAGCGTCCAAGAACACGCACCCCGCCGAGCCAGCCCGCTCCCAAGGCGCCAAGCGCCCAAGCGACCGCGGCATGAGCTCCCTGCGTTGCTGCCGGGCGTCCTGGGCCTCGGTTTTTTAGTGGCCAGCGCTTCTGCACCCGACTAAAAGTACGCGTATGAAACCTTCCCCATCCTCGGATTCACGGTCTTTCACCCGCCGGCAGTTTCTCGGCACCTCAACCGCCGCACTGGTCGCCAGTTCGATCCCGGGCCCCAGAACCTTCGGCCAGGGCGTGCACATAGAGGGCAGCGACTTGTTGCGGGTCGGCCTGATCGGTTGTGGCGGGCGGGGGACTGGCGCAGCTTCCCAGGCACTGGCGGCGGACAAGAACGTCCGGTTGGTCGCGATGGGAGACGCCTTCAGCGAGCGGCTCCAGAGCAGCTTGGAGACGTTGCAGAAGCAAAATGAGATCGCCTCGAAGCTCGACGTGCCCGCGGACCGCTGGTTTGTGGGTTTTGACGCCTACAAGCGCGTCATTGAGCACTCGGATGTGGTCTTGCTGGCCACGCCGCCTCATTTCCGTCCGATGCATATCAAAGCAGCGGTCGACGCCGGCAAGCATATCTTTGCCGAGAAGCCGATTGCAGTGGATTCGCCCGGGGTGCGTTCGGTTCTGGCTTCGTGCGAGTTGGCGCGCCAAAAGAAGCTCGCCGTCGTGTCGGGCCTCGCGATGCGGTACTCCTACGCGTTCCGCGAGACGATCAAACGCATTCACGATGGCGCCCTGGGCCCGTTGCGCTCGCTGCAGGCAAATGATTTCCGAGGACCGATCTGGGTGAAGCCGCGGCAGCCCGGTTGGACCGACATGGAATATCACATGCACAACTGGTACTACTTCACGTGGCTGTCGGGCGACTTCAACGTCGAGCAGCACGTGCACATGCTCGACCTTGTTTCGTGGGTCATGAAGGAAGAATACCCGGTGCGCGCGTATGGGATTGGCGGGCGCCAGGTCCGGACCGGCCCGGAGTATGGAAATATCTACGATCATCACTCGGTCATTTACGAATATGCCGATGGCCAGAAGCTCTTCGCCAATTGCCGCCAGCAAGCCGGGTGCATGAACGACATTGGCACGTATGTCATGGGTGCCAAAGGCACGGCCACTCTGAGCGGACGCATCTTGGAGATCGAGACCGACACGAAATGGGCCTTCCGCGGCGAGCGGAATAACCAGTCTCAGACCGAGCACGACGAGCTCTTCGCCAGCATTCGCAAAGGGGAACCGATCAACAACGGCGATTACATGAGCAAGAGCACCTTGCTGGCGATTATGGGCCGGATGGCGACTTACACCGGGCAGACGATTACCTGGGAGCAGGCTATCAACTCCCAGGAAGACCTCTCTCCCGAGCGCTACGATTGGGACGCGAAGCCGCCGGAATCGAAGGTCGCCATGCCAGGCACCACACGGTTCGTGTAACGCAGCTCCTAGGGGGGCGAAACCAGCGCGCAGCGCTGGTTTTGAGAATTCTGCACCTGATACTGTCCTGAATGGTTCTTCGCGCCTCCACGGGTTTGAGCTGGCGCGCGACTTGGCTGCGCACTGGCGGCCAGACCCGCGCGCCTGCGGCCTACCAGGGCTTGCGCTCGTTCAACGAGTCCACAATCAGCCGCTTCAGCGCCAGTGGATCGATGCTGCCCAACTCGCGGTGGAGCACCTTGCCTTCCGGCGACAAGAGGACGGTGAAAGGCACCGCGCCCGGCCAGTCCGGATCGAAGGCGTTGATGAGCTTGTCGCGGTCGGTGCTGCCAAAGAGGTAGTTCGTGTTCGAGGCCTGCTGCTTTTTGAGGAACTCCAGGACGGCGGCTTCGTCGTCAGGGCGATTGACGGAGACCGTCACCAATTCGAAGTCGCGGTGGCGATACATGCGATTGATGGTCACGAGATCCGGGAATTCCGCGATGCATGGCGCGCACCAGGTGGCCCAGAAATTGACCAGCCGGAACTTGCCGGAACCATTCTTGCGCAACTGGGCCAGGCCCTCGGCTTCGATGCGGGTCACGCGGACCGGCTCGGCGGCCAGCCGGTCCATGAATGCTTTGACCTGGTCCGCTTTGCCGGCCCATTTGACGGAGCAGCCGACGACTTTGGTCTGGGTCACTGGCGGCTCTTTGCCGGCCAGCAAGGCGTCCAGCGCGTTCCGGGCGTCGTGCACTTTGACCGATTGGGGGCGCTCCGAATCGTCAATCCGCCCGACGTAACGCAGCTTGCGGTCCTGATCGAAGAGGAACAGGTGCGGCGTCGCCACCGGTCCGTAAGCCCGCGAGGCGATTTGCGTGTCCCCGTCGTACAAGTAAGGGAAATTGAACTCGCGGTGTTTGGCGCGAAGCTTCATTTCATCGAATGAATCGCTCATATCCGCCCAACCGAGTTCGTCAAGCCGGACGGATTTGGGATCGTTGGGCGAGATTGCCACAAACGCGACTCCCTTGGGCTTGTAATCGTTCACGAGAGCCTTGAGGCGGGTTTCGTACAGTTGGGCGGTGGGGCAATGATTGCAGGTGAACACCACCGCGAGTATCCGGGCATCGGTAAAGTCTCTCAGGCGGCAAGTGCGTCCGTCCACGCCCGGGAGTTCGAAATCGGGTGCGGTTGAACCCAAGGGCAGGGTGGGGTAAGAGGTCTCGGCAGCGCGAACTCCCATGGTGGTCGCGAATCCCAGAACCAACGCGAGCGCGAGGTGTTTCATGGTGCTACTTTATGGGCGCCAAGCAGCCGGGCAAGTAGTTTTCCCGGCACCTGATTTGAACCAGCAGCCCCCATCGCGGGCTACAGTAACAGCCGAAATTCTGCAGGGCTTGTTTATAAACCCAATCGCCAGTAAAATTCGCGTTTCTTTGGCAGGCGCTTTCAAGCAGGTTTGCCATCGTTACGACTGCGACGTTGATGAAAACGAAACTATCGGAATTCCTGTTCCAGACGCTACTCCTGACAAGCGGCAGCGCGTTGTGTGCCCTTGCTGTGAATGGAATACTGATACCGCACAATTTCCTGTCGAGCGGACTGACAGGAGTCGCCTTGGTCATTTACTATAAGGCGCCCGTCCTCTCGGTTGCGACGCTCTATCTGCTGATCAATATTCCGATCTTCGTGCTGGGCTGGTTTTACGTTGGGTTACGGTTCGTTCTGTATTCCGCATGGGGCATGCTCATGTACAGCCTCATGCTGTACTTCTTGACCTTCAACATGGGAATCCCCGACAAAATGCTCGCCACGTTCGTTGCGGGGGCGATGACCGGGGTGGGGATAGCAATTATGCTCAAGTCCTACGGTTCAGCCGGTGGTTCGGAAATCCTTTATGTCATTTCGAACAAGCTGTTTTCCATGTCCATCGGGACAGGAACGATTCTGTTGAATGGCACGGTTCTGGGCGTCGCCCTGTTTCTGTTTCCGCTGGTGAGCGTGCTTTACACTCTTGTGTTTATTGGCGTCAGCGCATTCTTTACGGACAAGGTCTTTCACGGGTCAACAACCCGCCAAGCCGTCCTGATCATCTCGGAGAAATGGAGTGATATCGTTGACGAAATGACCCAGGGAAATCGGTTAAGCGTCACGCTCATCAAGGGCAGAGGCGGGTATAAAGGTTCGGAGCGCACCATTCTCTATTCGGTCATCAATCGCAAGAACGTGCACTCCTTGAAAAGGCTGGTGACGCACAAAGACCCCAACGCCTTTATGGCGATCATGGACGCTGCGGATGTGATCGGGGAGCATGTGGGGAATCAACCGCACTGGTGATCGCGGGCCCAATCAGGTGATGAGGCCGCGGGTGTCGAATTCGAACTTCTCGTTGGCCTTGATGACTTCGTCCCAGGTGACCTCGCGTTTCTGGTAGCAGGCGGCACGACCGACAATTGTCGTCAGGTTGCTGCGCACGCTCGGAGCTACGGTGGAATTGTCGTAGCGGCCTTCGACGATCAACTTGCGAAAATTGGCGATGTTCACGGCGAGACCGTCGTTGCAATTCATGTCGAAGTGATCCTCGTTGTTGCGCACCCAGACCCGTCCTCCGTAATGGCCTTCAGCCGTGCCTTTCAGGCCATAGATCCGGCACATGATGTCGTCGTACTGGGCGCCAAACTGCTTGGAGTGGAACGTGAGGATCACGTCATTGGGGAAGGTGAAGATAACGGAATAATGGTCCCAGCAGTCGCCCAGGAAATCGCGGGCACGTCCGCCGGTGCCAACGGCCTTGACTGGCGCGGCATCCAGGAACCAGGTGGCGATATCGAGCGAGTGAATGTTCTGTTCGGTAATGACATCCCCGGAGAGCACACGGTCAATGGCCCAGGCGCGCAGGCGGGCGGCGGGGCCTCGGTCGCTCTTCCGGAACTCGGCATCCATGCTGGCGAAATACAGCGGGCACTGGTAGGCGGCTTCGGCGGTCTTGATGGTGCCGATCATGCCGTCGCGCACGCGCTGGACCGCCCCTTGAAAAGCGTCGGTGGCGCGGGTCTGAAAATCCACCAGGAAAACAAGGTTCTTCTCGGTGGCTTTCTTCCCCGCTTCGGCAATGGTGGTGCAACCGGGGACATCGACGGCGATGGGTTTGGCGCAATACACATGTTTTCCGGCAGCCACCGCCGCGGCGGCTTGTTCCGGATGGAAAAAGGGCGGGCTCTCGATCATGACGGCGTCGAGTTTCTGCTCGAGCAGCCTTTGATAACCTTTGAGGCCGGTGAAACGCCTCGATTCAGGGACGCCCAGCCTTTGACCGGCGGCGTCGGTCCGGTCCTGAAAGAAGTCGGAAACCGCGACCATATTGTAGCCGCCGGTATTGACGAACATGGGCGCGAGGCTTTGTCCACGCCCGCCACACCCGATCAAGCCGATGTCAATCTTGGAATTGGCTTGGGCACCTCGAACCAGTTCGGGGGCGATAAGGGTGAACGAGAGCGCACCGGCACTTGCGCCGGCGAGGAAACGGCGACGGGAGACGGGCTTGCGCGCGCGAGACGATTGGCCGACGAATGAATGATCTTGGGTCATAGAGGGTAGAGATGTGGATATCGTGTGCTTCACCTCGGGATTACCATTTCCGAGCGCCAGACACAATAAAGAGTTCGCGGTTGTTATGGCCTGAGCCGCCCGACGCGGATCGCACCCGCCTCGTGCAACATCGAACACCTGACCGCTCCGGACCAGGTGATTCAACGGAGTTGGGAGCTTTTGAAGCCGGGCGGCCATTTGTTCTTGAGCACGGGCGATCTCGGCTCGGTCCTGGCCCGCGCCCAGGGGCTGCGATGGCGTCAGATTCATCCGCCAAGCCACCTATTCTATTTCACGCGCACGGAGAATTTGCGTCGTCCGCGCTCCAGCGCCGGCATGGGCGGAGAAGCGATATGATGAGTTCGGAATGCCATCGATGTTTCCGGCGTGGACGGTTGAACCTGTCACCGGTGATTTATCTCCTCCTTAAGGAGATCAACCCGCGTTTGGCTGGACTGCCGGTCGTCCACGTTGCTGCAGATGGGGAGATCCGGCCGCAGCGCTCGGAAGTGGTCATCGACATGCGGAATTTCCGGCCGTTCGATGACCGAGCGGCAGCCTCCATCCCGCCCATCACTCTTCCACCGGCACCACCAGGTGATCCATGATGTAGTCTTTGCGTTCCGGCGTGTTCTTGCCCATGTAAAAGCCGAGGATGGTTGAAGCGTCCGGTTTGGCGGCGTATTCCACCTTGCTCAAGCGCATGTTGGGCCCGATAAACTGCTTGAACTCGCTGGGGTTAATCTCCCCCAAGCCCTTGAACCGGGTGATCTCGGCCGATTTGCCCAGCTTGCGGGCCGCCGCGTCTCGCTCGGCTTCGGAGTAGCAATAGAGGGTTTGCTCTTTGTTGCGCACCCGGAAGAGGGGCGTCTCGAGCACAAAGAGATGCCCATCGTGCACCAGTTGGTCGAAGAACCGGAAGAAATAAGTGATCATCAGGTTGCGGATGTGCAACCCGTCGACATCAGCGTCGGTGGCCAGGATGACCTTCTCATAACGCAGGCCCTCGAGGTTGTCTTCGATATCAAGGCTTCGCATGAGATTGTAGAGCTCGTCGTTCCGGTAAACGATGTCGCGCTTGAGGTCCCAGACGTTGAGCGGCTTGCCTCGGAGGACGAAGATCGCCTGCGTATTCACGTCGCGGCAGCTCACGATGGACCCGGCTGCCGACTGGCCCTCGGTAATAAAGACCATCGAGCCTTTGCCCTTCCCTTTGCTCTTGTTGAAGTGGACCTTGCAGTCCTTGAGCTGCGGAATGCGGATGGTAACGGCTTTGGCCCGTTCGCGAGCGAGCTTCTTGACCTCTTGCAGCTCTTTGCGGAGCTGCTTGGTATCCTCGACCTTGCTGAGGATCTTCTCCGCGACATCTTTGTTGCGATTGAAGAAATGCAGGAGCTCTTCCCGAACCTTGTTCACCAGGTCCGAACGGATCTCCGTGTTGCCAAGCTTGTTCTTGGTTTGAGACTCAAATACCGGATCCTTCAAACGAATCGCGACCGCGCCCACCATGGCTTCCCGGACATCATCGCCTTCATACCCGGCGCGGGAATACTCGTTGACCGCCTTCAAGAGCCCTTCGCGAAAGGCGCTCAGGTGGGTGCCGCCATCCGACGTGTACTGGCCGTTCACGAACGAGTAAAAAGTCTCGCCATAGCGGCTGTTGCTATGCGTAAAGCAAAACTCGAGCATCTTGCTGGCGAAATGCAGCGGCGGGTAAATCGGCTCGCTATGGTCGGCCTCCAGGTCTTCCATGACCAGGTCCAGGAGCCCGTTGCGCGACTGGAACGTTTTCCCATTAAAGACCAGGCGAAGGCCCGCATTGAGGTAAGCGTAGTGACGCAGCCTCCATTCCACGTGTTCCGCACGGAATTCGGTCTCCTTGAAGATGGTTGGGTCTGGTTCAAAGCGGATGAGGGTGCCATCGGGCTCTTGAGGGGCTTTGCCGCTCTTTTCGCTTTTGAGCAGACCCTGTTTAAAGAACGCTTCGGTGTACTCGCCGGAGCGATGGCTGCGGACGTAAAAGTCTTTGGCGAGCGCGTTAACGGCCTTGGTTCCGACGCCGTTCAGCCCCACACTGAACTGGAACACGTCGTCGTTGTACTTGGCTCCCGTATTCATCTTCGAGACGCAATCGACCACCTTGCCGAGGGGGATGCCCCGGCCGAAATCGCGCACGGCGACTTTGCCATTCTCGATGGTGATCTGGACTTCCTTGCCGTAGCCCATGATGAACTCGTCGATGGCGTTATCGATGACCTCCTTCAACAGGATGTAACACCCATCGTCGTGATGCGTCCCGTTCCCGATCCGCCCAATGTACATGCCGGTCCGGAGCCGGATGTGCTCCAGCGAGGAGAGCGTCTTGATCTTGCTTTCGTCGTAGGTGTGCTTCTTCTCGGACATAATTCAGCGCCGCCCAATATTGGGGGGGTAAAGGCGTTTGCCAATAGGGAAGTTGCACGCGTCCGAACGCCCCAAGCCCTTCCGGGCCCGGCCTTCCCCGCCCAGCCCGCTCACCTAAGTCTGACGGGCGAGGTATCCGCGGCTAAACTGCATTCACGGCGCCGTCGCGCCAAGAACCCGGATTTTTTGAAGCACCAACCCGTGCCGTGTGCCCGGCGGGTTGACCTGAATCTTCTCGTGATTCCATTCGGTGGCAAAATTGCCGGAGCAGCAAAGCCAGGCAGTGCGGCCATCCCGCCCGGCTACCCCCCCCCGGTACACCAGGCTGCCGCAGGGGTAACGTTCTCCATAGGGATGCGGATCGGCCTGCACTTTCCCGAGGCTCTTGACGGTGAGCTTGGGGGTCATCGCCCATCATCCCGGCTTGACCTGGTGTGGCTTTCCCCCGGACCAGCATAAAACCCCCGAAACGATCGGCGTCGCCGGCGATCGCGTCGGAGACCGAGTGCTTCAACCCGTTGCCGGTGTCTTGACAGGACGTATCATCGATGACAAATAGAGTGCGCCTAATGGCTTCCCTCCGGCCTTGTGCCGGGGTTTCCTGCGAAGCCGAAAGGGGGCCGGGAGGCCCCCTTCCGTTCTTCTGCACCCGACGAGAATCGGCGCAGAACCGAGCGATTCCGAACCCTGCGCCGGTTGCGCGGTCAACGGGCTGAGCAAGTCAGTCAGCCAGCCTGAACGTCACGCCCACCATCGGAGCCATGTTGGCGAACGTGCAGGGGCCTCCGGTGATAAAGCTGACGATGATTGGAATGCTCGCTAGAGGGCAGGGACTCGGAACGATGCGGAGAATGCCCCCCTGCCGCTGCGGCGAGGGCGACGCCGGGTGAGAGTTTTCCTCGTTTCATCTCGCGGCTTCGACGGGAGCCGACGCCGATTCCATCGGGACCGTTCGCACATACCAGCCACGCGACCGGTTGCAGATGCGGCAGACCGACAGCATCACCGGCACTTCCACCAGCACTCCAACCACCGTGGCCAGCGCGGCACCGGAGCCGGGACCAAAGAGCGTGATTGCGGTGCGCTTCGGGAAGCCAGGTGCATCCGAGGGTGAAAGTCCCTCAAGT
>CAZODO010000068.1:0-35034 GCA_964578605.1 uncultured Verrucomicrobiota bacterium | reverse complement strand
ACCGAATCTTCTAACCAGTTGATGCTGTGGGACTAATATCCGGACAGTTGTGATAGTCGATGAAGTAGGTGGCGCCGCTAACAGTGCAAGCGACTGCCAGCGTTAGAACAATCAGGAATGATTTCATGGGATGGGTGTTTGGGTCATGGTGGCAATCAAGTCAGGAGATTGGCGATCGCATCTGCTTGGCTGAACAGTGGAGCGTCGCGGATCTCAGGGAGGACGGAGTCTTTGGTGGACTCGAGGAAGTCGAGGGTGTCGTGCAGGATTGGGCTCATGCGGCGGGGATGGGACTTATAGGACTGGTGGGACGGATGGGGTGGCGCCGGCTAGCTTGACGTAGTCTGACCAGAACATCCATAGGGCATCGTCCTTGGAGGGTGGAGTGTCGCCCATCACAAAACGGGTCGTTTCCTGGCCGTCGAGCAAACAGTCGACGCACCACATGCTTCCAGAATGTTCAAATGCTCTTGGCTCAAGATGGGCCATGATCTCGATATCCCGCGGATCTGCTTCATAGATCCTAATCACCTCGATCTTCGGGACCATGTCGTCTGGGAACCAGAATTCCAGAGAACGGATTAATGCTTCGTTTCCTTGGTCCGTGCTAATCTCTAGTTTGCCGAATTCGTCGACAAGGCTGGCGCTGCGGGTCGATCGTTTGATGGAAGTTCCCATAATTGCGTGATAACGGAGCGTAAGACATTGGCAGGCAAAACGAACCATTCTCCGGCCGCCCGCCATTTTGAAAGTTTCTGATGCAGGTGTTTTTCGAGCTTTTCTGGTTGGTAACAGTGAACTGCCGTTAACAGGTGAAGTTCGATGGGGGCTGCGGTCTGCAGGCTTTTCATCCTTTTCTCTACGTCGTTGGCCTTGCCGATTTTGACCCATTCTCCCATTTGGATGATGTACACGTAACCGATCCTTAGACCTGGCAGGTTGAGTGTTGCACAACTCATACTCAGAATGGGCACTCCGTGGCGCCGACGAGGGAGGGCTCGGGGTGTTCGGGTTGAACTGGGAGCTTCCGGAGCGCGTTCGAGCGGCTGATGAGCGTGTTTCGGAGTTGGTTCAGATTTGAGAGATCCAGGTCGCCCAGGCTGCTGGTTTTCCAGCGATCCTCGAGCAGTTTTGTGATATAGGCGGGAGGAGCCAGGCGTTTGATCCGGTAGATCAAGCGTGTCTTTGGCTGCTTGAGCAGCCGGATCTGGGCATCGAGGTTGTCGGGCTCGGAGATGCAGAGGAATTCTGCGATGACCTGGTCGAGCTCGGAATTGGTGAAGTCGACGTGGCTTTTGTCGTGGCCGAGGGCGGCCAGGTGAACTTCGTGCCGGTCGAGGCCTGGCTCGGCGCGGTGGGCCTTGTTCCATTCGCGCCAGTACCAGTAGTTCTGCTTTTTCGAGATCATGTGTTGAGGCTGGATTGGAGGTTCTGCTTCAAAGTCGCTAACAGTTCCCGGAATTCCGGGTAGACGTCCATTTCGCCGCGAATGGTCGCGGTGTCGTGGGAGACGGTTCCGTGATCGCGCTCGAACAGCAGCCCGATTTCGCGGTGGGAAGCGCGAGTGAGTTCGGTCATGAGAAACATGGCGACCATCCGAGCGGAAGCAATACGTTCCACCCGCGTTCGGGATAGCAGTTGTTCAAGGGTGATCTTCCAGGTATCCGCGACAGCGGTTGTGATAGCCTGGAATTCCCTGGACCAGTTGGCGCTGCCGTAAGGCATGCGGTGTGAGCCACGTGTCGATCTGAGGTTCATGCTGTCTCGACAGTTTGGCGGTTCTCGATTTCCTGAAGTTTGGGTTCGACAAAGAAGGCTTCGCTCTGCACGACTTTGACGCCGATGGTGCGGAGGCCGTCTGGGCCGATCGTCTCGCGGTCGGCGATGATCTGTTGTTTGGCGACCTCTTCCTTTGTGCGGACGTAGACGAGCCAGTCAACGGTCTTGAGCTTTTCCAATACACGGTCCCAGGTCCAGCCGGTGATGGTCTTGAGCGTCGGTTGGCCTGTGCGCCAGCCGATGACACCAAAAACCAGGTCGAGACTCTTAAGTCCTTTGAATTCGTCCGGATTGGCTTCAGCCCAGGCACGGACCAGCTCAACTTTTTCATCCAGTTCTTGGCTGAGATTTGTGAGATCGGCCTCGTACTTGGCACGTATCGAGGTTAGCTCTTGATCCAAGTTGGTCTGCTGGCTGTTTCGTTCGAGGGTCAGCTTGGCGATTGCGAGAACAACACCTTCGAGGTCTGATCGGTTCTTAATGGCGGGGCGAGTTAGCTTTATTCGATTTTTCATTTTTCTGGATGGGACCTATAGGACCTGTGGGACGGATGAGACGGGGATAAGTCAGACGCGGACGCGTTTCCGGGTGCCCATGGCGTAGGCGATGCGGTCGAGATTCATGCGGGCGCGCCGACTGCCGCGGAAATTGCCGAATGTGCCTGGCTGGTTGGTGCCGGTGTGGTTGTTGTTCTGGGCGCGGAGCGGGATCGACGCGTGATTGGCGTCTCGGGACATGAGTCCGGAAATCGCGGCGAGGATGGCCATTGCGGTATTTTGTTTGTGCATAGGAGTGTCAGAATCTGGCATGGTCTATTTTCCGGAGGCGGCTGTCGAGCAGGCGCGGACGCTCGAAGGAGACGAGAGTGCGCCTGGCGCGGCGGCGGGCGGCCTCGACGGTCTTACGGAGTTTCGGGAAGGTGACCCATGCGATCCGGCAAGCCCAAGCGAGGTAAGCCAGGGCGATCGCAGCGATGATACACCGGAGGAGGTTCATGTTCAGTCTTCGTTTTCGCCGCCGTCCTCGGGATCGCAGTCCTCGGACAACGGCAGGCATGGTTGCCGGGCGAGCTTGGTGAGATCGTAGGAGGTGACGGGTTCAGGTTTGTTCCGGACGCACCAGCCGATGGCGATCTGGCTGGCTACGGGCGAGATGGCGTAGATGGCTGATGGGGTAGTAGAGGTGGCGTTTTCGCCGACCTGGCAACCGGGCGTGGTGTGATCAGGCATAGGGATTACGAGTAGGATTGAGGTTAGAATTCGCCGCGATATGCGGCGGCCATTGCGGGGCGGACGGATTCCGGGAAATGCTCAGTTTCGTGGAACACCTGTGCGCCAGGTCCGAACAGGCGGTTGCAGAGCTGGCCGAAGCTGAGTCCGGTGAGGAAGACGTCACTCATGACGGCACAGCCTTGGGCCATACGCTGCTCGACGATGTCTTTGCGGTGGGCGATGAGTTTGACGGCGAACGAGGTTTGGGTGTGACGCTCGATGGTGAGTTCGTAGCGGCTGTAGAGGGACTCGGGCAAATCGTGGTTGAGCTTGTCAACCATGCAGCTGGGATTGTAAGCGCTGATGGTGATGCCAGCGCTGAGGCATTCGTCCTGGTATGCGAACTGGCGCACGTCGGCACCGGGAAAGAGTTCGCCACGGTGGAGGTCATTGCCGGAGGAGTCTTTAGTGATGTTCGGGTGCATATGACGACGAAGACTGGTGGGACGGATAGGACTCATGGGTTGCGGACTGGCGCTGGCCTTTGAGGACGGCCTCGCGTTCCTTGTTGGCGACAAAGTCGACAGCGTAGTTGACGGCTTTGGCTAGGGCCTCGCGGGCGCCAGAGGCGCCATTTGCGGCGCCTTCGGCGGCTTTGCGGATGGTCTTTCGTTCGAGGTAAGGGATCATGTCCCAATGGCACCGGCAGAAGTGCTCGCTCGGGCTTAAGTGCGGCAGTTACGTGCTTTGCAGGCATTCATTCTTAGGTGTGTCGTTTAGCCGAGTTTGCGGTGGGCCCGCGCGCGGGTTCGCGCGGCGCGAAATTTCATCTTATCGCCTTGGCTATCCATCCAGGCGCAGAAATGGTGGATCTCATCCGGCGCGGCGCAATCCGTGGCGCGGTAGCCTTCCTGGCCGCTGATTACGGCATCCTCAGCCGCCTCGGCCCAGGCGCGGACGTGGCGCCGGTTGGATTCAGTCTCGGCCATGCCCATGCCGCGCAGGACCTCGAGCGCCGTCATCCAGCTGCCGGCAGTCTCAAGCAGCAGGATGAAGTTCCGCACGTTCGCGTCATCCTTGGCGCACTGGAACAGCGGCAGCTCGGGTTGGGCGGTGGCAGGCATGTGATCTAGGTGTGGAGGGTCAATCCCAACATGGCTCTTGCCTGGAGTTGTCAGTGATCCGCAGATGCGCCTCCAGGAAATGATCCCACGAGACGTGCTCGCCTGCGCGTCTGGCGAGCTTGTTGGCGTAACGGATCCGTTCAGTGATCGCTTTGAGCCCCTCCTCGCGGGAGAGTTGCCGGAGGACATTGTACGGATTGTCCTGGATCGGGGTGAGCCGGCCGCGCTTGTCCTTCATACGCACGGTGGCCGTCAGCGATTTCTCAGGGAAATGAAGGCCGTTGTGCTCCAGAATCAGAGCCAGGTCATCTTTGGTTGGCATGGTCGGCAGATAGATCTTGTGGACGCCACGACGCCAGACCTGGAGGAGCTCCTTCTCCTTGTGCGCTTTGAGGTCATCAAGCGATGTCCAGCTGAGGACCATGCCGCACCGGCAGAAATCCTGGGTGCGCCTCAGGATTTCGATGCAGGCGAAGAACGAATTGAGCCGGTAGGTGTGCTTGAGCAGGTGCACCTCGTCTACGATCAGGACCATGTTCGGAGTGAGGGCCCGGCGGATCCGCTGGATGAGTGCGCTGGTGTTCGACCGGTCGCTGATGCCGAGCGAATCGGCAATGATCCGGACCATGCCACCGATCCCGCAAGCCGCGTCGAGCTCGGCCATTGCCGTGCGCCCGTGGTTCTGCTGAGCCTGGCAATAGCGCAACGCCCACGTCTTGCCGATCTGGGATGGCCCAAACAGGATCACGGGCGTCTGTGACTCCCGCGCAAGGTCAACGGCGAGGACGATCTTCTTGGCCGTGGCGGTCATCACGAAGTCGGTCGGGCGGGTGTCAAACCTCTCGCGTTCGAGCGCCAGAAAGTCTTTGATTGCCTTGAGCAGGTCTGCCGGCGGACTCATCTGCTCTTTGGATTGCGGATGGTAATATTTCCCGGTGTAGAGCTTGTAGATGACGTTGTCCGAATAGCCGCAGCGCCGCGCGAATTCGGCCTTCGCCATGGGGTGTCGCGGATCGATACACCAGAGGAACGCGGCGATCATCGCTTCCTGGCTTGGCTCAGGGTAGCGAGCGATGTTGGATCGGACGTCGTCGAGGCTGAAATTCCACGAGGCCCGGACGGTGTTCCCCAGGTTCGGCTGGATCTCGACCTCCGGTTCAGGTGTGTCTGGATTGGGAGTATTGGATTTCTCTTTCATGTTTGAGCCTTGGATTATCAGGGTGCGCTGCTAGAGCAGTGCTTCAGCGGAAAGGGACGACTCGGGGAAACCGCTATTACCCGGATCGGGGTCGAGCAGGGCCTCAGCGGAGGCGTCGACTCTGCGGATGGCCTGGGCGCGCTCGCGGTCCTCAGGCGTGAGCGGTTTGCCGGAGAGCACAGCCGCGTTGTGGCGGGCGTCATCGATACGCTGGCGGGTGAGTTCGGCGCCTCGACGGGCAACAGGCTCAAGCAACTCGCGCTCGATCTTTGCAGCGCGTCCGCACTGGCGATGCAAGGCCTCGGTATCGGCCCTGCAAATCTTTTGCCAACGCGGGCACGCGCCGACATAGCGGCCCCGCGCGTCGAACAGGTGGAGGGTGTCAAGGTCGAGTGGGTTCACGATGCCATCGTACTTCTCGCCCTCGGCCAGCGACTCGGGCGGCCGGCCTGGAACTTGAGCGTCCGCCTGGTAACGGAGGATGGCTGGCGACAGATCCGCGTCCTGGAAAGCGATCAGGTGATCGCGGCCGACGGTGCGAGCGGGCAGCTTGCCTTTCGCGCGGGCGCATTCGTACAGGAGCATGGCTGTCTTGTGCGCCGGCAACGTGATGAGACCATGCCGGCCTCCCTCGAACACTTCGCTCGGGCTCAACTGGCGGGCCCTGACCAGGTCGCGCTGAGCGTGGACGTACTGTTCCATCACGGTGCGCTGGTCGGGAGGAAGGGTGAGAAGCTTGGCCGCTGGCAACCATGGCTGGTCGTCGCTCATGCGCCATTCGCTCGCGACCAGGCCTGCTTCTTTCCAGCCCTCGAGTTCGTGGTCGGTGCGGCCGTTGATGCGATCGTGGATGGCGTTCATCAACCAGATCGCCTGGGTGAACTCCAGGAACGGCAGCCGGAGCATGGCCGCGCGTTCAGGCGGGAGAGCGACCATGGCGCGCAGGAGCGCGTCCGTGTGCTTGTCGCGTCCGAACAATTCCTCGGGCTGATTGATGCGCGAATTGCTGCCGGTCTGGCCAGGGATGAGGAGGGTGTCGGCCGTCTCGTTATGGATGAGATTGCCGATGGATTCGAGCGCGGCCTTGCACCGGTAATTGCCCTTGCTACGGCCAGCATACATTCCCGCAAACGCGGCCGCGCCTTCCATCCCGGACCGTTCGACGCGCACCTGACCGCCGGTGAGATCGGAAATCTTTGCTTCCAGATCGTCGCGGATCGCGGCTGTGCCATGCTCGACGACGAGAATAGTGCCCTCCGGGCGATAGCCGAAGACGGAGAGGACATGCGCGACCAGGAAGACCATCTCGGATTCTTTGAGCCGCTCCATCGCTCCGGTCATCTCATCCTCCAGGACGGGCTTGTAACCCCGCGCGAAATTGCAGCCGGAGAAAAGATCGAGCGCGTGAAATTGAAGCAGCCGCTGGGCCCGCCGCTGACCGACAGTGATGACCTTGAAATCGTGCCAGAAATCGTCAAAGAGGAAGTACTCACCCACATGCAGTCCCACGCGCGTGCTGAACACGAGCGGCCGATAGGGCGCTGCCGCCGATCGGCCCTGGCGCTGCGCGACCAGCTCGAACCGGGTGGGTTTGTGCCGCATCAGGTTGGTGTACTCCCACCCGCGCGGCCGCCCCGTAGCTGGGTCGGGTGGCGGCGGGGCGTCGTAACCAGGGATGGCGGCCTTGCGATCGCCCGCGCGCCAGCGTCGCCATTGGTCGATGAGCTTCCTCCAGGCGGGCTTGCACTTGCGTTGATTGGCACCGGCCAGGCCGCGCCAGTGCTCCAGGAACAGGTCGGGCAGCGCGCGCGAGTCGGCCTCCCAGTAGGCTGGGCCAGCCTTAGATTTGTCCATGGCGCAGCGCCAGTCGTGCGTCTGGAGGTAAGCGTAGTACTTGCGCCAAAGTGATTGCCAGGAGAAGCCGCGCTGGCCTTGGAACACGACTGCCTGGAGTTTGCATGCGATGGTCTTGTTCTCCGCCTCGTGGATATCGGCAAATGTCTGAAGCAGGCGCCGGACATCGTCGCGGACGGTTTCTGGCAGGCGGGCGAACTCGAGGGTGTCTTCGTCCGGCACAGTGAATAGGGAGCGCGCCGATGCACAAGCGCGCTCCCGTTCGATCATCGTGGCGGGTGTTGCGGGCGGGACGCCGAACCCTGGAGCGGTGTCCGCGCCGAAGTCGTCCGCCGGATGGATGGGGTATTGGGTGGTATCCGCAATTGCCTCTGTGAGTGCGGGTGTTCCCGCTGCGGTCGCATCCGGCGGCGAAAGTGATGAGCTAAGAGGCGATAGGGATGGGTCTTGGTATGTGTCCATAGGTCAAAGGGATGCGGCGAGCAGCCAGGTGCCCCAGGTGAAAAGGGCAGCGAATCCGCCCGTGGTAACCCAATGCGCGAGCCGCTCCCGGCGCGACCAGGTCATCACCTCAGGGGCTTCTCGGAGCCCTACGCAGGTCATGATCGCGTACAGGAAAACGGAGATGACAAGGTAAACGGTCATCGGGTCGGGATAGATGGGGATTGCACGCCCGGCAACGGTTGGCTATTGCCGCTGCTCGGGAAGTCTTGAATGCGGAGTTGAGGACTCAGACGGAGGATTGCATTGGGGCGGTTGTCCGGTGGCAACTCAGTTACCCAAGCTGCCTCCAGACTCTCAATGGTGCTGAACTCTGGGAGTTGCTGGAGGTCCAACCGTTTGACACGCCGCCACGGGGTCAATGTCCCATCCGGGTTCCAGTGACGCGCGAACAAGGCCAGTACAAGCGGCTTGGCATTCATCGGATCAATGGCCGCTTTCATATGGTGGAGCCGAGGACGTTGAGCAGCTGGGTGGCGGTGCGCTCGGCGGAGGCTAGGTCCGGGCGGACGCAGGCCAGGGCACCGCGGATCCGGACGGCGAAGCAGACGCCAACAGGTTCGACGGTCACAGGCGAGTGCTCGACGACGACAGATCCGCGGGTGTGCTTGACAGAGTCGCGCAGCTTTGTCTGGAGCGTGAGTGGGATGATTTGCTGGCTTTTGTTCATGGTGCTCGTTGCTGGGCGGCTGCGATGGCCGATATTGACTCCAGAACACGGTCGATGTTCATCCTGGCAGTCACGAGGCAATCCGCGGCTTCATCCGGTTGGTCCTCCTCTGCGTGATGCGATGCGAATACGAGCTCGTGAATCGCGCAGTTGAGCAGTCGCTCGATCTCCGTGAACGCCTCGTCGCTTAATGCGTTCACGGCTGGTTTTGGAGCGGCAGCCATTCGGCGAGCCGGTGTTTGATTTCCCTCTGGTGAGGCGTGAGGTATGCGTCCGGGACGTTATCCTGGGCGTACTCGATGCCGTCGGCGATTTCCTGATCGGAGCCGACGTAGCAACGGTGGAAAAGCAAATGCAGCCGGTCCTCGATCCACCGGCCGAGTGCCTTACCGAATCTCGAATCGTGAACCCACGCCGGCCCGAGAACGTGATCGGAATTCCAGTTGATCGCCCAGACTATCTTCCAGACGAGCCGTGTCTTGGTGGCTCGGATGAACCTGCGAACACGCGCTTTCATAGGAGCGGTCTCGCGTCAAATCGGGCAGCGGATTTTGCGCGTGCCCCTTTGTTCTTGGCGCTCGCGGACGCTTCCCGGAGCCGGGCGTTCATCTCAATGCCCTTCTCAAGCAGGGCGGCCTTCACCTTGTCGGACGCTGCCTGGAGGGTGGTTCCGCTGAGGACAAAGCGGTCGATGTCGCCGATGATCGTCAGGAGGCTTTCGTCAGCCATGCGGGCCTGGGCCGAAGCTACTTCATCCGCGGTGGGCTCAGTGCGCGGCGTGCGCTCCTTGGATTTCTCCCGAATCTCCTTCCAGTCGAGGAGCAACTGGTGCTGGGTTTTGCCCTGGAGAAAATCCTTGAACCGACCCTGAACGTCCCTCGATTCCTTCGTTAATGTGGTCGGGTCTGCTGCAAGTACTTGATAGAGAGGCGTGCCGTCAAATTGGAAATCGTTTCCAATTTGACCTTTAGCCGCAGCGTCACCGAGGACGTGCGCCACGGCTGAACGGGATGCGTTCATGTAATTAGTAGCGGACCTCCACTGGATTTCCGGACAGTATTTTGCCAGCCAAGGCCCGAATTCGCCGTGGGGGCATTCCTCTTTGCGCTCCAACATCATCAAACCGGCGACGATTGCGAACCCAAGGGCGTTGCTCATCGCCCGGTTCGCCTCCGCGTAAGCATGAGAGATCCGTTTTGCCACTTCCTGGTTCTTCGCCTCGATCTCCTGCTTGAGGACGGGGGCACGTGATTGCAGCGTTTCTAGTTCCTGGGTGCTCATGTAGGTTTCGGGATGTTATGCGCTATGTGACATGGGGTGATGCATTCGGCTTGGTTAGGCGGGTTGGGGGATGCTTGGTGAAGCCAGCGCCCACAGTTCCAGGTGCCGCTCGGGAGCGCCGAAAGGCAATGGAGACACCACGGCAACGATACGTCCTCGTGCCGAGGTTTCGATTCGCAGCACTCGAACTCCAAGTCTGGGCGCGAGATCTGCCATCAGAGAGCGTCCCTGATCTGGCGTCAGTACTGGAGGAGTTAACCGTCCGGCGCTGGCGCGAGACATTTCGCGCACTGTGGCTGACAGCGCCGCGGAATCCAGAGGACGAGGAGCAGTCATTGCAGGGGTGATATCTTTCTTCGGGGATGCGGGTTCCTGGGGGCTCATAGAGGGTGATGGATAAGCGATTTGGTGATCACGTGCGGTTCAGGTTTGAGCTGGCGAGAAATTGCGGGCGGCCAGGCGCGCATCGATAAACTGGCGGGCGCTAGCGGTTGGGATGCGCCAATGCTGCCTTGTGCCCGAGTTGTCACTGATCGAAAACCTGAGCATCTCCGGCAGGAGGGCGCGGACCTGATTCGTCGAAATCCGCCAGGCTGTGGCCAATTCGTCCACACGAATGACCTGCTTGCTCGTGGGCAGGCACCAGTGCGGCGATCCGGCGTAATCCGCGGCGCCAGGCGTCGGTTGGTTGGCACGGAGCTGGGCGACACTGAGCCGCGTGATGCGGACGTGCTCCCGCCTGGGCCGCCCGGCGCCATGCTGGGCCGAATCGCGGTCCGAGATGCTCACGGCATGGAGCCGGCCGCAATCGACCAGGGCAACCACCTGGTCAGTCGAGCAATCGAGTGAGCGCGCGGCCTCGGCGGCTGTGAGGAGCGGCTTGGCGTGCGGAGCGACGTCGAATAATTCGAACTGCTCGGCGTCGAGCCGGGGCGATCCCGAGGGGCGATTCGCGGACACGCCCGGCGCACCAACCAGGGAATCCCTGGTGGACGATGGGACGCGCGTTCCGTTGGCTGTGAGGGTGGGCATCTTGCCCTCTCAGTGGGTGTGCGGTTCCAACTGCCGGATGAACCTCTCCAAGTGAGCGGCCGCATCGAGGGCCTCGTGACGGAACACGCGCGGGAACGTGGGCCGCTGGATCTCGGTGAGGATCTGTTGGTGGGCGAGGCGAAAGGCCGAAGGCCGACCTGAACCGCCACTGGCCGACTCTTCGGGATTCCCAGTCGTTGTCCTGTTAGCTCTCATGCTGCTTGGCCTGGTTGTGGTCGGATTCAGCGGTCATTCAGTTTTCCTCCCCTGTCATCCGGTCTGCTTGCCTTTTCGCCTCTAAGAAGGGCGATGAACTGCAGTTGGTTCTCTTCAGCTTTCCTAAGCATGAAAGCGACGTTGTCCGCATAGCGTGCTTCGGGGCGCGGTAAGATTTGAGAAAGGCCTTGAAGAAGGAGGATTTTCGCTTGATTCGACGGGAGTTCATCGATGTGTGACATCGTCAACCTCGCGATAGCCCTCATCGCCTCGGGGTCCAGTCGACTGCCGTTCATATCGACAGGGTCTTCCGAATAGCCTTGCGGATGCGAGGGAACTGGTCCTTATGAATCGCCCGACTAACGGACGACCTCGGGCGCGAAAGCTGCCTTGCTAACTCGGCGACGGAACTACCTTCACGCATCAGCCGGGTCTTGACCCGATAAGCGAAATTCTCTTGAAGCCTCTTCGTCATTCTGTTAGTGCTCACGTTAACAAGCGTTAACTCTTGTTGAACAGTAAACGCCAATTCAACAAAGAGTCAACAGTTTTTTGTGACGAATGTTGAAAAATTAACAGAGGTTAGAAAAGCCTTGGATTGGCCACAGGAGCGGATGGCTCAGCAAATTGGGATAGATCGCAGCTACCTTAGCCAACTTGAGAACGATCGGCGGAAAATCGAGGGCTGGATTGTTGATCGAGTGGAGTCGATTGCGCGGACGCATGGGATCAAAATCGGAGATTGGCCGCAGGCTGAAATTGTTGAAAATGTAACAGCGTCGCCGAGTATCCCCCGCGAGCATGGGGGACCTTATTGGGGAACAACGAACCGCTCTCCGGTCATTTCGTGGGCGAGCGCAGGCAAGTCTCGCTATTACGAAGACGTTGGAGGTGACGTCGAAACCATCCCAACGGACTGCAAGGACGCGAACTGTTACGTTCTGCAACTCGAAGGTGATTCCATGGAGCCACGCTACTACGCTGGAGATTACATCGTCGTTGCTCCGAATTTCGAGGCGCAAAACGGGGATTTGGTCGTTGCGAAGACGAAGAACGGGGATGTTTATTTTAAACTTTTCCATCGGACCGGGCCCGATGGAGAAATGATCAAATTGACGAGCTATAACCAAGCGTATCCCCCGCTGGAATTCTCGCGGTCAGCCATGCGCTTTTGCCATCCCGTTCACAGCGTGGTTCGAAAGCTAAAACGGAAGTAGCGCTGGAAAGCAGAGGCCATCATTGACGGACAGCTCGCCCAACGCTGGATTCCCCCCCATCCCTTGGGAAGCCGGTTGGCGCTAAAGCCGCTTGCCAGCGGTAAGTCCACAAAATGGCAGAAGAAACAACGATGAAAACCTCAATCACCATTGCCTGGATCGTCCTAATTCACTCCGCGTTCTGCAGTGCGGAGCCGCTGGACAACTGGACCAAGAGCAGAATATTCACGAACGCGGTTGCACGCGTGACGCAGCAGCAAGGGGTGCTTTTCGTGAGCACTCAAACGACGCTTTTCGCAGCGACTAATCTTACGGCAAATCCTGTTCCGGTGTTGGAGGCCGAAGCGGCGGACGTTGCGTTCGGCAATGGAACATTCGTTGCAGTAGGCAAGCAGACGGTAGCGACGTCAACGGACGGGTTCAAATGGACCAAACGGACGTTGGGCACCGATTTCTACATCAGGAGCGTCGCGTTTGGCGCCGGGCGATTTGTTGCCGTTGGCGATCCTGGGATGGCATGGGTTTCGGAGAACGGAATCGACTGGGCAGCGGTCAGCGCACCGGAGCTCGGGTCGAACATGCGACGCATCTTGTTTGGATCTGGGAAGTTCAAGGCCGTGGGCGCACAAGGCAGAATCGCCAGTTCGACGGATGGCACGGAGTGGAATTCTGAGAACTCTGGCGTGATCATCGCGTTAGCTAATGTGGCTCTTGGAGATGATAAATGGGTGGCCGTAGGCGATGCCGGTGGAGTTCTCTTTGCGGTGGGCGACGCGTGGACTGCAGCCTCGCCGTTTACGTCCGGTTGGGTGATGGGTGTGGCTTTTGCCGGAGATACCTTCGTCGCAGTCGGCACGGATACCCTCATCTGGACTTCTCGAAGCGGGACGACGTTTCTCGGCCGGGATACGGCGGGGAAACACCGGTTGCAGTCGGTGTGCTTTTTCGACGGTCGCTTTGTCGCAGGCGGGCAGGACGGACTTATCTATTCCGATCCGCTGGAGGTGCCATTTGAGCCGGAGGCGCCGTTGCTGGACGTTGCGCTCTATCCAGGAGTGCTCATCAAAGGGCTGCCCGGATTCAGCTACGATATTGAGTGCGCCGCGAGTGCTGATGGCCCATGGACGAAGGTTGGCGCGCTGTCTCTGCAGGAGGCGAATCAGGTGTGGATTGATCCGATGCCGGCAGCACGGCCCGCTTTACTGTATCGAGCGGTACTTTCCAAGCGATAATCTGAAATCGCCCCACGCCCCGGCAGGCTGAAAAGCTGCCGGGGTTTTTTGTTGCCACAGAAGGTATCGCTGGCATGCAAGCCTAACGGCTTTTGATTGGCGGGTGCAAACTGCACCCGCATGTTGGCTCAACCACAGCGTTGCGAAGACAATTCCTGGGTCAGCGGATCCGCCCTTTCCTTTTCGGCTGCACAGGAGAAGCTCGCCTCCTGCAGTTTTGAGCCAACTGTAGAGCTTCGCGCATTGGCCTGCGCAGCCGTTTCTCTTCCATAAACTCTGGCCCTTACCGATTGACCCCATGAACCTGGACACGGTCCAAACCCTCGCCCGCTCGGTCCTCAAGATTGGCGGCGGTGCACTCGCGGCGAATGGTGTCGCCAGCGAATCCGACCTTGAAGCGGTGATCGGCGGCATCGTGGCCCTGATCGGCATTGTCTGGGGCATTTACCACCGGCGCCGGACGAACCCGCAGCCGCCGGCCGCGAGCGCGGAGCAACAGCTCCCTTGACCCAACGCACAACCCCCAAAAACCCATGACTCCCATTAGACGATTCTCTCTCATCCTTGTCACAGCGCTCTGCTTCTTGGCACTGCCCGCGTGCCAGTCGAGCAAGCTTGAGCCGGGCGGGAGCTACGCGCCCGCCGTGACGACGGTCACCCCTGGCCCTGACGGCCAGTCCGTGACGAACACGGTGACCCGGATCGCGCCCGATCTTGGGCTCTTCCTCGTGGACTCGAGCTTCAACCTCACGTACACGGCCATCGACAACGTGTTCGCGTTTGAGCGGGAGAACAGGCTCCTGCTCTGGCGCCTCTCGCCGGACATCAAACACGCGCTCGATGCGATCCGGCCCGAGGCGGTCAAGGTGCGAAACCAGTACATCACGGCGCGTGGCGCGTATTTGGCCGCGCCAACCCCGGCCGGGCTGAGTGTGCTGGAGAGTGGCTTGGCGAAGGCGCAGCAACTTTCATCCGCGGCGCTCGCGGTGCTGCCGAAAGCGCTCGACAACCGGTAACCCAAAACACCCCAGACGACCCATTATGGACCCTGTCACTATCGGACTCATCATCTCGGCCATCCAGGCCGCGATTGTCTCCGCACCCAAAGCGCTGGAAATCGTGGCGAAAGGCAAGGAACTCATTGCCGCCCTGTTCAGTGCCGAGGTCATCACCAAGGCGCAGCAGGACGCGATCTTCGCTGAGCTGGACGCCATCTCCGGTCTCGTGCGCGAAGGCATCGTCCCCCTGCATTGGCAAGTGGAGGACGACCCGGAGTAATCGCAAACCCGAACCAACCCATAACTCGAAGCGATATGACACAAGCGCCTCAAGGGTATAATAGCAGCACACCTCCTCCCACAGGCAGTAACGTGCCTGCCGGAGTCGCCTTGCCTGGAGTGCATCTGACTCCGGAACAATTGCCGCCATTGCCCGGATCAGGACCCCAGCCCGAACGGGTAACCGTGCCCGCCTTTTGGCAGGATGCCGGGCGGATTGCGGCTGACGTGCTGGAGCTGTATGCGCGCGATCCGCAACGGGCCAAGGAAGTCTGGGACTTCGCGCGGGCGAAACTGGCTGAGATCAACGCGGGCAAGTAGGTCTTTGACCGGGATGATCTCCTTCCTTTTTGCCACGACACTCGCCGCCGTAGCGGGTTCGCCGGACGTGCCATCGCTGCCGGATCCGAACAGCTACACCGCCGTGGGGTGGTTCATCGTCACGGCGGCGGCCGTCGCGGCCGGGTGGAACCAGATTGACGACCTGATCGGGCGCAAGAAATCCAAGCCGCCGGCAGGGGAACTCCAGCTCACGGCCACCGGCCTGAGCCACCGCGTGACGAAGCTCGAAGAGAGCTATGCCGAGATTCGCTCGGAACTCTCGGAGACGCGGACCGCCTTGATGAGGGACAACGACGAGCGGCGTCAGGCCATCGAACACAAACTGGACGCCCTGCGGGCGGAAACGAAGGCGGATCTCCGCGAGTTCGGCGCGAAACTGGACCGGTTGACTACGGGCAACGAAGAGCGCGTGCTGGAGTTGCACCGCCGCGTGGACGCCATTCTCGACGCCGTGGCCGAGCTGCGCGGCCGCATCCTGACAGACCGATGAACCCCGCGAAACGCAAATTAAAGATCAACCTCGCGATCCTTCGTGTCCTGGATTCGTGCGGCGAATACCTGTTGCCTGAGGACGCTCTGTTCACCCAGACAAGCCTCGAGCTCCGGCCGATGCCCCTGTTGAGCGAGTTCGAGGATTGCCTGAGAGGCTTGCAGGCCCTCCATTTCGTGACCGCCATCACCGACGAATTGGGTGGCCCAGACAAATATAAGCTCACCGAGATGGGCAAAGTGAAGCTGCACGAAACCGGACTCGCATGAACATTGGGCTCAAGGCCCTCCCTTGTGAGAAAGCCACGATCAGACTGCAAACTGCTCTCCCTCCCGGAAGAGCAGCAGGACATGCTGGCGGACTGGCTGCTGGGCGGGATGCCTTACCACGAGGCGCAGAAGCAGGTGCTCGACCAGTTCAAGCTCGAGGTCCGGTCGCTCAAATCGTTCTCGCAGTTTTATCAAGCTGTGTGTGGGCCGCGACTCTTGGCGCGCCGGACCCAGGCGCGGTCGGTGGCGGATTCGATTGCGCAAGAGGCGGAGCGGCAGCCTGGCCGGTTCGACCAGGCGACGATCGACGCGCTCAAACAGAAGGCGTTCGAGCTTTCCATCAGTCCCCAGGCCCATCCGCGGGATGTGAAAGCGCTTTTCATGCTGGTCTTGAAAGCGCGCGACCAGGATTTGACCGAGCGCAAGGTGCGCATTCTCGAGGCAAAAGCTGCCCAGGCCGACCAGGCCGCGACGGCTCTCGGCGACAAAGCATTGACGCCGGAGGAGAAGGAACACCGGCTGAAACAGATTTTCGGTATCCCAGCGTGAGCGACGAGACTCTAACCAAACAAGTCCGCGCCGTCCGGCTGGGACGGGGCCAGAAGGCCTCGCGTCGAGGCGGCGCGGCAGCTTATTTCTCGCCAACCAAACCCACAGCCGGCAACCCAGCCGGGGCGGCGGATTCCTCGCGTAGCATAGGCGCGAGTGACCGCCGCTCCGGTGCCGCCGGATCGAACCCGCTGTCTCCACGGTCGCTTTTGCTGCCGTATCAAAAGCGGTGGGTGGATGACAAGGCCAGGTTCAAGTATGGGCTCTGGTCACGGCAGACGGGCAAAGACTTCTCCAGCGGCGCGGAAATCGTGGAGGATTGCCTGCAGCATCCCCGGACGACATGGCTGATCGGCGCGGCGGGGGAAAGGCAAGCGCTTGAGTCACTCTCGAAATGCCGCGAATGGGCTGAGGCTTACCAGTTTGCCATAGCGGATTACCTCGAGGACCGCGACCAGGCCGAAGCGCTGATCAAGAGCGGATCGATCACGTGGGTCAATGGCAGCCGCGTAATCGCCGTGCCGGCTAATCCGAACACGGTGCGCGGTTACTCGGCCAATATTCTACTGACCGAGTTCGCGTTTATTGAAGATCCGGACGCGACCTGGCGGGCGGTGATTCCGAGCATCACGAACCCACTGCGGGGCGGGCTCAAGAAGGTGCGGATCATCACCACGCCGAACGGCGTCGGGAACAAGGCGCATGATCTTTGGATCAAGGACAACAAATGGTCTAAGCACAAGGTGACGATCCACGACGCGGTCCGGGATGGATTACCGGTCGATATCGAGGAACTCCGTGCCGCGCTGGATGATCCGGAAGGCTGGGCGCAGGAGTACGAGTGCGAATTCCTCGACACCTCAGCCGTGCTGCTGCCTTACGACCTGATTGCCACATGCGAATCGGCGGAGGCCACGGCGGCGATCGCGTTCGAGTTCTGGACGGATATCAGCTCGTTCATCCGGCCCCTGGATATGGGGATCGATTTCGGCCGGAAGCGCGATTTGAGCGTGGCATGGACGGTTGAGACGGTCGGCGATGTGCTCCAGACGCGCGAGGTGCTCGAGATGCCGAAGACGTCGACGCCCGACCAGATCGAGCGGTTGCGGCCGCGCATCGCGAAATGCCGGCGGGTGACCCTGGACTACACCGGGCCCGGTATCGGCCTTGGCGATTACCTCGTGAAAGAGTTCGGGGAATGGGATCCGCAACACGACAAGTTCGGCAAGATCGAGCTTTGCACGTTCAGCAACACGCTAAAGCAGGAGATTTTCCCGAAGCTCAAGATGGCGTTTGAGGCGCGAAAGATCCGCGTGCCAGTCAGCCGCGTGATCCGCGAGGATCTGCATTCGGTCTTTCGTTGCACCACACCGACGGGATTGGTGACCTACCGCGCTGTCCACAGCGAAGACGGGCACGCGGACCGTTGCACGGCCCTGGCCCTGGCGGTGCGGGCGGGTAGCTACGGCGGGTTTAATACGGGCCGGATCGTGGCTTTCCAGGAATCGCACCGCGGGCGCGCTCTATCTGACCGGCGGAAGAGGAGGGTGACGGCGTGACGAGGCGCAGCCTTGACCCCATGAGGAAAGCCAAAACCCAGCTGATTGCGACGCCGTCGGGTGGCTATTCCCTGGCCCGCAAGGTCAGCCAGGCCAACCGCTGGCGGGAGAGCTACAACCCACTGCGCGGCCTGACCCTGTCGCGGGCGGTCTCCCTGCTTGAGGGCTATTACCGCGGCGAAATGGCGGACCTGCAATGGACGTACTACTTCATCGAGCAGACCGACCCCGATTTGTTCGCCCTGGTTGAGCGACGGACCAGCGCGATTTGCGCGCTGGATTGGGATATCAAACTGGTGCCCGAGCGCAAGCGGGGGAAAGACTTTGACGAGGTCCTGGCTGGCGAACAGCGAGACGCGCTTCGCGAAGCCTACGATCGCATTGACAATTTCGCGGAAGCCATCGAACACCTGGCCCTGGCCACATTCCGGGGATTCGCGCACCTGGAGAAACACTATGACGGCACGCCCGCCGTGGTGCATCTCGAGCCGTTGGACCCGTGGAACGTCGTCCGGGACGGCCTGCGTGGCGCCTGGAAGTACAACCCTGACGCACGTCCGACCACTTTCCAGGGTTTGCCGGAAGAAATGCTGCTCGATCCGCGGATGTGGGTTATCCGGGAAACCAAACGCCACGTGAACCGGATCGGGCTGATCAAGTTCATCCGCCAGAACCTGAGCCAGAAGGATTGGGACGCGTTCATCGAGATTTACGGGATTCCCGGCGTGATCATCGTGGGACCGCCCAATCTTGCGCCCGACAAGGAAACGGAATTCGCCACCGCGGCCAAGGACGTGGCTGAGGGTGGCTCAGGCTACCTCCCGCACGGGTCCACCGCGCAAACGAGCGACGGGCCGCGCGGGGTCAACCCCTTCCGGGACCATCTGAAGTACTTGCAGGAGCAGCTCATCCTCGCCGGGACGGGCGGGCTCTTGACCATGCTCACCCAGAGCGGTTCAGGCACGCTGGCTGGCAGCGCGCACCAGGAGACGTTCGATCTCATCGCGCGGTCCGAGGCGGAGAGGATCTCCGAGGTGATGCGCGTGGGATTCGATATCGAGGTGCTGAGTGGGGCGTTTCCGGACAAGCCGCAGCTTGCCTATTTCGACCTGGCCGCCGGCGACCAGGTGGATCCAGGTGAGGTCATCGACCATGTCGGGAAACTGGCAGTGGCTGGCTACCGGGTGGATGTGGAGGAAGTGAGCGAGAAGACCGGGTACAGGATCACCACGAAGAGCACGGAGGACACGGAGGGGGGAGGAGAATGGGACGACGGACAGAGGACGGATGGGACGGATGATGGGACGGAGGACGGAGGACAGATGGCGGAGGACGGAGGACAGATGGCGGAGGACGGAGATGACAAGCCGCTGTGGAATCGGGCGACGATGGCGGAGGCGCTTATGGGGAGTGCGCGCGACCTGGTCGCAAAGGCGGTTGCAGACGATTTGCAGCCGCTGGTCAAGCGCCTTGAACGGATCTTGCAGATCGAGGATCCGGAGGTGCTGCGCACCAAGCTGGAGGGGCTGAAGGCTGAGTTGCCGCAACTGCTCAAGGATATCAACGCGGACCCGGCTGCAGCCAAGATCATGGCGGACACGTTTAGCGCCGCACTGCTGAATGGGGTGGACGCAGCCCGGCCGATTGCGAACGCGTTCAATGCGGGGCAACAGCGTGACAGCTTGGGCCGATGGGTGGACGAGAACGGCGGAGGATTGTCTCAAAAGGACAACCTAAAGAGGGGAGAGAAAGCGCTTGATCGGGCTTTACGACAGCGCGCGGACGTGGCCAAGGCGATGTATCACTCGTCGCTAGGGCAGATCGACTTTGTTTGGGGAACTCCAGGAGTGAAAAGCGAGAATTTTGCGGGCGGATTCGGGATGTCCCACATCCTGGCAAAGCACGGGGAAGGAGCCGTCCGCAGGATTCCGCAAGTGATCAGCCGCGGCAAAATGGAATCAGGGAGCTCCCCTGAAAAGCGAGAAATTGTTGACGAGGATTCGAGAGTTGTCCTGGTCAGGAAGAATAGCCGGTCAGCATGGGTGCTCACCGGCTATTCAGATAGAAGGCAGGTGCAAAAGTGAGGCTCGTTCTCAACAGTTGCTACGCAGTCTGGCCATCTTTAGGGGCGGCCAGCCTGGTTGCCGCCAGCGATCTAAACTTATCTGGAGCGTGCCGGACCGTCAACCATCGGGCCATTTCGTTATGACACTTCCATTTTTCAACCGTGACTCCTCCGGCCAGTTCGTGCCGCCGGCGGATGGCTTTTACCACCTCGCGCCAAAGGGTGAGTATCCCCACCCAGAATCGGGCCTGCTCCAGGTGATCGATGACGACGCGACTGCCGCGATGCTGAACCGGTTCGCGGATGAAGCTAAAGCGCCGAATTTTCCCGGTCTGCTCGTGGATTTCGAGCACTTCAGCTACGACACGGACAAGTCGTCGGAAGCGGCCGGCTGGATCACCGAGCTGCAGAATCGCGCCGACGGGCTCTGGGGCAAGGTGCGCTGGAGCGACCAGGGCGACGCCGCGGTGAAGCATGGCCGGTATCGCCTGATCTCGCCGGTATGGCAGCCGAAGGACGTGCAGCAACTCGGCAACAAGCGGGTCCGGCCGCAGCGCCTGGATAGCGCCGGGCTCACGAACAACCCCAATTTGAGGGGCATGGTGCCCCTCTCTAACCGCTCCGCGTCCGATGACGCAGCGGACACCAAAACAAACAACCCAAACCCACCAATACGCATGAAGTCATTATGCACAGCGCTTGGTCTGTCCGCGGATGCGTCTGAGGAAGCCGCGCTCGCGGAACTGAACAAGCTCAAGAACCGGGTCACCACGGCCGATGCCGCGATCGAACCTGGCAAAACGCGGGTCAAGGAGCTGGAGGTCGAAAATACCCAGCTCAAGAACCGAAATACCGAGCTGCTCACCGCCGTGGTCGAGCAGGACCTCGCGAAGTACGCCAACCGGTTCAAGCCGGAAGCCAAGGAAAGCTGGAAGAAGCACCTGCTTCTCAACCGCGCTTTCGCGATCGAATTGCTCGAGTCCATGCCTGAACCCAAGGCAGACAACCAGGCCGACCAGGCCACCCAAAAGAGTGTGCCCATGCACAACCGGGCCCAGGCCAAAACACCGGTCGCCACCCCTGGCGACTCCGGTAAGGACAAGGAAGCCGCGCGCGCGAAAGCGATCGCGAATCGGGCGCGGACCATCATGCGCAAGGACGGCAAACATTCCGCGGCAGCCTGGCGCGAGGCAACGGCTGAAGTGGACGCGGGACTCGGCAGCTAACCCATCGCGGTAACCAATAACCGACAACCAATCATCAATTACCTATGGCAGTGAATCTTTTGGAAGCCCAGTCCAACACGATCCGTGGACTGCGATCGATCAATTCAGGCGAGGATCTCACCGGCAAGGAAGCCAGGCTGGTCATGCTGGCCGACGCTGGAACCCAGGAGGAAGTCGTCCTGCCGAACGCCGTGACGGACATCTGTCCGTTCGTGGTGCTCGAAGCGGGCGACGAGGACGAAAACAGCACGGTCATTCCGCTGTGCAGTGAACAGCAGGTGCGGGTGCTGATCAAAGGCACCTGCAATGCGGGCGATGTCCTCGTCTTGCAGACGCCGGACGGGACCGATGACGGCAAAGTGGCCGCGATCGGCGCCACGGCGGGCGTCTATTTCAGCCCCGGCTTCGCCGAGGAAGACGGCGCCGATGGCCAGCTCGTCAAGATCCGGCCGTGTCCGCGGATGGTCTTCGTCTCCGGCGCCTGGACCGTGCAGAATGCCAACAACGCCGTGGCGGGTCTAACGTTCTCCGCTACGGCCACCCAGGCCGAGTGCCAGGCATTCCGCGACCTGGTCGAGAAAATGAACGACGATCTCATCGCCTTAAAGGTCATCTTGAAGGCGCAGAACCTTGTCAAGGACGCGGGCTAAGCCAACCCAATCAACCCAACCCAGGACTAATCACCCAGGATATTAAATCATGAGCACACTCTCCGCACTTAGCAGTAATCCGATGGTGGTCGAGTACGCGCAGACGGCAGCCGCCGGCGCGATCCAGCCCATCGCGGATTACATCGCCCCCACAGTTGAGGTGGCCACCAGCATCGGCCGCTTCAAGAAGTTCAATCCCAAAGCACGCTTCCTCATCCCCGATACCCGTCGCGGTATTGGGGGCGAAGCGACCAAGCTGACCTATTCGAAAGAAGACGGCAGCTACAATTGCGAGCCCCACGCGCTGGACGTCCCGGTCGACGAACTCGAGAAGATCGAGGAGGCCGACATGGTGAACGCCGTCAATGAGCGCGCCGATGAAGCCGCTTTCATTTCGGCCTTGTCTCATGAGAAAGCGGTGATCGATGCCGCGCTCACGGCAGCGGGCGCGGGCACGGGCAAGACGTGGAATTCCTCCGCGGATCCCGTTTCCGATCTCGACGACGCGATCCTGACGGTGATGAAAGTCGCCGCCATTGGCTCCGGCATGCAGATTGGCATCGTCTTCGGGCCGACGGCCTGGAAGATCACGAAGAATCAGGCGGCGGTGCGCGGCCGGCTCATCGTTGGCAAGGGCGCCACGCCTGGCGCCGCGGTACCGACGCTCGACAACTTCGGTACGCTCCTGCTGGCCGAGCCCGGCGTGCGCGCGTCTTACATGGTGTATGACACCAAGAAGGAAGGGATCGATCCGACCCTCGACTTCATCCTTGGCAACGCCATCCTCATCTTCGCCAGGAACCCGCAACCCAACCGGCGCGATCCGTCCTTCATGAAGACCTTCCGGCTTCGTGGCCAGTGGATGAAGCCGCGATTCTACACCCGCGAAGACGGGCGCGTGGAGTACGCCGGGTTCGATTGGTCCGAGGACATCCAGGTGACCAACAGTTCCGCCGTCGTGCGGCTGAACATCAGCTAAGCAGGCGAGGCCTGCACCCTATTAGGCGGTGCCTGGACCCAATTATTCGCCGCTGAGGCGATACTGCACACCCAAAAACTGACGCACCCTATGGAATGCACGGCAGGATCCACCCTCCTCGGAACCCAAAATGGTCCTCCGTGCATTCCATGGCCTCGTAAAACGGCCGTAGCGCGTTCGGGATGGCGAGGGGTGTCCAATCTACCTCCCCAAGGGCTACGATAGAATTGCAATACCTTGCAATGAGATTGCAGAGCACTCCTGAACCGGCTCGAAAAGCGGAATGAGCAATTGGATCACCATCGCCGTCACTGACCTGAACGACTACCTCGTGGCCGCTCAGGTCAGCGCCCTGCGCACGGCCGCCCTCGCGGGCGGCCAGGCCGACCCGTTTACGAACGTCATGCACGACGTCGTCAACGAGGTCCGGTTCAAGATCCAGAGCTGCGCCAGCAACGCGCTTAGCCTCACGGCTTACAGCATCCCGCCGGAGCTCAAGAAGACGGCGTGCTACCTGATCTTGGAGGCGATGCAGAACCGGATCCCCGGCCTGAAGCTGACCGAGGACCAGAAAACGCAGGCGGACCGGGCTGTGGCCCAGCTCAACCGGATCGCCGATTGCCGGGATAAGATCACCCAACCCACGGATCCGATCACCACGGACGTGACGGGTTCAGGCACCCCGTCGATCACTCCGAAAACCAAAACATTCACCCGAGAAGACCAGGAAGGCATCTGACCAGGCGCCGCCTGGACCTAATATATTATGGCAGACGAAACCGTCTCAACAGTCCGCCCGCAAGTGGGCGATCAACCGAACGTATGGGAGCTGCGACGGACATTGGCGCTGGCTGACCTCACGCAGCGGGGCTACGCATCCTCCGCCACGATCACCCGTCCCAGCAACACGACGGCTTACACCGCCGGGGACGCGATCGGTGTCACAGCCGGTGGGGACCATCCGGAAGACGCAGGCTCGGCCATTCTGACATTCACGGCGGCCGGGCCGAGCGGCGGGGTGATCGAGATCCTGGACGCGATGCTCGAGATCGACGTGGGCGGGATCCCCGACGCGATGGATAAGTTCGATCTGCACTTGTACAACGCCGCGCCCGGCGCAATCCTGGATAATGCTGCTTGGGACCTGGCTTCGGCTGGAGACCGGGCGAAGTACCTGGGATCGATCCAGATCACGAAACCGGTGGACCTTGGCAGCACGATTTTCGCCCAGGTGAAGGAGATCAACAAGACCGTGAAGCTGGCCACGAGTGCGCTCTTCGGGGTGCTCGTGACTCTCGGAGCGTACACCCCGACGAGCGCGGCGGTGAAGAAAGTTACTTTGATCACCCAAGCGATTTAACACCCATCGATCTCAACCCGCTCATCACCCTATGAAAAAAACCCTCATCCCAGCGCTACTCGCTTCTTCAATTCTTGTCTTGTTTGCGGGAGGGGACCCGCCGGACACCGCGCCGCCGATACGCGCGCAGCTGCCGATGGGTGAACCAGACGGCGTCCGGGTCCCACCCGAACAGCTCAAGAGCGCGACGACGCCGCTCCGCGCAACGGATCTGCTCCAGATTCACCAGGATCACGGTGGTGGAGCCTCCGTCACCCGCAAATCCACCGTGGGCGATCTGCACCACGGAGCCACCAACGCTGCCCAGGCGAACGCAGCGGCGACATTCCTTTCACTCACCAACACCAACACTTTTGCCACCGGTATCATTGTCAGTTCAACCAACTCATCGAAGTCCTACGCTGACGGGAAATTCGCTCCGCTGGCTGGCGCGACGTTCACCGGGCCGATCACAGCACCGTCTGCGACGATTGGCAGTGTAGTGGTCACTAACACGCTCACGGCATCCAACATCTCCGCAACTGCGAGTATCACACTGCCGAATGGCGTTGGTTCAGATGGTCAGTCAATAAAGAAGGTGGGTGCATCTTTAGCATGGGCACAGGATGAAGCGAATCTCGGAGGCACGCCTGGCCTTTACTTCAACGGAGCAACAACGAGCACGCGAGTTTACTCAACATTGACCGGGCAGACGATCGGGACGAATGATGTCTCGCTGCGGGTCAAGTTCAAGGTGCCGAGTGCGAATCCATCAGCGAACCAAGGGCTTATTGCGCTCTCGTCGAGTTCAGCCACCGGCGCTGCCGCTTATTGCGCGGGTGGATACCTCTTAAATACAGGAGTTTTCCACTGGCTTATTTACGGCGCATCATCAATCGACCATCGGAATGCCGTTATTAACAGTAATCTGGTGGCTAATTACGGCGGACAAACGGTGGAGATGGTATTTACCAGAACAGGCAGCACAGTCGCGATTTATCTGAACGGCCAGAGTGTATCATTCACGGAAATCTCTTACGGAACTGCTCCGGAATGGTCTGGCCAAGTGGACAGCACTTACCTGTTGGTTGGGGTTCACAATGACGTACAGAGGTTCGCTGGCCCTATTTATGCCGCCTCGGTCTTCAACCTCGCACTTTCGGCTGCAGACGTGCTGGACATCTACCGCAACAGCATCCCGTCGAAGTATCAATGGGGTGCGGCTGCGGAGACAATCACGAAACAGACCAACCGCGATTTCAGCGTCGATGTTGGGGATTGGACTGGGACACGATGCACAACGACTCACGACGCTGTTAATAGCGAACTCGAAGTAGCCGTCACTGACAGCTCGAGCAGTCCGTATGCGTTTTTGCCTATCGCACAATTCTCGCGGGGTCTGTCTGTTGGGAAGACGTATCGTTTTACATACACAATGCGAAACCTATCGCTGACCGCTGGCGGAAGTATTTCAGTGGCTACAGGAGGTCCTAGCGAGGGGCTAAAATTCTCGTTGACTAATGGCACGCATGTTCATGTAAACACACTTACAAAAACGGGAGTGTCAGGTTTAATTTACCTTTTCAACTCCTGTGCCGTGGGCGACTCCTTCTCACTCGATGATGTATCCGTTGTCCAGGTGGGTGCAATCGTGGACCTCGACTTCGAGCACGCGAACCCGGCAATGTCCGCGACCATAGCTGACCGGAGCAACAACGCGCTGCACGGGACGATTTTCGGTGGGATCTCGCAAACGCGCTGGATACCGCAACTGAATGTCGGGACGCTTCTCGCAACCAACATTCAAGCTTTCGGCTCGATGGCTCATGGCCTTGCTGTTGGTGGAACAGCGACTCTTGGCGCAACGAATGAAATTTACCTCGTCAACGCTAATGCACAAACCGTCACGTTGCCAACAGCGGTTGGACTTCAAGGTCGCATTTACACGATAAAGACAATCAGCCCTGCTGAAACCTGCACGGTTACAAACGCTACAGGAGCGCAGAACATTGACGGAGCACTTAGCTACAGTCTAACAGCCAGCAATAAGTTCGTGCGTGTCATTTCCAGTAACACGAACTGGTGGGTTATTGGGAGTAACTGAATTCTATTATGACAAAACTAACTATTGATCTTACCGAAGAACAAGTCGCAATGCTCGAAGCGGAGCGTGTAGAGAACAACGCCATTGATCCAAAGATTCCAGGTATCGCATTTGAAGCGTTTGCGCAGGCGAGGCTCCAATCGTTTGTTGCTGCGATGGTTCGACAGAAGCGTGAAGACGACAAGAAAATGCTCATCCGCGAAATTGAGCGAGCGGACGCGGCAGTTGTCACCCAAGTGCGGGAAGCTTTGCGCAAGGAGCTGAATGGGATTTAACCAATGAGACTTCTCCTGACATTTCTTCTGCTCAACAGCGGCGATCAGACGGCTAACGTCCAGTTGGCCGTCAATGCTGCTGTAACGGCTGGACAAAGTGTATTCAACGCCGCCGGCTTCGGGACTGAAAGCGAATGCCGCCCCCGTTAACCATCCCCTCGTTCGTGCTCGCAAGGGCGACGTTGTCGCTTTACCCGGCCGATACGCAGGGGAACCCGATCCGGTCCCAATCCATCTGGGTCGGGGCGCGGCAGGAAGGGCTCCGGATCCCGCGCGAGATTGCCGAGCTTGAGGATACGCCAGACGATGCTGTTCTCCACCCCAATCCCATTTCGTGAGGCGCTGCAGCGGCAGCAAGTGAAGGTGCTGTTGCCGACGGTGCTGGGGAGCGACGACCTGGCGGCGGTGGGTCCGGCGCTGCTCGAGCGAGGGATGTTCAGCGCGCGGGTGGTGAATGCAGAGATTCTGCAGACGGTTTCCGATGCCCTTGAAAAGATCCTGCAGGGGCAGCCGGATCGAAGTCAGAGGACGGAGGACGGAGGACGGAGGGCAGATGGCGGAGGGCAGGAGTTGGTCGCCATGGATCGGGGCGCCGCCAGGCTCGAGATCAAGAGAGTGCTGGAGAAGGTCAGCTACAGGCCGCCAGCCGGGGACGCGGGGACGATCAAGGATCTGCGGACTGATACGCGGCTGAACCTGATCCTGGACACGAACACGCGGATGGCCGAGGGCTATGGCGCCTGGGCCCAGGGGCAGGATGATGCGGTGCTGGACGAGTGGCCGGCGCAGGAGCTGGTCCGGATCGAGGATCGGCAGGAGAAGCGCAACTGGTATGAGCGCTGGCGGGCGGCCGGAGGGACGATTTATCCTGGGAACCCGCGCGGGTATCCGCTGGTGAGCGGTGCGGCCATGGAGGGGCGCTGCATTGCGCTCAAGAATGATCCGATCTGGGAACGGATCAGCCGGTTCGGGCAACCGTATCCACCATTCGATTTCAATAGCGGCGTGGATGTGCGGGATGTGACGAGGGCTGAGGCGATGGAGCTGGGGCTTATTGACCGGGACACGCGGGTGGCGCGGCAGGAGCGGCCGTTCAACGGGGATTTGCAGGCGACTCCGGAAGTAAGGGCGGCCGGGCTGCGCGAGGCGTTGCTCGGTGAGGGGTACACGTTTGACGGGGATGTGCTGCTGCCCAAGGCGGAGGGCTAAGGGCTGGGAGCCGGGAGCGGAGATCAGAGATCAGAGATCAGAGATCAGAGATCGGAGGGACTGGGACGCGGTGAAATTTCGCACACGGAGTCGACGGGGCACACGGAAGGCTAACGGTGGGGCGGCGGCGGGTGCAAACTGCACCCGCAATTCGGCTCAACGGACTAAGTACCGGACTTATGCAACCTACGTAACCAATCCCTAAAGCATGGCAACCGGTATCCAGTTTCGAGATCTGACATCCGCGGAGCTTGAGCGCCTCCAGGGCGCGCTGGAGCCGGTGCAATTGTCGCGAGTGGCTGCCCACGGGGTGGGACTCAGGCTCAAGGATCACTTCCAGGATTTAGAGCGGGATCGGCCGAACAAGATGGGTTGGCCGCGCCAGCATTTCTGGAGCGGGGCCCGGCAGGCGATCTCCGAGCAATACTCCGGCGCCAGGGTCACACTCAGCATCACGAAGCCTGGGGTGGCGCTCCACTATTTTGGTGGTGTGGTCCGGCCGATCATCGCCGAAATGCTTACGATCCCGGCCGTGGCCGAGGCTTACGGGAAGCGCGCGCGCGAGCGTGGCGATCTCATCCTCACCAAGCGCGAGAACCCGAAGACGGGCAAGCTGCAGCTCTGCCTGGTGAAGGCGGAGCAATCGGCCGCAATCCTTGGACCGCGAAGCAAGAAGACAGGAAAGCGGCGGTTCAAGAAGTCCACGGCGACGGGCGGAGAGGTGATTTACTGGCTGGCCCGCAAGGTGACGATCAAGCCGGACAAGACCGTCCTGCCCACCGACGATCAGTTGGAGACAGCGGCCGGCGAGGCGGTTGAAAGCACACTGCAGCGAATCCAGGGGAGGCGCGGGCGATGAACGTCTTCGTCCAGGAACAGGAGACCCTCAAAGCGCGGCTGGAAAGCAACGCGTATTTCGCGGACATCCCGATCGCCACGGAAGCCAAAGGAACGATCACCGAGGATGTCGCGCAATCGATCGCGGCGGCCGGCCTGGCTGAAAACCCAGGCGGCAAGGTCGGGATCGCCATCGTTCTGAGGACGCCCGAATTCGAGAACGGGGATCCGCGATCGACAGGCCTGAGCCTGGTGTTGCGGCCGAAGGTGTCAGTCTACGAGAACGTGATGGTCAACCAGGACCCGGCCAATGGCATTGGCAAAGCCGCGCTCGACGTGGTGCAGGCCGTGATCTTTATGCTGCACGGCTACGCGGTCCACCGCGGTCCAGGGCGGCACGCTATCATGGGCGGCGATTCCGAGGAGAGCGAGGGCGGCATGATCGCGTATCACCTCGATGTGGCAGTGCCTGGCTTTGTGGGAGGACTCCCAACCTGAGAGCGCGATGCGAACACGATTTACGAACGCCAAAATTTCGTGGAGCTGAACACGTGACGGCTCCGCGCAAACCCAACAACCAAACACCCTAACGACACATGGCAAGTACCCAGAAAAATAATGTTACCAATCTGAACGCGCTGTTGCGCGTGGGCGCGGAATTCCACCTGGCGGTGGGCGCGACCACCCTCGCCGCGGCGAAAGCCAGCGGGTTCACCCCGTTTGGCAACATCGTCGATGTCACCCCGAACATCGACACGCAGAAGGTCGAGCATGTCAGCTCGAACCGCGGGGCCCCGCGCAAGGATCGCGAGGACATCACCCGGTCCCAGATCCAGTTCAAGGTGAAAACAGACGAATTCACCGAGATCGTCCAGAAGATCATGCTCGGCGGCACGGCCGGGACGGACTTCACACAGAGCGCCCAAAATGCGTCTAACGGCGACGTGCTCGGGTTCACCGCCGCTCCCGCGGTGATCGGCAACTGGTACGACATCTCGGTCAGCAACGGCAGCCGAATCCGGAACATCACCACGTTGACGTTCGCCGGCAAAACCGAAGGGACGGATTTCGTGGTGGATCTCCTGACGGGTCGTGTTTCTTTCCTCACAGCGCAGACGGCCGACCTCACGCCGGTGGTGACCGCTCCGGCGATAACCGGGACAAGCGATTCGTCGTTCGTCGGGATCAAGCCAGGCCAGCAAGTGAAGCTCACCGGCATCGGCCGGCTGTTCCTGTTCGACCAGAACACGGCCAACAAAGTGTTCGCGGATTACTCGGACTTTTCGTGCGAAGTCACGCTGGACACGGCGAGTGCGTTCAACGCGAACAGCTTCTCAGACCTGACGTTCTCCGTGCTCGTGACTGAGACCGTGGGCAACTGGGCGACGCGCCTCAACGCGAAGCTGCCTTCGATCGGCTAAGGCAGGCTAATCCGGCAAACCGATAGCAGAAAACACCAAGACATCGAATCATGGAACCTACGAAAAATCCCGCGCCGGCGGCTCAACCGGCCAAGGCGGCAACACTGAGCGAAGCGCGCAAGCAGGTGCTTGCCCAGCACTTCATGGCCACGCCGGTGGATCGCCGGGGGGCGCTGTTGGCTCACTTCCGGGAGTACGGCCCGCGTGACGAAACCGAGTTTCTGGAGAAGCTCGCCAACTCGCGCAACTGATCGGCCGATAAACCCCTAAACCCATCGAGGGCGACGGCCGGCGGCTGTCGCCCTCTTTTCACCCAAACGCAGGAGGAACCAATGAGTGACGAAAAGGCACGCGGTGAGCTGGAGACGCTGCTCGGCCGCGAGATCGCGGTGCAGTACCTCGACAAGGCAAAAGCTCCAGAAACGGTGACGGTCAAGAAAGTGGCGCTGCGGCACCTGGGCCGCTACTCGCAGGTGGTAAGCCAGGACGAGGGTGCAGAGATCGCGTTTTACACAGGCAAGGGGCCGGAATGGGCCGAGACGCTCGATGAGGACTCGGTGAACGCGCTCCTGGAAGCCGGACGGGACCTCAACCGAAAGCGCTTCGCGAACTTCGCCATGCGAGCGACGAAGTTCGACGCTCAACTACGCCAGGACGCCCCGGTCCTCAGCCAGCTCGCCGATCGAGCCGCGTCCCGCTTGCCCGGTGCGTCCAATACCTGATCGCGCACGGCCACCAGCGACACGAGATTCCCGATTACAGCCCCGATGAGATCCGGCTCTTCTTCGAGTACGCCAACGCCGAGGACCGGCGTGATCGCGCGCTTGGAGACATCCGCATGCTCGAATGCCTGGCGTCGGCCATGGGCCTGCTCGCCAAGGGCGGAGCGAACGCGTTCCGGGAACATCTCCAGGAGCGGCTGCGCGAGGTAAACGATGAGACTGGAAATCACCATTGAAGCCGTCGACCGCGCGTCAGCGGTGATGGCGGCCATTCGTGAAAAGGTCGCCGGGGTCGGGCAGGTGACGGCCCAGGTGGCGGCCTCGGCGGGCGGGATCGGGAATGTGGCGCAAACCGCCGAGTCCGTCCTCAACCAGCTTGCGGTATCGTTGACAGGAGTGCCGAATGCGCTCGGCGAAATGGCGCAGGCGCTGGAGGCGAACGCGGGTCAGATGACCGGCCTGGCGGCAGGGACCGAGGCGAGCGCTGCGGCGCTGGATTCGCTCCAGAAAGCCTCCGTGGAAAGCGCGCCGAACGTGGCGGAAGTGGCGGACGCCATCGCCACGATCCAGGAGAAGAGCGAGGCGAGTGCGGCCACGACGCAGGCCACGGCGAAGAATCTTGGCGGAGTGGCCAAAGCGATCAAGGACAGCTCTATGGAGGCTGGCCCGGCGTCCACGGCCATCGGGTTGATCAACGAAACGTTGGCTCGGCTGTCGGAGACGACGCAGCAAGTGGTCAATAGCCAGGCGCTGTTCGCGCAATCGACCGCGCGGATGGCGCCGCTCCTGGCCCAGAACGCGAAATCGATCCGCCAGGCGAATGAGGAGAGCGAGCGGAGTCTGGGCCGGACGGCGGCCAAGAACGCCGGGGAAGCGGAAGGCGCGTTCAGCAATTTCGAATCGGCGCTGAAACGGGTCGGGATGACGCTCAAGGATGTGGACCAGGAGACGACGCAGAGCACATCGTCATGGCAGCGTATCCGCGATGTGGTATCGCAAAACCGGGTGGTGTTTGCGGGTGTGGCGGCGGCCATCGCGAGCGTGCCGGCGAGCCTCGTATTACTCACCCGAAACGCGATCTCGACGGGAGACAGCCTCAACGATATGGCCACACAGACGGGTGTGTCCGTCGAGCTATTGAGCAGCCTCGACCTGGTGGCGCGCCAGAACGGGTCGAACGTCAACGAGCTGGCCTTCGGGTTCAAACAGTTGTCGCGGGCGATGGTGGAGGCGGTGAACCCGCAGTCCGAAGCTGCGAAGAATTTCCGGGCGCTCGGGATTGATATCAACAAGCTCAGCGAGGATCAAAAGGAGCTCTCGAATTTACTCCCGCTTCTTGCGGACGGTTTTGCCGGACTGGAAAATGGAGCGGGCAAGCTTGCAATCGCCCAGGCGCTCCTGGGCCGGGCCGGGGCACAGCTGATCCCCGTTTTCAATCAGGGAGCGGCCGGGTTTGACGCGGCGCGGCGGAAGGCAAAGGAGTTGGAGATCCAAATGAGCGCCGGGACGGCCGGCGCCGCCGATCGCCTGAACGATAAGCTGACGGAGTTGGGGGCGGTCTTTCGCGGGCTCGGAAATCAGATCGCCGCGGCAGCGCTGCCGCATTTGACGGCGTTCGTGGATTTCGCGTTAAAACATTCTGGAGTCGTCAAAGCCGGTTTTCTCGCTATTGCCGGCGCGGTCACAGCGATCGGTCTCGCGATTGCAACAGTCAAGATCGGCGGAATGATCGATGCGTTGCTTACGGCCATCGCGGGACCAGCAGCTCTAGCGAAGGTGACGACGATGACTGGTGCAGTCCAGGCATTGGTCGGGGGATTCCGCAACCTACTCGCTCCGATCGGTGCGGCTGGAGCAGCAGCAAATACCGCGTTTGGAGCGTCGATGCTGGCCCGAATTGGGGCGATCGGTTTTATCCTCGGCGGGACGATTGCAATCATCAACAACCTGACGCTGGCATGGAAGAGATACCAAGCTGCGCAGAAGGAAGCTCTGGCCGAGAAGGAGCTCTCTGACACTAACACGAACCTGCGGAAGATCGTCGAGAAGCAGATCACGGATTACGAGCAGCAGGGGAAGATCACGCAGGCAAAAGCGAACGAGTTTCGCAATCGCCTTTCTCAGGCGTTTACGCCTGCGACTCCTACCCGCGTGCCTGAGGTAATGACAGGCATCACCGCTGGCGTTACCACCGCATATCGGACTGAATTCAAGGCCGACGCGCTGGAGGAAGCCTCGGTCATGCGCTCCATCATTGCTGAGACGATCGACCTGGTAGAGGTCCGCAACGACGTGACCAACGCCACACGTGAGGCGGTGAACTATAGCAAGACTGAAGTCGCGCTGGCACAATCGAAGCTCGACGTTTTCCGGGCCCAAAAAGACCTGGAGCTCGCTAGGGTCCGTGAGGAGCAGGATCAGCCATTCTCGACGGTGACGGTGGATGAATCCGTCCGGAGGCAAACGGAGATCCTGAGGCAAGTCAAGGAGGCGGAGGAAGAGTTCATCCGCAAGCAAACGGACATTCAGATCGCGGAGGTCGAGCGCCAGGCGAAAGCGGATCCTAGGTGGACCCAGTGGAAGGATAAGGCGGCGGCTGAAGTCGCGATCAAAGCCGAGACGGCCAACGATATACGGCAGATTGAAGCGCAGCGGGATAGCGACCTGGCCAAGACTCAAGCGACCTTCGACACACGGATCATCGAGTTGACCCAAACGCGGGTGGCTGGCCAGCTCGACGCGGAGAAGCGCGGGGCGCAGAACCGGCTCGAGATCGCGCAGATGCATAACGAGGAGTTGGTGGCGGCGGAGATCGAGCTGCAGCAGACGATCACGCGGTTGCGCGAGGAGCAGAAGAATCTGCCGGCGGACCAGCGGCTGACGGAACAGCAGATCCAGGAGGCGGCGCTGTTTCAGTTCCAGCGGAACACGATGGCGATCCGGCAGCGGAAGCAGCAGGAATTGCTCGATCTAAAGAAGGCCGAGATCGAGGCGAACAAAGTCCTGATCCAGACGGATCCATCGCCTGACGCGGCGCGGAAGCAGACGGCGCTGAATGAGCTGATCCGGCAGCACAACGTGCTTTTGCGGGAGGAGATCCAGCGCAACCTGGAGGCGCTCGAGAGCGGAACGCTTTCGCAGGAGCAAACCGTCGAGCGGCGGCGGCGGATCATCGAACTGCAGACGGAGTTGGTCGTCAATAATCGGCAGGCGAACTTGCAGGACCCGACCAACCTCCCACGACTCCAGAGCGAGCTCGGGTTCCAGGCAAAGCTAGACAAGTTTGGGGAAGACACCGGTGAGCGCGAGATGATTGCGCCTTTCCGGGCGTTGGACGACTTCCTGACAGGCACGTTGCAAGTCACTTTCAACAGCCTTTCACAGAGTATTGCAGGGCTATTTACAGGGGCGACGACGTGGGCCCAGGTATGGACCCAGGCGGGGAATCAGATCATCGGGATGATCGTTCAGCTAATCCTCGAATACACAATCTTCCATCAGATTCGGTCGGCGTTGGATGGCATGTTCCACGCGGGGGCTCGGGCCAACATAGCGGGGACAGCAGCGGCCGGGAAAGCGGCGCAGACCAGCGCGGCGGCCACCGCGGCGTCGACGGCCGGGACAGTGGCGGTTGCGAGCGCGCCAGCGGCAGCGGCGACGAGCATCTGGTCGTTCGGATCGTCGGCGACGATTGGCCTGGTTCTGGCCCTGGCGGCGATCGCGGCCATCGTGGCGGCGTTGGCTTTTGCTCAGGGCGGCGTGGTGCCGCGCAAGCCGAGGGTGGTTGAAGCCTTCGCGTCCGGGGGCCTGGTGGGCGCCGGTGGGATGTTCAGCGGGCCAGGTGGCGAGCGCGAGGACAAGATCGCGACGCGCGTCCCGCCTGGCACAGGGATCCTGAATGCGGCTGCGGTGCGCTATTACGGCGGGCAGCGATTTGTGACCGACCTGGTCCGGGAGGGGCTCCTGGTGCGAAATGTAGCCCTGCCGACCTGGTCGCCACCTGGCGGTGATGACGTGCCGATCAGGGTGTCGCCCGGAGAAGCGTGGCTGGCGCCGGAAGTGGTCGCTCGAATTGGCGGTCCGCGGGTGCTTGCAGCCCTCAATGCTCGAGCCATTTCTCCAGCCGTGCTCCGTGGTGATGTGGCCAGTGCGGTCCGGGCCAGCATGCCGCGATTCGCGACTGGCGGAATGGTGGGACTGACGCATCTGGAGATGCCTGCCTACGAGGTGGGAGGCGTGGTTGGGGTGGAGGCGGGTGCGGCGAGAGCGACACGAATCAATGAACTCCTCCAGGCGCAAGTGGAGAACAACCCCACAGTCAACGTTCCAGCCCCCGAGATCTATCTGCTGAAGCACTACCATCCGGACGTTGAGCGTGCCAAATGCAAGAATCGTCAATGTTTTCA
>CAZODO010000067.1:0-35070 GCA_964578605.1 uncultured Verrucomicrobiota bacterium | reverse complement strand
GGAGTGAGTGGGGAGGTGTTGGGGACCTTTAGTGTGACGTTCAGCGAGGCGTTGGATCCGTTCACGATCAACGAACCACCTTTCTTTGCGATCTACCAGGGGCACCTCTATGCGTTGACAAACGCCGCGTTGAGTTGGACGGCAGCGGAAGAGAGAGCCGGGCAGTTGGGAGCCCATCTGGTCACGATCAGCGACTCAAGCGAAAATAATTGGGTTCGGGACATGTTCGGCAGCTACGGGACTCTCTGGCTCGGGATGAACGATGTCGCGACAGAGGGCTCTTGGGTGTGGGCAAGCGGAGAAGCTGCGGCTTACACTAACTGGGCTGGAGGCGAACCCAACAACGCTGGGGAGGAGGACTACGCCCAGATTTATTCGAACGGGACTTGGAATGACATAGGCGGGGGCAACCTGCGAGCCATCCTGGAATGGGATAGCGTGACGGATTCCGACGGAGATGGCGTGCCAGACATTTTGGATGGCGCAGCGGATCGGCCGGGGAATGCCTGGGATCTGCGTGAGGCTGGCGCGGACAAGGTGTTTGGTGGCGCAGACGACGTGGTCTACAAGGTGCAAGCGCTCCCGGAGTACGGAACTGGGACCGTCGTCAAACTCATTGTGGCTGATGGACCCCTGGTGGCGGGCCACTACCAGTTGACGGTCAAAGACAGTGTTAAGGATCTCGTGGGAACCAGGTTGGATGGGGATGGCGATGGCAATGCCGGCGGAGATTTTGCGCGCGAGTTCCGCGTGGAGTTTCCGGCGGGGTTTGCGAGCGAGAACAGGGACAACGGGGAGTTGGCTAAAGCGACCGAGCTGGCGCTAGTAGAAGATCCGCTCGGATTGCTGGTGGGACGAGGCTTGGGTTCATTGGATCCGTGGCAGGAGGGATGGAACGACGAGGACTGGTGGGGCTTCGCGGGCACGAAGGGAGATAAGGTGGCTGTGACCGTTGATGATCGAGGATCGTACAACGGGATGATCTATCTCCACAATGCCCAGGGGCAAAATCTGAGTTCAGACAACGATGGCGGCGCTGGAGGCGGCGACTATCTTCTCTATGAGTTGCCGGAGGACGGCAAATACTACGTCCGCATCCGGTCTCATGATCGGGTTGGGAATTACGAACTCACTGTGGTGGCAGCCCGCGGCGTAGATCTCGAGAGTGACCGTGACTATCGGAATGGTTCGGTCGCCAATGCCGATGTTCCAGGGTTGACACAGGATGGCACCCGAGCGCTTGGCTCGGTCGTCGGCACGGTAATGGGAGGCGAAGGCGGGCGTGGAGATCAGGACTACTTCAAGCTAGGGACGATCGAGGCGGGTAAGACCATTCTGTTAAGCACGCGATTGCCCAGTACCAGCAGCCTGCGGCCGCTGGTGGAAATACGCGATGCCAGCGACAAGGTCGTGAGTATCGCCACCACGCCATCTGATGCGGTGGCCCGGGCGGATATTGCTAAAACAGGCGATTACTACGCCGTGGTCCTGGCCAACGGAGGACAGGGTCCGCGAGCCCAGTATCTGCTGGACATCGCAATTATGCCCACGGCTGAGCTCAATTTTGCCGACTTGGTCGTGGTGGAGACAGATCTCAACGCGCCTGCCACCGCGGCAGCGGGCCAGACCTTTCGCGTCGAATGGAAGGTGGGCAATTACGGCGCGGCTCCAACCGCGGCGAGCGAATCGACCTGGATGGATCGCGTGGTGATTTCACCGAACGACAGCTATGGGGACGGCGATGACACGGAATTGGCGGTGGTCACCCACACGGGCGCGTTGGGTGTCGATGAAAAGTACGCTGTCGCTGCGTCTGCGGACGTGGCGCTTCCCAAGACCATTTCGGGGGTTTGGTATCTGTTTGTGAAGACGGACCTGACCAACGCCGTCCGGGAGTTCATCTTTGAGGAGAACAACGTGAGCGTAGCTCGTGCCATCGACGTTACGCCCACGCCGGCGGCCGATCTCGCCGTGGGAGCGGTGACGGTTTCCGCAGAGAGCTTGGTCGTGGGCGTTGACGCGACAATCACTTGGAGGACGATCAACCTGGGGGCGGCTGTCACTGGCGACGGCACACCTGGCACCGAGATTACTCGGTGGATCGATCGAATCGTCGTCTCGGCGAATAACCGATACGGCGACAGTGACGATGTATTGATCCAGAACGTTGTTCACACCGGCCAACTGGCACAGAACGAGGCCTACACCGGGAGTTGGACCGGGCCGATCCCGCAGGGACTTTCCGGGGTCTACCATCTGTTCGTCGCAACAGACGCAGAAGACGAAGTCTTTGAGACTCCGGACACGGAGTCGAATGTGGCTGCGCGAGCGGGCACGGTGAGAATTCTGCCGGGCCTGTTTGCCGATTTGGTCGTGGACTTGGTGACCGCCCCTGGGACCGGCGCGAGCGGGCAACCAGCGGAGATTAGTTGGACGGTGTCTAACGTGGGGCAGGGCGCAACCAGTTCGGGCCGATGGTCTGACCGGGTTTTCCTTTCGCGGGATCGGGCGGCAGGCAGTGACATCCTGGTCGACACCATTGTGCATGACGGCGTGCTCCCAGTGGGAGAGAGCTACACCGAAACGCGTTCCCTCACCCTTCCGGTGGGGTTGGAAGGCGGACAGTACTATGTGCTCGTTCAGACCGACGCCTTGAACGCGGTGCAGGAACCCGGCGCTGAGGACAATAACTACGGAGCGAGTACGACGACTTTGAGCGTCGCTTTATCACCGACGCCAGACCTGGTGGTAACCACCGTGACGGCTCCGTCCGAGAGCCTCACGGGCGGGTTGGTGACCATCGGATGGACGGCACGCAACGCCGGTTCCGTCATCGCGGCCGCCCCCTGGTCCGACCGGGTTTACATCTCCAAGACGGGGACTCTGCAGGACGCGACGCTGGTCGGAACCTTTGAGTACCAGGGGAACCTGGCTCCCGGGCAGGAATACACGCGAAGCGAGGTTGTCAAGTTGCCGGTTCTGACGGACGGCGACTATCGGATCGTGGTCTTTGCCGATGCGAGGGAGAACGTCTTCGAGCGCGGGGCGGAAGACAACAATGTGCGCGTCAGCACTGAACCCCTTCGAATTGTCCACCCCGACCTGGTGATTGACAGTGTTGCTGCCCCGGTGCAAGCCCATTCAGGCACGGCCATTTTCGTGAGTTGGACTGGATTGAACGTGGGGACCAGCGCCACCCCGGCAGACTGGACGGATCGGCTCTTTATTTCAAAGGACGGCAACCTGACGGCCGATGATCCCGTTCTGGGAGAATTGGCCCACGCCGGCTTCGTGACAGTGGGGGACGCCTACCAGGGGCAGTTGAACGTGCGCATCCCGGATGGACTCGAAGGCACCTACCGTATCATCGTCAAGGCCGACGCGGCTGACGATGTCGAAGAAGACGGGCAAGAGGGCAACAACGACAACTATTCCTCGGTGTTAGCCGTCACGCTTTCGCCCCCGGCAGATCTGGCCGTCAGCAACGTGACCGGGCAAAGCCTCCTTGTTGGTGACCCGGTAGACTTGACGGTCGGGTGGAAGGTGACCAACCAGGGGACGGGTCCCGGAACCGTAGACAGTTGGACGGACCGCGTGGTGCTTTCGCGCGACGAGGTCTTTGGCAATGGCGATGACCGCGTCGTGGGCACGTTCCTTCACACCGGCGCGATGCCGGTCGGCACCTCCTACAGCGAAACTCACATCATCCAGCTTGCAGGCGGGTTGCAGGATCGATTCTTCCTCTTCGTGGAGACCGACGCGACAGACGTGGTCTTTGAAACCCCGGACGCCGGGCCGAACGTTGCCAGAGCCGACCACGCGGTGGACGTGGTGCGCACGCTCTATGCGGACCTCGTGGTGAACGCGGTGACCGTTCCGGCCGGGCTCATCCCTCAGAATGGCAAACCCATGGTGGTGCAATGGAGCGTTACGAATGATCCCGCGCGCGGGCTGGGCCCGACCAACATCGCGCAATGGCAGGACCGTATCTACCTTGGCTCGGATCCTACTGGGAAAGGGATGCTAGAGATCGCCTCGTTTGGGCATGCCGGGCCGTTGGGCTTGGGCGACAGCTACAGCCGCAGCGCGGAAGTGACCCTGCCTTGGGATGCCCAAGGCCCACGGTACCTGTTCGTGAAGACTGAAGGACCCTTTGAGTTCCTTTACACGGATAACAACATCGCGCGCTCGGATGTCTTCGAGGTGCAGTACGTTCCGCCGCCGCAGACCGATCTGGAAGTTCTTGAGGTGACGGGACCAGACACGGCTTTGGACGCTGAGCCAGTGGAGATCAGTTGGAGGGTGCGCAATAACGGCCCGGACCTGCTGGAAGGCGCGTGGACGGACGTCATCTACCTGGCGCCGGGAGGTGACATGAACAAGGCCTTACGTCTGGCAGCTTTCTCTCGGTCTGAGAACCTCGAAGCTGGGAAGTCCTATGCACGCACCGAGCTCGTGACGCTGCCGAAACACACTCAGGGAGCGTATCGAGTTGTCGTGCGCGCGGATGACAGCGGCCAAGTTGTCGAGACGAACGAGAATAACAACACGCTGGAGGCGAAGAACATACTCACCTTGACGCTTCGGCCGAGGCCTAACCTGCAGGTGACTTCGGTGGTGGCCCCGCGCATCGTGACCAGCGGCGGGGTGGTCGACGTCGAGTTCACCGTAACCAACCTGGGTGGGGCCTCGACACCCACAGGCGGCTCGCGCTGGGAAGACGCGGTTTACCTGTCGTTCAACCGGGAACCGGGAGGGATTCATTTGGGCTCGCTCAACAACGGCAGCGCCCTGGATCCCGGCGCTTCCTACACAACGCGCGCGACCTTTAAGATCCCGATAGAAGCCGGGGGTGACTTTTTCGTAGTTGTGGCAGCGGATAGCGGGAATCGGATCGACGAATACCCGCAGGAGAACAATAACCACAATTCGCCTGCAGAGCCTCTGACAGTAAACGTGCTTCCGGTGGCCCGACCGGACGTGGTGATGCAGCACGTGGCCAGCCCCGTGGAAGCCTTTGACGCAACGGAGATCGTCATCCGGTACCGTGTGGCCAACCAGGGGGCGGGCATTACCTACCCGGGATCGTGGACAGATTCGGTCTGGCTGACCCGGGCCAAAGATCGGCCGAACGCCTATCGCGGGGATGTGTTGCTGGGTCAGTTTGGGCATTCGGGAGCCCTCGAGGTCGGGGAGTTCTACGAAAACAAGGTGACGGTGCGCCTGCCGGCGCACATTCAGGGACAGTTTCACATCACGGTTTGGGCGGATAGCAACGATGCCGTGTTCGAGAGCGCGTTCGACGTGAATCTGAATCCCGATGCGCCCCATGACATGGAGGGCAGCAACTTCAAAGCGACGCCCATCTCTGTTCTCTACACTCCACCGGCGGATCTTGAAGTGATCCAGGTGCAGGCGTCGCCGATGGCTGTGGGTGGTGGTGACGTGACGGTAAGCTGGACGGTTCGGAATTCGGGTTCGAGCCGCACCGATCGAGATCGGTGGGCCGATGCCATTTATATCTCGAGTGACGACCAACTTGGGGATGGCAAGGGAAAGGAGTTCTTGGTGTTTGGCGCACCCCACATTGGATCCCTCGAACCCGGTGAAAGCTACACCGAAACGGCGACGTTCACGCTGCCGCCGTCGGCCAAAGGCCAATACGTCATTGTCGAGACCAATGTGGACCCAGACATTCTCCTGACGGAGGAGGAGCTTTTCCTCAAGCAGGTGCAGGATATCCTGGTGCGGGCGGAAGCGCGATTGGGCAAGCCCCTGATGGATGTGTCGATGGCCGACCTGCAGCAACTCACCAAGCAAGACATTCTCAACATCCTGACGGGCGGGAACCAGAAGGGATTTGTGCCAGTCTGGGAGGGGCCGTTCACGACGAACAACGAGCGCGCCGCAGCCAGCACCATCACGGATATCGTGGCGGATCTTGTCGTCACCTCCATCACCGCTCCCGCTACTGCCTTCTCGGGAGACGAGGTCGAGGTATCTTGGACAGTCAAGAATCAGGGACCCAACGAGGTCTGGGACGGGACGGAATGGTGGAAAGACTATGTTTTCGTCAGTCTGGACGAGGTGTTTGACGCCAAGCGGGCGTATGTGGCCGCGGCAGTGGCACATCACGCGGACAAGCCGTTGCAGCCCGGTGAGAGCTATACCACGACAGTCAGGCTGTCCTTGCCCGAAGGCATTCAAGGGAGACGTTACATCCATGTCTTCCCAGCGATCCGTTTGACTCGCGAGGGTGAACCGATCTTCACCGTTCCGACTCCCGGGCAATATCCGGACTGGCCGGCCTACTTCAAGGAACTCGTCTGGGAAACCGACAAAGCGAACAACCGTGGAACTCCGGCCGTGGTGCAGGTCATCTATCGGGAGGCAGATCTGCAGGTAATCAGTTTCACGGTCGATTCGGAGGGTTCCTCAGGCGGTTATCTGCCGGTTGAATTTACCGTCCGGAATGCACTCCGCGACGATTCCCGCACCACTCGAACCAGCATCTGGCTGGACCGTGTCTTTGTTTCAGCTGACCCGTCTCTGGACGGCTACGACGAGTTGGTGGGCGACTTCCGCCATATCGGCGCGCTGGTGCCAGGCGAGAGTTACGTGGTCAAGGGCGAGATCCGCCTGCCGGACAATATCGGCGGCGACTTTTACCTGTTGGTCTATGCCGACTCCCTCTTTGGTCGGCAGACCGACGCGTTGGTCCAGCCCTATCCAAACCAGCATGGTTGGCCACGCGTGAAGCAAATCAGCGAAATGGGTACGGTCCATGAGTTCGCCTTTGAGAATAACAACACAGCCATCCAATCGATCCATGTGACGCCGGTCACTCCGCCCGACCTCGTGGTGAGCTTGGTGACCGCACCAGAACACGTCATCACCGGACGGAATTTCCAGGTCACCTACGAAGTGACCAACCGGCTTGGGGCAGGGGACGTGCCCGAGCGCCAGTCTCGCTGGACCGACTACGTCTTCCTGTCTCGGGACCAGATGCTGGATGTGCGCAGCGACCATTATCTTGGAGAGTTGCGGCGAGACGGCGTGCTGAGCGCCGGCCAGAGTTACACTCAAACAGCGGAATACCGCGTACCCCGCGAGTTAGTGGGGCCTTATTACGTGATTGTGCTCACTGACCGGCCCGACAACTATAATCCACGCGGCTTCGTGCTGGAGAGCGACGAAGCAAGAAACACCGGGGCAACGGTCGTGCCGATGCTCATCGAATTGCCGCCGCCCTCGGATTTGCGGGTGGACCAGGTGACCGTGCCGGACTCGGCATTTGTAGGAGAAACGGTCGCTCTTACGTGGACCGTCTCAAATCATGCGAATGAGTCGGCTACCGGAATCTGGGCCGATTCGGCGTACCTGTCTCGAGACGGCGTTTGGGATCTGGGCGACCGGTTGATCGGCACCGTGGAGCACAAGTCCCAGTCTTTGGCCAAAGGAAAAGGTTATACGGCTTCGCTGACGGCGCAGATTCCTTTGGCCTTGCCGGGCGATTACAGGGTGATCGTGCGCACCGACATCTTTGACGATGTGTTCGAAGGCGCGAACAACAGGAACAACGCCACAGCGTCTACGGACACCATTGCCGTTGAGGTTAAGACGCTCACCTTGGGCGTCACTGCTAGCGATGATCTTTCGACGGCCGAGCAATTGCTCTATCGCGTTGAGGTGCTCGCCGGGGAAACCCTCCGAGTGGAACTGCGCGCCGGGGAAGGCGGAGCCAACGAGCTTTACGTGCGGTACGAGGGATTACCCGACTCCATCAACTTCGACGCAGCTTACCCTGGCTACCTCTGGGCGGACCAAACAGCCACAGTGCCCCGGACTCAAGGCGGCTTCTACTACATTATGGTGCGCGGCCAAAGTGAGCCGGCGCCTGACACGCCCGTGACTTTGACGTCGCGCCTGTTGCCGTTCAGCATCTTTGACGTCAACCCGGACGCGGGAGGGGACAACCGCTACGTGACGATGAAGATTGCGGGGGCGAAGTTTGACCCAGCCGCCACTGTAAAGCTCATCAGGCCGACCTTTGCCGAATTCGCCCCGGTGAACTACCTCGTTGTCGATGCCACGCAGATCCTGGCGACTTTCGACTTAAGCAACGCAATGCACGGGTTGTATGACCTGGAAGTGACCAATCCTGACGGCGCGGCGGTACGCATGCCTTACCGTTACCTGGTCGAGGCAACGATGCCCCTTGATCTCACGGTGGGATTGGGGGGCCCCAGTAATATTCCCATCACGAAGAGCGGGGTCGTGCCAGGCATTTATGGAGTCTCGCTATTGAGTCTAACGAACGTCGATACACCTTATGTCCACCTGGAATACGGGGTGCCGCGCCTGGCTAACAACACCTTCATCCAAGGCGAACGGTTGCTCTTTTCCACCAATTTCATGGGCAGCCCTGGCTTGGCGGGTGTCTCCTGGCCGGACGTTGACCCGGTGTTGAACCTGAAAGGTGATCTGATCGCTTCGGGCTTTGGCTACGACTTTGTCGCCCGTGGTTTCGGGGCGCTGACGTTCATCGTCGAGCCTTACCCTGAGTTGAAGAACATGCTCAAGGAGAATCCGAGACTGCTCATTGAGATGGACGATCTCAGCCTCCAGGATCTGGCCTTCACATTCTATATCCAGGCTGCGGCAACGCCCATGACAGCGGCAGAGTATGTGGATTTCCAGACGCAGCGAGCGTTGACGGTGCGCGACCGCATTCTGCTGGACGCAAACGCTCCGCAAGCGCTCAAAGTGGCCGCGGCTGATTCCTCAACCTGGACGGAATTGTTCCTGGCTTCGTTGACGGATGCGGGCTTGCTGCGGCCTGAGGATCAAGCCCCGGAGGTGCGAACCCAGCCGAAGTTTATCGGGGCGGTGACGGAGCTGACGGCAGGCCTTTTGGGTGGAGACAAAGGCGAGCCAATCCTCAGCGCGGGCAACCTCAAGCCGTTCTTCGAACTGGTGCGCACTTGGATGGGCAACACGCCCGATGCCTACGGTTCGGCGAACCTGCCGGAGGCCAGCCGCTTTGACCTGCAGTTGTCGCACAGGACGCATTACGAGGTCTTTCACATCCAGGTGGGCGTGGGCCAGTTGATCGAAGAGCAGCAGTATGAGTTGGCCGTGGCGGATGTGCGCCTGGCGGATTACTTCGGTCTGACGGGCGCGCGAAGTGCTTTGGTGCGTGTGACCGGGCCGAGTGGAGTGGGCGATGGAAACCTCATCCCGCTTGGGCTGTCCTTGCCTTACACCATCAGTGTTCAAAGCCCGGCGAACGCGAGTCGGGCACTGAGCGAATTGCGGATCGTTCAGCAGATCGATTTGGACCTGGATGTGCGGACATTCACCCTGAGTGATATCACCCTGGGGGGCCTGTTTATTGATGTTCCCGACGATCGCGGGGCGTTCACGGGCGAGTACGATTTCAGCAAAGAGCTCGGATTTGCTCTGCAAGTGAGTGCGGGTGTGGATGTGCAAGCGCACATCGCCACCTGGTTCTTGCGCGCCATTGATCCCGACACTGGACTGGTGGTGACGGACTCGAAGATCGGACTGCTCCAACCGGGGGCGAGCGGGACGTTGGGTTACACCATCCGGGCCATGCCCGACGCGGGGAGCGGGAGTGAAGTCACCATGTCGGCCCGGGCGTTCTACGACCAGGAGGCGCCGCTGGATTCCGCCGTGGTGACGAACACGATTGATGCGGTCGCGCCCACGACAACTCTGACCGTTGAACAAGTTGGGAATAGTCGCTACTCGTTGCGGTGGACGGCGCGCGACGACGAATTGGGAGCCGGCGTGAAAGACTCGACGGTTTACGTGTCGCTGATGGGCGGCCCGTATCTGTCTGTGCTCACCAAGACGACCGAAACAAGCTGGCTCTATGAGTCCGTTGAGGGTGCATCGCCGAAATTCCTTGTGTTGAGCTGCGATGCCGCAGGCAATGTGGAGCAGGCGCCCGTCGGCATTGAAGTGCCCCCCTACAATCCATCCGTCAACCTAGGCACGCTCCCGCAGGCGCCTTTGATTGACAGCAGCACGCTCGCAGTGGCAGAACCGGTCACGGCTCCGGCTGTCAACCCGCTTTTCCTGCAACTGGTCGGACAAGTGCCAGGGCGGCAATCGCCAACCCAACCTTCGGCCTTTAGCCAGGTGTTTGAGCCGTTTGTGGGGGCAGCATTCGCCTGGCATGTGGCGGAGTCGGGAGGTGGCATTGGGCCCTTGGGAATCGCGTTTGATCCAAGTGGTCAGCGGGTTCTGATCAGCGGCGGATCCGGGCGCAATCGATTGTGGGAGTTTAACTTGGCTGGAGGCGCCGCGACGACCCCGCTGGTGATCCTGGATGTGCCGATTTATGACATGGTTTTCGACGCCGACGGACGGCTGTGGGCCACCACCGGCGGCGGGCCTCTGGTCCGGTTGGACCCGGTCACTGGCGAGATTCTTGAACGGTTTGGGGACGGGGTGAACCTTGGCCTGACCCTGGACGCCAGCGGTGACCGGCTGTACGTTTCTACCCGCAAGGGGGTGGAGATCTTCGATCTGACTACAGGCCAGTTTGCTCCTTTTTCGCACATTCGTGTCGACGCGCTCGCGGTGGCCCCAGACGGAAGACTCTGGGGAACCACCTGGCCGAAGAACGGGCGAGTGGTGCGCTTTGACCGCCGTGGCCGGGCCGAGGTGATGGTTCGATTGGACGAGGAAGGGGAGGGATTGGCGTTTGGGGTCGCTGGCACTCCGACGGAAAACTTACTATTTATCAGCCACGCGCAAGGTGGTGACCTTACGGTGCTGGAACTGACCTCGATGGAAACAATCGCGATGGCTACGGGTGGCAGGCGCGGCGATTTTCTGCACACCAACCTGCGGGGCCAGGTGTTCGTGACCCAATCGGATCAGGTGAGCGTTTTCTTCCCGGTCAGTGTGCCGCAGGTGATCGCGACCACGCCAATCGCGGGCAGCCGGTCTTTGCCGGATGTCAACCGGGCGACCGTGACCTTCAGTCTCGACATGGTTTCTAACTCGACCATGGCGCCTGCTTCGGTGCTGAACGTGGCGAATTACCAGTTGAGCAGTTTGACCAATGACCAGGTGGTTCCCCTCAACATCCTGGGATACGTGGCTGAGACCAAGACGCTCTTGTTGGCATTCGAAGCATTGGCGCCTGACGACTATGAATTGCGGGTGGCGGCGACCCTGGAGAGCGAAATGGGAGTTGCCATGAACCAGGCTCATACCGCTCGCTTCACGGTTCTGGAAGACGTGACGGCGAATGTCACGTCGGAATTTGCCGAAACGCGTTTTGATCGCCAGGAAGGGATCGTCTCCTTCGAAGTGCGCGTGACCAACACGATGCTTTTCGATCTCATCGCCCCGATCCGGATCGTGTTTAATGGTCTCTTCTTCGATCCGGTGATCGGTTCCGGCTACGCGCCAATTTATCTGTTGGAGCCGGATGGCTTCACCGATGACGGACACCCCTATGTAGATCTGAGTGTAGGCGATTCGACCGTGGTGAAACCGGGTCTGGCACTGACCCGCACGGTGAGGTTGCGCAACCCGGATCAGGTGCAAACGGACCTCCAAGTCCAGCTGTTTGCCGGCGTGGCGCCGAACCGGGTGCCTGTGTTCACCTCCACGGCGCCGGTCGAAGCAGCGGTGGGACAGATTTACACCTATAGCGCGCGGGCGGATGATCCCGACAGCATTCTGGCCGTGGGTTACCTGCTGGCTGAAGGTCCCGATGGGGCGACGGTGGATCCTAAGACCGGAATGGTGAGCTGGGCTCCAGGGGTGAACAGCGCGGCCAAGGTGAGCTTCGAGTTGAGGGCGTACGATGCGCGTGGCGGATATGCAGGTCAATCGTGGGAGGTAAGCGTCGCGGGTACGAACACGCCGCCATTACTGGCGCCCGTGGACAACCAGATACTGCAGGAGGGCGACCTGTTTGAACTGCGCCCGGTTGCCTTTGATGCCGACGGCGACCGATTAGTGTATGGGGCGGATCACCTGCCGCCGGGCGCGTGGTTTGATCCTGAGTATCAGACGCTGCGGTGGCAAACCACGGCTTCTTCGGCCGGCTACTACCCCGACGTCACGCTCGCAGTCACGGATGGCGTTCACGTGAACTCGACACGCTTTGATCTGCTGGTGCTCAACGTAAACCAGGCACCCGAGTTCGAGTTGATCGCGCCTCAGACCGTTCGCGAAGGCGAGACAATCGAGTTGCGCCTCAAAGCAGTCGATCCCGATGGCGAGCCGGTTAACTTTGGGGCGACGGGCTTGCCCGCGGGCGCGGCACTGGCGCCTGAAAATGGGCGGTTTCTTTGGACCCCTGCCTATAATCAGCATGGTGAGTACCACGTAACCTTGATCGCGAGTGATGGCCTGGCTGACTCCTCTCAGTCCCTTGAGATCACAGTCCTTAACGTCAATGCGCCAATCAGCATCCGGGGGCTGGATAGGCTGGTCGTATTCGAAGGCCAGGTTCTCGAGATTCGAGTGGCGGCGAACGACCCGGATCATCCCTTGACAGGCCAGGCGAGCGTCCTGGTCGATCCCGAGACGGAGTCGGTTGCCGCCGGTCCGATGACAGTCGTCACCTACACCTACTCTACTCTCCCTACAGGGGCCCGCTTTGACAGCGGCACTGGGCTGTTGTCCTGGGTTCCAGGGTACACGCAGGCTGGCACTTACCTGATCGACTTTTCCGTGACGGACGATGGGGATGAAACCGGCACACCGACCAATGCGACGGCAACGCTGCAGATCGACGTTCGGGACACGAATGCCCCGCCTGTTGTTGAGGCGATCGATAATAAAGTGGTCGACGCCGGACAGACGCTTGATTTCACAGTCAAAGCAACGGACGCGGACGGCACGATACCCACTCTGGAGTCCAAGGGGTTGCCTGCCTTTGCCAGCTTCAAGGATAACGGTAACGGGACAGCCGTAATCCATGCAGCCCCGACTCTAACGGACCGAGGAAATTTTGCAGTGACCGTGTTTGCCACCGACGATGGCAATGGCGATCCGGCGGCAGTCATCACCTCGAGTGTTGACTTCATCCTGACGGCGCGTTTGGAGAACGCGAAACCCACAATGGCGTTCGTTGGCAACCGGCTTGCCGTCATCGACGAGGAACTTGCTTTTCAGGTGCGGGTGTCGGATTTGGATGAAGATTCTCTGACCTTTACCGCAACCGGTCTGCCAGCCGGGGCAACTTTTACCGCAACCGGAATCTATGGTGTGGCCGAGTTTAAATGGAAGCCCGGAGCAGGAGACGCGGGCATCAAAACCGTCACCCTGACTGTGACGGACAGCGGTAATGGCAAGCCGGACAACGTTCTATCGGATTCCCGGACTTTCCAACTGGTGGCCCGGGCGACCAACCAAGCCCCGATCCTCAACTCTGTCGGTTCCCAGGAATTGACCGAAGGACAGGCGTTTAGCCTGACCCTCAGTGCCTCCGACGCGGACAATGACACGATCACCTTCCGCACTGACGGGTTGCCTAACGGCGCGCAGTTCGACCCTGTGACGGGTGTCTTTGCCTGGACTCCAGATAGTGCGCAAGCGGGCACTTACCGGATCCGGTTCGAGGTGTCCGATGGCAATGCCGTCAGCGCCGAGACGGTGACCTTGAGCGTAGCGAATGTGAACACCGCGCCGCGATTTGTTCCGCTGCCCGGGCTGCTGACGCAGGAAGGTTCGATGTTGTCGTTCAATTTGATGGCGGTGGATTTCGACAGCGACACGCTCACTTACTCTGTCGATGGCCAGTTGCCCGCCGGAGCTCAGTTCGAGGCGGAAGATCAACTCTTCGTTTGGAATGTGGGCTATGACCAGGCGGGCCAGCGCGTGTTCCAGTTTGCCGTATCTGACGCGGGCGGCTTGACGGCGACAACGCAGGTTTTGGTTCAGGTGATCAATCGCAACCGTGCGCCGGTGTTGCCCAAGCTGAGCGGCCACGCGATCTTGATTGGAGAACCGTTCACGTTCACGGTGCCAGGCAGCGACCCGGACGATGGAGCAAAACTAGCTTATACGGCGGCTAACCTGCCTACGGGTGCGACCTTTAATTCGGCGACCGGTGAGTTCGCCTGGACGCCTACGAGTGTGCAGGCGGGCGAACACGACATCCGCTTTACCGTTTCAGACGGTGACCTCGGCGCCAGTCAGACTCTCCTGCTTGTCGTGTCGCCTGTGGTCATTCCGCCCAGTGTGCGCATCGAGATGACGCCGACTTTCCCGGTGGCCGCCGGGCAATCCGTTATGATCCAGGCGGTGGCATCGAGTATCACCGACATGGTGAGCCTGAGCTTGACCATCGATGGGCAAACACAAACGCTCGACCGCTTCGGCCGCGTTCAGTTCACTCCCGCGACGCCCGGTCATCATGCGGTGGTGGCGACTGCGGTCGACCAGGATGGCGCGCAGGGAGTGGCGACTGCCGATCTCAAGGTCCGTGATCCGGCCGATCGAGTGGCTCCACGCGTGGCGTTGGAGACTCCTCAAGCGGGGGCCGTGATTGCATCCGTGGTCGACGTGAAGGGGATGATCGAGGACGGCAATCTCGACGCGTTTGTCTTGGATTTGGCCCCGCTGGGGACGGAAGAGTATGAGCTCCTGGCTTCGGCCCAGGCTCCTGCCAGCGGCACTCTGGCGATCCTGGATCCAGCGCGGCTATTGAACGGCGCTTACACCCTTCGGTTAACCGCCACGGATCTCAGCGGGCGCACGAGCAGCGCTGTTAGGACGATCGAGATCAACTCCGCGTCAAAGACGCAGAGCTATGAGACGGCATCCACCGACTTTACGGTTACGTTGGCCGGTCTGACTCTCCCGTTCACGCGGTATTACTCAAGCTTGAACAGCCACCTTCACGGAACCTTCGGGTTCGGCTGGGTACTGGGCGGGGCGGATCCATTCATCGCCACCAACCTGCCGGTAAGCGACCAGCCTGGAGTCGACCGGTTCTCACCTTATCACGAGGGCACGCGCCTTTATTTGACTCTCCCTGATAACCGACGCGTGGGATTCAGTTTCACCCCGCAAGCAACGGTGATCCAGGGCATCACCGTCTACCGACCGGCTTGGACTGCTGACCAGGGTGTCTCCTACCAGTTGGCGAGTGCACACGCTTTGCTCGAGATGGTTAACGGAGCGCTGTACGAGTTGGGCACCGGGCTGCCCTACAACCTGTCAAGCGGCCTGTTCAGCGGTTTCGACTTAACCCTTACGAGTCCCAGCGGCCTCCTGTACGACTATGATTTGGAAGACGGGCTGCGCCAGGTTCGCGGCCCGGTCGGGCAACGGTTGTTCTGGACTGACAGTGGCCTGATCGCGTCGGATGGTCAGCGCGTCAGCTTCCTCCATGACGCCTCAGACCGGTTAACCAGTCTGACCAGTCCCGCAGTTCAGTTCCGCTACCAGTACGACAGCCTCGGCGCTCTCCAATCCGTGATCCAGACAGGCAATGGTCAGCGTGAATTCTTCAATTATGATGCGGCGGGGCGGCTTGCGATCCTCTTGGCTTCAGCTGGGCAGTTGACCACGCTGGTCCAGTACGATTCTGATGGCCGGTATTTGTCGACGGTGACAGCAGACCTCGTGCTGGGCGGCACGCGGCAGTTCCTCGGAACGATCAGCCCCGGAACGTTGGCGGCGGGACAAGTGCAGCGCACGGTCTTCTTACTGACCGATTCTGAGACGGGCACATCACAGAAGGGAACCGTGACTCTCGGCATCGATGTGCGCGGCACTGGGGGGTTCAATCCAGGTGCGGTGGTGGTGCCCGGAGCGGTAGCGACGCAAAGCCGGATTGAAGTGGGTCGCAGCCTGACCTTCGTAACCCTGCAGGGCGGAGGACCCTATGTCGCCGAGTTCAGGGGAACCGAGGGGACGACCTCGGGCGGCTTTACGACGGAGATTTACCTGGCGGGCGATGTGGATGGGAATCTCGTGGTCGATGGTAACGACAGCGCTTTGCTGGCGGCGACCATGGGGAGTTCGTCCGGCCAAGCGGCATACCTCCTGGGCGCGGACGCCAACCGTGATGGCACTGTGACCGCTGCTGACCAGGAGTTTGTGGTCAGCAACTTCGGGTTTGTTGCCAATCAACCGCCGACCGGAGGCGCTGTCAACATTCGGACGCACCGTGATCTGCCAGTCACGGTCAGCTTGGAGGGTCTTGCGAGTGATCCAGAGGGGAAGCTCACCTTCCTGATTCTGGAAGGGGTGAATCATGGGACCGTAACGCTGGGCGCCGATGGGCGCTCGGCCATCTTCGTGCCAACCCCGGGCTACGCTGGTCCGGCATCGTTCACCCTTATCGCTGATGATGGATATCTTCGGGGCGCTCCCGCCACGGTCAGCGTTGATATCAGTGACGCGCCGCTGGTTGCCATCAATCTGGTGCCGCGCAGTCCGTTACTCGACGCCGGTGATATGATGGAAATAGTGGTCCTGGGTGATTTTGCCGACCAATCGAGTGTGCCGCTGCCACCCGACTACGTTCAGTTCAATACTGGAAATTCAGCTGTGGCAACCGTCACGGCCTCGGGCCAACTCCGGGCCGTGGCCAACGGAGCCACTTATCTGCGCGTCTGGCGCGGCGACCTCCAGGCTGTCACGGCGGTGGCTGTTGGCAGGCCGGAGGACTTGGGCGCTCTCGCCAACCTGCTGTTTGGAATGACGGTGTATCCCAAGGACATCGCCATGACACCCGGCGTCTCGCGGCAGTTGGCCGTGACCGCGCTCAGCGGCGCTGACCTAACCGCGTTGAGCACCGGGACAGTGTATTTCAGCAGTAATCCCCAGGTCGCGACAGTCAGTGAGACGGGGTTAGTGCGCGCCAGCGCGGTGGGGGAGGCTTCGATCAGCATCCTGAACAATGGTGCTGAACTTGTTGTGGACGTGCGGGTCAACACCCCGCAGACCGGGACGGTCAAGGTGGATGAGGAAGGCGGCGTCGTCCAAGGCTCGGACGGGTCGCAAGTGCTGATCGCGCCGAATACGTTTGAGCAGGAGCAGGATGTCAGTTTGACGCCGATACAGACGTCCGCACTGCCGTTCCAGGTGACGGGTCCGTTCGAGCCGGTGACGGCCTTCGAACTGAACCTGGGCAGCGATGAGCTTGGCCAACCCGTGCAGTTGGCTGTCCCGGTGGGGTCCACGATCCCGGTTGGTCAGAAAGTCTATTTCTTTCTCGCGGGAACGCTCCCGGATGCCCAAGGGAACCCGATCCCCGCGTGGTATCAGGTCGAAGCAGGCGTGGTGGGTCCGGACGGCATAGCCCGCACGGCGTCGCCGCCGTTCCCGGGCGTTTATGGATCAGGCACCTACTGCGTGGTCAATGTCGATCCGAAGTCGGTTGGCGAGGTCAGAGCGCATTTGGTTCCGACCTTCCCGACGGACGGTGTAGTGATGGTGGCATCTCAGATGTCGATGGGAGTTGCCTATGCGGCGGTGGCGAGTCTGGCGACTGAACTAACATTAATGCTAACGGTCGGGCCGCAACCTATCCAGATTACAGCCATCCCGGAGATTGGGCTTCCGACCGTAACCGACACCCAGGTTCAAGTCGATCCCGATCAAACCACAGACTTCTTCACACCGGTCTTTAAGGATCCGAGTGTGGACGTGGCGCCCAATGCACCCGTAATGGATGAGCTCCAGGTGAGGTTTACGACGGCCGGCGCGGAACTCGTCATCAAAGGGAAGCGCCTGGTGGAAAGCGGGAATGCCGCCTCGACCCACGTTAGTTTCGACATGCCAGGGTTGGAACCAATCCTGGCGGATGTGGACCCGGCAAGTTCAGAAACCGAGGTCATCGTTGAAGTTCCTCAGAGTGTGGTGCTCGGCCTGACGCAGATTTCGGTGATCCGGGAAGGCACCAAGGTTGGGCGCAGAGGGGGCACGTTCGGATCTGTTCCAACCGAGTTTGAGAGTGCAAAGGCGACGTTAGGGAAGGACGCCGCCTATGTCTTTGCCGCCCTCGTGCAGAAAGATGAAGTCGCGGTCATGAGTCAAGTGCCGACGACAGCCAGCGGGGCGCCGAGCAGCGACCTCGTCGCTCGGATCGCGGTTCCGCTTGACGACTACCAGACTCGGCCCCGTGCTGTGGCGGTCACGCCGGACCTGACCCGCGCCTATGTGACGCTGATCGGAGCGCACCGGGTGGCCTTATTGGATGCGCAGGCATTGCAGGTCGTGGACGCGGATCCCTTCACTCCGGACACGATCGACTACATCCTCCTGCCGGACAGCGCCACTCCGCTCTACGCAGACATCGATCCCGAGGGTAATTATCTTTACGTCACCGACAACAATCTTCCTTACGTCTATATCATCGATGTCCAACCGGGCTCGACTTCGTTCAATCAGATCGTTTCGACGATGGTGGCTGCTTCATCTGAGGCTCCACATGGGTTCCGTGGCTTGTCCGTGAACGCCGATGGCAAGCGCCTCTACGTGGCGGCTCCGAAAGGGTTGATGTTCTCGTCCGATCGGACGCTGGGCCAAATCCTCGTTTTCAATGTCGACAAGGATGACAAGCCGGACAGCGGGGCGCCGAATGTCAAGCACTGGCGGGAGATTTTGGGCACGGTTCCGGCCGGCTATGAACCCTGGGGCGTCAGTGCCACCAGTGACCCATTGAAAATTGTGGTGGCCAACCGTGCCTGGGATGCGTCCGGCGTCCAGTTCATTACCGCAGACAAAGAGCAGAAGTCCTGGACTGTCGTCTCAATGCCGCTGGAATTACTGGCGGATCCATCGCAACCCGCTTTGAGTCACCGGGATTACTTTGACGTAAACAATGCCATTCACGTGGTCGTTCTGCCGGATTTGAGCTATGCCTTTGTGGCCGCTTACAATCGGGCCATCCAGGGCATCCCGGACCATGACCCTAACATGGACCCGCGCTATCCTGCCGGCGGTAATGTTGGCATCATAGCTGACCCGTTTGGTCCGGCGCCGAAGTTGGTGGCTGCGACCCGGCCGACGCCGGATGCCTACTTGGACAACCTGGCTTTGTCCAGCGATTCGCAGATGCTCTTTGCCGGATACCGCAGCAGCCGTGCCGTATTTGTGTTCGATGTCGAGGAAATCATCAAGACCATCAACCAGACGAGCTCCGAACAACTCCTGGCCAAGCCCGTCAACGATCTGAATCCCGCCATCGAGATTCGCGCCAATTACCGTGTGATTCCGGGCGGTTACATGGGCGCGTCTTTCGGCACACCTGAGGGGGCAACCAATGGACCGATCGGCACCGGCGGGCAACCTTCCGGTCTGGCCGCTCAGGAATCCATCTTACTTGAGTTGGTCTCTCCAAGCCAAGGTGAGGAAGTCGATGATCGCACGCCGGAACTGGTATGGCGAGTCTCCGGAGCTAAGGACGTGACGAGTTGGGTGTACGTTAGCACCTTCCCGATGGGCGAGGGGCTCTTCCCAGACGATCGCGTGCCGTTGATCGATTCTGATCATCTTTTCACGGATTCAAATGGAACCGAGGACATGAACCCGGCCCGGATCGTCAATGGCGTGGAAGTCCCTCATAACACCTTCACCTTCACCCTCCCGAACGAGCGAGAGTTGACGGCGGGGCAGACCTATTACTGGGGCGTCGCCGTCGAGGCCGACAACGGCCGTTATGCGCGGAAGTGGGGCACGTTCGACACGGCCCCCGTCAAGACGGCGTATCCATTCAGCTCGGTTACCATTCTCACGCACGGTTTCACGCTGGATTTCTCGATCGGCAACGACGCCATGCCGCAACTCGACAAGATCGGATATCTCGTCGAGTTGGGCCGGCAGATTGCCAAGCAAGGCGGTGAGGGCGTCGTGCTCGGGTACAATCGGACGGACGGCACCTGGCAGGACCTGAGTTCAGGGGCTTCTGGCGCGACGGTCGTGCAGGCCGGGAAGCCGCTCGTCCTGATCTCGGAATGGGTCAAGGAATCCGACATCACCGATTCCGGATTTGCGGAGGCGGCGGCTGATTCCCTGTTCGCGGCGCTGGTCCGTTTCGACAAGGAATTGGGTGGCAGGCTTTTCGCGTCACCGCTTCACTTCATTGGGCATAGCCGCGGAACGGTGGTGAATTCCGAGATCCTCCAGCGCCTGGGATACTACAAGAGCAGGGGCGATCCGGGCTTTGCTGCGCTGGACAAATCCCGCATCCAGATGACCACTCTGGACGCCCACGATGCCGAGCAGGAGTCGCTCAATGTGACGGTGCTCCAGGACTTCTTTGACCGGGTCGACATGCTGTCCAACCTATTGATCCTGTTCCCGGAACCGACGGGGATTACCAAAGTCGTCGGCCTCATCGGAAAGATTGCCAATGTGCTGGATATTGCCGAAAAGGCGCTCGGTTTGACGCTGAAGGAGATGCGTTTTGGCGATTTCGTCGATCCAGACGTGAAGGTGTGGGACATCGTGGGTTTTGCCGACGATTACTACCAGCAGACCGCGAGCGAAGACCAATGGACCTTCACTCCCAACGGCTGGCCGGTGGACGGAGCAAAGGCGAGCCCAACTGCCACCGAGAATCCTGCCGGAGCAGACTTGATCGTCAATTTCAGCGATGATTCGAACCCGATGACCGGGTTCACCCAGGACGATCTCAAGCTGATTCCGAACTGGGCGCAAGGCGCGACCGGTCTCATCAACAATCTGGCGGCTTGGATACCAGGTGCGTCTCAAGTCTCAAATGCCTTCGGGTTTGGGTTGGTTCACAGCCGGCCTTGGAAATGGTACGCCGGCACCACCAACCTGAGCCTAAGGCAGTTCACGGAGAACGCATACCTCCCATTGGGAATTCCGGAACCAATCTTCCGCCGCTTCGCCGATCCTTTCGTCGCGGTCGCCAGCGTGGCCGAGTGGATCCTGAGCGGGGTGGCATCCGCGGCAGCCTCGGCCAAGTTGACCTTCCCTACCGGGCCGATCTTCGACCGGTTGCGAGCAGCAGCGGACGATCCCAAGCTCAAGCAAGAGGCCTTGCTCGGACTTGAGAAACTGCTCAGGGCATTGCCGCTCTATTTCCCGTTTGAGGATTTCAACCGGGACGGCCCCGAATACAACCCGTGGTACACACCGACGACCGAGACCTATGGAGCTTCGCCCGAAGGCAGTGTTTGGGAAGGGATTGGCGTGGGGTGGTATTTCAGTGAATTGGGTGGTGGATCGGACGATCGGCCCAGCGGGAGCGCGGCGCGGGTGCCGTCCGATGCGGACAATAGCGACGATTCCAGGGAGGGCCGCAACGAAGTGGCGGTGCCAACGGTGTTCAACGGCAACTTTGAATGGGGCACCCGTCAGCAGCTTATCTTTGTGGCCACGGAGAACCCCGGCCGGTTCCCGCTCTCGTATGAGCTTCCGGGTTGGTCGTTCCACGGCGGGAGCGGCTACACGATCCCGTTCCTCCCGGATGGAAGTAACGACATCACTGGCAAGTTCATTGTCAACCTCGACTTCTGGGATAATGTCAAAACCATCGTCGGCTCCATTCTCGACATGGCGGTGGGTTGGGCGTTCGACAAACTCCTGGGCAAGGTCATCACCGACAAAGACGACGCCATCTGGGCGGGCAAGACAGAGGAATTCCAGGAGCTGATCAAGAGTCTTGGGCTGGATCCCGCCTACGAAAAGGTCAAGGAGTATTTCGAAGCCATCGACCCATTCAAGACGCAGCCGGACCACGCCCTGATGATCGGTCTGAACGACGTTATCGCCGAGTTGCTTCCCTCCTGGATCAAACTGTTGCCGGGCGGGCAGAAGATGGTCACTGAACTCCAGGAAGCATTCCGGAAGAATGTGTTTGATGCCACGACCCTGGTGCACAACCGGCAGTACATCCCCTATAAAGACCACGTTAAGTTCAATATCTGGGCGCCCCTGGTCTATTCGCCCAACACCTCCATTTCCGTCTCCATCCTGCTGGATGGCGAAACGACCCCGGTCCAGCTCGGCACCGTGCAGATCGAGGAAATTCTGTTGTTCACCGGCAGGGAATACAGCGTTCCCGTGCCTGATTCGGTCAAAGGCAAGACGGGCCGGCTGGTAATCACCTTCAACAACCTCAGCGATGAAATTCGGCTCGAAGAGTTCTTCGACCCGATTACCGGCCATTTCCAGAAGCTCAACCAATTGCTCTTCATTGACAACATCCGGATCGCAGATGGCGGTTTGGACGTGCAACTGCCGAAGGAATCGTTTGAGGGCGATGAAGTGACGATGAACCTGACCGTGGCCATTGATCCGGAGGACACGGAGCAGCCCGATACCGTGGTGATCAATTGGGGTGATCCCAATAGTGATCGAGATCGTTTTGAGTTTGGTGTCGGCCCAGCCGGCCTCAAGCGCGATCTCAAATACACGTACCTGGACGACGGCAAAGCGCCCGGCAACTACCGCCCACGCGACGTTCATGTCGTGACGGCGACCCTCCTCAAGGGCAGCAAAGAGATCACCCAGGAAACTTACTACATTTCGGTGAACAACCGTTCGCCTGTCATCGAGTCGCTGGACCTGAGCCCGGGCAGCATTGACGAGAACGAGACGGTCACGCTGACCTGCAACTTTCTCGATTATGGGGTGCTGGACAACCACCTCGCTTTCATTTCGTGGGGTGACAATACCTATTCGGTGCAGCGCCTGCCGAGCGATGATCCCGCGGACCCACCGGTTCACAAGCAGTTCACAGTCACGCATCAGTACCTGGATGATGGCCCGTGGCCGGGCAACAACACCAAATCCGACGAGTACCCGATCCGGGTGATGGTGCTGGACGATGACTTCGCCGGCGGGCTGCTAACCAGCTATTTGAGCCTGGCCGTCAGCGTGGAGAGCATCTTCAACGGCCTCGATTTCTGGACCAAGGTGAATCCGGCCATTCTCAGACCGTTCTTTGAGGCTTTAGCGATCGTTTCTGTCGAGTCGGGGATCGTCACCCGGGACACCCATGTGCTGGTGAAGAACGTGGCACCGGAGATCGAAGGTCTGACCCTGAGCGAGACTTCCATCGAGGAGAACGACGAAGTCACCTTGACGGGCGGCATCAAGGATCCCGGCACCAAAGACGAGTTCACCGTCACCGTCGATTGGGGGCCGGAGAAGAAGGATTACGCGTTCAAGGCCGGTAGCAAGCAGTTCGAAGTGACCTACCGATACCTGGACGATGGGAAATCGCCTGGAGATGGCACGCCCGTCAACGACTACGACATCAAAGTGACGCTCAAGGATGACGATGTGGGCGAGGATAGCCAGACCATCCGTTTGCAGGTGGAGAATGTCGATCCGGAAATCGCACCGATCGAACTGCCGTCCGAGATCGACGAGAATGATACGCTCATCTTGAAGGTGTCCTTTGAAGACAAAGGAACCAAGGATTGGCACCCGGTTACGGTCGCCTGGGGTGATGGTGAGGACGAGACGGTCTACCTCCCGCCCGCGACATTGGAACATCAATTCAAGCACACCTATCTCGATGACGGGCCATGGCCTGGCGATGGCACCCCGTCCAACACCTATACAGTTACCGTTACCGTCCGGGATGATGATGCTGGCGAAGAAGAAGTCACGACGGACATCATCGTGAACAATGTCGATCCTGTGATCAACTCGATCAGCATCACCTCGTCCGAAATCGACGAGAACGGAATGGCCACACTGGTCGTGACCCTGAGCGACCCGGGCACAAAGGACGAGCACCCAATCACGATCGACTGGGGCGATTCAACCGGCGGAGTCGAGATGTTCCAATTGGGCGCCGGAATTTCGAGTTTCACCCGCAGTCATCAGTACCTGGATGACGACCCGACTGGCACGCCGCGGGACAGTTACCTGATCCAGGTGCGCGTCGAGGACGACGATACGGGGAGCACCGACGACGAGGCGGAACTTCTGGTGGTCAACGTGGATCCAATCGTCATCCTGGATGGCGGCGGCACAATCGTAGAGAACCAGATGGCAACTATCACGGGCACGATTGTGGACCCGGGGACGGTGGACTCGTTCCAGGTCAGCGTGGATTGGGGGCCGGGCCAAGCATCGCCCGACATCATCGATCTGCCGCCGGGCGCGACACGTTTTGCCGTCTCTCACCGGTATCTGGACGACGGACCGTCGCCGGGAAACCGGACCCCTGAAGATACGTATGATGTGCGAGTGAGCGTCACCGATGACGACACGGGGTCTGGTGACGCCACAACCCAGGTAGTGGTCAAGAACGAGCAGCCTCAGATCCAGCGCGTTTGGATCACTCAGCAGTTGACCAGCAACGGGATCCGAGTGGATCTGCATGCCACTTATTTCGAACCCGGGACGAAGGACGTTATGGAAGCGGAGGTGGTGTGGAAAGCCGGCGCGTCTGAACGATGGGGCATCAGCAACGGAGCACTGAGCCGTTCGCACGAATACACCAAGCCTCTGGCAGAGAGCTATTCCATCACCCTCTATGTGCGGGACGACGATACGGGAGAGGATACCTATATTTTCACCTTCCTCCCGGACAATCAGCCGCCCGAGTTGACGGTCGCGTGCCCGCCGAGGGTCATTCAGGAAGGCAACCAGGCCACGGTCTCCGGCTCGGTTTCAGACCCGAATGTGAACGACACGCACACGGTTTTTGTGGATTGGAAAGAGGGTCCGGGTGAAGTGATTCCGCTGGGGGCAGGTGTGACGACCTTCCAGGCCGTCCATCTCTATGCGGATGACAATCCAACCGGCACCCCCCGGGATGACTACTTTGTGGAGATCAGCGTCACTGACAACCATGGCGCCCAGGCTTCGGTCGTCTGCCCGGTCACGGTTGAAAATCGGCCGCCGTCCGTGGGGTTGCACATCAAGCCGCCCGCCACGCCGGGCGCCGACCTGCAGGCAGCGATTTTCGAGAACCAGAAGGTCACGCTGGATGTCACTGTGATCGACTTTGGCCTGCCTGACTTGATCCGGGTGTTAATCGAGTGGGGTGACGGCAAGACTGATGTGCGGCCTCTGCTGTCTGCCAGCGGCACCCATCGCGCGGTCACGGTCGACCATCGGTACGAGGACGACGGGCCTTCGCCGGGCGATGGGAAACCGGTGAACCAGTACCAAATCACGGTGACAGCCATTGACGATGATGATGCCGCTAGCCCTGGCGTGGCGATGGCCGAGGTGCAGGTGACCAACGTGCTGCCCCAGATCGAGTCGCTCTTCATCGAGAACTCCATCTTCGAAGGCGGAAAGGTTGCGTTGTCCGGTGTCTTTATGGATCCCGGTTTTCGCGATGTCTGGACGCTGCGGGTGGATTGGGGCCGCGACGAAGGACTCCAGAACGTTCCCATCACGCCCGTGCCCTTGGGCGGCGATCGTTACCAATTCACTGGCGTCTCCCATACGTATCTGGACGACGGCGAGTCGCCTGGCAACGGCACACCGCAAGACGATTACCGTGTCTCCGTCCAGGTGCTTGATGACGACGTGGGTGCCCCGGGAATGCCCGCAGCATTTACAGACACCGCCACGTTGTGGGTGAAGAACGTGGCGCCCACCGTTGTTCTTACCGGCCCCCAGGAGCCAGTGGCTCCGGGCGACCCCTGCGAATTCGCCACTTATGTGGATGATCCTGGGGTAAGGGACCAGATTGTATCGAACGTCATCGATTGGGGTGACGGAACGAGCCTCAGCAATCCGGGCGCGCGAATCACGCATACCTACAGTGCACCCGGCGTTTACGAGGTGACGCGCTACGCCAGAGACGACGACCAGGGCGCCGCGTTCGCCACGTGGCAAGTCCTGGTGCGCCTGCCCGGGCAACCGGAAGGCGAACCGCTCTATGACCTCGCCTACAATCCAGATACCGCCGACTTCTATGTCGCCACCCCGAGCGAGATTTGGCGGGTGCCTCTGGACCTGACGGCACGCCGCCAATTGCTGCCGCTTCCGGGCGGCATGAGTCTTGAGACGGGCCTGCAACGAGTTCCGGTCGACTTCACCCTAGGCAACAAGACCGTCTCGGCTGGTTCACTGCTGGTTTTCAACGGCAACGTCAGTCCTGATCGAGTCTACGCGCTTGACCCGGTCACCGGCAGCGTCTTGGCCACCCTTGATTTGGCTCAGGATTACCAGGCTGTGGCTGGAGGCTATCACGCCGCCACCGGCAACCTCTTCGTTTTGAGCAGCGCCCAGGATCGAGTTTATGAACTCCAACCGTCCAACGGCTCGGAAGTGCGGAGCTTTAGCCTGCCGTTTGGCGTGGCGTCAGGCGGTTTGGCCATTCATCCGAAGACCGGGAACTTGTTCGTCGGATCCAGCCTGTCTGCGAAGATCGTTGAAATGCGCTCCGACGGAGTCTTGGTCAGCGAGTACGATCTGCGGCCGATCGGCGTTGGGCAGGAGATTACGGGCCTCTCCTTCGCCAGCGACATGGAGCTGGCGGTCACGTCCCTCAACCGCGGTTTGTTCGTGATTCACGTGCCGGGATTGCCTTCCGGTGCTCTTCCTGTCAAGGGGCTCGCCGCGCCGACGCCCGCCGTACTGACGCCTGCGGCAAACCCGGCTGTTGGTCTCTTGTCGGCCGCCGACAGAACGTCCGCGCCGTTGTCCTCGATTCAGGCTGCTCCCGCGGCGCTGCTCGATCCTGTGGTGAACGGCCGATTCAGCGTAACCGACTCCTCAGACACCGCCTTCGGTTGGCGTGTGCGTGGCGAGGTCGCGGTGGCGGGTGGCAAGGCGATCCTGCGTGAGAACGACGCGGTCGCGAGCCGAATGTCGCAAGTGTTCGAGGCTCCGGGCGACGGTGTTCTTCGTTTCAGCTTGAGCGCTGCGCTGTTGAATGCGGATCCGAACAATCCACCGGATGCATTGGAAGTGGCCCTGCGTGACTCGGTTACCGGCGCGAATCTCGGTGGCAGTATCATCGGCCTGGCGGGGACGGATGCCTATTTCAATCTCCAAAGCAGTCGGCGCGTCTATTTCAGCCAGGCGACAGCGGTTGCCAGTGTTTCTGCCTCTGGAGGCACTCTGACGCCGGGACAACCGGCGGTGATCGGTCTGGATCTCAGCGATATTCCGGCTGGGGTTCTGCTTGAGCTCGACTTTGACTTGCTGGGTTTCGGCATCGCAAACAGCTCGGTGACCATCGGGGACGTCTCGGTTGGACCGGCGATCGCCGGGCTGCCCGAACCGCCCGTGGCGCGCGGTGTGGAGCCTTGTCCGCCCATGAGTCCGATTGCCCGCGGAATGGACTTCGCAGGGGGGAATCCTGTTCCGCCGGCGCGGGGCACAGATGTGTCCACGGGGTTGGTGCGGCCACCCGTGGCGCGCGGCGTCGACCTGGATCCGAATTGGCCGCCGGTCGCGGGTGGATTAGAGGCGCCGTCGACCCAGCCAATCGACTTGGAATCGGCCGGCGAGACTTTCGTTAGGGACCTTGCCGATCTGCGCCTCGCGCTGGAGCGGCTGAGTGTCCGATCTGCGGCCGCGATCTTTGCCGAGTTTTCAACTTTGATCAGATCGTCCACACGTGATCCCCAGGTCACCCTGTGGAAGGGGTCCAGCTGGGATTCCCCTGCGCCGCTGAGTGATTGGCGACCGGGATATGGCTCCGTCCTCTACGATGGCGAGGGGCTCCCAACCCTTCAAACCCTTTAAGCCTATGACTACAATGACGCGTCTTTCCACGGCCTTGTGCCTCGGGATCTTCTATTGGCTTGCGCCAGCAACGCAGGCGGCAAGCGGAGATATCGTTGTGCGCCTCACCGACATGTACCACCAGGCGCTCGCCGGCACCAACGGCGGCACAGCGTCTCTGGTTGGAGCCGATGACCGCGGTGCTGTCACGCTTGGCCCCAAAGCCGCCGACGCCGGCGGCGTCGTCCAGTTCTCCGCCGCAGAAATCAGCGCGTTCACCTCAGGATCGTTCCAGTTCGTCATCTATACTTCCGGCACGAACTCCAGCCTGCAAGGCAAGCTGTACGATCCGTTCGGCCCCCAATGGACTTACATCGGCTACAAGGCTGATGCGAATTACGACTTCACGATCCCCACGCCGACTGTCGGAAGCCCTGAACCGAAGGTTGCCTGGAACAAGACCCGTTCCCGAATCAGCTTCGCGCTCGACCTGGGGCAGCGTCAGAACCGCGATTTCTGGTTCACTCGCGTTGTGCTCCAGAAGAAAACCACGGAGCTTGCCTATGCCGGCAGCGACTTTGGACTTACGCCGGTCATTTCCGATGCGTGGATCAGTGGGAACAACCTCGCCGCCGATGACGGCGGTCTAGCCTCGGGAGCAATCGGCAACCTGCATTTGACCGGTCCAGGTTACGATCAGACTTTCATGGTGCGAAAGAGCCTGGCAGGCCCTTCGGCGCAATATCAGGTCTTTCTGGTCAACTGCCTCTGGAACCGCGATTTGGTCGGCTTGTATGATCCGGCGTCGAAGACCTATACGGTGGAGTTCGACCCATCCAGCGTCTTCACAGATCCGAGCGCCCCGGCTTGGGATGGATTTGCCATGAAGCCCGACGTGGAGTACTTCGCCGTGCTCCAGGCTGAAACGTGGGTGGTGAACGACGCCGGCGCTAAAGGCGGGCTGGCGCTCGCGTTTGGACCGCCGGTGGCCCAGAGTCTTCTCTTCCCGCTACGCCCGGCGATTGAAGAGCTCCAGATCCGTTCGATTTCGATATCTGGCGCAGATTGTGCCCTCGAGTTGGTCGGTCCGCCGGGTGATTTCATTATCGAACACTCCGTTGATTTGAAGCAATGGCAGGTACTGGGCAGCGGGGTTCTGACGACCTCCACCGCTCAGTATATCGACCGCAATGTGCCCAAAGGAGCTCGTTTCTACCGAGTGCGCCGCGGGGGCGAGGTTGAACAGCTCCGAGTCCGCTCAATAGCGTTTTCTGGCACGGACTGCACCCTCGAGCTGGCTGGTCCGCCGGGTGATTTCATTATCGAACACTCGGTTGACTTGAAGCAATGGCAGGTGTTGGCCAGCGGGGCTATGACGACTTCCAGCGCTCAATATGTCGACCGCAATGTGCCCAAAGGGGTTCGTTTTTATCGAGTGCGTCGCGGGGGTGAACCTCTCCAGATCAGGGTCTCTGCCTTGCCTGGCGGGGCGTGCGAGTTGGTTGTGTCCGGGCCGACTGGTCTGACCACCATCGAATCCACCGTCAGCCTGGCTCAACCCCGTTGGACAACCGTGGTCAGCACCAATATCACGAGCGTGCCCTTTGTTTATACCGATCCAGGGGCGTCCGAGACCACGCGGTTTTACCGGGTTCGCCAGCCCTAGCCTGTCGATGCCTCCCGACTTCAAACCGCAGCCCCACTCGCGCCGGGGTTCACCCGTAGTTCACCCGTAGTTCACCCGTAGATGACCCGTTCGGCAACGGGTGATCTACGGGGCAACACCGGGTGAGCAACGGGGTATCCCCAGAGGCAACAGAGCCCGAGGGTGCACCCTTGAAATTGTATTTCGGCGGGGGTGACGTGCTGAAAGGTGTGCGTTTGGATGACGCAAACGGCGCGGGTCGCCTGGAGTTTCGGAGTTGAACCGTTGGCTGCGACACGGACTATAAGGGCCAAAGAGGAAGTTGCGCGGCCGCGCTCCGGATGCTATTGAGGCATCTATGGAGAAGCGAATATTCGGGAAAACAGGTCTATCAGTCACTTCGCTGGGGTTCGGCGCGGGGCCAATTGGTTACCTGGCTACGGACCAGGAGCAAGTCACCACCATTCTCAATACCTTACTCGACGCTGGCGTAAACTTTATCGATACCGCGGCCGGCTACCAAGGGTCGGAGGAAGCGATCGGGAAGGCGGTTGGGCACCGGCGCCACGAGTTCGTTCTCGTCAGCAAGTGCGGGCGGCAGTCCGAAGGTCTTCCCGGGGCGGATTGGTCGCGCGAACTCATCGCGACAACCGTCGACCAATCCCTTCGGCGGCTTAAGACGGACCACCTGGACGTCATGCTGCTCCACTCTTGCGATCTCGAGGTCCTGCAGAATGGCGAAGCGCTGGCCGCGCTGGTCAAGGCGCGGCAAGCAGGCAAACTGCGGTTTATTGGCTATTCTGGCGACAATGAAGCCGCCGCCTTCGCGGCCCGTCATCCGGAGGTGGCCGTGATCGAGATGTCCGTCAATCTTTGCGATCAAGCGAACCTGGAGACCGTGCTTCCCCTCGCGCGAGAGCGGAATGTGGGGGTGATAGCCAAACGTCCGATCGCCAATTCGGCTTGGCGTTCGCCCGATCAGTTCAAAGGGATCTACCTCGATTACGCCAAACCATATAGGGACCGGTTTGCCGCGATGGATCTCTGTCCGTCCGATCTGGGCTTTGCGAGCGACGCGGACTGGCCGGAGATAGCGTTGCGGTTCACGTTGTCGCACCCGGGTGTCCATGTAGCGATCATCGGCACCACCAAGCCTGGAAACGCGCGTCGCAATGTCGAAACCGCCTCCAAAGGACCGATTCCCGAACAAGCGGTCGAACAGATTCGCACGGCGTTCAAACGAGCGGCTGCTGCCCAGGGACAAGAGTGGCCGGGTCTCACCTGAACCCTCCTTGATCTGAGCATGCGGCACTCGGACGTCTTTCGGCGCCTTCGGACTCGCTAAGACAGATTGGTGATTGCGAATGAGAACGGAATAGGGCTGGCTTCTGTCATGCCAAAGCATCGTTCTAACCGGCCACCGATCTCAACGGTCAGGCCCGAGACATGGAAAGCGCTCCTCAAGGCCGCGGATGAGTTCGCCAGACTGGCGCCTTGGACCTGGATGCACGATTCGGAGCTGACCGGGTTGCGGGATCCCGGCACGCGCGACAAATTGCTTTGCTCGATCCTGGGCCGGTTGGGCGAGGTGTTTGGACTGCTCGTGTTTCGACGACCCACGGGCCGTCGTTGGATTCTGAACACAATCCTGGACGCCGAAAGCGGGACGGAGCCCGTGGATCGGGACGGAGCTTTCGATCAGGATTGCTTGAAGGTGGAATTCGTTCGGAAGAGTGAATTGGACGATCAAGACCGGGCCGTGCTCGCGGCAAGCGGTTTCGCTCCGGGGTCAGGGCGCCGGTCCAAGTGGCCGACTTTTCGGAGCATGCTGCCGGGCGGATATCCCTGGTACCCGACTCAGGAAGAGGCTGAAACCCTCCTGTTTGCTATTCCGCGCGTGGCCGCTCTTGCGGAACTCTGCCGCGCTAAACCGGACTTGAGCCTGGACCTGGCGAACGGTGAAGTGGCGTTCCTGCCGGAACAGTTCGACCCGGCCGTTCGCCCGTTGCACGCGGACGAGCTGGATTGGCAGCCGGAGGTGGTGCCGCCTGAACCGATGCCTCCGCCTGTGGTGCTCGATGAAACCTCGTTGCAGCGGTTGGCGAGGCTTCCCCAGCCGCGAGGACTGAATCTTGAAGTGGATCTCTTCTACGGACCGAGCCCTGTGAGCGACGGTCTTCGTCCCTATTTTCCCAAGGCTGCCATGGCGATCGAACCGGAGTCCGAGTTTGTTGGCGGCTGTAAATTTGGCGGCTCCACAGAAGAGAGTTGGGTGGCCGTATTTGGAGAGGTGATCAAGGGCGCTCTTACCCAGCTGAGGGCGCGGCCCGAATCGTTCCGCGTCCAAAGGCGACGCGTCGCCCAGATGCTGTTGCCCGTGGCGGAAAAGCTGGGGATTCGCGTCTGCGAGGTTCCTGAATTGCCGGCGTTGAATGAAGCTCGAGCAGACCTAATGCGGCACCTCTCAGAGGCTGTCCGGTAAGGCGCTGACCCGTCACGGCCGCTTTCCACTGCGATCCGCTGCACGAAAAATGACCAGTGTCGAAGGAGAGAAGAGACGATGACAATTTGTCATCAAAGCTCCAAGCCATTGAAGAGCAGTTACTTAACGGTCGGTGATGACCCAGCGAACGGAAAGAGCCGCGCCACAGCAGACTTGCCGGATGTTCACTGCGAACAACGGAACAAATTGTTCCTGGCACCTTAAATCGCTTGGGATCAGAGGCTTGGGTTGTCCCTTGCGTTTCGCTGCGCTGGTGTAAGGCCCGCAACGGATGAAGGCGGCTGGAGGCGGGAAGCCCCTGATTTTGCGCGTGCGAAAGCCCGAGTAGCTGGTTACACTCCGTTCCGTGAGCGGCAACGGCACAGGAGAGGGCGCCGGGTTAGATGCACGGGAACTATTCGCCACCACCCACTGGAGCGTGGTGTTGACCGCTGGACGGCAGGATTCGCCCGAGGCTACTGAGGCGCTGGAACGTCTTTGTCGTTCCTACTGGTATCCCCTCTACGCCTTTGTGCGACGCCAGGGTTACAGCCCGGCCGATGCCCAGGACTTGACCCAGGGTTTCTTCCTCCGGCTGCTGCAAAAGAACCTTGTCGCCGTCGTGCAAGCGGATCGCGGCAAGTTCCGTTGGTTTCTCCTGGCCTCACTGCGTCACTACCTCGCCAACGAGTGGGACCGGGCAAAAGCGCAACGGCGGGGAGGACGTTGCACGTTCATTCCGTTGGACGAAGCCGGCGCCGAGGGTCTTTATCGACAGGATACCGGGCAGGGGCTGGCGCCGGAGAAGCTCTATGATCGCGCGTGGGCTGGAGATTGCCCTCGGCCTGACCAACGGCATCGTCCGTATCTTCGATGCGGTCACCTGGCGGGAAGGTCCCTCTGTCATCGGCCCGTGGGGAGCACTGACGAACGGCGAACCGGCGTCCCCGTCGGTCAACGGCCTCGCCTACCATCCCTCGGGCCAAAGCCTTGCCATCGTGACCGGCGATGGCCAGGTGCGCCTCTGGGACCGCTCCTCGAACCAGCTGCTCTTCACGTCGACCAACGGCCCGGTAGGCGCGCTGCGGACCTGGTTCACCCCGGACGGCCGCGAGTTGATCATCCAATCGCAACGGGCTCTCCATCGGCTGGACGCGGAAACCGGTCATGAGATTTTCCGCTTCGCCCGGGGTGCGGACGAGTATTGGGCCGTGTTCGCTGATCGCAGTGGCCAAAACCTGGCGACGGTTGATCTTGAGGACCGGGTCCAGCTCTGGTCTGGCAACAATCCCACCCATTTCCTGGACAAGCTTAACCTTGCCCAGCCTAATCAACGTGTCGCGGTTTTCAGTCCGGACGGCCGTCTTGTCTGCACCGCCGGGGACCCGGGCTCCGCCCGGCTTTATGACGTTGCTACGGGTCAGGAATTGTTCTCCGTGCCGGGGCGGGTCTACCAGGTCGGCTTCAACGTCCAAGGCACGCGCCTGGCTGTCACGGGCGGCGAGCGGCTGGTTCATATCTGGGACATCGGCCAGCGGCGGGAACTCTTGGTCCTGCGCGGCCACCTGTCGCACGCCAACAAAATGGCGCACAGCCCTGACGGCCGGCTGATCGCTGTCGCCGGTGAGGACGGCTTGGTGAAGATCTGGAGCGCCAATCCCGGGCGCGAGCAGTTCCCGGCCGAAGCGTGGCAATGGGCGTGCGCCTACAGTCCCGACGGCAAGCGTGTGACCGTCCATCGGTGGTGGGACGACCTGAGGGTCTGGAACGCCGACAGTGGCCGGCTCGAGCTGATCTTGAAATCGCGCAGCCATTTCGCCGCCGTGGCGGCCTTTAGTCCCGACGGACGACGCATTGTCAGCGTGGGCAGCGAAAGGATTGTCCGGGTGTGGGACGCGATCGACGGGAACCTCATCCAGGTGTTCCGCGGCCATCGGCGCTCCCCTTTGACGGTCGCTTACAGCCCGGATGGGCGCCGCCTCGCTGTCGGCGTCGCCGACCGTAGCGCGTTTGGCACCGAACGCGGCACAGTGGAACTCTGGGATCTCGAGCACGGCCGAACGCTGCTCAACTTGAGGAATCATGCCGATCCTTTGAACTTCGTCCACTTCAGCCCTGGCGACGGGAACAGACTGCTCACTGCCGCGATGGACTTTGCCACTCGGCAGGAAGAGGCGTTCCCATGGGACGAGGCCAGCTATCCCGGGCCGCCTGGAACATCCCTGCCCGAACGGGTTCAAGCCTGCAGCCGAGAGTACTGGCGCGCGCGGCTGGCGGCCGAGCACGACGCCGGGGTCGATGCGGCTCCCCGGGTTTCCTCCCGGGATTCGGATGAGTCCCTCCTGCCGCGACGCGATAAAGAAGCGGGGATGAATCTGATCGATCTGTCAAGCTACTACAATACTCGTTTGGATTCGACCATGATTCCCAACGATGCTCTCCATTCCGACTCCGACAATGACCTGCTTGCGTTGAAGCCTGGCCTCGTGACCCTGGGAGGTGTGCCCTTTGACGTGCGGGGGGTGGTGTTGCTCCGGAGGCGCGATCCCAACGGACGACCCTGGCAGAAGATTTGGAACCGCTATCCCGAGCGCGTCACTGGTCTCCCGGTCCGGGGCCGCGTCCGGTGCCTTCACATTCTTCACGGCGCCACCGGCGCGCGGGGAATCCAGGACGGAACGCCGGTCGCCAGTTTGGTCTGGCACTTTGCCAATGGCGCCCAGCGCGAAACGGAAATCGCTTACGGGCGCGACGTGCGGGACTGGTGGTTACGGAGTCACTGGACATCCCTGATGAATGAAACCGTGGAGAACACACTCTGGGGGGACCCCAATACCGAATCCGAGCGCGGGCGGGTGGTCTGGACCGGCGATAACCCCGTCGCGCAGGAAGCCGGGGCCACTCTGCGCCTCTATCTCACCACCTACGAGAACCCGCAGCCGGAGGTGGAAGTCGCCTCGCTTGATTACGTCTCCAAGTTCACCCAAGTCGCCCCCTTCCTGATCGCGCTGACGATTGAACCGTGAATTGGCATCAAGAGCCAAGCCTGCGGCTCGTCATTCCATCATCACTCGGGAGAGAGTGACCTCGCATTTTTACCGTCAAGCGCGGTTTGGACCACGATTCAGTGGCGAGCGCACGACAAAATTCTTCACAGGAGGAGGAGTTCCGCTTACTGTCGGTTAAGGAGGTAGATTCCTTTGCGGATTTTGTGCTCGCTTGACTTGTTGATCCAGCCCGAAGGGCTCGGATTCGTCAGCCCAGACTTCTGAGGAATTCTGTCAAGAGATTGTTTCATGGTTATCAA
>CAZODO010000066.1:0-35242 GCA_964578605.1 uncultured Verrucomicrobiota bacterium | reverse complement strand
GAAACGCTTCCCCCCCAGCACCCCTTGCTCCCTCAGATCCTCCCAGGGACTCTGTCCCAGCCCCTCCCCGGAAAATCGCCCGCCGTTCATGGCCTCGCCCGGTCAGGTGGTACCAGGCTCCCACCTGTTCAATCCGCAAGGGTCTGGCCATGCGCCGGACGTTACCCGCCCCTTCGGCCGAGTGTCAATTGAAGATAAAAGAGATCTGACCCCGGTGGACTGCGCTGATCCTGCCCAACGGCACCTCCAAGCAACTGGAAAGCAGTTCTCCCAGCATGTTCTGGCTGGACCAAAGCTTCCAGTCCAGCGAAGCCGTCGACGCCGCTTATCCAGCTGGCGCTTACAGAATGCAAATCCAGCGCGCCAAAGGCTCCGCGTCAGTCACCGTTAACCTGGCGGCTGCGGACCTGCCAATTCCTCACATCACAAACTTGGATGCCGCCCAGGCATTCGATCCGAAGGCGGATTTCACCTTGCGATGGCAGCCGTTCACGGGCGCTGGCAAAAATGATAACCTCAATGTTTTCATCTACGATCGGATGGGAACCACATTCAATGCCCCCGATCCTTGCGTGCCGCGAGAGCTCAAGAATACCGACACCTCGGTCGTCGTTCCGAAAAACACCTTCTCCGGTTCCGGAACCTTCGATGGATCACTCACATTCGGCAGGTACAGTCCTCCGGATACGAATTCCATTCCTGACATGGCGGCCATTGCCGGCATCACCAAGCACACCAGCTTCCGGCTCGGAAAGACTTCAAACGTCCAGGTTGTCCTTCAGAAATACAGCCGCGATGCCAACGGCATGTTCCGCTTCGAGGTCAAAGCGCCAGTGAATTCCACGCTCATGGTGGAAAAGTCCACCGACCTGTTGACTTGGCAAGCGTTCTCCACATTGCAGCAAACGACCGAGGTCATCGAGATCACGGACACTCAAGCGAGCGACAGCGACCGCTGCTATTATCGCGCTCGAACGCTCTTCTAGAACCGTGTGGCACGGTGAAAAAGCCCCAGCTTCAGCTCGAACGCCGCCCGGTTTAAAAGCCGGGCGGCGGTCATCCTTCTGAGCCTTGTCCAGATGGAGCCTGAGGTCACGGAGGGTTCAGCCCCGGAGAATCGAAGAAAGAATCCGGTCAGCAAGGCAATGGCTGTTGCCGACAGCAGTTGGTTCGCTATTCCCTTCTCTTAAGCGTCGACCGCAATGCATCCGGACGTTGCCGCATGTCGAAAATGGCGTGAACCAACGCGGTGTCGCCCTCGACTGCGCCATCGCCTGCAGGCGTTGGACTGTGGACATGCGCTCGATCTGTGCTGACTCAAGCATATATCAAGCTATGAAAAGTTGCCTCGCCGGGCAAGGCGCGCGCCAGCGAAGATACGCGTTCCCCAGCCGGGGTTACTCTGGGGGTGTGGCGGTGGACGGAGGCGGGGGTTCGGGAAGTTCGCCAGCTTCGACGCCTTCTGTCGGATCGGAAGGGGCCTCCTCGAGCAGCCCGTACTTCTTGAGTTTGTACTGCAACGCGCGCCGACTGATCCCCAAGGCGCGGGCCGCTTTCTCGCGGTTCGAGGCCACGTGAGTAAGCGTTTGGCGAATGAGAAGGCGTTCTACGTCTTCCAAAGGGGTGCCGGGGCGGACCGTGAAAGTGACGGTGCTCTGGTCATGCTCGCGCAGGAAATCCGGCAGGTCGGGGATATCGACCACGCTGTTGCGGCACGTGATCACGAGCCGTTCGATCATGTTCCGCAATTGGCGGACGTTGCCGGGCCAGGGAAAACGCTGGCAAACCCGGAGCGCTTCGGGGGAGAGGGTTTTCCGCCGGCGCTTGTGTTTGGCGGCGAAATGTTCGAAGAAGCGATCCACGAGCAACGGGATGTCCTCCGCCCGTTCGCGCAAGGGAGGCATGACGATGGGGACGATCTGGAGCCGGTAATAGAGATCCTCCCGAAAACGTCCTTCTGCCATGGCGTTCTGGAGCTTCTTGTTGGTCGCGGCGATGACGCGCACATTCACGCGGACCAACTCCGTGCCGCCAACCTTCCGAAAGCAGCCGTCCTCGAGAACGCGCAGCAGGTCGCCCTGGCCCTTGGGCGAAAGGTCGCCGATTTCGTCCAAAAACAAACTCCCGCCTTCGGCGAGCTGGAACCGGCCCGCTTTGTTGTGGACGGCGCCCGTGAAGGCGCCTTTGGCATGGCCAAAGAGTTCGGCCTCGAGAAGCTGTTCGGGAAGGGCGGCGCAGTTCACGGAGATGAAGGGGCGATCGCGCCGGGCGCTCTTCATGTGGATCGCCCGGGCAACGATTTCCTTGCCGGTGCCGCTTTCGCCTTCGATCAGGACGGTGACATCGCTATTGGCGACTTCGTCGATCAACCGCTCGACCATTCGCATGCTCTCGCTTTCGCCGACCAGCGGGGTAGGTTCCGAACGTTTTCGGAGGCGGAGGCGGAGTTCGTTATTTTCGGCGACGAGCACTTGGTACTCGAGGGCTTTCTGCACGAGCGCCCGCAGCCGTTGCATATCGATGGGTTTGGAAAGGTAATCGTAAGCCCCCTGTTTCATCGCGTCGACGGCGCCTTCGACAGTGCCATAAGCCGTCATGAGGATGAAGAGCGTGTCGCGGCTGCGCTCCTTGACCTTGGAGAGGAGTTCGACGCCTGTCATTTGAGGCATCCGAAAATCCGCAATCACCAGGTTGGGGAGGCGGGCTTCAACGGTCTGGAGCGCGGCGAGCGGATCGGTCGCCGCATCGACCGCGTACCCTTCGCGCTGCAGAGCCTCTTGGATGCCGGCGCACAGCCCGCGCTCGTCGTCCACGACTAGAATTCGAATTCGGGACCTATCCATGAGCGAGTTCTTTCGGTGCCAAAGGCAGGCTCAGCCGGAAAATGGCGCCCCCAGCCGGCGCGTTGCTCACTTCCAGCGTGCCACCGTGAGCGACCGCGATCTGCTGGGCAATCCAGAGTCCGAGCCCGCTGCCTTCTTGTTTGGTGGTGAAATACGGTTCAAAAACGGCCGTCCGCTTTTCAGGAGGCACGCCGGGGCCGGTATCGCGGACTTCCATGGTCATGACTCCGGCCGGGCTGTCAACCTGCGCGTTCACTTCGATACGCCCGCCAGATTCCACCGCTTGCAGCCCGTTAATGACGAGGTTCAGGAGCGCCTGGGTTAATTGGTCCCCATCGGCGCGCAACGCCGGGAGGGCGGGATCGATTCGTGTGACAATGGTCACCTGGCGGGCGGCGGCTTGCGGTTCGAGCAGCTTGCGAATGTGATGGATGGTATCGGGAACCCAAACGTCCTGGTACTCGAGGGCGGAAGGGGAGGCGAGGCGAAGAAACCGCCTCACGATGTTCTCCAGGCGAGTGAGTTCGCCGCGGATGATCTCCAGGCGTCCGCCGAGTTGCTGGCGGATGGCAGGCGCGGCGCGCCCGAGGTCTTCCTCCAGCAATTGCACGTGGATATCGAGGGAACTTAGCGGGTTTCGAATCTCGTGAGCGAGGCGGCCCAGCAAGCGCGCCAGCAAATCGCGCTTTTCGGCCGCGACCGAAGGCGGGGGTTCCGGGGCGATTGCGTTGCTTGAGACAGGTTCCACGGCCAGATCACATTACAGGATCCGCCCCGATCTGCCACGTCCATTCCTCGGGTGCCGTTCGGGCGTCCAAAAGCGCTTCTGCGGGCAAGGAGCGAAGGCCGGCACCTCTGCCGGTCAATCGGCGAACGCCACTTCTTCGACGATGTAACGGCGGCTGTCGTCGAACCAGGTATGGCTTGCAACCGAGCAGCTAGCCCCGGCGCGAGCGCACCGATTCTCCAAGGCGTAATAGACCTCGATCGAGTCCCAGGAAGCGCTGGCGGCCACCATGGTCTTCTCCTCGCGGGTCTCGTTCCAGACGAAAACCGTGGTTAGTGTGGGAGGCATACGACAGGGAACCGGGACGGCCAGAACGCTTGCATATATGGGTGGATCGGGCGCCACCAAAGGGCACCACTGCATGGGTGCCACGGTAACCGGACCTGCCTTAAGCGGCTTAACGTCGCTTGGCAAAGCTTTGACTTTTCTTGGCTTGCTCGGAACCGGCTGGAATCCCAAAGCACTAAGGGAGGCCAACCCGGAAGAACTGAAAAGCGGTCCCGGCAGGGATCTCCAGCGCCACGCGCGTTTCGCCGGCGGAAGCGGTGATGCGCTCGAGCATTTCCCATCGGCCGCTGGCCAGGTCAGAGCAATGGTAAAGGGCGCAGGGCTGCCCAGGGCTGGCTCGGAAAACAATGACAAACTTGCCGTCGGCGATTGACGCGCTCTCCAGAGCGATGGCCGGTGCTGAATCTCTTCCGGGCGAACCGCCCACTTGAACGCTGGCTCGCCAGTTGCCGGCCGCGTCCATCGACCCTTCCAAATCCTTCACCTCCATCGAAGACCCTTCCCCATCGGCAGCCGGCAGCCACTCAGGCGCATAGGCAAATTCGAATACGACTTCCCCCACCCCGTCTTCGAGGCGCAAGGTCTCCCCCGCATTGTCAAGGGCGCCCGTGTAAGCCCCTGCCAGGGGCAGTCCAGGGCCATACCGCGACTCGAACGCGGCAGGATTCCGCACCAGGAGCCCATAACCGCCCGGCGGAAGGCTCGTGATCCCGCTGCCGTCAAAGCGGAACGCCACGCCGCGCGTGAACTGGGCCCCGGCAAGATGGAGTGGGGTTGCGCCGATGTTCTTCAGTTCAATGAACTCGAAATCTTCGTCCTCGTAGGGGCTCCCCGGATTGGGAGGTGCGGGATGAAACATCAGCTCCGTCAAACGCAGGAACTGCTGGACCACCGTGGGGTTGCCAGGGTAGTTGGTCGTAGCCAGAAGGCGGCCAGAAGCATCCTGGATGGACAACGTTTCGCCCCGCGCGGAAAGCTGTCCCGCATACTCGCCCTGGACGAATAGGCCCTGGCCTCCACGGGGTTCATTCGCCCGGCCGCGGAAGGCGGGCACGTTTCGCGCCAGGAACAAGCGGCTGCCGGCGGGAAGGACCGTGCCCGGCCGGAACGTCCACCGAATCCCGCCCGAGACTTTCCATCCCGAAATATCCAACGCGAAAGCGTGGGCGTTCAGCAACTCGACATACTCTTCGTCCTGGTTGCCGGAAGAGGGATTGAACTCGATGGCGCCAATGGCAAGCACAGTTTCGGCCGGTTGCGCATCCGGGATTCGCTCGCCATTGAGAGCAGCCGCCGGGTTTTCGAAGAGGAAGGCACGGCGCCCAGGCAGATGCAGATCCATAATGCGCTGAGCTTCGGGACGCATCCGGTTGCGGTTGCCCCAGGACCCCCAACGCTCGTAATCGAGATCGGCATCGGAGGTGGCAACGTCGGGAGGGTCCATGGCATCCATCATTTCGCGGATGCGCGCCTCGATCTTGAGAGCGCCCGCGGGAGTTCCCGGCGGCTGCAGAACCGTGTCCATCACCGTGCGTAACCTGCGCAGATACATTTGGCGAAAGTCCGGGTGGTCAAAAATGAGGTTGTAAAGGCGGTTTGACGGTTTGTTCTGCTGGGCAAGGTTGTAGAAATTGAGGACGTTGTTCTGGTAAAGCGTGTCGGTAAAGTATCCCCCGGCATCGATCCAGTTCCGCCCCCAGCTCAGGTCGACGTCCCAAGGGAAAACCGTCCACTCGCCCGTGCGCCCGGTATCGCGATAAACGTAAAAATTCTTGTGGCCATGGTCCTGGCTGCTGATGAGTGCCAACGCGGTGAAGCAGCTGATCGTCTGAGGCAGATCGATGTTGTCATAGGCGTAGATCCCCCTTGCGGCGAGGGGACGCGACTCGGCCAGGTTGCTGATCAGCGTCTGGAGATCGCTGAAATTCTCGTCCTTGCGCGTCTTCTTCTCGCTTCCTCCGGCGTTGGAGAGCGAATCGTACACTTTGTACAAGGCGCCCTCCGGATTCAGACCAGCGCGCTCCAGCCAGCGGTCATCGGCGTCTTCCATCATGTCCAGAATGGCGTGAAACTCGCCATTGCGTTGCACTCGGACCTGAAATGCAAAATGCCCGATGGACCCGGCTTCGTGGATCATCTCGTAAGCCAGGGCGTTGCGAACCCGGGCTTTGTCGCCCCAGTTGGTGAGCATTTTGATGTCTTTCACCCGGAGGGCGCCGGGCGCGTATTCAAACCGGTGATCGCGCGGGAAATCGATATTGTAGCCCTTCTTTGGAAAGCCGCTCGAACTCTGCCCATGCAAGCTGAAAAGGACGTTGTCGTAGAACTCGCCACGGTAGGAAATGGCGCACCGTGTGCCGGTTGACGTGTCGGCCATTCCCGGGTTCTCGACGAACCAGTGCACAATGGGGAGGCGCGATTCGATGACCGAGTTCACCACCACGCCAAAGTATTCCGCCGAGTCGCGCCGGTCCAAAAACAAGGGCATTCGCGAGGTGCCGCCGGTGCTTGCGGCGGTGACGTAGAACCGGATCATTTCGCCCGGGCCGGCGCTGCCCGCGGGAAGAACTGCCGCGAACTGGCCGTCCCCCGCCGCCCCATCCGCGTGCAAGCCGTCGTCCCACAAAGGAAGTTGGATCTCGGGCCCAAACATGACCCGATAATGCAAGGTCGCCGACGTCACCGGCTCGAATGCAGGCCGCATTTCGGCCCGGATCACGATTTCCTGGCTAGGCTCGGGAGACGAAGGCGAAGCTGTGACCTGGCCGATAAGAGGCCCCAGGACCGTTTCCCCGCCCAGGTTCGGCTCCCCGGGGGTGGGAGAACGAAAATACGCGCGGACGGGGTCAGACTCAGCGAGAGGCCTGGCTTCGATCACCGCCAGGATCAGGAGATCGCTATTGCTGATCGTCCGGTTCAGCCCGTGGATCGCGAGCACATTGGTGCCCGCAATGATGAAATCCTCGACAGACGTGAGGTCGAATTCCTCAGGCACAAGCGCCTCGGCGTCGGGATGATTAGCCGTGGCGGTGGAATTCCAGGTGGCGCTGACCGGAGCGTTGCGGCGTGCAATTTCGTGGCCGTTCAGATAAGCGATGAAGCCATCGTCGTACTGCATCAGCAGCCGCCATTGGGTGTAGTCTTCCGGGTTCTTCACCAGAAACGGCAGCCGAATGTAAAACGAAGTGTTCCGGTCCATAAAAGCCCGGACGCTCGTCCTGATCAGGTTGGCGTATTCCGCCGGCGACGTCTCATACCCCACGCCGTTCGCGCCGAGCGTCCAACCGCTATCGTCAAAACTTGAGGCGACCCACGCCGTTCCCAGAGAGCCATCTTCCGGGACCAGCAACCGGACGGGGGCCGAATCCGAAAGCACCGGGACGGCGCCCGCTCGCTGGGTAAGACCGAACGAGATGTTTGGCAATTGCGAAGGATAGGCCGGTGCGAACTCGGAAGCGATCACGCCGCCCGGGGTGACCAGCGCCAGGTACTCACCTTCGGTGCCCAGCTTGAAGTTGGTATGCAACGGTTCGCCCGCGATCCGGCGGTCTTTGTCAGACGCGAACACGACCAGGAATTCGCCTGGCGCGAGTTCGACGGCAGGGAATCGCCATTGGGTCAAGTTCGTGCTCGACTCGGTGAGCGACCAATCGAGGAGATTCACCGACTGGGCGGAGGGGTTGTGGATTTCGATCCAATCAGGCGTGTCCCCATCTTCGTCCTGGAGCAGGCCATTGTTCTGGGCAAGAAACTCGCTGATCACCAGTTGGGCCTTTGACGGAAGGGACAAGGCGGCCAGCGAGAGCAGAAACCCGCTCGCGAGAAGCGCCCGGAGCCGTCCGGCGGCGTTCGGCAGATTCATTTCGATTCAGGTTCAAGCACGGCTATGGATTTGTCCATGGAAAGTGGCGCCGCTTCGACGTGCCAAGCAGGGGGCAGGTGCGTGCGTTCGGGCCGGGAGGATTTCACGCTGCATGGGAGCGCTGGAAGCGTGGAGCAAAGGGCGGAGGCGAAAAATGCGAACAATTTGTCACCATTCGCAGTTGGTTTAATTCCAGTTACTTAGAAAATAAAAAAACCGCTCTTTAGCCGGATGTTATAACATTTGTAATAACATCAGCGTCCCCGCCTCGACAGGCGTTCACCGAATGCGTTAGGCAGATTCATTTTGCTCCAGGTTCAAGCACTGCTATGGTCTTTCCATGGAAAGGGACAACTCCACCGAACCGCTCTCGTTTTGGGCGCGGTTAGGTATGGCTTTTCGGCTGATCTTCAGCGGCGACTTCGCGAAGAGAGTGAGCGCGGGTCTGCGCGGTTTGGAGGCGCACGGGACGAAACCGGGGCTTAAAAGCGCCGTGGAGCACGAAGCTCCTGAGCGGGTGCACGCTTCGGGTTTATTCGTCCTGTCCGCGCTGCAGCGGGAAGGCCGCTTGATTGACTTTCTGCAACAGGATGTCGCGGGGTTTTCGGACGAAGAGGTCGGCGCCGCGGCGCGCGTGGTTCACGCGGGCTGCAAGCGAGCCCTCGAACAGTATTTCGGCTTTGAACCAGCGTCGGGGGTGGCGGAAGGCACCACGATGACCGTTCCTTTCGGGTTTGATGCGCAGCGCATTCGGTTGACGGGGAATGTCACGGGGCAGCCGCCGTTTAAGGGTGTTCTTAAGCATCACGGATGGATTGCGAAAGAGGTCCGGATGCCCTTGCTCACGGAGGCGCTTGATCCCAGGATCGTGGCGCCGGCGGAAGTGGAAGTGGCCTGAGGAGGGTTCCTAATTCATGTCGAAATACGCTATCGGGATTGATCTCGGCACCACGCATTGCGAGCTGTCGCACCTTGAGCTTACCCAGGATGGATCTCGGCAGGCAGACGCGGGGATGCTGTCCATCCCGCAACTGACGGCTCCCGGCACGATCGAGGAGCGGCTGTTGTTGCCATCCTTTCTTTACCTTGCCAGCGAGCAGGAGTTTCCGCCAGGCAGTTTGGCGCTGCCCTGGGAAGAGCAAGCCGCGCCTATTGTGGGCGAATTCGCTCGCAGCCACGGAGTCAAGGTGCCCACCCGGCTCGTCGCGTCCGCCAAGAGTTGGTTGAGTCATGCCGGTGTTAACCGGACGAGTGCGCTGCTGCCCTGGCAAGCGCCGCCGGACGTGGCACGCGTCTCGCCGGTCGAGGCTTCGGCGCGTTATCTCCGGCACCTCGTCGAAGCTTGGCACCATCAAAGGAGAGCCGCCGGGGGCGAGGAACAACTCGAACTGGAAAGCCAGGATGTCGTGCTTACCGTTCCGGCGTCCTTCGATGCCGCCGCCCGCGATCTCACGATCCAGGCCGCGGCGCAGGCCGGGCTGAAGAACGTCACGTTGCTGGAGGAGCCGCAAGCTGCCCTTTACGCCTGGATTGAAGCGAAGGGCGATGCCTTTCGGAAACAGGTGCAGGTCGGCGATGTCCTCCTGGTGGTCGATGTCGGCGGCGGCACCACCGATCTTTCGCTGATGGCCGTCACCGAACAGGGAGGCAACGTCCAGATCACGCGCATCGCCGTCGGCGATCACATCCTCCTGGGCGGCGACAATATGGACCTTGCGCTGGCCCACACGCTCGCCCAGCAACTCAGTGCCGCGGGCAAGCGGCTCGACGCATGGCAATTCGCCTCGCTCACCTTTGGCTGCCGCCAGGCGAAGGAACTCCTGTTTCGCGACACAAGCCTCAAGACGGCGCCGATCTCCATCCCTAGCCGCGGTTCCGCCCTGATTGGTGGAACGATCAAGACCGAACTGACCCGAGAGGACCTCACCCGTGTGCTCACGGATGGCTTTATCCCGCACGTGCCGGTGAGTGCCGTTCCCGAAACGGCGCGACGGACCGGCTTGACCCAGATGGCGCTGCCTTACGCGCAGGACCCCGGGATCACACGCCATCTTGCGGCCTTCCTCACCCGCCAGGCACGCGCGCTCGAGGCGTCGCCCGATGCACCGGTCAAGATGGAAGGCAAAGCGTTCGTTCACCCAACAGCGATCCTGTTTAACGGCGGCGTATTCAAAGCGCAGCCGTTGAAAGAGAGAGTGCTCGACGTGCTCAACAGTTGGCTGGAGCAAGACGGTGGAAAACCTCTCAAGGAACTCCGAGGCGCGGACCTCGATCTGGCGGTTGCCCGCGGAGCAGCGTATTACGGCTGGGTGCGCCAGGGGCATGGGATTCGCATCCGTGGCGGGACCGCGCATTCGTACTACGTGGGGGTTGAAGCACCCATGCCTGCCGTTCCGGGCTTTGAGCCGCCCGTCAAGGCGCTCTGTGTCGCTCCGTTCGGAATGGAGGAAGGCCAGAAAGCCGATGTGCCGCCCCAGGAATTCGGGCTTGTGGTTGGCAGCCCCGCGCATTTCCGGTTCTTCGCTTCGTCCCTGAGGCGCGACGATCGAGTGGGCGACATGCTGGACGACGCGGCGAATTCCGAGGAACTGGAGGAACTGGCGCCGATCGAGACCACGCTGAACGGCAGCGACGGGAATGAAGGCAGCGTCGTCCCGGTCAACTTGCAGGCGGCGGTGACCGAGCTGGGAACCCTCGAACTTCGTTGCCTGGAGCGGGATGGCCCCGGCCGTTGGAAGCTGGAGTTGAACGTGCGCATGAAAGGAGACGAAGCCGCGTAGGGAGCGCGTGCGCGGCCGAGAGATTCTGTCGGCGCTCCTCTTGGCGCAGGCACCCTTATGATGGCGGGTATGAGCGACGCGGTTTACCTGGTCGGGATCGATCTCGGCACGTCTAACAGCGCGGCCGCCTCTGTCCAGCCCGCGCGCGGCCCGCACGCGCAAATCGAAGATTTGGCTATCCCTCAGCTCGTCAGGCCCGGTGAAGTGGCGCCGCGTCCGCTGCTTCCCTCTTGCGTCTACATTCCCGGCCAACACGAACTGCCCCCCGAATCCGTGGCTTTGCCATGGGCGCCGCACCGTTCGCAGATTGTCGGCGAGTTTGCACGGTGGCAAGGCGCACGGGTCCCTGGCCGGCTGGTCGCCTCAGCGAAGAGCTGGTTGTGCCACCCCGGTGTGGACCGGTCGGCGGCGATTCTCCCGTGGGGTGCTCCGCCTGACGTGGCGCGGATCTCGCCGGTGGAAGCGTCTTCCCTTGTTCTGCGGCACATCCGAGAGGCATGGGACGCGGCGCATCCGGACGCGCCTTTGGCGGAACAAGAGGTGATCGTGACGGTTCCGGCTTCGTTCGACGAAGTGGCGCGAGCCTTGACGGTCACAGCTGCCCAGGGCGCCGGTTTGACGAAGTTTACGCTTCTGGAAGAGCCGCAGGCCGCCTTCTATGACTTTACGGCCCGCCATCGTTCAGACCTCGCGGCGGCTCTGGAGGGTGTCCGGCTGGTGCTGGTCATCGATGTGGGCGGCGGCACCACCGATTTCAGCTTAGTGCATGTGGGAATCTCACCGGAAGGTCCGGTGCTGCGCCGCATCGCTGTCGGCGAGCATCTGATCCTTGGCGGCGATAATATGGACGCCGCGTTGGCCCGTAAAGCCGAGGAGCGGCTTGCGGCGGCCGGGCGGAAACTAGGCGCGGCCGAGTGGACGCAGCTGGTCCAAGCCGCGTGTGCCGCCAAGCAAACCCTCCTCCAGAAGGGTGCGCCCGATCGCTACCGCCTGTCCGTGCTCGCCGAAGGCAGCCGCTTGCTTGGCCGCGCGCTTTCCACTGAACTCACCCGGGCTGAAACCGAGCCGCTGATCCTCGACGGCTTCTTTCCCCGGTGCGGCCCTGAAACGGGAACAGCCCAAGCGACACGACTCGCCCTGCAGGAGATTGGTCTTCCCTACGCCAAAGATCCCGCGATTACCCGCCAGGCCGCCGCGTTTCTGCACGCCCACGCCGAAGCGGGACTGGCCGCGCTTGGCGACCCTCGCCAATCGCCCCTGCCCCGGCCCGACGCTATCCTGCTCAACGGCGGCGTTTTCAATTCGCCAAAGATTGCCGAGAGGCTTCTCGACGTCCTGTCAAGCTGGTGGCCGCAGGCGCCCCCCATCCGCCAGCTCAAGCATACTTCACTCGAACTCGCTGTAGCTCGCGGCGCAGCCTGGTATGGCCTGGTCCGCCGCGGAATGGGCCGGCGCATCACCGGCGGCGCCGCGCACGCGCTTTACATCGGGCTCGAAAAAGCCGGCCGTGAAACGCCCCTGGCGCTGTGCGTGGTCCCGCGCGGCCAGGAAGAAGGCGAACGCGTCGATCTTGGCGACCGCGTCTTTCAACTCACGCTCGGAAAACCAGTGCGATTCCCTCTCTATTCGTCCACCTCGGATCGCGTGGAGCGCGCCGGCGAAGTCACTCCCCTGAGCGACGACATGCAGCCCCTGCCGCCCATCCACACGGTTCTCAAGAGCGCCCGCTCAAGAGCCGGCCAGGTCCCGGTGCACCTCCGCGTCGCGCTCACCGAGATTGGCACGCTCGAATTATGGTGCGTTTCGCAAGATAGCGAAGAGCAATGGCGGCTTGAATTCGAACTGCGGGGTGGTTCGGAGGAACCGTCGCTCCAAGTGACCGAATCGATGCCACCCCGCTTCGGCGAAGCGCGCATTTCGGTCGAAGCCGTATTCGGCAGCAAACCCGTGCCGGGAAGCCGTGCACCGTCTCCAAAATCAGTTCCCGCCAATGAAGTCAAGGCGCTCTGGGGCACTCTGGAAAAGACCCTGGGCCCCAGGGAGGAATGGCGTTTGCCCGTGTTGCGCGAACTTTGGAGTGTCCTCTTCGCCGGGGCGGGACGCCGCCGACGTTCCGCCGATTACGAACGCATCTTCTTTCAGTTGCTCGGTTTCACGCTGCGCCCGGGGTTTGGCTATGCCCTCGATGAATGGCGCTGCGAGCAGACCGCCCAACTCTTTCCTCCAGGCATCCAGTTCACCAAGGAGAAACCCGTATGGACGGAGTTCTGGGTGCTCTGGCGGCGCATCGCGGGCGGTCTGGCGGAAGACTGGCAGGACGCTATCTGGGCCTTCCTCAAACCGCACCTGGCTCATCGTATCCCGCCGAACGTGCCCAAGCACATTGCTCGACCGAAAGGCGTCCAGCCCGAAGGCCTCGACGAGATGGTTCGGCTCGCCGCCGCGCTCGAGCACCTCGAGGTCGGCGAAAAAGAACAACTTGGCGATTGGATCGCGGAGCGCGCCCGGGCGGGCGGCAACCTGGCGGGGCCCTGGGCGTGGGGTCTTGGCCGGCTAGGCGCCCGGACGCCGATCTACGGCAGCATTCATAAAGGGGTGACCCCCACCAAGGCCGCCGAATGGCTCGTCCTGCTTCTTAGTCCCGCGCGGGTCCGAGCCGAAGGCGCCCTGTTCGCCATTGCCCAACTGGCCCGGCTCACGGGAGACCGGGCCCGTGACATCGACGACTCACTCCGGCAGCAAGCGACGGTTGCTTTGAATACCGGCAGTGCCCCCGCGTCTTGGGTCCGGATGGTCACCGAAGTGGTGGCCATGGAAGCCAGCGACAAAGCCCGAGCGCTTGGGGATACTCTGCCCGTCGGACTCCTTCTTGAAAGCTGAGCCGCGCGCGGCTCCCCAGCGCCTGTTCCCGGCCGCAGCTCGCCTGGAGCGGGGAACTCTCCCAGGCGGCTGCGGACCAGGAACGTGGCGTGTCCGCGTGCTATTACGGCAGACGTGTTCGGTAGAAGAGCTGCTGATTGGCTTTGGCCTTTTCGTCGCGGAACTCGATCACCCCATCCGGAAAAGCGCCCGGGGCAACCTCCGTCCAGTTGAGGAGATCCGTGGACATCTCCAGAACGCAGGGACGTCCGGCCTGATTGTTCATGCGCAACCGCACGGCGCCGTCTTTCTGAAGTTCAATGCCGTCAAAGACGACTGCCTTTTCCGCGAGGTTCTCCGGCGCGAGCCCATCGTCCTGAATGATTGCCTTGGCCATCCCGCCTCCCGCAATGGCATAGCAGGAAGGCGGCGGCGGGAAGAGGGTGATGCAGACCGGAGGTTCCAGGGCAACGATAACGCTTTCGTCACCCTCTAGAGCTTTGTCCAGGATCGGTCTGACGACCAGCTGGACTTTGTCTTCGCCGGCGGGCAATTCAATCGTCCCGTCCAATTGCCGGTAATCGACCCCGTTCATGGCCGAACCGTCCGTCTTGTACCACACCGTCACGGCAACGTCGCTCGGCCCGCCCACACGGCGAATCTCGAACACCGCGGGATCCGGCAGGTTGTCGGGACCCACTTCGGCTGCCATCAGATCGACGGCCACGATATCCAAGACCACGGAGGTCGGCGCGCCAGGCACGTTGATTCTGAGGGGACTCGACACCAGTTCGGAGCCCTCCGGCAGCCTGGCCCTGGCGGTGATGACGTGATCGCCGGCAAACGGCTTCTCCCAGATGAACTCGTGCATGATCAAGCCCCCGCCGTTCGGTCGAAGGAAAGCAATCTCCGAAAATCCGATCCGGTCATTGCCCGCGTAGAAATCTACGTGCGAGACATCCAGAGTCGGATGGTAAGCCGCTGCAACCATCCGAACCGGCCCCCACGGGTGGAAGGTCTGGCCATCCCGAGGAAGCGCCAGTTCCAACGCCCCCGTCTCGGGCCTCGTCCGGTCGAAGATCACCGCCGCAGCTTCGCCAGAAAGCGCATCCACCAGGTACTCGGTGGGCTCCGGAATAGAGGATAAGGGCCGGGGATCCATGAGGCGAAGTGCCACCGTCTCCATCGGTTCGGATCGGTCGTCAGGCAGCGGAATAATATCTACTCGCACATCACGTTTGCCTGCCGGAATCACCGCGCTTCTTCCGGGATGGGTATAATCAACACCTGCGTCTGCCGTGCCGTAAACGACGAAGTAGACCGTCAGGTCTTTACCAAAGTCGGGATCTTCTCTTGAAATCAAGAACGTCGCCGCATCAATGCCGTCGACCTCGGGCGGGAATTCCGTCGCCTCGGCGTCGAGGGTTTCAACTCGGACCTTGGGCCAGACATCCGGCTGGCCTTTCACTTCAATCCGAACCGGTTTGGAAACGACCGGGTTCCGATTGGCATCATGGGCGCGCGCCGTGAGCAGATGCTCGCCCTCCGCCAGGTTCCGCCATTCCAATTTGTGAGGAATAGGAGTGCCCGGGTCCGGCGCTCGGATAAACGTGATCTCGGAGACCCCCAGGAGCTTCTCGAAATCGTAGAATTCCACGCGGGGAGTGTATCCTTTGGGATCGATCGCAGTTGCTTCAATGGCGAGCGGGCGCCCGATTTCGAAGACTTCGCCGTCTACCGGACGATGGATCTCGAGAATGGGTTCGGTTGCCGCATCGGCGTCACGAATGAGCACTTGCGCCCGGGCGTGTTGCGGGTCAATCGCGTGTTCCGGGGCCCAGGCCACCAACTCGTTGCCGACGCTGACCACGACTGTTTCCAGCCCCTCCACCGTGAAATCCTCGAAAGGCTGCACCAACAGCTCAATCTCGGAAACGCCTCCGGGAAACGTAACGATCTCCGGCAATCTCTCGTAATCGACGCCCGGAGTCGCGGTCCCAAAGACTGCCAGGAACACTTTCAGCGGATCCGCGAGATTGACCGCATTCCGCTTGAGCGTGAAGACGCCAGGGGCAACCCGAATATTCGGCGCTGGTTCGCTCGTCTCGGGTCTCGTCGCCTCGATGGTCACGAGGGGCATCGGCGCAACCACCGCAATCGCCACCGGCACGGATTCGACGGCATGACCATGCGTATCGGACCCTCGGGCCACGATCTGGTAATGCCCTGGCGCCGAAGGCGTCCATTCGCAGACATGCTCCCGGCGACGGCCCGGGACGACCACGTCTTCATGCGCCAGTTCCGAAACACCCACCGACATGTCATTGACGAAAAACTCGACGCGCCGGATCTCCCCTTCCGGATCCGAGGCCACCACGCCAATGGCCACTCGGTCGCCCGGAGCGAATCGCTCGCCAATGGCCGGTTTGACAATGACAAGCCGAGCGCCATTCGGTGCGGTATCCCGCCTGATGAAGAACACCACCGGTTCGGACATCGTCGAGACGCCCGCGTCATCCGTCGCCCTGGCCACCAATTTGTGCTCGCCGGAAGGCGGGTTCTTCCAAGTCCATTGCATGACGCTCGGACCGGGCGAAGCGGGGTCGGGCGTCATCATCCCCAGGCTGCCGGTCTCGGCGAGGATTTCCACGGATTTGACGAACCCGTCCGCGTCCGAAGCTTCCACAAAAGCATGGAGATCGGCTGGATTCGTGAAGATTTCGCCGCGGACAGGGTGGAGCACGGCGACTTTGGGCGGGAGGTTATCTGCGCGGCTCGGGACGGACCCGGCGCAAGAGATCGCGATGACGGCCGCCGCGGCGAGAAACCGGGCGAGGCCGGACGTGCGGAGCGAGAGAGGAATCTTCATAGATCAGGAGAGCCCGGCTTGGAGCGGGCGGTTGTGGAACCGAAAGGCAACCGGGCACAGTTTCATTGCGAATGGCTGTACGATAACAGTCACACAGTGAATGTCAACTCGATTTTCAACCTCGCTTGGCGCTCAAACCCCGATGAATCCGGTCTAAACGCACGCTAAACGCACGCTAACCTCATGATAAACACATGATGACATGCGTATACCATGTGTATACCATGCGTTTGACGTGAGTTTAAATCGAAAGGATCACACGCAATTCTCGTTTTGCTCAAAAAGCTAGCGCCGGACCGCCGGGCCGGCCTTTGGGTATCGATCATTCCAATCACCCATGACGGGCCGGGCCGGCCCGCCCCACCCAAAATAAAAATGACTGAAGGATCACCACCTTATCTGGACATTTGATCGCCGCTGCGGCTCAATAGCTGGCAAACCCCTCTTCTATGAGCGCAAAGTTGAATCGCCGCACGTTCATCACTCACTCGGCCCTTGCCTCCGCCGGAATGACGGTCGCCAGCCATGCCGACGCGACTCCCGCCGCCAACCCGAGTCCTTCGGCGAAGGTGGCCGCAGACAGCAAGGGAAGCATGCCGACCGGCAAAATCGGCAAGTTGACCGTCAGCCGCTTGATTTCGGGCGGCAATCTCATCAGTGGTTGGGCCCATTCGCGGGACTTGCATTATGTCCCGTCGCTGATGCGGAATTACAACACCGATGAGAAGGTGCTCGACACGCTGCAATTACTGGAGGAACACGGCGTCAACGCGATCATCTCAGACCCGAGAGAGCGTCCAATGAACCTGTTCCGCCGCTATTGGAAAGAGCGAGGCGGCCGGATTCAATGGATTGCCGAGGGGCACCCGAGCGCCGACGATTGGCAGACGAATCTCAAGACGTCGATTGATTTCGGCGCATCGGCCGTTTACGTCCAGGGCGTGATCGGCGACCGTTGGCTGAAGGAGGGGTGCTTGGATCTGTTGGGCAAGTGCGTCGAGTTCGTCAAATCACAAGGGGTGCCCGCCGGAATTGGCGCGCACAAGCTCGAGGTGATTATGGACGCGGAGAAGAACGGGTATGGGGCCGAGTTCTACGTCAAGACCCTGCACCACCAGAAGTATTGGTCCTGCCGGCGCCCGGACCAGAACCTGGACGTGGTCGACAATCCCGCGGACAACTACTGGGACATGAGCCCCGAACGCACCGTAGCCTTCATGCAGGAAGTGGAGAAACCCTGGATCGCGTTCAAGGTCCTGGCGGCGGGGGCGATCCGGCCCGAGTCCGGCTTCCGCTACGCCCTCCAGAACGGGGCGGATTTCATCTGCGTGGGGATGTTCGACTTTCAGGTCGGTGACAACGTCCGCCTCGCGCAAACGGTGCTGGAGGAAACCAAGCACCGCGAACGGGAGTGGATGGCCTGATCAGGATCGATCGGCATCTGCCTGCCGACGACAGCGCGCCGTGGATTTGAGTCTTGGACCGCGCCCCCTGGGCCGCTTACATATGGGAAATGATGTTATCGCCGAACTCGGAGCATTTGATCTCCGTGGCGCCTTCCATCAAACGGGCGAAGTCGTAAGTGACGCGTTTCGAGCTGATCGCCCCGTTGAGGCCTTTCACGATGAGGCCGGCCGCTTCATTCCAGCCCATGTATCGAAGCATCATTTCCCCGCTCAAAACGACGCTGCCGGGGTTGACTCGGTCCTGGTTGGCGTATTTCGGGGCGGTGCCATGGGTCGCTTCGAAAATGGCGTGGCCGGTGAGGTAGTTAATATTCCCGCCGGGCGCAATGCCGATCCCTCCCACCTGCGCTGCCAGAGCATCCGAAAGATAATCGCCATTGAGGTTTAACGTGGCGATCACGTCGAAATCTTCCGGGCGCGTCAGCACCTGCTGGAGCGTAATATCGGCGATGGCGTCCTTGACCAGGATGGCGCCGCCTTTGATCGCCGCCCGCTGCTCTTCGTTGGCGATGGGTTCGCCTTGCTCCCGCTTGGTGCGTTCCCAGTGGGTCCAGGTGTAAATCTTGTCGCCGAAGATGCGTTCGGCCGCGGCGTAGCTCCAGTCGCGGAAGGCGCCCTCGGTAAACTTCATGATGTTGCCCTTGTGCACGATCGTCACCGACCGGCGCTTCTGCTGGATGGCATACTCGATGGCGGCGCGCACCAGGCGGATGGTTCCCACCAAGGACACCGGCTTGATCCCGATGCCAACACAAACCTGGGCCGCGCTGGGCGAATGATCGGGCGCCGCAACCTTCAAGTATTCCGAGACCTTTTCAGGCGTGCCAAAGCGGATCTTGTTGAAGTCTTTCGGAAACTCATGCGCGAGGAACTCAAGCATCCGGGCCGCCTCCGGCGAACCGCCCTGAAACTCGATCCCGGCGTAGATGTCCTCCGTGTTTTCGCGGAAGATGACCATGTTCACCTTCTCGGGAGATTTGACTGGGGAAGGCACCCCTTGGAAGTACTGCACCGGGCGCAAGCAAACATAGAGATCAAGGGTTTGGCGAAGCGCCACGTTCAAGGACCGAATGCCACCGCCCACAGGCGTGGTGAGCGGGCCTTTGATCCCCACCAGGAACTCCCGGAACGCCTCAATCGTGTCATCGGGAAGCCAATTATCAAAACGCTTCTTGGCCGCTTCACCGGCGTAAACCTCGAACCAGGATATCTTTCGCTTGCCGCCATAGGCCTTTTCAACCGCGGCATTGAAAACCCGTTCGCTGGCCGCCCAGATGTCGGGCCCTGTGCCGTCGCCGCGAATAAACGGCACGATGGGATTGTCCGGCACGACAAGCTTGCCGTTGCTGATCGACATTCTCGATCCGGGCGGAGGGGTGAGGTCGTTGAAGGCCATGTTGGTTCCAGTGACTTAGGCGATCGTTGCGTTCAAACGGCGGTTACGGGTTCCCGCTGCCGCTCGGCGACATCTTCGCCCAGGGCGGATTTGATCTTATCCACGATGGCGCCGGCTGTCAGTCCATATTTCGCCCGCAGATCTTCGACCGTGCTGGCGTGCTCGATGAATTGGTCGGGCCAGCCAATTCGAATGACAGGCGTTGAAATGCGCTTCTCGTTGAAGAACTCCAGGATTCCGGCCCCGTAACCACCAGCCAAAATGTGGTCCTCCAGGGTTACCACCACGTCCGCAGCCCGCCCAAAGAGTTCGGTTGCCGCCGCATCGATTGGTTTGATGAAGCGTGGGTTGATGACGGCAACGTCGCAGCCGTCGGCGATGAGCAAGCCGGCGACCTCCTGGCCGAGCGGATTCATGTTGCCCAGAGGGAACAGCGCGACCTTTCGACCCCCGGTTCGCGCGAAATGGCGCAAGACCTCCGCTTTGCCAATCTCGATCAGCTTGGGGTACTCCTTGATCGGAACACCTTCGGCCGGTCCGCGCGGGTAGCGGATGAAGGTCGGATGCGGCTCGTGCGTGGCGGTAAACATCATGTCGACCAGCTCGTCTTCGTCCTTCGGGGCCATGGCGATGATGTTTGGCACACAACGAAGGTAGGCGATGTCGAAGAGGCCATGATGCGTCGGCCCGTCCTGGGCCGACAACCCCGCGCGGTCCATGCAGAAGATCACTGGCAAATCCTGGAGCGCCACGTCATGGACAATGCAATCAAACGCGCGCTGCAGGAAGGTCGAGTAAATGGCGCACACAGGCCGGAAGCCCATCGTTGCCATCCCCGCCGCGAAGATCACCGCGTGCTCTTCCGCAATGCCGACATCATAATACCGGTCGGGCATTGCTTTCTGCAGCACCGAAAGGCTTGTGCCGCTGGGCATGGCCGCCGTAATGCCAACGATCGAATTATCCTTCTGGCAAAGCCGGACCATGGTATTGCCGAAAACCGTCTGCCAATGCGGCGGCGAACCCGGTGCCGGCACAGGTGCCAGCCCGGTCTTGACGTCATAGGGCCCAGTTCCATGGAACTTCTCCGGCTGGTTGACCGCGGCTTCGTACCCCTTGCCCTTCTTGGTCAACACATGCAGAACCACGGGCTCTTCGCGGTTCTTGGCGTATTCGAGCACGTTGATCAAGAGTTGGAGATCGTGCCCGTCGATCGGGCCCAAGTACCGCAGCCCCATCTCTTCAAAGATCAGGCTGCTCCCGTATCCACCCCGGCCATCGCCGCTGTCTCCTGGAGCACTCTGCTCGAGCGTCACGCCCGCCACTGCGCCTTTAAGCGCTTCCTCGGCTTTGTGACCGAGCTTCACGGCGAACTCGCCTTTAGGCAACCGACGCATCAACCGTTGGAAATCGCGCTGCAACCGGTTGTAAGAGGGATGCGTGATCAGCTTGTTCAAGTAGGTAGCCACCGCTCCGACATTCTTCGCGATGCTCCATTCGTTATCATTGAGGATCCCGATAAACCGCTTGGTGGTGGGCGCAATATTATTCAACGCCTCGAAGGAGATGCCGTTGGTCAGTGCGGCGTCGCCGAAAATGGCGATCACGTTCTCATCGCTCCCGCGCTTATCCCGCGCCGCCGCAATCCCCAGCGCCGCCGAAAGCGCAGTCCCGGCATGCGCCGCACCGTAACAGTCATGTTCGCTCTCACTGCGGAGCGCAAAGCCACAAAGGCCGCCCGTCGACCGGATCGTCTGAAACCGCGCCTTGCGTCCCGTGAGGATCTTGTGGACATAGGTCTGATGACTGACGTCCCAGACGAACCTGTCTTTCGGGGTCTCGAACACCTTATGGAGAGCCAGTGTCAACTCCACGATCCCAAGGTTCGGGCCCAGGTGCCCCCCATTTCGTGAGAGGACGGTTATCAGTTCGGTCCTGATCTCCTCCGCGAGTTGCTGCAATTGGGGGATGGTCAGTTTTTTGACGTGCGCGGGGTGGTCGACCATGTCGAGGAATCGGCTCATATCGTTTCGGCGAGCTTGGCTCTCAATCCATGCGAGCAGGCCCCGAGTTTCGCCCGCCCGCCATCGTGATTTGTCGAATTCACGCTGCCGGTTCTTCCGGAAGGACGAGGGGTTTCGAAACAAGTTGCCCGGCGGCGCTCTTTTCGAGTTGCTGGATCTTCAATTCAGCCTCGGCAAGGCGGCTCTGGCACCTTTCAGCCAGCTTCGCCCCGTCTTCAAACCGGGCCAGCAGGGTCTCCAAAGGGAGATCCGAGGCTTCCATAGACTGGACAATCGCTTCCAGCTTCTTGAGCGCCTCTTCGAAAGACATTTCCGGATCGCCCATGGAAACGTTCGGCCCGCTGGCTTTCGCCGCTTTAGACATGGAGATCAAGGTACCGGATGGTCCCAACCCAGTCCAGTCCGATGTCAGCCGTTTCGACTTCTTCCAATTGTGGAAGGAGGTGCGTTATTTGGGCAGCGGGTGGTCCGTTTGGTCATCCTGGCTGATGCAGAGCCCCATTGGCGGCCGAATCACTTCGACCCGGCGCTTGTATGACGCCGGACTGGATCGCCCCCAGATTTGAAGCGGTGGCTCAAGAGCCGGTGAGTGTGTCAGAGGGTGGGTCAGGTTGGATGGAACGTTGGCGCTTGAGGTTGACTATTCCCCTCGTTCCGGTTGACTTGAATCAAAGCAGCCCGGTTCCGGTCGGAAGCGTGCTGCGAAGCTAACGAATCCCTTGAGGCAAACGCCCATACCATGAATTCTCAAAACCAAGGCAAACACGCCACCACCACCCGCCGCGAATTCCTCCGTACCTCCGCGAAAGCCGTCGCGGGCGCTGCGGTGGCCGGAGCCATCGCGCGTCCGGGGTACACGGCCGAGGACAACACGGTCAAAGTCGCGCTGATCGGATGTGGTGGACGTGGCACAGGCGCCGCCGCGCAAGCGCTCTCGACCAAAGGCCCCACCCAATTGTGGGCGGTTGCCGACGTGTTCCAGCACCGGGCCGAATCGAGTCTGAACAGCATTTCGGCGCAGCACGGGAGCCAGGTGGTGGTGCCTCCGGAACGCCGGTTCATTGGCGTTGACGGCTACAAGAAAGCCATGGACACGCTTCGCAAGGGCGATGTCGTCCTCCTGACGACGCCTCCCGCGTTTCGCCCGATCCATTTCGCGCACGCAGTTGAGAAGGGTTGCCATGTGTTCATGGAGAAGTCGTTTGCCGTGGATGCCCCTGGAATCCGGCGGGTGCTCAAGACGGGCGAGTTAGCGACGCAAAAGGGCTTAAAGGTGGCTGGCGGTTTGATGAGCCGGCATTACAAGCCGCTCGAAGAAGCGGTCAAACAGATCCATGACGGCCTGATCGGCGAAGTGATCACGGCGTGGGCCTATCGCATGCACGGGCCGGTGGGAGTCGGCGCCAAGCAGCCCGGGATGTCCGAATTGGCATACCAGATCGCCAATTATAGCTGTTTCACTTGGCTGAACGGCAGCTTTATCGTCGATTGGCTCATCCACAATATCGACGTTTGCTGCTGGTGCAAGGACGCCTGGCCCGTCTCCGCCCAGGGCATGGGCGGACGCCAGGTGCGGAAAGACGCCGACCAACTCTTCGACCATTACGCCGCCGAATACACGTTCGCTGACGGGACGCGCATGTTTGCTCAAGGCCGCCACCAGACGAAGTGTTACGACTTCTTTGGTGACATTATCCATGGCGCGACCGGCTCGGGCATCCTTGGCGAAGGCCAATCGAAGCCGCGCCTTTTCAAAGGCCACAAGCAGACCTCCCAGAATCTCGCGTGGGATTACCAAGGGCCGCCCTGCGATGCCTACCAGGTCGAGCATGACCTGTTCTTCGACGCGATCCGCAATAACAAGCCCTACAACGAAACCGAGCGCTGCGCCAAATCCTGCTTTACGGCAATCATGGGCCGGATGGCCTGCGAATCGGGCCAGGTGATCAACTGGGACGATGCGCTCGCTTCGAATCTGGAACTGGCGCCTGAGCTGGAGAACCTGACCTGGGATGGCAACCCCCCGGTCGTGCCGGATTCCGAAGGCAAATACCCCATCGCCATGCCGGGCGAAACCGTGGTCCTTTGACCTCGGTTTGACAGTGCATTGGGCGTCCGCATACATTGCGCCCAATGTCAGCGCTGGCCGTTCGTTTTGATCGCGGCGGAGTCTTTCTGCCCGATGCGGGGCTCTGGCTTGACCCGCACGACCCCAAGGCGGGGCCGGAGCGGGTATTTATAAGCCACGCGCATTCGGATCATATTGGTTTGCACCGGGAAGTGATCCTGAGCGCTCCGACTGCCAAACTGGTTCGTGCCCGCCTCCATGGCGAGTGGCGCGAGCATGTGCTGCCGTATGGTGAACCGGCGGAATTCGAGGGTCCCCACGGCCTCTTCAAGATCACGCTGCTGCCGGCCGGGCATATCTTTGGAAGTGCCATGTCGCTCGTCGAGATGAATGGCGCTTCCGTCCTCTATACCGGCGATTTCAAGCTGCGCCGCGGCCTTTCCGCCGAAGCGTGCGAACCGCGCCTGGCGGACGTCCTGATCATGGAGACGACCTACGGCCAGCCGGCCTATCGTTTTCCAGCCGCTGCCGATGTCATGCGGGCGGTTGTCCGGTTCTGCCGAGAAGCGCTCGACAACGAGGAAACGCCGGTGCTCCTCGGATACTCGCTTGGCAAGAGTCAGGAGTTGCTCTGCGGGTTGGTCGACGCCGGGTTGCCGATCATGCTTCATGGCGCCGTCCACCGCCTGACCAAACTGTACGAACAATTCGGCCAATGTTTCCCTCTGTATGAGAAGTACGACAGCAGTCGCGCGAGGCACAAGGTCCTTATCTGTCCGCCCAATGTGGCCGGGTCCGCTCTGCTGCGCCATGTCACTCCTGCCCGGACCGCCGTCCTGACCGGCTGGGCGGTCGACCCAAACTGCCGCTACCGGTACCAGACTCACGCCGCTTTCGCGCTGAGCGATCACGCCGATTTCCCGGAATTGATCGAGATGGTGAGGCAGGTGCGCCCCAAGCAGGTTTACACGTTGCACGGGTTTGCCGCCGATTTCGCCCAGACCCTGCGCGAGCTTGGGTTCAAGGCGCAGGCGCTCAGCGAAGACGAACAGCTCACTTTGCCGCTGGTGATGCGTGCCGACTCTTCTCCCCACCCGGGGACCAAGGCCTCGGCCATTCGCGAAGCGCAAGCCTTCAGCGAAGGGCCAGCCGAGGTGGCCGCCCCTCCCCCCGTTTCCCCGAGCCTGTCGTTCGAGACGTTTGCGCGCGTCTGCGCGGATGTTGCTGCCACACCCAAGAAGCTCGAAAAAACGGCTCATCTCGCCGCTTACTTGAAGACCCTGGATGAACCTGCGCTTCGCGCTGCCTGCGCCTGGTTCACCGGCTACCCCTTCCCGCCGGTGGAAAACAAAGTCTTGCAGCTTGGCTGGGCCGTTATTCGAGATGCCCTGTGCCAGGTGGCGCAGATGAGCGACGGCGAATTTGGCCAGTGTTATCTCAAGCATAGCGACCTTGGCGAGACCGCGTTCGAGATCCTCTCCCTCATCCCGCGCAAGCCTTCAACGCTTTCGCTTTCGGATGGGGACGCGCTTTTCGGTCAACTCCACCTTGCGCGAGGACCGTCGGGCAAGGTCCCCCTCCTCGCCGGGGCTTTCCGGCGCGCCACGGCGCTTGAAGGCAAGTATCTGGTGAAAATTCTCACGGGCGATCTCCGAATCGGCCTCAAGGAGGGCCTCGTTGAGGAGGCCATCGCGCACGCATTCGGTTCGGACCTCGCCGGCGTCAAGAGTGCCAACCTCATTGTGGGCAATGTGGGTGAGACTGCGGTCCTCGCCAAGCGCGGCACCTTGAGCCAGGCCTCGCTTGTCCCCTTCCGCCCGCTCAAGTTCATGCTGGCTTCGCCTGAGGAAACGGCCCAGGACATCTGGGACCGGGTGCTGGGATGGGCCCGGACCCGCGAGGGGCGCGCCGTCCCGGAGATTCCTCTTCCGATCGGCCCCATCCAATCGCCCCCCGTGGTTTGGATCGAAGACAAGTATGACGGCATCCGCTGTCAACTCCACAAGGTTGCGACCCGCACCGCCCTTTATTCTCGGGATTTGAAGGAGATCACGACTCCGTTTCTTGATGTGGCGGATCTGGCGCGCACCTTGCCGGATGACATGATCCTGGACGGCGAACTCGTCGCGATGCGCGACAACCAGGTCCTCTCTTTCGCCGATCTCCAGCGGCGCATCGGCCGGCGCGAAGGCGACCTTTTCTTCGGACAACAGATTCCCGTTCAGTTTGTCGCGTTCGACCTGCTCTGGTTGAATGGCGAAAGCTGGATCAACCAACCGCTGCACGCCCGCCGCACCCAACTCGAGCAAGTGGCGCAAACCGCCCTCCGGCTTGCCCAAATCACCCGGGCGCACTCCGCCGACGAGATCGAAGCAGCGTTCGCCGACGCCCGGGAGCGGGGCAACGAAGGCTTGATGATTAAGGATCCCGCCAGCCTTTACAGTCCCGGCCGCCGCGGGCTGGCCTGGCTGAAGTTGAAAAAGGCTTACGCGACGCTCGATTGCGTGGTCGTCGGCGCCGAATATGGCCATGGCAAACGCAAGGATGTCCTCAGCGATTACACCTTCGCCGTTCGCGACGAGGCAACCGGCACCCTCCACACCATTGGCAAGGCCTATATCGGGCTGACCGACGCGGAGATTGTGCACCTGACCCATCATTTCCGAGGGAAAGCCATCCGTCAGCACGGCCGCCATTTTGAAGTGGAGCCCGACACCGTCCTGGAGATCGCCTTCGATGCTGTGCAAACCAGCAAACGCCACTCGAGCGGTCTGGCCTTGCGCTTCCCCCGCATCGTCCGCATTCGCACCGACAAGACCTCTGCACAGATCGATACCCTTCAAACCGCCCGCAGCCTCGTCCGGAAACGCTGACACTGATTGGCTAGGATTAGGGTTGCCGTTCGGAGCGCCGCTTTGTAAGCGGCTCTATTCTTCACGGGCAACGATAAACAGGTTCCCATGAAACCGGTTGAAAATCAGCGCTCCATCCCGATGACGGCTTGGTTTTTCGCCGGGTTTCAGCATACTGCACGTCCATGTGTGCAAAACGGCAGGGTTTGAGGTTCCAAGGCGGAAATCTGGGGCGGCGGCAATTCGTGGCGGCCGCGGCCGGAATGATCGGGCTGATCGTGTCCGCGTGCCAACGGACGCGCCCCCAGCGACGTCCCGTTCCCACTTACGATATGGAGATTACGGGTTCGTCCGACACGACATTCACGGGAACGATCAGCGTGGATGGCACGGTTCAGAACGTGTCCGGCAAGGGCAAGGAGCAATGGTCTTTCCAATGTGACGAACTGGTGTGCTGGTTCCGCCAGGGTCCCGAACCCGGTCTGCTGCGCTTTGAACTGCGCAACCGGGCGAATGGGACCAACGCGGTCTCGGTCCCGGGGCCGGGTGGCGAGTGCCGTTTGACGGGTCGCGCAGGCAAGATCGAGGCGCGCACCACCATGAAACCGATCGAAGCGGTGCCGTCACAGCGGGAATAACGTCGAAAACCAAAATAGACCACTCGGCATCCTCTTGAGGCTCCCAATCGCCTAAATGAGACAGGTTTCCTGCGATCGCGCGGAGTTCTGCGCCCGGTGAGACTTAGCGTTGCCAAACCGGGAAAGGCGTGGCTAGGATCTGGAATCGCTCGAGGCTGCCCTCGCGCTGGATTCATGGCTGAGAATAAGGTTCAACTCGACATTTTCGAAGGCCCGCTCGATCTCCTTCTGTATCTCGTCAAGAAGGAGGAATTGGACATTTACGAGGTGAATCTCACCAAGATCGCGACGCAATTCATCGAGTATATCGAGGTGATGCGCGAATTGGATCTGGAGATTGCCGGGGAATTCCTGGTCATGGCGGCCACCCTGATGTTCATCAAGAGCCGCGAGCTTCTTCCCGTTGACCAGCAAGCCGCCGTCGAAGAGGAGGAAGAGGGTGACGATCCTCGATGGGAACTCGTCCGGCGCCTGGTCGAATACAAGAAGTTCAAAGATGCTGCCGCGCGCCTGCAGGAGAAAGAGGCGATCCAGGAGAACGTTTACCCGCGCACGCCCGGCAAGCTGGAACTCGACACGACCAGTCCCGGCGCCCCTTCGGGAGTCTCCGTGTTTGATCTGATCAACGCCGTCGGCAATATCCTCAAGCGCATCCAAAAGCAGGAGGCGGCGACCCGGGACGTCTTTGAGGATCGCTGGACGGTGAGCGACAAGATCGAGCAATTGATGGCCCTGACCCGGGAGAAGCCGCGCCTGAAATTCTCGGACCTGTTCGAAGGCCAGACGAGCCGCTTGGAAGTCGTGACGACCTTCCTCGCGCTGCTGGAGCTGATACGATTGAAAGTCCTTACCGCCCTGCAAGCCGAGCCGTTCAGTGACATCGAGATCGGCACTGTGGCCCAAGCCCTGCCGGTTTCAAACGGCAGCGCGCCCTCGTCCGAAGGCAGCGTCTCTGCCAGCTAGACCGCATGGAACTCAAATTCATTTTGGAATCGTTGTTGTTTGCCGCGCAAAAACCAATGAGCCCGCGCGAATTGCGCGAAGTGCTCTCCTCCGCGGTCGAGCAGGCCGAGGAAGCCAAGCCTTTCAAGAAAACCAAGGAAGAAGAGATCATCGCGCTTTTGGAGGAACTGGAGCGAGAGCATGCGCAAGCGGCGCGCAGTTACCGCCTGGTCTGCGTGGCGGGTTCCTGGCAGTTCGTCAGCCTGCCCGAATTCGCGCCGTGGCTGCGAGCGCTGGTCGGCGCGAAAGCCCGCCCAACGAGGCTTTCCCAGCCCGCGCTCGAGACACTCGCGATCGTAGCCTACCGCCAGCCGCTCACCCGCGCGGAAATCGAACAGATCCGCGGCGTCTCCGTGGACGGGGTGATGCAGACGCTCTTGGAACGCGGCTTGATCGAGAACGCCGGGCGCGCGGAAGTTGTCGGGCGCCCCATGACCTACGTGACCACGCCGCTCTTTTTGGAATACTTCGGCCTTCGCAGCCTCGAGGATCTTCCGGCCGCCGATGAACTGCGCCGGATTGTCGTTCAACGCCCCGAGTCCTTGCTGACGGTCGAACCCGGCCTGGCCACCGCGCCTCCCGATCAACTCCAGACTGACCCGGCCGCAACACCGGAGGAGAAAGGGCCGGCGGACGGCCCTCCAGCAGACCAGCCAAACCCGCCTGCGCCCGCGGCCGAAACCCCGGAGGCGCAACAGCCTTAAGTCGCGCTATGTCCCTTCATAACCATCGCGAAGCCATCGACAAGCTCGACCTCGAGATCGTCCGCCTCCTGAACGAGCGGACCCAGCACGTGCTTGAGATCGGAGCGATCAAACTCCGCGCCGGCGAGGAAATCTACGCGCCGCACCGCGAATTGGCCGTCCTCGACCGGGTCTGCAAGCTGAACAAAGGCCCGATGACGAATGAGTCTCTGCGCGCCATCTACCGCGAGATCATGTCGAGCGCGCTCTCTCTCGAGAAAACAATGACCATCGCCTATCTCGGGCCTGAGGCGACGTTCACCCACCAGGCCGCGATTCGGCGCTTCGGGTCCAGCCTCCATTATGTTCCGCTGAAGACGATTGCGGATGTGTTTGCAGAGGTCAGCAAGCGGCGGGCGGAGTACGGGGTGGTGCCCGTGGAGAACTCGACCGAGGGCGTAGTGACTCACACGCTGGACATGTTTGTCGACAGTGATCTCAAGATCGTGTCCCAGATCGTTCTGCCGGTGCAGCAATGTCTGATGAGCCGTTGTCAGCGCCACGAAATCAAACGGCTCTATGCCCATCCCCAATCCCTGGGCCAGTGCCGCGGCTGGGTGCAGAACAACCTGCCCCAAGCGGAAATCATCGAGACGTCGTCCAACGCCCGTTCCGCCGAACGCGCGGCCGAGGAAAAGGGCGCGGCGGCCATTGCCGGAGCGCTTGCAGCCGAGCGCTACAATCTCGCGATCCTCGAGTTCGACATCCAGGACAACTTGGCCAATGCCACGCGCTTCCTCGTGCTGGGACGCCAGAGCCCGCCTCCGACAAAGCACGACCGGACGAGCATCATGCTGAGCATCTTGGACGAAGTGGGGGCGCTCCATCGAGCGTTGGCGCCTTTGCGCCGTTTCGGGATCAACATGACGAAGATCGAGTCCCGCCCCAGCAAACGGAAGGCGTGGGAATACTTCTTCTTCGTGGATTGCGACGGGCATATCGACGATCCCAAACTCGCCACGGCCGTTCGCCAGCTCGGCAAGCACTGCAACTTCGTTAAAGTGCTTGGTTCCTATCCCGACGCGGAGTAACTGGGCAAGAGCCCTCGGAGCAGGCCGCACGACCAACTTGAGAGGGAACACCTAACGAAAGAACCAGCGCCTGCCCGGTGACGAAACCGGCTTCTTGGCGTCAGGCGACGCGGACGGCGTTACGGGGCCTTTGCTGGGCGCTCTTTGCTGCAGCGCCGCCGAAAACGCCCGTTCGAGGCTCTATCCCGGCGACGCTGCGGCATCGTGGGCGTCAGAAGCCCAGAGTTTTCTCAGGGACGAGGTAGGGCCCGAAGCTCGGTGGAAGCGCGTTGACGACCAGGCCAGAGATCACTTTCGCGCCTTCCTTGGAGAAGTGGAGCCAATCCATAAACAGCGGCTGGCTTCCCTCTTTGCCCAGATGATTCAGGAGATTCACGCTCAGGGTGCTCAGGTCGATAAGGTACACGCCCAACTCGGCAGCCAATTGTTCCACGACCGCGATCCGCTTTGGAAAGGCCGGCCCGGTCTCGCCGCTCTCGTTGAACACGTAAAGGCACTGGGGCGTGAGCAGGATCGGGGTCCCCCCGAAACCGCGGATCATTTCGATAATGATTCTCAGGTTCGCCTCGAACTCCTCCAAGGTGGTCGTGATTTCGGGCGGCCCGTTGAATTCGTCGACATAGAAAAGGTCGATGAGGACGTAATCCGGCTTGATCGCCAGCATGCTCGCCTTCTGGTCTGAGTAGAGAAATGTCTTCGTGCTCACCCCGGGATAGGCGAGGTTAATGACTTGGGCGTTCGGCTTGAAGTAGACATAGATGCCCTCCCCCCAACCACAGAACCGGCCGAGGTTGCTCGCCTGGTCCGCCACGGTCGAATCCCCGATCAGCACAACGCGGATGGGCGCGGGTTCTACCCAGGGAACCAGCCGAAAATAGCATTGGGCCGCTTTGGTTGTGGGAACAAGAGTCGAAACGGTGCCGGAGACGGCATCATCAAGGTCCAGCCATAGGTTCAGATCTTTGCTGGCTTGGAGAACGTGCCGTTCATCGGCCGGAGCGCTGGCCTTGACCAAAAGCCCGGTGTCGCCCTCCTTGACGATCGAAAGGGACTGCCCGGTGGCTTGCGGCGCAGCACAGGTCCATAAGAGAAGAAAGACGAGGGAAACAGCAAGCAGGGGTAAACGCATAGATAACGCTCTTCGCAATGGCATCTCAGGTTCAATAGCCCAGGGCCGACGGCTGACGGTCCAGGATTTCCCGGACATTCTCCAGGGTCACCAGCAAGGGCGTCCCGGGGTGAAGGCTGTCCTCCGCAACGGCGGCCAGGATTTTGCCCTGGCTGAACGCTTCCACGGCCTTTTCGGGCGGACCCAGCACCCGCAAATCAGGCAGCAGCAGTGCAAAGCAATGCGGATCCCCTTTCGCCCACAGTTGACCCTGGTCGATCCCCATGGATAACCCGATCAAACTCACGATCACCGAACACTCGGCATGAGCATTGGCAAGCTGTTCCACCGAGCTCGGCGGCACCAGGAAGCTCAAGGGGGTCCGTGAATCCGGCGGGATGAAGACGGATTGAGGGTCCGCCCGGTATTCGGGCGCGATCTCCGGGAAGACCACGGTGACGGAAGCATCTTTGCCAAGCCCTTCACGCAACCCCCGCACCCCGGCGCGCTCGAACTGCGCCTTGGGTTCAAGATACCCCGAATCTTGGGTGAAGGGATTCGATAGCACCAAGACTTTGCATCCTGGACGCAGCTTCGCGATGCAGTGCCCCAGGGTTTTCATGGCCTCCTGTCTTGCGGCCAGGGCGGTGTTCTGCGGAGTGGCTCTGAATTGGAACAGGACAAAGGCTCCGACAGCCCCCGCGGCCAGCACGCCCGCGACAACAATGGCGCTCTTCGCTCTCACGGGAAATAACCAGGCGTGGTGTCTTTTCCAATCAACGGCTTGATGCCGAGCCGTTCCAAGCGAAGCTTCGTCATCGATTCGGCATGCCCATCGAAACACCAAACGTCCGCGCTGTTGCCATGGCGGGCGTGCACTTCTTCCACCAGCGAGTTGGTGCGGAAGGTATGGAACTGGACCGCGCCCAAGCCCTGGCGGCCGCGGCTGGTCGAATCGGCCAGATGCGGGTACTCGGCCGGGCTCTGGACGGCGGAGAGAACCACGTCCTTGTCCACGTCACCGGACGTCACCGTCTCCGGCGGATCGGACCAGACACCGTAAGTGCCGACCCAGTTCGTAGGCGCGTTGGTGTAGACAAGGGGCGGATAGGCCGGGCAACGAAAGACGCTGAGCGAGCCGACGTTCTGGTTTGAATACACCAGTCTGCCCCAGGTGAACTGAGGATCCAACGCCGCCGCGATCTGGATATGTTCCCGGTGTTCCTCCGCGTACATGAGGATGGCCAGCCCGACCTGTTTCAGGTTGTTCAAGCATTGAGTCTGCTTGGCCTTCGATTTCGCCTTGCTCAGCGCCGGCAATAACATGCCCGCGAGGATGGCGATAATGGCAATCACGACCAGGAGCTCAATCAGGGTGAACCCGATTGAAGTCGCGGGTTTCAGCTTCTTCCATAGATTCTTCACTTTTGAGATCTCCGTCATGGGGCAGGTTTCATCTTGTTTGAGGTTGAAAGGAGCGGCGCTTTCGGCGCGGCCATCGCGGGCAGGGACACCCGCTTCCAGCCTTCCGTCCCGAGCCCGAGGTCGCGTTCGACAAATTCCCAAAGAACCACCTTCTTGTTCTTAAGGAACACAGGCCGCGCCCGAAGCTCTTGCCGGACCAGGGTGGCCCCGCCGCCGTCGTTCACCAGAGCCATGAGCGGTTGTCGGAGTTCTCTGGCCAGGTGCGCCACGAACCCTGCCGCGGTGGGTGGGTCCTGTTGGTAAATCCTCAAAAAGCTGTCCCCGATCACCAGGACCTGCGCGTCCGCGGCGTCCTTGTACAGCTCACCGCTATTGCCCTGCACGATTTGCATGCATGGCACGTCCTCGGGTTGAATCCGGCGCTCGATGAGCGGGACCCGGAGCATGCGGACGATATCGCCCACGCGCTTCACCGGCGCCGGCTTATCGCAATAATCGACCCAGCCAGGCTCCACCCATCCCAACGCTTCCAGCCGACGGGAGACTGCCTTGGCCGCAAGAGCCACCCCCGCAGGTGACCAATGGGTATCTTGCGCCAGGTACAAGGGAGCGCAGCTGTCTGAACCGGCGCACCGCGCCTGGCTGAACGCGTCAAAAAGATCGACCACCTCCACGCCGGCCGTCCGCAATTGTCGCAGCACCTCCCGGGTGCGCGGGGCCAGAAGGCTCCGGCTTTGCCCGGTCCGCGCTGCCAACCGGTCAGGGTAGACGCTCTCTTTGTTGGGCACCGGCAGGATCAGCAACTGAATCCCGAGCGCGGCGAGCTGGTCGCGGAAATGGACCATCGCCGCGACCGGATCGTTGGTCCGGCGGGGCCATGACGCGTTCGCGTTGGCCAGCATGTCCTGGAGCCCTGGCTTGTAGAAAAACCAACCGTCACGCCCGAGCAGCGCCTTTTCCCCGCCGTAGCCCAGCCATTCGAACTGCGCGAATTGCACCCAAGGCCGGCTGGCGTGGGCCGCCCAATTGGCGGCTTCCAGGCTATGTTCGAAATCGCGCAGGTGCTGGGCGGTGGGGGTCAGGGTAAAGAGATCCAGCGCGCGGATGCCGTTGTCACCCCGGGCTTCGATGAACACCTGGACCCATGGCAGGGCAGTGAGGGTCCCGAGGAAGACCAGGATCAAAGCCCATTTGGGATCGGTAAAACGCGCCATAGCCGCTAGAACTGGAAATAGAGGAACGGGTTAAAGGCCTGGCTGTACATCGTCATCAGGGAGATCATAAACAGCGGGACCACCACGGCCGTCCGTCCCCAGGTCACCGGCGCCTCAGCCCAGTCATGCGCCTGGATCGGCTGGAAGACCAAGAAGCCGCAGATCCCCAGGATCAACAGGTAGTAAGGCGTGTAAAGGATCGCCCCCAACAGCGGCGCCACCTCTCCGACCGGGCTTAGCCCAAACATCGCCCGGAAGTAATCCAGCGCCGCCGTGAGATTTTCGGCCCGGAATAGCACCCACGAAAAGAGCATCAGCAGAAAGGTCAATCCGATCCGCCCCGGCCGTGGCAGCGCGTCATAGAAGCTGCGCTTGCCCCGCCACCGTTCAGCCGCCAGGAGCAACCCGTGAAACGCGCCCCACGCCAGGAAATTCCATTTCGCTCCGTGCCAGAACCCGCCAATGACCATGACCACCGCGAGATTGAAATAGGTGCGGGCTTCCCCCTTTCGATTCCCGCCGAGCGCAAAGTAGAGGTAATCGCGCAGCACGCTGGAGAGCGAGATATGCCAGCGCCGCCAGAGTTCGGTAATGCTTTCCGACCGATAGGGCGCATCGAAGTTCTTCAGGAACTCGAATCCCAGCATTCGGCCGAGTCCCACCGCCATATCCGAGTAACCGCAGAAATCGAAGTAGATCTGAAACGCGTAAGCCAGCACCCCCACCCAGGCGTCCAGCGCATACGGGTTCGCGGTGCTGAAAACTGCGTCCGCCACCTCTCCGCACGGGTTCGCCAGCAGGATCTTCTTCGCGAAACCCACGATGAAAATGGCGACCCCGGAAGAGAACCGCGCCACCGTATGTTCCCGATCCCGCAATTGGGCGGCCAGGGTCTTGTACCGAATGATGGGACCCGCCACCAGGTCGGGGAACAGCGCCACAAACGCCGCGAATCCCGAGAACGATTTGGCTGGCTCGGCATGCCCGCGATACAAATCCAGCACGTAAGTCAGCGAGTGAAAGGTGTAGAACGAAATGCCAATGGGCAGCACCACGCGCAAAACCCGCACCGGTTCGGCGCCCAGGACCGCCAGCAACTGGTTGAACGTCTCGGCGGCGAACATGTAATACTTGAAGAACCCGAGCAGACAAAGGTTCGTGGCCACGCAGGCCGTCACTGCCAGTTTCCGCTCTCGTTTCGTCGCGCCGGGTGATGACCCTGCCCCAGGTGAAGTCCAGCACCGTCGTGAAGAACATCAGGGCAGCAAACCAAGGCTCCCACCACCCATAGAAGACGTAACTGCCGAGCGTAATCCACGCGTTGCGCCACCGATACGGCAGGTTGTAGTAAACCAGCAGAAAGAGCGGCAGAAAATAGCAGACAAAGATCTGAGTCGTGAAAACCATTTTCGATCAAGACGACTGTCTCAATACGACGCGTTCTTGTGGTAACAAGGCGAGATGACGGCCGACCCCTTTTCTACAGATACCCTGACCGCAGGTTGTCTCGTTACAACGCCGTTCCCTCAACAAGGCGGCTTTGCCTCGTCCAGGAAATTCAGCGTGTCCAACCCCCCGCCGGTCCCGCGCCGGTTCATCACCGATAACAGGGACTCAGCACCCGTGCTTCGGGCGGCGGCAATTCATTGCCTCCCAGCCCGGATTTGGTCTGATCCGATCCGATCCGATCTGATCTGATCAGCAACACACAGCATCACCAATGCCACGCGGTTTCAAGCCCTTTCTCTCGAAAAAGGACTCTCCAAATGCGCGCCCGACGCTCGGCATGCGCGAATTGCGCGCATTCCCGCGTCCGCTTGACGCATCCCAAGCGGCTTTGGACGCTCTCGCCTCGGGTCGCTCGCGCTCTGTGGCTCGGGATCAGCGCCGAAGACGCGAACCTGCAAGACCAAAGGAATTTCAAATCCGTTTGCGATTACGATTACGGTGCGCTTCGGGAAGCCAGGTGCATCCGAGGGTGAAAGTC
>CAZODO010000065.1:32010-35964 GCA_964578605.1 uncultured Verrucomicrobiota bacterium | reverse complement strand
AAAGCTGAGATCGCCCCCAGAGGCCCGGTCTCAGCTTTTTCTTTTGCCTTCAAGGCCAGGGCGATGACGAATTTTGGACTCGTTGCCTACGTAGTCGATCGGCTGCGACAAGTCATCCTTTGGCGAGTGATAGACTGTGACCATCCATTCTTTCAGAAACGCGGAAGTGTTAATCGCGGGTGACGTGCTCTTCACCCCGAGATCGATGAAGCTAAAAACGGCAGTTGACGAGGAGAGGTCCCCTGGTGCCACGCGCAAATTCGTCGTGGCTGCGCGGATTTTTTAGTGGCCGACGTCCCTTAAGCCGCGGGGTCAACCACTGGGGGCCGGCAACGCGGCAGCCGGCCGGAGCAGCGGCTCCAAAATGCGACTGATGTTCCCCCTCTCCAATGGGGAAAATCAGTCTGAACCCCATCAAGCACCCGCCCCGTTTTCCTGAATCAGCGCTGGGCAGCGTATTTGGTTCGGAATTTGGGATTGCCGTGTTTCCGATCCACAATAGACTACAGCTGGCAATGGAGTTTGCCTTCTGGCCCGTCCAGAGAACCGCCTGAACCGGTTTCAGCGCTGATAACTCCTACCGAACGACGTAAACGCATCGGTAGGAGTTTTATGATGAGCTTCATCTGGGTCGGGTTGGGCGGGGCGGTGGGCAGCATCGCCCGCTTCTGGGCTTCGGGCGTCGTTGCCCGCCACTTCGGGGAAAACCTTCCCGTGGGAAGATTGATATGCACATTCCCCACGACGCGGTGATGCTCCGCATCTTCCTCGGTGAAACCGACCGCTGGCACCACCAACCACTCTACGAGGCCATCGTGCTCAAGGCTCGGGAGTTGCACTTGGCTGGGGCCACGGTGTTGCGGGGACCGATCGGCTTTGGGAAGTCCAGCCGCCTGCACACCGCCAAAATCTTGCGGCTGTCGATGGATTTGCCGCTGGTCATCGAGGTCGTGGACAGCGAGGAAAAGATCAACGAGTTCCTGCCGGTGCTCGACGAGATGATGAAGGGCGGCTTGGTGACCTTGGAGAAGATGCGAGTGATTGACTATCGGGCTGGACCGAACGTGAGTGAGGCTCCCGAAATCTAAACTGCACACACGATGGAGAACATCTGGTTCATTGCGGCTTTTTGGATGGGGTTGGCTTTTCTGGCGAGCCTGATCTCCATCCGGCTGGGCATTTCGGTGGCCCTGATCGAAATTCTTCTTGGGGTTGTTGTGGGCAACATCCACACCGCCAATCAAGCGCCGCTGCTGCACACCACCGAGTGGACCAATTTCCTCGCCATGCTGGGCAGCGGAGTTCTGACCTTTCTCGCCGGAGCCGAAATTGACCCGCAGTCGCTCCGGGCCAACCTGCGGGCCAGCCTGAGCATCGGGATTCTGTCGTTTCTGCTGCCGTTCCTTGGAGTCTGGATGTTCGCTCAATACGGCTTGGGTTGGCCGATCCGGCAGGCATGGATCGCAGGCATTGCCTTATCCACCACGTCGGTCGCGGTGGTTTATGCAGTGATGATCGAGGGCGGTTTGAGCAGCACGGCGATGGGCAAGATGCTGCTGGCCGCGTGCTTCATCACCGACTTCGGCACCGTGCTGGCGCTGGGCATTTTGTTCGCCGATTTCAACATCTGGCTGGTCATCTTCGTGGCCGTGACGGCGGTGATGCTCTGGTTCATGCCCAAGTGGACGCAGTATCTCATCACCCGGTTGGGCGCGACGCGGGTCAGTGAGCCGGAAGTGAAGTTTCTTTTTCTGGTGCTTTTCTTCCTCGGCGGACTGGCGTCCAGCGCCAAGAGTGAAGCGGTGCTCCCGGCGTACCTGTTGGGTCTGGTGGTCGCGGGTGTCTTTCTGCGCGACAAGACCCTCGTCCACCGGATGCGGAGCATCGCCTTCGCGATCTTCACGCCCTTCTACTTCATAAAGGCCGGACTATTCGTGTCCCTGTCCGCGCTGGCAGCAGCGGTCGGCCTGATTGCGATGCTGCTACTCATCAAAATGGCGACCAAGATTGTCGGCGTATGGCCCTTGTCCCGGTACTTCTTCATGCGGACCCGCGAAGCAAATTACACCGCGTTGCTCATGTCCACGGGGCTGACCTTCGGGACCATCTCCGCCCTGTTTGGGCTTCAGAACAAGATCATCGACCAGAACCAGTATTCGGTGCTGGTGACGGTGGTCATCTTGAGCGCGTTCGTGCCCACGCTCATTGCCCAAAAGTGGTTCCAGCCTCCCGTCAAGACGATGGTGGCGTGGGGACGACTTTATCAACGCAAGATCAACGGCAAAACCGGGTCACCGGTAACAGACAGTGGAAAGTGAGGCTCTATGTTTCAGAAGATTCTCCTCGGCTATGATGGCTCCAAAGGCGGCAAGGCGGCCCTGCGGCGGGCTGCTGTGATGGCCAAGGAGTTCAATGCTCAACTCACCGCCCTGTGGGTGCGGGAGCCGCTGCCGCGCTACACCGATCTGCCCGGCGAACCGGAAAACGAAGCCGAAGCGGCGGACGAGTATTTCCAAGAGCGCCAGAAGGAGGTTGCCGAGGCCGCCGCCCAGCACGGCATCAAGATCGCCTGTGAAACCGGGCGAGGCCATCCCGCCAAGACCATCGTGAAGCTGGCTGACGAGGGCGGCTATGACCTGATCGTTGTCGGCCACAGCGACCATTCAGAACTCTGGGGCCGGCTTCTGGGCGACACCGCCGACCGGATCAGCGACCATGCCCAGTGCAGCGTTTTGATCGTGAAGCAGTGAACGTCAACAACACCGAACCGATATGAGCAAGATTATCAGCATCAAAGCACTCGAAGTCCTCGACTCACGCGGCAACCCCACGGTCGCCGTGACTGTCACCCTGAACACCGGCATCAGCACCTCCGCCAGCGTGCCCAGCGGTGCCTCCACCGGCATCCGCGAAGCCGTGGAGCTGCGCGACGGCGACAAGAAGCGCTACGGCGGCAAAGGCGTGCTCAAGGCCGTTGCGAACGTGAACAAAACCATCGCCCCGAAGCTGAAGGGCAAATCACCCCGCGCGCAGCAGGAGATTGATGATCTCATGCGCAAGCTCGACGCAACGGACACCAAGTCGAAGCTCGGCGCGAACGCCATCCTTGGCGTTTCGATGGCCGTCTGCCGGGCCTCGGCTTTGGATTCAGGACTGCCACTCTACACATACATCCGCACGCTGCACGGCGGGAAGGCCAGTGCTCCCTATGTGCTGCCCGCGCCGATGATGAACGTGTTGAACGGTGGAGCGCACGCCACGAACAATGTGGACTTTCAGGAGTTCATGCTGTTTCCGGTCGGCGCTCGCACGTTTACCGAAGCCTTGCGTTACGGGGCGGAGACGTTTCACACCTTGAAGAAGCTGTTGCAGAAGCGCGGCCTCGTCACCGCGGTTGGGGATGAGGGCGGTTTCGCACCCAACCTCAAGACCAATACGGAAGCGGTTGATGTGATCCTCGAAGCCATCAAGGCTGCTGGTTACAAACCCGGCAAGGACATTGCCATCGCACTGGACCCTGCGGCGAGCGAGTTTTGCGATGCCGGGGAGTACGTAATGAAGAAATCCGACGGCTCCCGCAAGACGCCCGCTGAGATGGTCGAGCTTTGGAGCCAGTGGGTGAAGAAATACCCCATCGTGTCCTTGGAGGACGGCATGGGCGAGGAAGACCGGGAGGGCTGGAAGGCACTGACAAAAGCCCTCGGCAAGAAGCTGCAACTGGTCGGAGACGACAACTTCGTCACAAACCCGAAGATTTTCGCCGAAGGCATCCGCGACGGCATCGCCAACGCCATTCTCATCAAGCTCAATCAAATTGGCACGGTGTCGGAAACGCTGGAGACGGTGGCGATGGCCCAGAAAGCCGGCTACGGCGCGGTGATTTCCCATCGCTCCGGTGAAACCGAGGATGCCTTCATCGCCGATCTGGCGGTGGGTACTGGCGCGGGACAGATC
>CAZODO010000065.1:0-32000 GCA_964578605.1 uncultured Verrucomicrobiota bacterium | reverse complement strand
AACGGGATCGCTTTGTCGTTCCGAGCGCATCGCCAAGTACAACCGGCTGCTGGTGATCGAGCAGGAGTTGGGAAAGAAGGCCCGGTACGGCGGCGCGGCCTTCACGGCAGCCAGACGGTAAGCCGCGTGTTGACCTGTAATTGACCGTTAGGCTGATGTCGTCGATTTTCGGGTTGGGCAATGGAGTTTGCCTCCCCGTGGACCGGGGAAACCGTCCTGCTGCTGCTGGGCTGATGACTCCTACCGAGATTGTGTTTTATGTCACGGTAGCGAGTTATGTCAGCGACAACTATCAAAGAACCTCACGAACTTGGGCTTCCTTTTGTCGGTCGAGATAAAGAACTGGCCCAACTGGTCCGCCTTCACGCGCATCGCAGGCACGTTCTGATTCTGGGACCGGAAGGGATCGGGAAGTCCGAATTGGTTTACCACGCTGCAAACCTGCTGCCTTTGGTGGTGTCACCGCAGTCCGACCGGCTCTCGAACATCTGCGACGCACTGGAAGGACAGCTTGGACTGGAAGCTGGCGACCAACATTTGCCTCAGCGCAAGCACCGGCTTCTCCGGGTGGTGGCTGCCGCTGGCAAGGCGGTCGTTTTCGACGGAGTAAGCTGGACGACGCCCAAGCTGAGTTCGTTCATTGAAGGCGTCAGCCAGCGTGTGCCAGTCTGGATCGTTACGCGTTCTGAGCACGCGTGGGACATCGGCCATATCTGGCTGCTTCTGTGCCGCTTCGCGCACGTCGAAATCCGGCCTTTTCATCTGGCCGATACGCAGGAAGTCATTGAACAGTTGGTGAAGGCTGGGCGGCTTCCCGTTGCCGCGTTGGCAGCAGCGCAAGCCCTGCATCGTTTGTCGGCGGGAGTTCCGCGCCTGCTGCGCGAACTGCTAGACGGCGTGGCCACCGGCAGCTACGACCTGCGCAACCGTTCCAGCTTGAAACTGCTCGACCTCGACCGGCGTATACAAAGCCTCCACCGCCAAGACGGCACCGTCCGCCTGCCAGTCCGGTTATGAACCCCGCGTTGCCACTGACTGAACCTCAAGAGCGCAGACTGACTGTGACTCTGGCCGAATTGGAGCGCAGGCTGGCAAGGTTGCGGGAGACGCTCGACCATCCACCGGACGATTTGAGGCTGATCCGGCATGAAGACCGCCTTCGGGCGGACGAGGCGGCTCCCCTGCGGCAACGGATTGACGCGGCGCACCGGCGTCTCTGCCAGATGGCGGACACGCTGGGATTGGAGGGATCGTCCGACTCGGTGCGCAGGACATTCTTGGCGGGCCTCGAACTGGCAAGCATCTCGTTGTACGAGGCCCATCCTTCGGGTGAAATGCGCGGTTGTGGTAAGCTTGCCCCGGCGAGCGCCGCCTACTTGGAGACGGAATTACCCCAACTCGAAGCGCTGGTGCGTGAAGTCATCCAACTGCTGGAGCGTGGCGTACAGCCGGAGACTCTGGGGCAAGGGAGAACATGACCAGTCCGAATCACACGCTCGAACGCGTTGAGGCCGTGGCGGCAGACCTGAAGCTGGCCAGCCTGCAACCGCTGATTGACGCCTGCCACAACCAGCTTCGCCATCAGGACTCGGTTGACGTGGCCGTTTTCGGTCGGTTCAAAGCGGGAAAAAGTTCATTCCTCAACCACCTGACCGGTCGCAACGTGCTGCCGATTGGCGTGGTGCCGTTGACGGCGGTCATCACCCGGCTCCGCTACGGTGTTCGGGAACGCGCCGAAGTCCGGTTTCTCGATGGGACCGGCAGGTCCATCTCGCTGAACGAGGTCGGCCTCTACGTCGGCGAGAACGAGAATCCAAACAACCAGAAGCAGGTGGCCTCGGTCGAGGTTGACCTACCGGAACTGGAACCGCTAGAGCCGCTGCAATTCGTAGACACACCCGGCCTTGGCAGCGCGTTGACGCATAACACGGAGGTCGCTTTGAACTGGTTGCCCAGTGTCGGCGCGGCCCTCGTGGCCGTCAGTGCGGACGCACCCCTGTCGGAGCGTGATCTGGCCCTGCTGGCTACACTCCGCGATCACACGCCCAAGATTGTCCTGCTGCTGACGAAAGCCGACCTGCTCACCGAATCGCAGCGAGAGGAAGTGCTGACATTTGTCCGGGCACGGCTCCGTCGCGCCAATGACGGGCAGTGGCCCATCTTTTTCTACTCGATCAAGCCCGAACTGGCGGCGATGAAGTCGGCGCTTCTGAAAGAGTTGCTGGAACCCATGAGGCAGCACTGGGCCGAAGCCAGCGGGGACATTCTTCGGCACAAGGTGGACTCGCTGCGGAAACAAGCTCTCGACTACTTGCGTGTGGCGCTCGCTGCGGCCACCCACGCTGAATCCGCCCGGCAAGCGTTGCGAGAGCGGCTCGACGAGGAACGCCGACAGTTCGATCTGTTCCGGGTCGAACTGGAAGTGCTGACGCGTCAGTGGTCGGCCAAGGCTTTCGATCAATCGTTGGAACGATTAGGAACCGTCCAGCGTGCGTTGCAGGAAGAGATCACGCACGGGCTTCACGCCCAGTTTGTCCAGTGGCAGATGCGGCTCCCCGCGCTATTGGAAGCGTGGCGCAACTGGGTCCAGTCGTTTCTCGCCCGCGAGTTGAACGCGGTTTCGCATGAGCAGCAGGCGATGTTTTGTGAGCCGGTAAAGATGGCTGCCATCCATCTCGCCCGCAGTGTCCGGGCTTTTCACGACCGATTGGCGGAGCACGTCAAAGCTGCGCTGGGTGTCAGCCTCTCACCCCGCGAGTTCAATCTGGATGTGCGGGAGCCGTCGGCCCCACCGGTGGACGTGAGCTACGCGTTCGACGCGGCCTTCGGCACCGTCAGCCACGTCATTCCGGCGGCAGTATTCCGTCGCCCCATTGAGCGGGTGCTGCTCCGCAAGGCACGATACGAAGTGGAGAAGAACCTCTCCCGCTTGGCTGCGGATTGGAATGACCGCGTTGGAGTTGTCATCGGGGAACTGCGACAGCAAACTGAACAAGCCGCCCAGAACGAGTTGAAAGCGCTGGCGCAGATGGTCGAGGAAACCGGGTCGAACACCCCGCGCCTGCGCCAGCAGATCGCGGAACTGGAAGCCATGTCGCTTGCATGAAGACTGACCAATCGCCACCTCGGACCCGCTGGCTCAACCGCACCGTGGTAGGCGTTGGATTGGCCAGCCTGTTCAGCGACTGGTCGCACGAGATCGCCACGACGGTCATGCCTGCCTTCTTGGCTACCATGGGCGTGGCGGCGGCGTGGCTGGGGCTGATCGAAGGTGTCTCAGATGGGCTTTCCAGCTTCGCCAAGATGGCGTCGGGCTATTACACCGACCGACTCCAGCGGCGAAAACCCATCGCGGTTGCCGGGTATCTGGTGACGGCGCTGGGTACGGCGTCGTTTGGTCTGGCCAGCGCGGCGTGGCACGTCCTGATCTCGCGTGCGGCAGCGTGGTTGGGGCGCGGGGTTCGCACACCGATCAGAAAGGCACTGCTGGCCGCCTCGGTTACCAAGGAAACCTACGGGCGGGCCTTTGGCTTCGAGCGGATGATGGACACGCTGGGTGCCATTGTCGGCCCGGCGTCCGCGTTCTTTCTCCTGCAAGCCGTCAACCACCACTACCCGACGTTGTTCTGGTTGACGCTGATTCCGGGGCTGCTGGCGGCTGTGCTGATCGCGTTCGTGGTTCAGGAGAAGGAACGTAAACCGGTCCCGCACGTGTCGTTTGGTGAAAGCCTGCGGGCCTTGCCCAAGAATTACCGGAACTTCCTTGTGGCGGTGGGGTTGTTTGGCATGGGAGACTTTGCCCACACCATGCTGATCCTGTTGGCGACGGTGAAGCTGACACCAACGCTCGGCGCGGCCAAGGCCGTGAGCATCGCCACCGGCCTCTACGTGCTCCACAACGTCCTCTACGCGGCATTCTCGATGCTTGCGGGCTGGCTGGCCGACCGGATGAACAAGGGGTTGCTGCTGGCAAGTGGCTACTTTATGGCTGCGGGCATGGCGGTGGCGGTCATCCTGCTGCCGATGAACGTGTGGACGCTGACACTGGTCTTTGTGATCGGCGGCATGTACGTGGGCATCGAAGAAACGCTGGAGGACTCATTCTGCGCGGAACTCGTGCCAGAGCAGCATCACGGCATGGCGTTCGGTACGCTGGCCACCGTGAACGGAGTCGGCGATTTTATCTCCAGCGCGGTGGTGGGCCTGCTTTGGACTGGGTTCGGAGTGTCCGTGGCGTTTGCCTACAGTGGCATCCTGTTCCTGCTCGGCGGGGCGATGGTACTGTGGGCAAGTCGCATTGACTATGATTGACTATGCGAGAAACCTATCTGCATGACGCTGCATGATAAGAAATCTTCGTGCCGCGGGTAGTTCACTGCGCACTCGCCAAAAAGCTGCCCTCGATTATCCTCCGTGCTTATGCGGAAATCCCCCCATTTTGATGGGGATAGGCCGGTGAGTGCGGAAGATTTCGAATCCCTGCGCTCGCTTTATCTCTACCAACGACTTACGTCGACCCACCCGGTTTTGCTGCAGTCTTGCTACAGTTCCGCCCACCCGGCCAGCTGAAGCGACGCTTCGTTCTTCGCTCCACAAGAGCTTTTCCCTTTCGTGCGGAGTTGCGGCCATATTGCCATATGTCGCGGCAATACGCCTCGAAGGAATTGTATTTCTCCCGATAGAGCCGGTCGCGGCGGATCTGGGCTGGTGCAAGGCTCTGGTCGGTAGCCGACAGTGTCCACACCAGGGGGTTCACCCGTAGTTCACCCGTAGTTCACCCGTAGATGACCCGTTGCCGAACGGGTGAACTACGGGTCATCTACGGGTCATCTACGGGTGAACCCCTGGTCATCACTGGGGTGTCTCCGAGTGCAGCCGCAGTTGGCACGACAGGAGGATTGAGGAAGATCTATAGCCATTTCATCGACCACTCGTTTGAGGCTTCGGCATCGTGCCTGCGGGACGCAGCTGCAACGCAGCTTGGTCCCGCAGGATACGCCCGCGCGGACGGAGCGGCGAATTTCCTGCTCGTCAGTGCTGGTGCGATTCGGTAGGCAAAGAGGCGACCAAATTACCGAGAACCATGCGCATGAGCACACGGCGGGTTTCCCTTGGTCCAGATCGAAAGGAAACGACTATGTCCAGCCTGAATCGACGCCAGTTCGTCAAACAATCAGCCGGTGTCGCCGCTGCTTTGGCCTTCGTGGGCCGGGGTGGCGCCGCGAGCCCGAACGAGAAGGTGATCGTGGGCCTGATGGGCGCAGGGGGCCGGGGAACCGCGCTGGCCGGGATGTTCGCCAAGCGCAGAGACGTCGAAATCGCCTACCTTTGCGACCCTGACAGCCGCCGGGCAGCTTATGCGACCAAAGTCGTGTCCGAGGCCCAAGGGAAAGCGCCCCGGTTCGTCCAGGACTTCAGGCGCATGCTCGAGGATAAGGCCGTGGATGTGATGATCAACGCCACGCCGGATCATTGGCACGCCCTTGGCACCATCCTCGCCTGCCAGGCGGGCAAGCATGTTTACGTCGAGAAGCCCATGTCGCACAACCTTTGGGAAGGCCGCAAGATGATCGAGGCGGCCCGGAAGTATAACCGCGTGGTCACGGTGGGCATGCAAAGCCGGAGCGCTCCTTACGCGGCGGCGGCGCGCGAGTTTGTGCAATCCGGCAAGCTCGGGGATATCCACCTCGTGCGCGTCTACAACATGATGCAGCACGGACGCCAGAACCTCGGGCCGGAGCAACCGGTGCCGGACGGGTTTGATTACGACCTTTGGTGCGGACCGGCGGCCAAGCTGCCTTACATCCCAGGCCGTTACTGGTTGAATATGGCCGAGTTCAGTTGCGGGCCCATCCCTGGCGACGCGGTGCACCAGTTGGACCTGGCCCGGTTTGTGATGGGCGATCCGCCGCCGCCCAAGACTGTTTCGCATACCGGCGGGATTCTGGCGCTCAAGGACGGGCGCGACACGCCGGACACGCAGTATGCCACGTACGAATTCGACAAGTTCACTCTGCTCTTCCAGGGCTCGTTGTGGTCGCCTTACATGAAGAAGATCCCCGTTTCAGTCCGGGACAACGACCTGTTCCCGGACTGGCCATTCTGCGCCACAAAGATCGAAATCCTCGGGACCAAGAGCTTCATGTACCTGGGCCGGCATGGCGGCGGATGGCAGGTGTTCGATGAAAACAACAAGCTCATCGAGCAGGCGTATGGACGCCAGGGTGACGCGCCGCATATCGAGAACTTCATCCAATGCGTCCGGTCGGGCGCGCGGGCCAACGCGGACGTGGAGCATGGGCACAGTTCGGTCATGCTGTCGCACCTCGCGAACATCGCCTGGCGCGCCGGGAACAAGACGCTGGCCTTTGACGCCCAAACGGAGTCGTTCCCGCAGGAGCCTGCGGCAAACCGGTTCGTCAAGCGCGACGCTTATCGCGCCCCGTGGGTTGTGCCGGACGCCGTGTAAGCCCTCGCCCAATAGCTGGCGAAAAGGCCGTTCACGAATAACTGGAGCGGGTGGTAAAACATGATCGGAAGCAGGATGAGGGAAACGTCCGCGCGGTTTCCGAAGATCAGCAAGGCCAGCGGCACGCCCATCGCCAGGGTCTTTTTGACGGAGCAGAAATAAGCGGCGATCAGATCGTCGCGATTGAGGCGCAAAGCGCGGCAGGTGGCGTAGATCACGGCTGACATTCCCGCGAATAGCAGGACCACGACCAGGAGCACCCGCACGGTCATCTCCAGCCCGTGCCGTTCCCAAACCCGGGCCTGAATGGAATCGCAGAAGGCGCTGTAGACGATGAACACGATCACCGCGTTGCTGATGCGGGCGACCCAAGCTCCGTGAGCTTCCACCCAGTGGAGCACGAACCGGCGCAGGAGCATCCCGGCAAAGAACGGAAACAAAGTCAGCAGCATGATCTTGAGCAGGAGCGGCCCCAACGGGGTGGATTGGCCCGTGGTTCGCATCAACAGGTGCACGAGCACCGGGGTCAGGAACACGCCAAGGATATTCGAGAACGCGGCGTTGAAGAGCGCCCCTGCCGTGTTGCCGCGCGCCACGGCTGTCAGCACCACGGAAGTGGAAATGGTGGAGGGCAAAACGCAAAGAAACAGGAAGCCGCTACGGATGGCGTCTGGCTGAGAAGGCCAGAACATCGGGACGATCTTTTCAAGCAGGAGCCCCGCCAGCGGAAAGGCCGCAAATGTGAAGAGTTGAATCGTCAGGTGCAACCGCCAATTGCCCGCGCCGCTTCGCACCTTCTCGAAAGCGAGCGAGAGACCTTGCAGGAACAGGATGAGGCTGATGCCGAAATTGCTGACCAATTCGGCATGCAGCACGCCGCCACGGGCGCCCGGTTCCGGGAACAGGAACGCGGCCAGGACTGCCGTGATCAGGGCCAGCACAAAGCCGTTAGCGCGAATCCAAGTCATCCCTTTGCGAACGCGTAATTTGTTCGGAGCGCCGGCTTGCAGCCGGCCTCAGGACACCGCCAGTTCGGGGCGAAGGCGCAAGACGAAGCCGGCTGCAAGCCGGCGCTCCGAAGAACAACGAGCCCAACCGAGAATTGCTCGGCGCAAAGCGTTGGCGGCTATGATCGTCATCGAGCGCGATGTAACATGCAATGCAGGCGCGGCGCACCTCAATTCTGCAATCGGGAGGCGGCACTGCGTGACTTTCGGGGATGGGGCGGGTCCAATAGGTAAATCGCTCTTATGAACGAGGAATTTGCAGTTGAACCGCGAGTCCGAAGGCGCCGCTGGCCATGGGCGCTGCTGATCCTGGCCCTCGCTGTCGTGGCCGGCACCCAGGGCTACCGCTTGTTCGTTCGGAGCCAGATCCGCCGCGAAGTGGCAGCTATCCAGCGCGAGGGATTTCCTACCACCTGTCGTGACCTCCAGGCGTGGCGTGTCTCCATCCCAGCCAGGGAAAACGCCGCGGTGCGGATCCTCGAAGCGACGGACTATTTGGACTTGCCCCCAAACGGCTTCGGGCAGTCCAAATGGCCGGCTCCGACCGAGGAACTGGGGCCGGAACAGCGCGACGAATTCTCCGAAATCGTGACGAACAACACCCCTGCGCTCGAAGTCCTGCACCAAATGGGGCGGCTCACGGCCTCCCGATATCCCGTGGACTACACCCGGGGTCCGGGCATGCTTCTCCCTCACTTGGCCAAGGTGAAGTCTTTGACCCAGCTTCTGCGAGCGGAGGCCCTCGTGCACGCGGAAGAGGGGCGCCTGAAAGAGGCGGTCGATTCGACGCTTGCCGGGGTGGCGGTGGCAAGGTCGCTGGAAAGCGAAGTTTTGTTGATCTCGCAGTTGGTGCGCATCGCGAGTCTGTCGATCACCATGTCGGGACTGGAGCGGACGTTGAACCAGCATGCGCTTTCGGAAGAGCAACTTGCCGCGCTCGCAGCGGCCTTTCAGGGGGCGCGTGAAGCTTCGCAGAAGGCTTACCGCGAAAGTTACATCGGGGAAATGTGCGCGGGGATCTATTGCTTTGAGGCGCATCCCAGGGAGACCTTGCGAATGTTCAACCCGGACGCGGACGTGCCCCCTTGGATCGAGGTGCTCTACCCGCTCTACGGCTGGAGCGGACTTCGGGACCGTGACCAGCTGTTCTTCGTCCGCCTCATGCGCGGGTCGCTGGACGCGGCCAAAGTGCCGTTTCCGCAGGGATTCGACGAAATCAAAAAGGTGAACCAAAAGATCGAGGATTCGGTTGCCAACCGACGCCTCCTGGTCTTCTCCAGGATGCTGCTCCCCGCGATCACGAACTACGGTCGGAAGATTGCCGAATCCGAAGCGCAGCTCCTTTGCACGGAGGCTGGGATCGCCTTGGAACGGTTTCGCCGGAAGAACGAGGGCGCGCTGCCTGGCGATCTTGCTTCGGCCCTGGGTCCTGAACTGTCGAAGGTGCTGCGGGACCCGTTCGATGGCGCGCCGTTGCGCTTCGAAAAGCGGCAGCGCGGCTACGTCGTTTACAGCATCGGGCCCGATGGTGCGGATGACGGCGGGTTGCCACGCGACGGGGACTCGAAGCGCCGGGGCGGGGGAGGCGTTCCGGAGTACGACGTGACCTTCACGGTAGAGCGTTAACGATTTCCCCCATTGACCGGCGCCGCGCCCTGAGCGCATGCTTTCAGCGATGGGTCCGCCTTGCCCGCCGTGAGCCGGCGGGATTCCGGCCGGTCCACTCTGCATTGAAAGGGATGAGAATGAAGAACGATATCGTGAAGGTCCGGCCGGTTTTCGTGGCGCTTGGGGCCCTGCTGGCGGCTATAGTCACCTCGGGTTCCGTGGCTGTTCGGGCTTCGGATGCGAAGACGGCGCCTGCGCTCTTTTCGCCCAGCGAACCGGTCAACAACCCCATGGGCGAAGGCAAGGGGATTCATCCGGGCCGCGTCGTTTGGGTTCATAATCCCGAAGCCACCAGCTGGGATGGCTCAACGGGCAATTGGTGGGACGACCTCAACACGGATCCGCAAGCAGCCGCGGCCATGGTCTCATCGGCCGTCAGGAGCCTGACCGGCAAACCGAGCGATGCGGAAGCCTGGAACGCTCTCTTCCGCCATTTCAACCAGACACAGGGCTTCGGCGACGCCGCTTACAAGGCGCCGGAGAAAGTCGCCATCAAACTCAACATGAACCAGGACAGCGGCGGGACGTTGAAACCCGACGCCGCGATGCCCAGTCCCCAGGTCGTTTACGCTTTGGTCCATCAGCTCATCAAGGCGGCTGGCGTGCCCGGATCGGCCATCACCGTATTCGACTCGTCGCGCTATGTCGGCGATTTCATTTACGATCGCATCCGGAACAATCCCGATCCCGAATTCCAGGCGGTCCGGTTTGTCGTGTCTCCGAAGGGTGCCAAGAACGGGCGCATCGCCGCCACCCCGGACCTGGAGTACCCGCTCAAGACGAAGGCAGGCACCTTTTATTTCCCGGAATGCGTCACCCAAGCCAAGTATCTCATTAATTTGGCCCTGCTCCGTGGCCACTCCCTTTGCGGCGTCACGCTCTGCGCCAAGAATCACTTCGGGACGACTTACACCCCGGATCAAGGCGGTTGGACTCCGCAACCTTTGCATGATACCTGCAACCGCGGCAATGCCATGGGCTCCTACAACTGCCTGGTCGATCTGAATGGGCATAAGCAGATCGATGGCAAAACGCTCCTTTACCTCATTGACGGCCTTTATCCCGCCAAGAACCAGAGTTCGGGCGTGCTTCGGTTCGCCTCGTTTGGCAACGATTGGTTCTCCAGCATTTTCGCTTCGCAAGACATGGTGGCGATCGATTCCGTCGGATTGGACTTCCTCCGCGCCGAACAGGCGGTGAATCGCGCTTTTGTCGACGTCGTGGGCAATCCAGACAATTACCTTCACCAGGCCGCTCTGGCTGGCCAGCCGGGCTCCGGTGTGGTTTACGATCCCGAAGGCGACGGCACGCCGCTGCAAAGCATGGGCGTCCACGAGCACTGGAACAACGCGACGGACCGCCAGTACACCCGCAATCTCGGGTCGGAATACGGGATCGAGCTGATCGCTCAATAGCGCGCCCGTCCGGCGCCGATGCAATGCGGAGCCTTAACCCTGTTTGCCGGGACGAGGCATCGCTGACAACTTGTCAGCCCAAGGCTCAGCCAAGATCGGGGAGTTGGACCGATAGGAAGCCCTTTGTGAGCTGCGCAAGATTCGGTGAATGCCGAAGACTCCAAATCCCTCGTTTCGCGCCGGTTCGTCTTGAGGACCCTCGGTGGCATCCTCAAGCATATCCCCGAGGTTTGAAGCCGAAACATGGTCACGAACGGGGGATGACCGAGTGACGACCGGGCGGCCAGCGGGTTGAGACCCAGACCAGCGCCGACGGGGAAGACAGGAACCGGGAGCGGGGTTCCAAGATTCACGCATAACAAACCCAACTCTGCATGGCTGCGAATGTTGAGCTTGCCAAATGAATGCTCCCGCATAGATTCGATGCTTCGACGTTATCGGTATGTTTCATATGGGACTCAGTTTACTGCTGGGATTTGCGCAACCGCCCCCGCCGGGGAGCGCGCCGAACCCGACCGCCCAACTTCTCCAGATGCTTGGGACGTTCGCGATTCTCGGGGTCATCTTCTACTTTTTGATGATCCGTCCCCAGCAGACCAAAGCCAAGGAACACGCCGCACTCCTGCGAGCCCTGAAACCTGGGGATAAGATCCTCACCTCCGGCGGCATCCTGGGAGTGGTGATCCACGTCAAAGAGAAGAGTGTCTCCATCCGGTCCGCCGACGCCAAGCTGGAGATTTTGAAGAGCGCCGTATCCGAAATCACCGAGAAATCCTCCAGCGCGGCCGAATCGTAAGCGCAAGCACCCCTCATCCATGAAGCGAAATCTTTTCTGGAAGTTCGTTTTGGTCCTGTTCATCGTCGCCTGGTCCGTTAGCGAAATTTATCCCCCCACGCCTCGCAACTTGTTGGTGGAGTTTGAGAACCGCGCGGTTAACAAAGACGCCACCTTCACGAACATCATCGCGCAGGCGAAAGCGCTTCAGAAGGCACAACCGGAACGTACATTTGGCAATTTGCGCGATGCGATTGGGACCCACCCGATCACGAACTATTTTCCGTGGGTGGACGCCAAGGCGCAAAAACAGCCGACCTTGACGGTGCTCCACCGCTTGCAGAAGGACGGGGCCGGGACGGTAAGACTGGGCTTGGACCTGCAGGGGGGCACCGAGTTCCTGCTCGGTTTTGCCACCAACGTGGTGGATGCGGCAGACACCAACGTGGTGGATTCGGTCTACGAGCGGGAGCGGAGGTTGGGACAGGCGGTGGAGGTCCTGCGAAAACGCGTGGACCAGTTCGGGGTTGCCGAGCCGATTTTGCAGCCGGCTGGCGATAACCGGATTCTAGTGCAGTTGCCCGGGCTTTCCGAAGCGGAAAAGGAAAGCGCCAAGACCCAGATCCAGAAGGCGGCCTTCCTCGAGTTCCGCCTTGTGCATCCGGATAGCGACCGAATTCTCAGCCAGGGTTTGATCCCCCCGGGGTACGAAGTGCTCAAGGTGTCGAACCGAAAACGCGACGGTCAGGAGATGCTGGTGCCTTACCTGGTCAAGAAAGGCGCCGCCCAAGGCCTGACTGGCCAGTATGTCTCGCGGGCCTACGTGACGCCCGACCCGATCTCAAACCAGCCGCAGATCGCGTTGAGCTTCAACTCCGCCGGGGCGGATAAGTTCGCGCGGGTGACCCAGGAAAATGTGGGACGGCTCTTGGCGATCGTCCTCGATGGCGAGCTTTATTCCGCGCCGGTCATTCGGGTGCCGATCCTGGACGGCAATGCCGTGATCGAAGGGGACTTCACCATGGCGGAGGCTTACGGGTTGGCCAATGTCCTGGAGAACCCGCTGGAAGCGCGCCTCGAACTGATCTCCGAACGCACGGTGGAGGCTTCTTTGGGCAAGGACAACATCCGCAGCGGCATTATTGCCTCGATTGTGGCGATGGTGTCCGTCTCGGTGTTCATGCTGGTCTATTACTTCTTCGCCGGGTTGGTGGCGAACATCGCCCTGGTGCTGAACGTGTTCATCCTGATGGGAGTGATGTGCTCCATCGGCGCCACGTTGACGCTGCCGGGCATCGCCGGTATTGCCCTGACGGTAGGGATGGCGGTCGATGCGAACGTGCTGATTTTTGAGCGTATCCGCGAAGAGTTGGCGAAAGGAAAATCCCTGCGAGGCGCCTTGGCCGCGGGCTATGACCGGGCGTTTGGGACCATTTTGGACTCGAACGTGACGACGTTGATCGCGTCGATCATTCTGATTTTCCTGGGAACCGGCCCGGTCAAGGGCTTCGGCGTCACGCTCACTATCGGTGTCGCGGTGAGCATGTTTACCGCCCTGGTCGTGACACGCTTGATCTTCGACTTCATGCTGGAGAAGAACTGGCTGAAATCCCTTCGGATGATGCAGCTCGTCAAAGAGACGCATATCGACTTCCTGCGGTATTCCAAAGCAGCCGTGTTCGCTTCGCTAATCCTGATCATCGCCGGGTTGGGAGCGGCATTCTTCCGCGGAAAATCGGCGTTGGGCGTTGATTTCGCGGGCGGCGATAACCTGGTGATGAGCTTTGCGCCGGGATGGAATATCGACCAGAACCGGGAACGCGTGCGTGAGGTGGTCCAAGGCACCGGCGCGCAGGAATCGGTCGTCCAGTTCCAGACCGATATGACGTCGGGCCGCCAGAACCTTCGTGTGATCGCGCCCTACGAGTTCGGCCAGAAGATCCAGCAAGCGCTGCAGACGGCCTTCCCCGACGCCCGGTTCGAGCAGATGCTCCTGGATACGGTGGGACCGACGGTGGGACGCGAAGTGATGAAATCGGCCTTGGTGGCGCTGCTTCTATCGCTGTTTGGCATCCTGGTGTATGTCGCCTTCCGGTACGAATTCTCCTTTGCCATCGGGTCGGTGCTGGCCGTCTTCCACGATGTGCTCGTGATGTTGGGGTGGTACGCGCTGGCGGGGCACGAATATAATGCCACGGTGGTGGCGGCTGTCCTGACCATCGTCGGTTTCTCGATTAACGATACTATCGTGATCTTCGACCGCATCCGGGAGGATCTGAAGTTGGGGGTGCGCGGCTCGTTCAGGGAGATTATCAACCAGGCTTTGAACCAGACCTTGAGCCGGACCATTATCACCTCCGGGACGGTGCTCATGGCGACCCTGGCGCTTTACCTGTTCGGCGGCGGCGCGATCAACGACTTTGCGTTCGCGTTCCTGATCGGCATCCTGGTCGGCACTTATTCCACCATCTACATCGCGAGCGCGTTCGTCCTGTGGTGGCATAAAGGCGAGCGGCCGGTGTCCAGCACCCAAGTCCTGGTGGATAGCGCGGCGACGGCGAGAGCCTGAGCCTGTCCATGCTTGGGCTGACCGAAATCAATGCCTGGCATTGGACCAGCTTTGTCCTGGCCGTCCTGATCTTTCTGACACTCGACCTGGGCGTGTTTCACCGAAGCGCCCGGGTCATCAGCTTCCGGGAAGCCTTCCTCTGGACCTCCGTTCTGTTCGGGTTCGCGATGGTCTTCGCCGCGACGCTCGTGCCAATGCGCGGCCGCACGGAGGCGGTTGAGTTCCTGACAGGTTATATCATCGAGCTGTCGCTCTCGATGGATAACGTCTTCGTGATCGCGCTGATCTTCGCCTACTTTCGCGTGCCGCTGGCCTACCAGCACCGGGTGCTTTTCTGGGGAATTCTCGGCGCCCTCGTGATGCGAGGCGTCATGATCTGGATCGGCACTGAGCTCATCACGCGGTTCGACTGGATGCTCTACGTCTTCGGCGGCTTCCTGATCCTGACCGGGTTTCGCATGGTCTTTTCGGACCAGGAAGGGGTTCATCCCGAGAAGAACCCGGTCTTGCGGGCAGCGCGATGGCTCTTTCCGATCTCGAACGACTTCGACGGGCAGCACTTCACGACGCGATTGAACGGGCGCCTGGCGCTGACGCCAATCGCGCTAGTGCTGCTCGTGGTGGAAACGACCGATCTAATCTTTGCGGTGGATTCGATTCCGGCGATCTTTGCCGTGACCCAGAAGCCGTTCATCGTTTTCACTTCGAACGTGTTCGCGATTCTGGGGTTGCGGTCTCTTTACTTCGTGCTGGCCAACGCGATCTGCTACTTTCGGTATTTGAAGCTCGGGCTGTCGCTAGTGCTGGTGTTCATCGGTTCCAAGATGCTGGTTCGGGCCTTTGAAATCGAGGTGCCGACCGGGGTTTCCTTGGGGGTTGTGGCAGGCTTGATCCTGCTCTCGGTGATCATCTCGGTGGTTCGAGCCAAGTGCGAAGAGCGTGATTCGGCTCTGGCCGTCCCTGACCGATCGGCAGATTCGGACGATTGACCGTCCTTGCCAGCTCGCCACGGATCATTCCGCTTTGCCTGCCGTGATGGAAGACCTATTATCCAGCGCGATCGCAGATGCAAAAACCTGAGTGTCGCTGGATCTTTGCGCCTCCCCAGCCGGAGCGGGCGGCGCAGTTAGCGGCTGCCCTCAACATCTCCCCGTTCCTGGCGCAGTGCCTGCTCAACCGCGGTTTGAGCGACCCGCTTCATATGGGCCGTTTCCTGGAGCCGCGGCTGAAAGAATTGTCCGATCCTTTCCTTTTGCCCGATATGGAACGGGCTGTTGACCGGCTTTTCCTGGCGTTGGAACGGCGCGAGTCTCTCGTGATTTTCGGCGATTACGACGTGGATGGTGTGACCTCGACAGCGCTTCTCACTGAGGTGTTAAAGCGGCTCGGGTGGCAAGTGGAGTGCTATTTGCCGCACCGGCTCGAGGAGGGCTACGGTCTGAACGAGGAAAGCGTCGCCAAATGCCTCGGAATGTATGCCTCTTCGCTCCTGCTTGCGGTCGATTGCGGCTCGACAGCCGGCAGTGTGATCGCCGGGTTGCGGCAGCGCGGCGTCGACACCATCGTGCTCGATCACCATCAGGTCCGGTCGCCTGCGCCCCAGCCCGCGGCGCTGGTCAATCCGCAGGTCGATCCTTCCTCGCCTTACCGGGGGTTTTGCTCGGCTGGCCTTGCCTTCAAGCTCGCCCATGCCTTGGTGAAGCGTGGCCGGCAGAGCGGGCTGGCCAACGCGGCTGAGTTCGATCTGCGCCCGTTGCTCGATCTGGTAGCACTAGGGACCATTGCGGATCTCGTCCCTCTCACGGGGGAGAACCGCATCCTTGTTTCAGCGGGTCTGGATCATTTGAACAGGCGGCGCCGTCCCGGAATTGCCGCATTGGCAGAGGTGGCGGGGATCAACCGCCGCATTGGTGTGTTCGAGGTGGGTTTCCTTCTGGCTCCGAGGCTGAACGCTTCGGGCAGGCTGGAGCACGCCCTTCAATCGCTTCAGCTCCTCCTGGCGCAGGACCCCGCTGAGGCCGCCGACTTGGCTCAGGCCCTCGACGCACAGAACCGCGAACGTCAAGCCATCGAACGCAAGATCGCCCACAGTATCATTGGCGATCTGCGCGCCCGGTTCGATTCCAGCAAGGACCTCGTGATCGTCGAGGCCGACGCATCTTGGCACCTCGGGGTCGTCGGGATTGTCGCTTCGCGCGTCCTCCGCGAGTTTCACCGGCCGACGATCATCCTGGGCTCCGACGGCGCCGAGTGGCGCGGGTCCGGGCGGAGCATCGAGGGGTTCGATCTGGCGGCGGCGTTGCGCGCCTGTTCGGGCCTCCTGACCCGGCATGGCGGTCATGCCATGGCTGCTGGGGTCAGCCTGCCTTCGGCGAACCTGGATTCGTTCCGCCAAAGCCTGAATGGCCTGGCTCGCGAAAGCCTCGCGCCCCAGATGCTCGCGCCGGCCTTGCGCCTGGATGGCGAAACGCGCTTGGAGGCGCTTACCCTGGAGCGCGTTCGGGAGCTTTCGCGGCTGGAACCGGCCGGGCAGGCGAACCCGATCGTTCAATTGGCCTCCTGCCGACTGAGGCACCAGCGTCCGCCCAAGCGCCTGGGTCAAGAGCTCCAGCATTTGAAGATGTGGGTGACGGATGGAACGGCGACCTTGCCATCCCTCTGTTGGGGTTGCCCCGGGATGCCGGTTCCCGAGGCGCCTTTCGATCTGGCGTTTGTTCCCCAGATCCACGAATTCGGCGGTCAAACCTACGTCCAATTGAAAGTGCTCGATTGGAAGCCATCCACCGAACCCGGCCATGAACGCCTCGAACCGGCCGATGCCGGCTGAACCACCATGACCGCCGCTATCATCGTCGCTGCCGGAAAGAGTACTCGCATGGGGAGACGCATCGACAAGCTCTTCTGGGAAATCGCCGGGCGCCCTTTGGTGGCCTACACCTGGGAACGTTTGGCCTCCGCCGCGATGGTCGACGAGGTCGTTGTGGTCGTTCGGGAGGGCATGCAGGCCGCCTTCGAAAAGATGGGAAGGCAGTTGGCGGTCCCCAAACCCTTTCGATTGGCGCCAGGCGGGGCTGAACGCCAGGATTCCGTCTGGAACGGGCTGCAAGCGGTCTCGGCAGACGCCGACATCGTGCTGATCCAGGACGGGGCTCGCCCTTGCACTTCGCACGCCGTGATAGCGAAGACGATCGAAGTGGCGCGCGTTTCCGGAGCCGCCGTGGCCGCGCGACGGGTTACGGACACCATCAAGCGATCCGAAGACGGCACGCACATCGCTGGGACCGTCGAACGGGCATGGCTCTGGTCGGTGCAAACGCCCCAGACCTTCCAGTCTAAGATCATTCGAGCCGCCTTGACCGAGGTGCGACGGCGGGGCGCACAGATCACGGATGACACGGCCGCATGCGAGCTGATTGGTCAACCGGTGGTTCTTGTTGAATCCTTGGAGCCCAATCCGAAAGCGACCTGCCCGGCTGATCTTCCGTTGATCGACTGGATGATCCGCCAGCAGGCAAACTCGCCGCAGGAGGGACGGTTCTCCTCTGAATAATCCGTTTGCTTGGCAGGGCGGGTCGGCCCGGCCCGCCCTAAGAAATTACCTTTGCCGAAAGGCCGGCCCAGCGGGCCGCCCCTGCCTATCATGAGAATCCTGCTGGGCACCTGCCCTCTCTTGCCAACGGCCAACCCGCCCTTTACCTTCGCCAAGGTGACTCAATACGGTTCGATATGAGAAAACGGATCCTCTACTCGGTGTTGGTGGTCCTCCTTGGCCTCAACCTGATGGTTGGCGCCCAGATTTACCTTAGCTCAGCCCAGGCCGCGGAGAAGAACAATGTTTACCAGCAGATGGATCTGTTTGTCCGCGTGCTGGAAAAGGTTCGGCAGGAGTATGTTGAGGGGGACAAAGTCACCTATCAGGACCTGATCTACGGCGCGCTCAAAGGCATGCTCAACGGCCTCGATCCGCATAGCGAGTTCATGGAACCGACGAAGTACGAGGACCTAAGAAACGATACCGAAGGCGCTTACGGAGGCGTCGGCCTGGTGGTCAGCCTTAGGGATAACGTCCTCACCGTCGTTTCGCCGATGGAAGACTCGCCGGCGTTCCGCGCCGGTGTTCTGGCTGGCGACCAGATCGTTCGGATCGATGGCAAGAGCACGGAGAAGATCAGTATGACCGACGCCGTCAAAAAGCTCAAAGGGGAACCCGGCACGACCGTCACCCTCACCATCTCCCGCGCGTCCGTCCCGCAACCCCAGGATTTCACCCTCACACGCGCGGTCATCAAGCTCGACACTGTCAAGGATATCAACGGGCAGCGCAACTTCCCCTTGAGCGAAGACAAGATCGGTTACGTTCGCATCACCCAGTTTGGCGAACAGACCACGCGCGACCTCGAAGACGCGTTGAAGAAGCTCAAGAAGCAGGGGATGCAGGGGCTCGTCATGGATTTGCGCAACAACCCGGGCGGCCTGCTCGACCAGGCGGTTGGGGTTTGCGAGTTGTTCATCAAGCGGGGCGATCTCATCGTCTCCACAGAAGGACGCGCCCCCCAATCGAAGGCCAAGTACAAATCCCGCGGACGCGATCAATTTCCTGACCTGGAAATGGTGGTCTTGGTGAATGGCGGCAGCGCGAGCGCCTCGGAAATCGTGGCCGGCTGCCTGCAAGACCGCGGTCGCGCCCTAATCATGGGCGAACAGACCTTTGGAAAGGGGTCGGTGCAGAGCATTATGCCCCTCCAGGACGGCTCCGCCTTGCGCCTGACCACCGCCAAGTATTACACCCCTAGCGATAAGGTCATTCATGAGAAGGGGATTACGCCCGATAGCCTCATCCCCATGTCGCCCGAGGAAGAAGAAGCCCTCAATTGGCAGCGTGTTCCTGGCGGCATCAGCGGCCTTGATCCGGAACGGCGCGCGCTGGCGGAGAGCGCCCGCGATGTTCAGCTGGAACGGGCCATGGATTTCCTAAAAGCCTTTCTCCTCCACCAGAACCGGGTTCAGTTCACCCGCCATTCCAAGCCCGGCTCGCACCTTCCAGCTCGCGTTGCCGGACGGAAATAGGTTCAGGTGCGGGCCGGGCGCGACGGCCTCGACGCGCAACAAGGAATGAAGTACTGACCAGTCCGAAAGACACCCGGCAGGCCCGCCCCTATCGCATGGCTTTTCCCAAAAGGCCGGATTCGACGCCCAAATACCGTGAACCTCCGCATCCTTCGCTTCATTTCGGCACTGGATCAACGTCCGATCCAGGCGAGAAGTGCCGGTCTCGAACGGGGCGTGTGCCTTATTTGGCGTTCAAAAGCGGCTGGATTGTCCAGACTTAAGGCCCAGAATAGGCTCCGAATGGTCCCACCCTCCCCTTCCGGACGCTCCGGGAGTGGGCGGAACGAGACGTGCTTGCCTTCCTTTTAAAGACGATCTCGCAGGCGAGACAGAAGCGGGCTGGGAAAATGGCGTATGGTGGGAAAACGAATTCTTGTGGTGGATGACGAGGCCTTGGTGGGCCAGTCGGTCAAGCTTCTCCTCGAGATGGACGGCCACACGGTTGACTATGTGGGAAGCGGCGCGGCGGCACTGGATCAGTACGCGCCGGGCAAATATGACCTCGTTCTTACGGACAGCCGGATGCCCGGAATGGAAGGCCGGGAATTGGCAACCCGTATCCGGGTGTTAAGCCCCACCCAGCGCATTGTGATGGTGACCGGCTACCCGCCATCTCAGCCGGTGCCAGCGCTGGACTTGATTGTGCTCAAGCCCTTTTCGGGCGCCGATCTGCGAGGGGCCGTGGCCAAATTGACTCAGGATTCCGGTCCCGCGCCTGCCAACATACCGGCTATTCCTCCCGAAGGCTCTGGCTCATGAGGATGCCAAGCAGGAACCCGGCTCCCGCAATGATGCCCAGCGCAATCCACGGGTTTCCCTTCCTGAATAAGGTCCCGCAAAGCACAGGCCACTTCGGACCAGTCTTCTTGCCAGCTCGGTTTCGTGAAGAAACGATCTGCGCCGCAATCCTGGGCGCGCGCTCGAAGGCGCGGCTGGCGGTTGCCGGTGAGAAAAGCGACCTTCATCCGGTCTCGCGACGGGCGGGTCCGGATCGAATCGAACAGTTCAAACCCGCTCACGTCGGGGAGTTTGACGTCCAGGACAAGGCAGATGCTGGCCACGCGCGGCTCCAATTGGCTGAGCAAGCGAAGCGTCTCCATGCCATCGGCGGCGGAGTAGATAGGGCAAGAGACGTCCGCCTTCCGGAGCGCCCGTTTGAGCAGGAACAGATCGTCGGCATCGTCGTCGACCAGAACCAGCACTTGTCTTTCCGGTTTAGCCTCGGGCATGGGCAGGTTGGGCTCCGCGATGCGGACACCGGCATCCAGTTCGCTTGGCGCCGCCTCGGGCCATGGCCTGGATGGGCCGATTTCCACGACGGAAATACGTGCCGCCGTTTTCCAATCCTCTATCGTCGCACTCATACGCACCTCTGAGCTGGGTGTTGCGTTGCTCCACTCTGGTCGATCTTGCACACTCTCTTTTCAGAACCGTAAACCGGCCGTGGCACCCTGAGAATAGGGGCGAAACCTGAATCGGGGGGCAGGTTTTCACTCTGTCAAGGCCCCCGCAATGATGCCTGGCCGTGCAGCTTCGGGTTAACTGGGGCCTTGTTAAACGATCATTCCAATCTTGGCTTTCAGGCAGAACGGGAGCACCCTCGGGCCATGCCTCGACCCAGAGTGCCTGCCCGGACGCACTCGGATCGGCCTGGGCCGCTGATGGCGATTGGAATTGCCTATGCCTAATGGCTGGCCCGGCGGTCCGGCCCTGCCTTTCTTGAGCAAATCAGAATGGCTGAGTCGGCGGGGATCACGCTTGATTTTCCGCGCAGGTTCGGTACGAACTAGCGGGACGTCCGCCCAAACGAACACCTTTGTGCGCGAAACGAAGTTATGCAATCGAACCTTCCCGGAATGACCCGCCGCCATTTCACCCAATCGATGGCGCTCGCGGCCGGAGCCACGCTTGGCTTTGGCTTGTCCCTTAACGCTGCCGAGCCTTCCGCGGCACCGAAGAGAAACATCAAGCTCGGCCTGGACAACTTCGCGGTTCGCGCCATGCGATGGAAGGCGGAGGAGCTGATCGATTACGCGGAGTCCGTCAAAGCCAACTCGCTGTTCATCACAGATTTTGGCCCGTTCAAGAGCTTTGACGACGGCTACCTGGGCGACCTGCGCAAAAAGGCCGCCGACCAAGGCGTCGATCTCTGGCTTGGCTCCTGGAGCATTTGCCCGACGTCGCGAGCCTTCAAGAAGGACTGGGGCACCGCCGAGGAGCATCTGCGCCTGGGGCTTCGCATGGCCGAGGCGCTGGGATCCCCCGCTTTCCGCGTGGTTCTTGGGACGCGCGACGACCGCAAGACGCCCGGGGGCATTGAGGCGCGCATCAAAGATACCGTGGCGGTCTGCAAGAGTTGCCGCAGCCAGGCGCTCGATTCGGGCGTAAAGATCGCGGTCGAAAACCACGCTGGCGACATGCAAGCCTGGGAACTGGTGACGCTGGTGGAAGAAGCCGGCAAGGATTACGTCGGGGTCAACCTCGATTCCGGCAACGCGACCTGGACGCTCGAAGACCCCTTGGCGAGCCTCGAAATCCTGGGACCTTATGCGGCTTGCACCAGCTTGCGCGATTCCATGGTCTGGCCCGCCAACGACGGCGTGAAGATTCAGTGGACGGCCATGGGCGAAGGTCAAACCGATTGGAAGTCGTACTTCGACCGCTTTGCCGTCCTCTGCCCAGGCGTGCCGGTCCATATCGAAACCATCTCGGGGTTCGCGGTGGATTTCCCCTACCTCAGCCCGGACTTCTGGCAGGCGTTCCCCAAAGCCCGTGCGGCAGATCTCGCGCGCTTTCTCGCCTTCGCCCGCGGCGGCAAGGCTCTGAACCCCTACCGCGCCCCCGACGCCAAGGCCGATCAGGCCTACCAAAAAGGGGAACTGGAGCGGAGTCTCGAGTTCTGCCGGGAGGTCGTGGGTTTGGGCCTTTAGCCTGTTCCCGGCAGCGTTGGGTTGCTTCTGTGCGAAGGGCAATGCATACTCGAAGCGTTTGGTTGAGTGTCAGGTCGCCGCTGTCCCGGAATGGGCGTGGCTATTCCTCATGGCATCGTGGCGAACACTTGGCTAACCATTGAAATTGCGGTCTTCGGCGCCTTGGCGCTCTTAGTGGGCTTGTTGGTGGCGAGGGGCCTGATGACTCGGATCCGCTATCGCGTGGGCTCGCGCCACGTCAAGGTCCTCTTGTTCGGCCTTTGCATCCGGCGCGTGGCGTTGAAGAATATCGAGTCCGTCTCCAAACGTCCGGGCGAGGGCTGGGCAGAACGCTGGTGCTGCACGCTGCGGCCCAAGCACCGGATGCTCGTCATCCGCAAGAAACGAGGGGTGTTCAAGAACTTCATTATCACTCCGAAGAACCGCTACGTTTTCCGGAGCAATATCGAGCGCGCCCTCCGTCGGGCCGGCCTGGCGACGGATGATTCGCGTGACGAGTCGCTGGATTCAGACAGCTCGATGCCTTCCGATTCGGCCGAGCCGGAGCCCGCGCAAGCGCCCACCGGCGATCAAGACCGCGCCGATTCCTGAGCGCTTTTCAGCGCCGCCGTCGATGGCTCAGGAACCACCGGTAAAGCTCCGGATTGGCATAAGTCTCGGTCCAGGAGTCATGGCCGGCCTCCGGATAGACTGTCAGTTTGGCCGGGTTGCCCGCCTGGCGCAATGCGGCCACAACGCGTTCCGACTCGCTCAGCGGCACGACCGGGTCTTTGGCCCCGTGAAACGCCCAAACGCCCAGGCTGCGTAGCGACCGCAGCGCCTTCGAGCCCGCCAGCAGGATCTTGAGAATGTCGCCGCCCCCGCAGACCGGGACCACTGCGGCGAACCGCTGCGGATAACTCAGCGCCAGGTTCCAAACGCCGTATCCGCCCATGCTCAGCCCGGTCAGGTAAACGCGCCCGGGATCGACCCGGTACCGGTCCATCAGCTCGTCGAGCAACGGCAAGAGGACCTCGTTGGTCCAGATCTGGCCGGAAGGGCATTGGGGCGAAGCGACGATAAACGGGAAGTCCGGCTGATGTTCGGCGACTTTCGGGGGCCCATGCGCGGACACCTTCGACAGGTCTGAACCGCGCTCGCCCGCCCCGTGCAGGAAAAGCATCAAGGGCCAGCGTTTTCCCGCCCCCGCTCGATAGTCCTGGGGCAGGCAGAGCAGGTAACGGGCACCGACGGTGCCATCGAGGGAGCGTTCGAACGAATGGCGGGTTTGGCGCGGGTTCACATGAATTTCATCTTCGGAAGGTCCTGGGAATCGATCAACCCTACCGGTTCCCGCCGGCTATTGACCACGATCAGGTCGTCAATCGTTCGCTGATCGAAAATCTTGAGCGCTTCCATGGCCAAAGCGTCTTCGTGAATGACGATCGGGTTCGGCGTCATGACGGCTTCCAGCGGAAGCGCCAGCACATCGCCATTCTCGGCCATCTTCCTCCGCAAATCGCCGTCCGTGAACACGCCCACCAGCTTGCCGGCCGCATTCACGATGCTGACGCTGCCAGCCTTCGCGCGCGTCATGATGAGCAGCGCCTCTTTCACCGTGACGCGTGCCTCCGCCACGGAATTGCGCGATCCGCTGCGCATCACATCCTTGGCTTTCAGCAAGAGCGCGCGCCCGATCGCTCCGGAAGGGTGCCTTTTCGCGAAGTCTTGCTTGCGAAATCCGCGCGCTTGGAGGACGGCGATGGCCAACGCGTCGCCGAGGACCAGCATCGCCGTCGTGCTCGCCGTCGGGGCCAGGTTGAACGGACAGGCTTCGCGCGGCACCTTCGCGTTCAAGACCACGTCGCTATAGCGCCCAAGCGTCGATTTCGCGGCGCTGGTAATGGAGATCAATTTGACTGAAAAACGCTTGAGAGCCGGGAGGAGGTTGAGCAATTCCTCCGTTTCGCCGGAATAGCTCAGGGCCAGGACGACATCGCCATCATTGATGATCCCCAGATCGCCATGGAGCGCGTCCACACTGTCGAGCACGACGCCCGGCGCGCCGGTGCTGGTGAGCGTTGCCGCCACTTTGCGGCCGATATTGCCGGATTTGCCGATGCCGACGACGACGATTTTGGCTCGCTGGCGGAGGGCCTCGGAGATCAGTTCGACGGCGGCGTTGAAGGAGCCATCCAATTGGTCGCGCACGACTTTTAAGGCGGCCAATTCGAGGTCGAACACTTCGCGGGCTCGGTCCAGATGACTCACAGCGGGAGAGGTTGCCAGGGGAAGGATCTGGGATCAACCCGCAAAGCATAGCATACAAACGCAAGCTAAAATCATGCCAAACGCGTGACAAACACATGTCTACATGAGGTTAGCGTGCGTTTAGCGTGCGTTTAGCATGTGTTTATATCGAATGCAGCGCTCTCTTTCAAGGAATCCTCCCTTGTCGAGCCGCCTCGATTCGGCAAAACTTCCGAGTGCCCGGATACGTTCCATCTATCGGTGACCGGCAGATCCCTTCTCGGGATCTCGTAATCCGGATGTCATCTGGGACACGACCTTAGCGGCAGGCATGGCCATCCCGAGCTCTCTCCAGCCCCCGCCGACTCCGATACAAACCCTTGGGGGCGCGACCCGGGCACAATCTTACCTCTGGCTCTCCGCCTTGGTCTTCGGGTATATCGGCGTTTATCTCTGCAGGAAGAACCTTGCTGTCGCCATCCCGATGCTCCAGGCGGATTTTGGCGTGAGCCGGGAACAGATCGGGATTGTGGCCAGCGTCAGCACGGTGGTTTACGCGGCGGGAAAGTTTGTCTTCGGACCGATCGTCGACCGGTTTGGGGGGCGCGCCTGCTTTTTTGCGTCGCTCCTGCTGGTGGCGTTGTTCGGGGCGGTTGGCGGATTGGCATCGAGCGTGCCGATGTTGGCCTGGTGGTACAGTGCTAACCGCCTTTCCGGTTCGGCTGCTTGGGGAGCGATGATCAAGCTGGTCCCCGATTGGTTTTCTGCCAAGGACCTGGCGTTCGCGTCGGGTTTGCTATCGTTGGGTTTTGTCTTTGGCGGCGTCTGCGCGACGCTGCTGGCCGGCCAACTCGCCGCTTGGAGCGGGAACAACTGGCGCGTGGTGATGGCCGCGCCGTCCGCCGTGCTGGCCGGGATTGTCCTTTTCAGCTGGATCGTGCTGCCCCGGCAATCCGGAGCGGAAGCGAAACCCGCCGAGGGCGAAAGCGGCGGATTCGAGTGGCGCCAGTTGCTGACGGTCTTCCAAGTGCGCCAGTTCTGGATCGTTTGCGCCCTCAGTTTCGCGCTCACCTTGGTGCGAGAGACCTTCAATACCTGGACGGTGGACTTCTTCCGGACCGAAGGAGGCCCGCTGATTTCGCACCGGATGGCGGCCTTCATGTCGACCCCGTTCGATGGGATGGGGGCGTTGGGGATTCTTGGCTTGGGGTGGGTATTCGGGCGGGTATCGCGGCCGGCGCGCAATCGGCTCTTGTGCGGCATTCTGCTGGCGTTGACGGTCCTGATTTACGGGTTGCCCCACTTGACGAAATACGGCGTGTGGCTTCCGACGCTTGCGGTGGCACTGATCGGCTTCCTGGCTTACGGACCGTACAGCTTGCTGGCCGGGGTGCTCTCGGTAGAGATCCGCGGCAAAGCCCACGTCGGCACCGTGGCGGGGATCGTGGACGGGGTGGGATACCTGGCGGGGATCCTGGCCGGGCAACAGTTCGGCCGCATCGTGGACGCCGGCGGGTATACGCTGGGCTTTCAACGACTCGCCATGCTCGCGCTCGTCTCGGCTGTCCTGTGCCTTTTCCTTTACCCTAAGGAACCCGCCAGGCCCGCCTCCGAAAGCTGAGCCGGGCCAAGCCGACCCCGGCGCCAAGCGTGCCCCTCGCGGGAGGAACGGCGCGGGAGTTCGCGGCAATCAACCGCCCCGGCGGAAGAGATGCGCGCCTTCCACCAATCGGCTTTCCTTTTCGCCCGTGTTCACGGCGAAGCGGAGTCCGCTCCAGATCGCCGCGCCGCCGAACTCCCCGCGCTTGTTAATGGCGTAGAAGGCGACGTCGAAATTGGGGCGTCCCTGTTTGTCGAGCAGCCGCTTCATCTTGGTCTGATCGGCAATGCGTTGGCACGCGAGGAGGCAGGCTTCCTCGGGCGATTTGCCCTGCCGCATGAATTCGACGACCATGACGCTGCTGCAGGCCAGAAGGTTCGCTTCGCCCCGGCCGGTCGATCCGGCGGCGCCCACTTCGTTATCGACATACAATCCGGCCCCGAGGATGGGGGAGTCTCCGACGCGTCCCGGGACTTTGAACGCCATGCCGCTGGTGGTGGTGCAACCCGAGAGGCCTCCGCGCAAGTCGAGAGCGTTGCAGTTGATGGTGCCGTGGTGGCGCGCCATGGGCAAGGCGTTGAGACCGACATCGGTGCTGTCGATGCCATGGGGCGGGAGCCAATCGTCGTTGGGGCTGAGGCTCTCCTTCCATCGAAGCCAGATCGCCCGCGATTTCTCGGTCAGCAGGTCCTCTTCCTTGAATCCATGCGCTTTGGCAAACCGCAGCGCACCGGCGCCGACCAGCAGCACGTGATCGCTCCGTTCCATGACGAGGCGGGCCACTTTGGAAGGGTTGCGGATGTTCTGCAGCGCGGCCACGGCGCCGCCGCGGCCGGTGGGCCCGTGCATCACCGAAGCGTCCAACTCGACGACTCCGTCTTCGTTGGGCAGCCCGCCGTATCCGACGCTCGTATCGTTCGGGTCGTCTTCGACAAGGTTGACACCGGCAATCACGGCATCGAGGGCGTCTGTGCCGGCCTCGAGCATTTCCATGGCTTTGGCGGCGGCTTTGAGGCCGTTGCCGCTGGCCACCACCACGGGACGTCCCGCGCCTGGGCTCGACGGAACTTCGGCCGCCCCCGGACTCGGGGCGACGGCGGAGGCAACCGCCAGCGCGGCGGTGGCATGCACGAATTGCCGGCGGCTGATTGGGTGAGCTGGGAGATGTGTCATAGATGTCGTGATCGTCGGTTGCCCATGCTACTACTCCCAATCGAGCCGGATGGAAAGCCTGGCATCAGAAGCACCGGCCGTTCGGCGGCCGGATTGAGAGTTGCATTCGGCCCCTGGGTGACTCTTATTGAGGAAGGCTCGCACGGCATGCACGAAATCAGCATCATGCAGGGAACGTTGGACTTGGCGCTCCAGACGGCCAAAGCGTCGGATGCTACGCGTATCGAGGCGCTCCGGATGCGGATCGGCACGATGACCGGCGTGGTGCCGGAAGCGCTCCAGTTTGCCTTCGAAGTGCTTCGGGAGAACACGATCGCTGCGGATGCCCGGCTGGAAGTGGAGACCGTTCCCGCGACCGGGTGGTGCCCGGATTGCCAGGCGGAGTTCGAGGTCAAGGGATGGCTTCCCAGCTGTCCCAAATGCGAACGGGCGGCGGTTGATTTGCGGGGCGGGCTTGAACTGGAGCTGGCTTCCATTGAAGTTACCTGACTATGTGCCTCGAATGTGGATGCGGGAAACCGGGTGAGATCAATATCAGCGGCGTGCCAGGCCGGGACGTGGGCTCGCCGCTCGTCGAAGCGTCTGCGGGGGAGCACGGACACGACACGCACAAGCACGAACACGAGCACGGGCACAGCCATGACCCTGCCCATGGGGCAGCGCCAGAGACGGCCCATACCGTGCCGGTGCACCAAGGCATCCTTGCCAAGAACGACAGGCTTGCAGAGCGAAACCGGGGCTATTTCAAAGCCAAAGGCCTGCTCGTCCTCAACATGGTTTCCGCTCCGGGCTCAGGCAAGACGACCCTGATCCAGAAGACCGCCACCAGGCTGAGTCCGCGGCTGCGCACCGGCGTGATCGTCGGCGATCTCGCCACGGATAACGATGCCGCCCGGCTCCGGGAAGCCGGGGTGCCCGTCGTGCAAATTACCACGGGCAATGTCTGTCATCTGGAAGCCGAAATGGTCGCGCGGGCCATGAGCCAATTGGACTTGGACGCCCTCGATCTCCTAGTGATCGAGAATGTCGGGAATCTCGTGTGCCCGGCGGTTTATGACCTGGGCGAAGACCTGCGCGTCGTGCTGCTTTCAGCCACCGAAGGCGAAGACAAACCGCTCAAATACCCGCCCATGTTCCATTCCGCACATGTCGCGGTGATCACGAAGACCGATATGGCCGCGGCGGCGGACTTTCAGCGCGAGAAAGCCCTCGCGAACCTGCGGCGCGTGAGCCATCACGCCACCGTGTTCGAAGTTTCGGCACGGACGGGCGCGGGCCTGGACGCATGGTGCGCCTTCCTTGCCGACAAACACAAGGCGCTGCGAGCGAGATGATTTCGGCGCCGACTGCCAGCGCCGCCAGATTCAATTCGAATCGTCCCGCCGCCATCGGCGCAGCCCGTGCGGCGCCAACCGGATGGGAATATTGCGAAAGTCCGGATGCGCCTTCTCGACTTCCGCGATGAGGGCGTGCTTGTCTTGAGCGCCGGCTTTGAGCAAAAGCGTCACCGATCCACCCGCTCCCCCCGCGCCATTGACCTTGTAACCCGCCACCCCGAACTTCTGGGCAACGCGAATGACCTGCGCCGCGCGTTCGCCAACCAATTCGGGATGCAGCTCCTTCTGAGCGGCCGTGTTCCGGATCATGGCTTCGCCAAAGCCGCCGAGATCGTTGCGGAGGAGCGCTTCCTTCCCCGCGACCGCCGCCTGGCGCAGCGGCTCCAGGCACCGGCGGAACTTGGGCGATTGCTCCAGGCGCTTGATGACGGTTTCATGCACGGCCGAGGAGGAGTGAGGTTTCCCGAGGTAGATCAGCAACAGGCGCGATTCCAGCTCCCAGATCACTTCTTCGCTCACATTGACGGGCGAAACGGACGCCTCCGGGTACTTGGTCATTTCGATGAAGTTGATCCCTCCATAGGCGGCGCAAAGCTGGTCCTGGATGCCGGACTGCAAGTGGAGCATTTCGGATTCGATATAGTGGGCTTTGCGGCCGATCTCGTAACTGGTCAACGAACGGGACCCGATCAGGTCCAAGGCACCCAGCACCGCGACGGAGACCGCCGCCGACGTGCCCGTGGCCGCTCCCGCCGGGGCTTCCGAGAAGATCGACACATCCAGATGCAGTTTCTCGGGCAGGTCGAAAAGCTTGAAGCCCGCCTCGATGAGCGGGTGCTTGGTCCAAAGCTTGGACCGGGCATCGAGGCTGTACACGTCATGATAATTCTCCGCGTAAATGGTGATCTGCGCTTCTCGCGGCTTCTTGGGGCGCGTCACCACGGTCACTTCGACCGACGGGAACACAGCGAAGTTCAAGACTTTGCCGGTCTCGGCAAACCAGGTATCCGTCCAGCCGCCAAGGTCACAGATCCGAATGGGCGCGGTGCATTTGATGATCATAGGGGGCAGGGGAGTTTAGCGGCGCGCGACCCACTGGATGGCTTGGCCGACCAGTTGCCGGTAGTCCGGGTTTTCGAAAGCGTGATGATCATGTCCCAGTTGGATATAGACCACCCGGGTGTCGCCGTAAGTCTTGCACCAGGCGATATCGCGTCCGCTGCCCGGCGTGTCGGTCGTCAATAAAACGTGCGAATCCGGCTTGACCTCAAACCCGCCGTAGATCTCGTCCAACAGGGTGAAATCCTTAAGCCCGCGCGTCACGGGATGGTTTGGATCGGCGATGCGCACGTTCATCGGCACATCGTGCTGGTAGGTCGACGCGGGCATTTCCACCCCGTTGCGAGTCCACTTCCCCGCATAATACCGCCCGCCAATGATCCGGGCGTACTCGTCCCACTTGGGGAACGAAGCCAGGCAATGATGGAGCGCCACCAGGCCTTTGCCGGATTTCAGGACGGCGCTCAGGCCCTCCTTCGCTTCGTTGTTGATTTCCTGCCACATGTCGTAGAACACGAGCAGGTCGTACTCCCGGGCCCGGTCCGGGTTGAACCAGGCTTGCGCGGCGGGATGTTGGACGACCTTGAACTCGATGTCGCGATTCGCGCGGAACATGGCAAAGAACTGGTTCGTTTCGAAATCATGACCGCCATGGACCAGCAGCACTCTGAGCTTCCCAGTGTCCGTGGCATCTCCGGCCATCCCGAGGTCCGTTGAGCCTGTCAGTAGCGCCGCGGCCAAGGTGAAGGCTGCGATGGGCGAGTGTTTCATGGGCTTACCTTTTCAAATCGGAGAGCGTTTGCAAACGCAAAAGGCTTGCTATCGAAAGCCGCGCCTTGAATCGCATCCGTGCCCGGCGCATCCTCGGGAATGGCCCGAGGTTCGAGCTTCGATTATGACGTGGCGATCGTCGGCGGCGGCAGCGCCGGCTATGCGGCGGCGCGCACGGCGGCGGACGCCGCGTTGCGAACGGTGCTGATCGAGGGAGGGAAGGAAGTTGGCGGGTTGTGCATCCTGCGCGGCTGCATGCCAACCAAGGCGCTCCTCCAGTGTTCCGACGTCTTGCACGCGGTGAAAAGCGCGCCTGTGTTCGGAGTGCACCCGTCGGGAGTCGGGTTCGATTTCGAAGCCGTCATGGCCCGGAAGGAGAGGCTGATCGCTGATTTTGCCGAGTACCGGCGCCAGCAACTCACCAGCGGCCGTTTCGCATTTGTGCGGGCGCCGGCCCGGTTTCTTGATCCCCACACGTTGCAGGCCGGCGCGCGCACCATCACGGCCCGGCACTTTATCCTCTGCACAGGTTCTTGGATTGCGCCCAACCCCGTTCCGGGGCTCGAGGCTGCGGGGTACATCACGAGCGACGACGCCCTGGCCTTGAAGAAGCTGCCCAAGTCACTCATCGTGCTGGGCGGCGGGGCGGTGGCGATCGAGTTCGCGCAGTTCTTTGCCCGTTTTGGCGTCAGCGTAACCCTCATCCAGCGCAGCGAACAGATCCTGCGCGAGTTTGACGCAGACGCCGCGGTGGTCGTGGAATCTGTGTTGAGGCGGGAGGGAATCGCGCTGTTCACGGGCACGCGGTTGATCAAGTCTTTTCGCAACGGCGATCAAAAGGGCGTCCTCTTCGAGCATCAGGGCAAGCCGGTGCAAATCGAGGCCGAGGAAATCCTCTTCGCCCTGGGCCGGGTGCCGAATACGGAGGCGCTGCACCTTGAAATGGCCCGCGTCTCGATCGAACAGGGCCGGATTCTCACCAACGCCGAGATGCAGACCAGCGCGACGCACATTTACGCGGCGGGGGATTGCACGGGCCGATACGAGATTGTCCACCTGGCCGTCCAGGAGGGCGAAGTGGCCGCCCACAATATCGCGCATCCGTCTCAGCCGCGGCGGATGGATTACCGCTTGCTGACGACGGTGGTGTTCAGTGATCCGCAAGTGGCGGCGGTCGGCCTGACGGAGAAGGCTGCTCAACTCCGCAAGGTGCCCTGGCTCGCGGCCAGTTACCCCTTCGCGGACCATGGCAAGTCCTTGATCATGGAAGCGCTTGACGGCTTCGTGAAACTGCTGGCGGATCCGAAGACCGGCGAGATCCTCGGTGGCACGGTTGTGGGCCCGCTTGGCGGTGAATTGATCCACGAGATCATTGCCGCCATGGCCAAGCGCATGACGGTCCATGAACTGGCCGTGATGCCCCACTACCACCCGACGCTGGCGGAGATCTGGACGTACCCGGCCGAAGAGTTGGCAGCAAAGATCCCGGTGCCCCGTGCGTGAGCCCCGGGCTACTGCGTCCAGAACGGGTCGAAATAGAGCTTATCGAGGTTCCGCCGCCGGTTGAGCATGTCCATGACCAGCGGCTTCCTTAAGGACTCAATGTGCGCGTCCGCAAACGCGAAGTGGATGCGGTTATTGTGGACCACGAACTTGCCTTTGACCGCACTGGCCCCGGTGCCGGCATGGAAGGCCGCGTTGTGCATCGTCTCGGGCGATTCCTGGACAATGAGAAGCTTCTGCGACGGATTGGCCATGGCTATCAAGGAAACGCCCCTGGCCCCCGTCTTTCGATTGTTGCTGAGCGAGATGTTCGCATCGATATCGCCATTGAGCCTACATTCCGCAGCTCAAAGACGGGGATTTCCTGGATTTTTCCGGTTGTAAGC
>CAZODO010000064.1:0-36014 GCA_964578605.1 uncultured Verrucomicrobiota bacterium | reverse complement strand
TCTGCAACTCCCCGCGATTCAGTCCCCTCCTTCAAATACGAATCCACCATATGCCAAAATCGGCAGGCGGCGTTCGTCATTGCCCGTGGCATGGGCGCGCGCTAGGCTTGGCCAGATTGGATTTCCCATGAAAATGCGATGGTTCTTTTGCTTGGCCGCGATCCTGGCCTTCGAGGCGCGGGTTTGCGCCAATGGCGCGTTGAAGGCGGGCGTTGCCAAAGTGGTCATCACCCCGGCGCAGGACATGTGGCTTGCGGGATACGCCGCGCGGACGGCGCCGTCCCGGGGCGAGGTGCAGGAACTGCATGCCAAGGCCCTGGCGTTCGAGGACGAGACCGGCGCCCGATCCGTGATGATCACAACCGATCTGATCGGGCTGCCACGAGCCGTCGTGGGGCGCTTGGTGGAGATTGCCCGTTCCCGGTTTGGGGTGCCGCGGGAGCGGCTCATGGTGACCTTCTCGCATACCCATTGCGGGCCGGTGATCGGGACGGACCGGCTCATCGACATGTACGGGCTGAACGAAGAACAAATGGGGCTCGTGGACGCTTACACGGCCGCGCTGCCGGAGCGGATTCTTGACGCCGTGAGATTGGCGATCGGGCAGATGGAGCCCTGCCGCGTGGAATGGGGCGTTGGCAAGGCGTCCTTTGCGGTGAACCGGAGGCAATACACGACCAATGGCGTGGTGGGCGGCGTCAATCCGATCGGCCCAGTCGACCACGATGTGCCGGTGCTCAAAGTGTCGCGCCCGGACGGCTCCGTGCTGGCCGTCGTTCACGGCTACGCGTGCCATAACACCACCCTCCAGTTCTACAAGTTCTCCGGCGATTACGCCGGGTTTTCGCAAGCGTTTCTCGAAGCGAAACTCCCCGGAACCGTCGCGCTCTTCGTGGCTGGTTGCGGGGCCGACGCGAACCCGCATCCGCGCAGCGAGCTTCGGCTGGCGCAACAATATGGAGAAGAGTTGGGCGAAGCGGTGTTGGCGGTGATGCGGCAGCAAATGAGGGACGTCACCGGACCGATTGAAGCGAAGCTCGAGGAGATCCCCCTGGCCCTGAGTTCGCCGCCTTCCCGCGCTGAGATCGAAAAACAATTGGACTCACCCAGTGTCTATGAACAGCGCCGGGCCAACCGGCTCCTTGCCGTGCTCGACGCGCAGGGGAAATTGCCGGAGACCTATCCCTACCCCGTGCAGGTCTGGCGGTTTGGCAAGGAACTGGTGATTCCGGTGCTTGCGGGGGAGGTTGTCGTGGACTATTCGCTGCGGCTGAAACACGAGTTCGGCCGGGATCGGACCTGGGTGATTGCGTATGCCAGTGATTTCGTGGCCTACATCCCTTCGCTTCGTGTCTTGCGCGAAGGAGGGTATGAAGGCGGCGGATCGATGGTCTACTTCGGACATCACGGGCCTTGGACCCCCGCCATCGAGGACGATATTCTGCGGACGGTCCGCAAACTGGGTGGCGGAGAACCAGGACGGGGGCAGACGGCGGCGCGCTGACGACGGTTCAGCCGGGGCTTGGCGACGAAGGAAGGGCCTCCGTGGGTTCAAGCCGGGGGAGCGTCAGAAAGAATGTGGCCCCTTTGTCCGGTTCCCCTTCCGCCCAAACGCGGCCGCCATGCCGTTGGATGATGCGACGGACGGTGGCGAGGCCAATGCCCGTGCCTTCGAACTCTTCGGAGCGGTGGAGTCGCTCAAAGACCCCAAAGAGCTTGTGCACGCATTTCATGTTGAACCCCACGCCGTTGTCGCGGACATAGATGACGCGCTCGTTTCCGACAATGGTTTCGCCCACTTCAATCACGGCCCGGTCGCGCGGACGGGTGTGCTTCACCGCGTTGGAGAGCAGGTTGGCAAAGACCTGCTTCATCAGGCCAGGATCGCACGTCGCCATGGGCAAGGGGTCGAGGCGCCATTCGATCTCGCGCTGCTTCGTCTCGGGGCGCAGGTCAGCGAACTTGCGCTCGGTGATATCGCGAGCAATGGACGAGACCCCGACAATCGTGCCTTTCGAATTGCGAATCGGCGAGACACTCAAGGCGACCCGGACGGGTTTGCCGTTGCGTTGGTTGCTGGGAATCCGCCAATCCCACGTCCCTGTCTGGGACGCTTCAAGCGCCAGGCGCAGCCGGATCCTTGGCGTTGACCCAGAAGTAAATAGAGCCAAAGCCTGCAAGTCTCTTGCGGGTTTCCTCTACTCTCTTTCATTTCTTCTTCCTTTCCGTTTGGAATGCTACTGTGACAAGGTCGCATGCGAACACCGGGAAAACTGAAAAGCTGGCTTCAAGATCACAAAGACAGCACCGTCTCCTTTGTGCTCGAGAAGTTCCTGCGGAAGAAGCTTGAGCGGTACGGCCGCCTCCAAGGCTTCAAGATCGAGTCGCGCAGCGCCCAGGCCTTCATCACCCTGGTGCTCCACGGCGAGGCGGAACCGGTGACCGTCTGGATCGACGAGTACCACCTGATCTCGCATCGCGACGGCATCTCGGTATCGATCGCCAAAGCCCGCGCGTCTCGCGAATGGCTGACGTTGCTCGTCCAAGACTTCCTGATTGGCCGGGCGTTTCCTATCCCAGCCGAATACGCGAGTTACGCGAAGCTGGTGCTTTGAGGCTGGCCAAGGGCCGGTGCTTCAAGAAAGACGCCCTGATGCGACCGCCGCGTTGAAATCAGGAGGAGCTTGCGGTTCAACGCCAACTCTGGAATGAATAGGGCAGTTATTTCCTGCGGAGATCCTATGACACGGCAGCAGACCCTTGACCTGTACTTCATGGAGGCCCGGAGCAAGTTGATCGATCTCGCGGCGTTTTTCGATCGCGTCGAGCGGGCGCCTGGAGAATCAGACTTTCGTGAGACCGCGCTATGGGAGGCTCTCAAAGAGCTGGACCGGCCTTCCCCGAAGGCCCCCAACCGTGCCGAGCGCGTCCTCATCGCGCTAAGTGATCCGACAGTGCAGCCCATAGCGAAGGCCGCCACCAAAGCCGCTTCCGGCGCCTGGAAAGCGTCGCGTTGAGTCGCGACCCTCTCCGTCCTGGCCCTTGATGATCATGAGATATATCGAACCCCATGCCCACATGGTCAGCCGCGTGACCGACGACTACATCGCCATGACCTCGGCAGGCTGCGAGGCCGTTTGTGAGCCGGCCTTTTGGGCCGGTTTTGACCGCAGTTCGGCACAAGGCTTTTACGACTACTTCTCGCAATTGACCGAGCACGAACCCAAACGCGCGGCAAAGTTCGGCCTGCCGCATTTCTCCTGGTTATGCATCAACCCGAAAGAGTCGGAGGACCTCACGTTGGCCGGCGAAGTGCTGGAGATCATTCCGCAGTTCCTAAACCGGGCCACCGTTCTCGGGATCGGCGAGATCGGCCTGAACAAGAACAGCCAAAACGAACTGCGCGTTCTTGAGCAGCATATCGATCTTGCCGCGCGGCACGGGCAGCTCATTCTCGTGCATACCCCTCACCTGGAAGACAAGCTCAAGGGCACCCGCCTCACGATCGATGCGCTCCGGAGCGATTCACGCATCTCTCCCGAGCGCGTTATTATCGACCATGTCGAAGAGCATACCGTGAAGCTCGTCCTCGATGCCGGATTCTGGGCCGGCATGACCCTGTATCCCGAGTCGAAATGCACGCCCGCACGCGCCATCGATATCTTGGACATCTGCGGGACAGACCGGATCTGGATGAATAGCGCCTGCGACTGGGGGGTCAGCATCCCCTTGGCAGTCCCGAAGACGGCCCTTGAAATGAAGCGGCGCGGCTATGATGCGGATACGATCGACAAGGTCATTTACCGCAATCCAGTGGCTTTTCTGAGCCAGTGCCCCCGGTTCCAATTGCATTGACATCGACCGGCGCCCCTGGCCGGCCGGGCGGGCCAGCCCGACCTTATCTGCGCAATGAAACTCACCCATGGACTGCACCTCGCTTACTGCACGAACATTCATCGCGGCGAAACGTGGGCACAAATGTTCGATGCCCTCCAGCAGCACACGCTTGCCGTTCGCGACCGCGTTGCCAAGGAGCAGCCGTATGCCATCGGGCTGCGTCTGAGTGACCTGGCTTCAAGGGAACTGTCCGATCCGGCAACGCTCCGCTCTTTCCGCGACTGGCTCCTCCGCGAGAACTGCTACGTCTTTACGATTAACGGATTCCCGTATGGCGCTTTCCATGGCACGCGCGTCAAAGAACAGGTCTACCTTCCCGATTGGACGTCGCGCGACCGGCTCGAATACACCCTTCGCTTGTTCAATCTCTTGGCGGAACTCGTTCCCGAGGGCGTCCAGGGCAGCGTGAGCACCGTCCCGGGGTCATTCAAGGAGTTCATCTCGAACGAAAAGCAGGTGGCCGCCATGCGCGCCAACCTTTGGCGCTGCGTCGAGCACATCGCCGCGCTGAGCGAACGGTCCGGCAAAGACCTGCATCTCGGGCTCGAGCCGGAACCGTTATGCTTCCTGGAGACAAGTGCCGAGACGGCTGCTTTCTTCGACGAATTGGAGGCGGATTCTCCCGGAGACGAGCGGCTCCGCCGTCATTTGGGCGTCAATTACGATACGTGCCATCTCGCCGTGGAGTTCGAAGATCCCCGCGAAGCCTTCGGCCTTTTGGCGCTCAAGAACATTCGCATGAGCAAGATCCACTTGAGTTCGGCCCTGACGGTGCAGCCGACACCGGAGGCCTGCGAAGCCCTGCGGCCATTTCTGGACGCCGTCTACTTTCACCAGGTTGTCGAAAGGCGCCCGGGACACCCGCTGCGCCGGTTCCGTGACCTCGACGCTGCTCTGCTTGCGCCGCCGCCGAACGCGGGTTCCGAAGACGTGGAATGGCGCATCCATTTCCATGTGCCGTTGCATCGCGAAGCCGTTCGCCCGTTCGGGAACACCGCGGATCATCTTTCCGGGGCTTTGGACGTGCTTGCGGCCCGTCCAAACCTGTGTTCCCACCTGGAGATGGAGACCTACACTTGGGAAGTCCTGCCGCCGTCCTTGAAGAACCGGAGCGTGGTGGCGCAATTGGTCGAGGAGCATGAGTGGATTTTGGCCCGACTGGAGGAACGCGGGATAGGGCGTGCCGCCGTGGTTTGAGCCGCGATTTCCTGCAAAGATCAGCCCACCCGCTCCCGTATTTGCCACGTTTACAACCCGTATTTAACAGGCATTTCACTCGTTCATCCATCGAGTTAAATACCTGTTAAATACGTGTTATATACCTGTTATATCCGGAGGCAGGGCGTTCAGGCCTCGCTTCTTGCCCTTGACCTCGGCAAAATCGGATCTGCTTTCAACCCCGCGCTCTCCCCCGAGTTGGCCCGGCGCTCCGCCTAAGGAACGATGCCCTAAAGCCGACTGCAAACCGGCGCTCCGCCCGATAGACGACAAGAGTCAAGTGCATAGCCCCATTCCGGGAATGAAGACGCTACGAATTTCCGCCCGCCCATGATACGTTCGCCGGGATGAACGGGTTCGCCATTCTTATCCTCCTGCTGATTGCGGGCAAAGCCTTGGCCCAACTCTGGTTGAATGCGATCAACCGTCGGCATGTCGCCGCGAATGCCAGCGGTGTTCCGGAGTCTTTCAGAGACACGGTTGATCCGGCCACCTATGCCAAGTCCGTCCATTACACGCTTGCCAAGGGACGGCTGGGACGGGTGGAGATTCTCTACGATGCCGCCGTGCTGGTCGCCGTGCTTTTTAGCGGGTTCCTGCCCTGGACCCGGGAAGGGTTCGCGGCTCGATTGGGGCTGTCGGACTGGTCCATGGCGGCGTGGATCTGGGTAGTGGCCGTCGCGCTGACGCTGCCCAGCTTGCCGATCGAGTGGTACGCGCAATTCCATTTGGAAGAACGCTTCGGGTTCAACAAGAGCACCCCAAGACTCTGGTGGATGGACCGGGTGAAAGCCGTCCTGATCGCCGCAGTCATCGGGTATCCGTTGCTGGTGCTGATCCTCCGGCTGATTCACTGGACCGGGGACCTGTGGTGGCTCTGGGCATGGGCGGCGGTCATGGCCTTTCAGTGGCTCATGCTCGTCCTGGCGCCGGTCCTGATCCTGCCCTTGTTCAACAAGTTCACGCCGCTCCCGGAAGGGAGTTTGCGGGAGCGATTGCTCGCGTTGGCTCTCCGCACCGGCTTTCGCGCCCAAAGCATCCAGGTCATGGACGGCAGCAAGCGGTCGACGCATTCCAACGCCTTCTTCACCGGGTTCGGCAAGTTCCGAAAGATCGTGCTGTTCGACACGTTGATCCAGCAGTTGAAGGAGAACGAACTCGAAGCGGTGCTGGCCCACGAGATTGGCCATTACAAGAAGAAGCACATCCCGAAGCTGCTGGCGGTCTCGGCGGTATCGTCGCTGGGCGGGTTCTACGTCCTGTCGCTGCTGGCGGAGCAGCCCTGGTTCTATGGCGCATTTGGATTTGGCATGGAGAACCGGGCGCCGGCGCTGCTCCTGTTCGGGCTGTTGGGCGGCCTGGTGATGTTCTGGTTCTCTCCGCTGGTGAACCGGTGGTCGCGCCGGTTCGAATACCAGGCGGACGCGTTTGCGGCGTGGGCCATGAACAATCCCAATCCCCTGGTTACGGGCCTCCGAAAGCTCAGCGAAAAGAACCTGAGCAACCTCACGCCGCATCCGCTCTATAGCGGCTTTTATTATTCGCACCCGACACTGCTGGAAAGAGAAGCGGCCTTGCTGGGAAAGACGGCTTGAGAGGGCCGGCTCAGCGAGCCGGCCCTGCCTGGATCGGTTAGACTTCCCAACCGCTCCGATACGAGCGGCGAACGAATTTGTTCACTTCGGGCAGGTTGGTGCAGCGCATGGCCTGGACATCCCACTCCACTTTGCTGCCGGTCCCGGCGAATTGGGCGAGGTGCCCCGTGAGCGCAATCGACGTCAAAGGCCCGGCAGCTTCCGGGAAGTTCGACGCCGGCGTGCCGCCGTTGCGAATGCACCAGTAAAGGTCCTGGATGGGCCCGCCGCCATGAGCGCGCGGCAGCGTCTTTTCAGGGCGCGGAACCTGGTCATGGACCGCCTGCGGGATGATCTTGGCATCGCTGCCGATCATTCCTTTGCTGCCGACAAAAAGCGTGAACTCGCCAAACTCACGCTGTTCTTTCGCTTCGGCTTCCTTCCACACCTCGGGCTTCAGGCCGTGGTGATCGTAAACGTAGAGTTTGCACGCGGGGAACTTCTCCCGGGCGGGGATGTGGTAACAAACGATGTTGTCCTGGGGATACTTCTCGGCGCTTCCGTTCTTGGTCTGAACGCATTCGACCGTGAAGTTCTTCACTTCCCAAAGCCGCAGCGCCATGAATGGCACCGCCACATGATGGCAGGCCATGTCCCCAATCGTCCCCGTGCCGAATTCGCGCCAGTCCCGCCAACTGAACGGGTGGAGCCCGTCGTGGAACTCCCGGTAAGAGGCCGGCCCCAGCCACTCATCCCAGTGCAGGTTTGCCGGCACAGGCTTGCTTTGCGGGCGGCCGCCGGTGCCCCCGAAATTGCGGCCAAGGATGGTGTGGGCCTCCACGACATGGCCAATCGCGCCGGCGGCGATGTATTCGGCGACGCGCCGGATGCCGTCATCGCAATAGCCCTGGTTGCCCATTTGGGTGCAGACCTTCATTTCCTGGGCGGCTTTTGCGAGGACGTAGCACTCGTTGATGTTATGAGCCAGGGGCTTTTGGCAAAACACGTGTTTGCCAAGGCGAATGCTCCGAATGGCCGCGGGGGCGTGATGATGATCCGGGGTGGCAATTAAGACCACGTCGATGTCCTTGTGGCATTCGTCGAGCATCTTCCGGTAGTCGTGAAAGACCTTCGGTTGCGGCCGGTCCTTGACCTTGTCCTTCATGACCTGCGCAATGACGTTGTCATCGACGTCTGCAAAGGCAACGAGGTTCTCGCGCAACGCCTCGTCCACGCTGTAACCGCCCATCCCGCCCGCGCCAATCACCGCAACGCCCAGCTTCTTGCCGGGTTCCGCGGCGGAAAGGGTCAGCGGCGGGGTCAGGCTCAAGGCCGCCGCGGCCGCAAGGCCCGATTGAAGAAAAGCACGCCGGGAAACGCGTCCGGATGCGCAGGGCGCGCCGGTCGCATGCCGTGGTGAGGAGTTCCAGGGGTTTCGAGTAAACATAGTGGCGCGGATCATAGACCACCGCGCAAGGGCTGACAACGGACAACGACAGTGGGCGAGATCACGCTCGAGCTTGCCCGATAACCTCAGGGGCTTGGCTTCGAACCCGGCGCGGCGGGGAGCGCCGCCTGGCGGATGACGATCGGGACGTAACCCGCTTCAAGCCCCGGGGGCGGGGTCACCAACAGAGCGGGGTCGAGCGCGACCAGCGTTCCGCGGGTGGGGGGCGGCATGTATTCGCAGTCGATCGGCCAAGTGGCGTGCAGTTGTTCGACGAACGCTTGCAGTTGCGCCTTCTTCTCCACGCTCCAGGCGTACTGTTGGAAGGAGGGTTGATCGACGAAGCGATACCAGGCGTAAGTGACCTCCGAACCGTCGGCGAGTTTGGCGGTGAACGGTCCGCGCTTCGCCCCTGGCCGCGTCCAGGCGCCGGTGGCTGGCGAGGTGTAGGGTTTGCCCGGGCCGGCCAGCTTGAACTCGGCGTCGCGCAGGCCCGTCTCCGCAGGCACATCCTTCGGCGCGATAGCCACGCGCTCGCCGGCAACATGCTTGTAGAATTGGGGGAAGCAGCCTTTCGGCCCCAGGTGGGTGTCATACCACTGCAATCCCCAGACGTTTCCGTCGAAGATCCGGGTGTCAAAGGCGCGCTCCACGCCAGTGATGGGTTGCCCACCCTGGTCGTACCGTGTGGTCCTGGTGGTGAGCTTGGGTTTCCAGGCGCCTTTCTCGGCAAAACGCCCGGAGCAAGGGACGCCGCCCTCGCGCCACCCCTTGAACGGAGAGTACAGGGCCGCTTTGGAGTAATAGGTGACGTCCTGCACCAGGAACGCCCGGCCCTCGGCATCGACGGGGAACTGCAGTCTGGGCAGCTTGGAATAGACCGTCCCTCCCTGGTCGCTGGCATCCAGCCGCGGCACGGTGTTTATCTCCATGGCACCCCCTCCCATAATGCCCGGGCGCGCGTCGAGTCCGCGGCCGTGGAGGAAGGGGTCATTAAAGAGCTTGCCGATTTTGCTCCAGGTTTCCGGGATGTAATAGGCGATCGGCCCCTTGAAATTGGCCGCGCTCAGGAAGCAGGTCCAGCTCTGGTCGCCTGTGGGCGGGTCGGCATTGACCGGGTCAGTGAAAGGGAGGGCCATCCAGGTGTAGCCCAGGAACTCCCCGTTGGGATTGCCCTGGAAGGTCAGCGCGTCCGGTGGAATCAGCAGGCGATTGCTCAATTGCGCGATGCCGAGCCGGTGATCCGGAAGCGCCTCGTCGCTGTAGAAGAAAGACCAGCCCGGGGAACCAATCTCGTAATCGTAACATTGCGGGGTGGCGTTCATGCTGAACTTGGGCGGACCGTAACGGAAGTGATTGCCCGCCCAATAGCCCAGGCCGCCCTCGACAGTCTGGAAGACGCTGCTCCAGGTGGGGCCGCGCTCGGGCCATGTCCGGGCCAGCGTGCCCTTCGGAGCGAGGGGCTGATCCTTGTTGTCGGAGTTGTCGGGGAGAATCCAGGAACTCGGAAGTCCGATCTGGAAATCCGCCAGCGGCTGATCCGTCAAGGGCCAAACGGCGGCGTAGAAACCCATGCCCGCGTCGTAGCCCGAATGCGAAGGCATCTTCTCGTGGCTGAAGCCGATGTAGCCATGGAGACCCTGGGAATGCGGCGTGGGCTGGCCAGGTTCTGAAGGTTGTGCGGCCTCTTGTCCAAGACAGACACCGCACAACAACATCACCAAGAAGCCTTTCTTCATCAGCCGATTCCAATCTGTTCGTGCCAGGTTTGGAGACGCCGATTCGCCCTGTCAGAACGACCCGGGCGGACCAGCCCCTGGAGCCTCAGGGATTGAGTTTGGACGGGTAACGCTCAGCCAGCCACCTCACGTCGCGTGGTGCGGTCTTATCGTTGGGCGAACTGCTGAACTTATTCTGATCCATGCTGGCCGAATACTTGATCATCACAGGGTCGACCCATTTCCGGGTGTCGGCGTGGCCATCGGCGTAGTTGAAAGTGCTGGCGTCGCCATGGAAGTTGGCCGTGGAATCGACCAAGGCTGACCCCGCATAATCCTTTGTCGGATTCCCCTGGCTCAAGAGCCAGGAGCCGACATTTTCGCCACGAGGGTCGTTCTCCTCCACCCATACGAATCGGCTGCTCGGTGTGGTGATGGCGGTCAGCTTGGTGAGTTCCGGCGCTTCTCCGTTCAGGGTGCCCACTCCGGAAAGGCTGGGATAGGTATAGCCTCTGCCAGCTTTCAGCCTCATCCGAACATCGCCCGGGCAGTGAATGATACTCGGAGTCGGAACATACTCGAACAGAGCTCCCTGCCGGTAGCCTTCCTCAACCGTCAGTTGGATCCTCTTTTCCGGACTGGTTCCGGCCGGGATGAGATTCGCGGGCGGTTTTGGCGCAGTCGCATAGCGCCACGGCGTATCCCCGGTTGAGTTCTTCGCTTGGAGGAAGTTGACAAGCCGCTCGGCATTATCGGCCGAATACATGATCCAGCCGAGGGCCAACTGCTTCTGGTTGTTGATGCAAAAGGCCCCTGTCGCCTTCAGTTTTGCCCGGCTCAGCGCGGGCAGCAGCATGCCTGCGAGGATCGCAATGATGGCAATCACCACCAGTAATTCGATGAGCGTGAATCCGTGGCGTTGACCGTGAGAAGACCGTTGATCGTTCATGGAAGCCGAGGTGTTAAAATGGGACGTAGTAATCAAGTGACCGCCAGCCCAACACGGATCAGAGAGCGATGTCAAGAAGTCGTGCAAAATATCCGCCATTCAGACGTAAAATGAATGACGTGACAGGCCGATCCCGGACCATATTTCGGCTCTGGAATGGCCGGGGAAAATCGAGGGAGGGAAAGCGCTGGCAGGCGCCGCGGGATCATTCAGAACAATTTGTTCCGGCACCTTCCTGCTGGCAGTGAGGGTGCCAACGGCGTCCAAACCAAGGGCGGCAGCCGCGACATCCTTGTGGATCTCGACCTTAGCAGATCGGGCACGGAATGTGCGGCGGAAAGGGACGGGGATTGACATGCCCCTGGGCGGCCCTTGCGTGGCCTTGGATGCCCAGCGGGCCATGCAAGACTCGCTCGCCCTGCCGCCTGGGGCCGGCCGGTTACCGCTTGGGATCGCGATCGCCCTTGCCTTCTTTCAGGCGCGCCTGAAGAGCGTTCCACTCTTCGACAAGGCTGTTGTGCCGCCCCGCCAATTCGTTGAACCGCGTCACAGCATCATCGCGCTCCTTGAGCAGCCCTCGCAGTTGATCGGCCGCTTCGGCCAGACGCGCATCGCGGGCAGCCATCGCGGCCGCCAGGTTCGTGACGCTGGATTTCAGTTGATCGCGCGCGGCCTGGGCATCTCTCAACTGGCGATCGGCATCGTCCAGCGAGCTTGCCGACTTCTGGACTTCATCGGAAAGCCGCGCCAGGTGCGTGCGGAAGCTGGCCAGATCTCTCGCCCGATCTGCGGAGGCCTGTTCCGCCTTCGCCAGTTTGCCCTGCAACTCTAGCCGGAGTTCCTCGCAACGGATGAGTTCCAGGTGGAGCCGCCGGTTCACCTGCCATTGTGTGAGACAGAGCGCCGCAAGGGCCGCCACCCCAAAGAGATTCAGCCATTGGAGGACGCGGTTCACGGCTGGGCGGAGGGCAGCGGCTGCCTGATCTCGAAAGCGATCTCGTCGATGCCGGTCGCACGCACCAACTCAAGGGCGTGCATGACGTCGCCATGACGCGCGTCCTGGTCGCCGCTGATGAGGACGCGCAGCCCCAGATTTGTGGCTCGCGAAGCCGAGAGCGTCGCCACGAGTTCGTGGGAACCCATGGGGATGCCCTCAAGGAACAACAGGCCACCCTTGTCGACGGAGAGGTTCATGAAGTCCCGCGCCGACTCGGGACGCGCCGCTGTCGCTGCAGGCAGGTTCACCCGGACACTCTTGACGCTCACCATGCTCAGACTCACGAGCATGAATGCCGCGAGAAGAAAGAACATGATGTCGATCAACGGGATGATTTCGATGCGCGCCTCGGCGTTTTCAGAGGCGAATTTGGATCCAAGCTTGACCGGCATGACGACACAGGGGTTGCGGGGTTCAAGGATTCGGGACGGCTCCAGGCGCGTCAGGACCCGCCTTCGTCGCACGCTGGAGAGCAAAAGCGTCCAGGTTGTGCCCGCGGTGCCTGGCCGATTCGACCAGCAACTCAACGTGATTGATCGTGCGTTCGAACTGGGCACGCAAGCGGGCCAGGCGCCGGTTGAAATAGTTGTAGGGCAGCAGTGACATGATGGCGATACCGAGCCCGCATGCGGTGGCGATCAGGGCTTCCGCAATGCCTCCGCTGACCCGTGCGGGAGCCAGTTGATCGTCGCCGACAAAGCTGAACGATTGCATGATGCCAATCACCGTCCCGAGGAGGCCCAGCAGCGGAGCCAGCGTGATCAAGGTTCCAAGCACCCACTGCAAGCGCTCGGCCTTTTCCAGGGCGTCGGATGCGCGCAGTTGCATGGCGCCAAGCAGCGAGCTGTGGGCATGCACCAACCCGTGATGGACCGTGGCGAGAAAAGGATCCTTCGCTTCCGCTGTGATGCGGACCGCATCGCCGAACTCGCCGGCAGCGATGGCGTCAAAGGCCTCCCGCAGTTCCGCGGATCGAATCCGGCGCCGCAAACTCCCCCACCACAAGCAGCGTTCAACCACGACCACAAGCGCGGCCAGCAGCGCGATCAGCAAGGGCCACATGACCGGCCCGCCTCGAATGAAAACATCAACAACAACATTGGCTAGCATAAGGATCACCAGCTTAGGTCCTTGAGTTGGAACCGAATCGGCACTTCATAGCGGCGCACCGTTCCGGCAGCGAATCTCCAACGTTCGCGCACCGCCCGCAGCGCCGCTTCGTTCAAGAGCGGCCATGGGGAAGGAACCATGACCTCCGCGAGCAGAATGCGTCCATCCGCCGCCACGGTGAAGCCAATACGAACCGTGCCTTCCTGCCTCCCGCGAACGGCGGCACGCGGATATTCCGGCGCGGGCTGCTTGCCTTCCCCTTCCCCGAAGACGAGCGGGTGCACGGCGAGTTCAGACGGCGAACCAGACTGTCGCACGGCGTAAGGGCCCACAACAGCCTGTTCTGGCGCCTCGGCGCGCTCCAACCCGTCCGAGAGCACAGGGAAAGCCACGGCCGGCGAAGGACTCGCCACCACGGCGAGCGGCGGCGCTTCAGGAATTTGCAGCGGCGGAGGCACTGGATCCGGCAAAGGTGGCGGCTGGTTGGCCTCCGCTCGCTGCGGATGAGGAACCGAACTCCCTGCCAGTTCCACTTGGACGATCCTGGTTTCGATGCGCAGAGGAGAAGGTCCAACTGGAACAGGCCGCCGATAGGGCAGCACCAGGCCCAGCACGCCGACTGTGACACATCCAACCCATACGACCAACGCCAGCACAAGGCTCAGCCTCGCATCATCCCGACCCGCAGCGTCGTCGTATGCTCCGGACAGCCGTCTGTCATCAACAGACAAAACGGATCCCTCATTCATGGACCACCTTCATCCTGAATTCAGACCGTTCACGCCTCGACAGCGCACAGAAAACCTTTGCGTGAGCACCTGGCTATTGTTAGAAGCGAATCTCCGCCGTCAAAACAAAGTTGCGTCCCGGCTCATTAACCCCGGAACCGTGGATTCGGTAGTCCTCGTCCGTGAGATTCTCAATGGCCGCCGAGAAGCTGGCGCAACGCCAGGGGCTCCACCCCGCGCGCAGGTGGTACACGCCGTATCCCGGAGTCCCCCCCACCGGGATGCGCTGGGTGTCCCGAATATCGTTCGAGGCCAGGCGATCCTGCCTCTCTGCGAAAGTCGTGGCAAACTCCGCCCAAACATCTCGTGTCGGATGACGCCAGCGCAGGCCCGAATTGACGGTCGTTGGCATCAAACGGCTGACCGGTTCGGTCACATCGGCTCCGCCCACAATCACCGGGGTGTCCAGTTCGCCGCGCATCCAGGTGAAATTGGACCAAAGCGTCCACTGGGGATGCAGCTTCACGGCGCCGGCAAGCTCCACACCATGCACGTAGCCTGCGCCGGAGTTCTCCTTGTTGACGATCAGATCGCCGTTCGGTGTGAAGTTCCCCGTGGGCACCCGGACAATAAGATCGTCCGTAAAGGTGTAGAAATAGGCGGCCTCGGCCGTGAAACGGTCGTATTCAGTCTTAATGCCGATCTCCGGCGACAGGAACGTTTCCGGCTCCAGATCGAACGCCGGGATTTCCTGCTCGCCGCTGCGCGCGATGTCGAACCGGGTCAGGTCCGAGAAGTTCGGCGCGCGAAAGGCTTGGGAGACCCCTCCATACACGGTCCAGTGTCCGTCGGGATCAGGTTGATAGCTCAAGCGTGCATTGCCAACGGCGTTATTCCATGAATCGGACATCGACAATGGTGCGCCCGTGAACGGATCCTCGACCTTGCCGGCTTCGGCCGCGGCGTGGGTGAAGCGTCCACCCAGGATCAACTCCAGGCGGTCCTCCACCAGGGGGAAGTGGTTCTCGACGAACGTCCCGACAAGATCATAGCTCGCGTCGTCGGCGACAGGCCCCTGGAAACGCACCGTGGTCAGGTTGCCCGCCGCGCTATAGCCGCGGTAGGACGAATCCACCCAGTCGCGGTAGTACTCCGCGCCGTAAATCCAGCGGCCGAATGGGGAGGGACTGATCAGTTGAAGCGAGAGGCCCAAAGTGTTGACATCCACGTCCTGCACTTCGCGGAGTCCGTTGCCGCGCACTCGGTCCTCAATTTCACCCTGGTAATGGTGCGACAGGCTGGCGTGCACCTCCTCCGCAAAGCCCGGCAATTGCTCCGCGTGATACTGGAGGTAATCCAAATCGCGCGCTTGGTCGAAGACCCGGCTCAGGTCGCTTCCGCGCGTCGTTCCGGACCACACCAGCCCATAAAGGGTCGAGTGCGTGCGCCAGGCGTCATCCAGCCTCACGGACTGATGCCCGTAGGTTAAGCGCGACGCCGGACCAAGATGATAGTCCACCTTCGCGTCCAGGTCCCATTCGCTATAGCCAGTCTTCGGCTGCAGCCCGACATCATCCCCGCCGCGCACGTCACCAAACTCTTTGATCGAACCACCTATGTGCATGCCGAGCTTCCGGTCGAATTCGGCGCTGACCTCCGGACGGCCAGTATGCGAATCTTCCGCCGAGGAAAACCGATAGAACGCCCCGCCGTTCCAGTCCAACCCCTCACCGGACATCGACCGGCTCTTCGTAATGGCGTTGACTGTGCCTCCCACGGCGTCGCTTCCGTACATCACCGAGCTTGGACCCCGCACCACCTCCAGGCGGTCCAGCGACAGGGCATCAACCGTATTCCAATACTGGTTCGGGCCGTCGCGGAAGGTCGAATTGTTCAGCCGAATCCCATCGACCAGCATCAGCGTGCGAAACCCCGTGAACCCCCGAAGGTAGGGCGAGCCCATTCCATGCGAGGTTTTCTGGAGCATCACGGATGGAAGGTCGCGAAGCGCCTCCACGGTCGTGCGGGGCATCTTCTGTTCCAGGTCGAAAGTATCGACCGCGCTGACCGAATACGGCAGGTGCAAGGAATCTTCCCGGCTCCGCGTCGCCGTCACGACCACCTCGGGCAGTTCCGACGCCTGGGCCCCTTCGGCAACAGCCGGTGAAGGGACGGGAATGGCGTTCGTCAAGGGAGCGGATTGGCTGAATACCGTGCAGGATGAAAGCGCCAGCCCGCACATAAACACGCCTCGGAATCGATGCATGAACCTAATACGCAACATGGTGCGTATCATCGCTACCCCTGAAAACCAGTCCAGAAAAAACAGCCGCCTGGACCGTCGATCTCGACGTCGTGCCGTGACAAGATCGGGGCTTATCAAATCGGCCCAAGCGCCGGTCGATCACAGATTCAGGCCCCGCCGACCCTTCGTGACCAATCGGGAAGCGAGGGTCAATCCGGGGGGATTCGAGTCATAAACCATTCGCGTGCAGTGAGATCTAGACCTTCCACAATTGTGGGGGGGGTCAGCAATTCTCTTTTGGGGCTATGCACTTGACTCTTGTTGTCTATCGGGTCTTCGCGCAGGCGGGTGCGATACGCATTGACACGCCGGAATCCAAACTCTTCTGCCGCCTGCGGGTGGAACCGAAGTGAGTTCCAGAATTTGCTGTTCGATCTTGCTGGGGTCGGCCATTTATCATCTGACATGAAGAGCGGCGGTTAACCTCATTTTGAACCAAGGCCACGTGATGCTGCGATTTGTATTTTACAGCTTGTGCGTCAGCGGAATCTCGCTGACCGGCGGTGCGCAGAGCTTGGGTCTTGGACCTGAACTGCCGGAGGGCAGCGCTCCCCCACCCGTCTCCAGCCCCTATTTCCCTGATCGCGTCCACGAATTCGTCTGGCGCAACTGGAGCATGGTTGAGCCCGCGACGCTGGCGCTGATCCTGGGGACATCGCAGGAGAATGTCGGTGCCCTCGCGGAATCGATGGGACTGCCCCCGGCGGGGCTCATTCCGCCGGAGATGAGAACGCGCGGATATATCACGCTAATCCGGCGCAACTGGCATCTTCTGCCCTACGACCAACTCCTGCAACTCCTGGACATGCCGGCCGAGCGGCTCGCCTTTGCCTTGCGCGAGGACGATTTCCTCTGGATCAAGCTCGGGAGCTTGAAGCCCAAGTGTCCACCATTGCGGTACCAAGCGCCCGACGCGGCGGCGCAGCGCCGGGCGGCGGAGATACGCCAAGTCGTCGAGGAAGAGTTTGGAAGCCAACTGCGCGGCCCTGCCGAACCGCGATTCGAATTCGCCCGGAAGCTGAGCACACCGCTGCTTTCGTATGCTGCGCCCAAGCCCAGGGAAGGCGAAGCGATCTCGCTGCGGTTTGTCTATTCGTACTTGGCTGTCTATGGGGATCCGTTGCTCCACCCGGAACTCGACCCGTACCCCGACGGCTTCCTGCAACGGCTCTCTTCGGTGGGGGTCAATGGGGTTTGGCTGCATGCGGTTCTGCGTGACCTGGCTCCCGGCGGGACGGCCTTCCCGGAGTTCGGCACCCATCACGAACGGCGCCTGGCCAACCTCCGCAGCCTGGTGGAACGTGCGGGGCAACATGGGATCGGCGTTTACCTTTATATGAACGAGCCGCGAGCTATGCCCGCTTCGTTTTTCGACAGCCGCCCGGAAATCGGCGGCGTTCGGGAAGAGCAATTCACGGCCATGTGCACATCGCACCCCGAAGTGCGCCAATGGATGGGGAACGCGCTGGCCCATGTGTTTCGCGAGGTGCCGGGTTTAGGCGGGATTTACGCGATCACCGCTTCCGAGAACCTGACCAGTTGCGCCTCGCACGGCGCCTGGCAAACGTGCGAGCGCTGCAGATCACGCACCGACACGGAGATTATTGCCGAGGTAGCTGAGGTGTTGGAGGAGGGCGTCCACCGAAGCAATCCGAAGGCGAAGGTTATCCTGTCGGATTGGGGCTGGAAAGGTCACGGGGACGCTCGGGAGATCATTGCGCGCTTGCCGAAAACGGTTTGGCTGATGTCGGCCAGCGAATGGAGCCTCCCGATCGAACGCGGCGGGGTGAAGAGCACCGTGGGCGAGTATTCCATCTCCTCGGTGGGACCTGGCCCGCGGGCCTTGGCCCATTGGGACGCCGCCATCCGAGCCGGGGTGAAACCGGCAGCGGAGATTCAATTCAATAATACCTGCGAGATCGCCAGCCTTCCCTATCTTCCGGTCCTCGACCTTGTGGCGGAGCACATTCACAATTTGTCATCGGTCCGGTTGCACGGGATGTTGATCGGCTGGACGATGGGCGGGCACCCGTCGCCGAACTTTGAGCTTGCCCGCCAGATGAACCGGTTGCCCGCGCCCGAGGTTGGCACCGTCTTGGATGAACTCGCGCGGAACCGGTTCGGAAGCGAAGGAGCCAGCCACGCGCGCCGGGCCTGGACACTGGCAAGCGAAGCTTTCCGCCAGTATCCCTTCCATATCGGCGTCGTTTACACTTCCCCGGTGCAATGGGGCCCCGCGAATCCGCTTTATTGGTCGAGGTCAGGCTATCATGCGACCATGTGGGGCATTCCCTACGATGACCTGGAAGGCTGGCGCGGGCCCTATCCCCCCGAGGTACTCGCGGCCCAGTTCGACAAGGCAGCCGCCGGTTTCCGAGCGGCCGCGGCCGAGCTGCGATTGGCCGTGGACAAAGCCCCTCGCCTGCTCCGAAGCCAGGGCGAGGACGACCTGCGGTTCACCCGGGCCGCGGCCGTGCATTTCCAGTCGGTCGCCAACCAGGCCCGCTTTGTTCTCGCCCGGGACGCGCTGGCATCGGCGAGCACAACGGCCGGCGCCAAGGCGCGTTGGCGGGCTGAGCTGAAACGGTGCGTCGAATCCGAAATGGCGCTGGCCCGGGAACTCTTTGTGCTCGCGCGCGCGGATTCACGCATCGGCTTTGAGCCGTCGTGCCATTACTTCTACTTGCCGCTCGATTTGGTGGAAAAGGTCGTCAACTGCCGCTGGGTGCTCGCAGCTCTGAAACAGATCGGACCCCCTCAAGACCCGGAGGGGGTTCGAGCGCGGCAGCGCCCGGTCCGTTTTGAAGAAATGATGCTGTGCGACAGCACCTTCCGAGAGGTCGACCTCTCGAACGTCCGGATAACGGAGTGCGATCTGGCGGGGACGACGATTGACGGGATTCTCGTGACGGAGCTGTTGGCGGCCTACCAGAGCCAGGCGCATCTCGGGACCGAAAGCGGCCCGCAGGGGGCGTCGCCCGGGCTGTGACCCGGTTTGGCAACATTCCAGAGAACACTCGCGCTTGATCGGAACTCGTCTGAGTTTGGATGCGGTCTAAACGCATGATAAACGCACGCTAAACGCACGCTAAACTCATGTTTTTATGCGTTTACCATGCGTTTGTCATGTGTTTGGCATGAATCTAGCTCGAAGGCACCATGCGGCTAGAGGGAGGGCCGGACCGCCGGACCAGCCATTGGGTGCAGATCATTCCAATCTCCAGCAGCGGGCCGGTCCGTTCCCCCCCCTGCCCAAAATGAGACTTCCAAAGCCGCGATACCTCTTGAGTTTGGCGGAGTTTTTGCTTAGTTGTCTCCGCAAACTCCGGACGCCATGAGCGGTGAAACTTTGGTGATTGTGCCCACGTATAACGAACGGGACAACCTGGTCCCGCTCCTTCGGCGCGTCCTGGCTCTCCCTGTCAGCGTCGATCTGCTGATCGTGGACGACAACTCCCCGGACGGCACGGGCGACCTGGCGGAAAAGCTCGCCTCAACCCATCCTCAACTCAACGTTCTGCACCGCCCGAAGAAATTCGGGCTTGGCCCGGCCTATTGCGCGGGGTTCCAATGGGCGCTGGCGCGGTCGTATGGGTTTGTTTTCGAGATGGACGGGGACCTGTCTCACAGCCCCGATGATATCCCCGCTTTCCTTGAGGCGGCGCAATGGGCGGATTTGGTCTTGGGATCGCGCTATTGCAACGGAATTCGAGTGATCAACTGGCCCTTGCGGCGTCTGATGCTGAGCCTCGTCGCGGCCAAATATGTGCAACTTGTGACCGGGATGCCGTTTTCGGACCCGACGGGCGGGTTCAAATGCTTTCGCCGGAGCACGCTTGAACGCATTAACCTGGAAGACGTCCATTCCAGCGGATACAGCTTTCAGATCGAGCTGACCCACAAGGTGTGGCGCCAAGGCATGAGAATCGCCGAGGTTCCCATCATCTTTACCGACCGTTTCCAGGGAACATCGAAAATGTCGCCCAAGATCGTGCGCGAAGCGCTGCGGATCACCTGGAAAATGCTATTCCAGAACCGGCTGCGGCGGTCGCCGGCGGGCGAGGCCGGCGCGCGAACCGGATTGCCCGCGCGCTAGGCAGCGGCCGTTTGCCAGCGACCAAATTCGAGCGATCGCCGCTCCAGGTTTCGCGGTGCGGGGTGGCTTTTGCTTGCGGGTTGCTGTGTCTCCGGCCATTCTCGCGGTTGTGATCCCTCTGCTGGTTGGAGCGTTCCTGGCGGGCGGCAATGCACGCAAAGCGGCAGCCCAGGTTGAGAGGATCTATCCGGAGCCAGGGGTGCCCTGGCGTGTCCTGGATCTGGCGGTTGATTTTGTCGAGAAGATTGCAGTGTGAAGCTTGAACCAAACAAAACAGGAAAACCATGAATCGTTCTGTTCTAGATCGCTTGGCCGTCTGCAGCTGGTCGCTGCAGCCCGCCAGTCCCCAGATCCTCATTAATCAAGTCAAGGAGATCGGCCTGACGCGGATTCAGATGGCCCTCGATCCCATTCGCGACCAGCCGGACGTTTGGGGAAACTTCGCCGCGCAAGCGTCTGCAGCTGGGGTGCAACTGGTCTCGGGCATGTTCGGCTGTGTGGGAGAAGATTACACCACGCTGGAGAGCATCCGAAAGACCGGAGGCGTTGTCCCGGACGCCACTTGGGAACGAAATTGGGAGAACACCCGAAAGACGGCCGACCTGGCCAGCCGGATCGGCCTCAAGCTCATCACCTTCCACGCCGGCTTCCTGCCGCACGATCCGAAAGCCACCGATTACGCCAAGCTCCGCGAGCGCCTTCTGAAAGTGGCGGGCCTGTTTGCGGAACGCGGGATCGACCTCGCGTTGGAGACTGGGCAAGAGACCGCCGACACGCTCAGCGCTTTCCTCGCGGACCTGCATTGCAAGAATGTCGGCGTCAATTTCGACCCGGCCAACATGATCCTTTATGATAAGGGCGATCCCATCGCCGCGCTGCGCACCCTGAGTCCGTGGCTCAAGCAGTGCCATATCAAGGATGCCCGAAAGACCAAACAGCCGGGCACCTGGGGCGAGGAAGTGGTGGTTGGGACCGGCGAAGTAAACTGGCGCGAGTTTTTCCAAGTGCTCGAGCAGCGGGGATTCAAGGGCTATTGCGCGATCGAGCGGGAAGCGGGCAACCAGCGGGCGCAGGACATCAAGGCTGCACGAACGTTCCTCCAATCATTGGTCGGTTGACAGTCTTATTCTATGAAATCTGGCAATTCAAAATCCACCTCAGGCAAGAGCAAAGTAAACGTAGGCGTGGTTGGCCTCGGCTTTATGGGGGTCATGCATCTCCGAGCGTATCAAAACGTCCGGGGAGCCCGCATCACCGCGGTGTGCGACCCGGTCCGCCAGCCCGTCCGCGGAGTGCTTAAGGATCCTGGCGGCAACGTGGGCGACGCCGCCCCGGTGAAGCTGAACATGAACGAGGTGAAGGCCTATCGCGACCTCAAGGACCTGCTTGACGATCCGGACGTCGACCTCGTGGACATCTGCGTGCCCACGCATTTGCATGTGCCCGCCGCCACCGCAGCGCTCGGCTCGGGCAAGCACGTGATCTGTGAAAAGCCTTTGGCCCGGACCGCGGCGCAGGCCTGCGAGATCACCGCGGCGGCCAAGAAGGCCTCGGGATTCTTCATGCCGGCGATGTGCATGCGTTTCTGGCCGGGCTGGTCCTGGTTGAAATCTGCCATCGAAGAGAAGACCTACGGCAAACCGCTGGCAGCCCGCTTCCGTCGCGTTTCTGAACCGCCCGGCTGGGGCCGCGAGAACTACTTCAAAGGCGCCCAATCAGGTGGCGCCCTGCTTGACCTGCATATTCATGACACCGACTTCGTCCAGTTCTGTTTCGGGCGGCCCAAGACGGTGTTCTCGACCGGGCTGACGCTGTTTAGCGGGGCCATCGATCATGTTGTCACGCAGTACCAGTTCGATTCCGGCGTGCTGGTCAACGCCGAGGGAAGCTGGCTGGTCACTCCCGGCGGCGGATTCAACATGTCCTATACGGTGCATTTCGAGAATGCGACCGCTGATTTCGACCTGACGCGAGGCGCACAGGCGCTCAAGATGTTCGAGCGCGGCAAAAAGCCGCGCGTGATCACCTGCAAAGGCCAGGACGGCTATGCGGCGGAGTTACAGCACATGATCGATTCCATCCGGTCGGGGAAACCGCCGACGGTGGTGACCGCCCAGGACGCCCAAAGCGCGGTCGAAATCTGCGAAGCGGAAGAACGCTCCGTCAAGAGCGGGAAGGTGGAACCGGTTCGCGCTGCCCGGTAGAACAGGGCGAGATTTCCAACCGGCCTGGAAGAACGCGGATCTTCAGGCGTTCTTCCTTTACAAAGCCGCAGGATTAGCCTTCATAAGGAGCGGTCGCCCAGTGGGCGGCCGCTCGGCTAATGCTGACTCATTGTGGCTCAACCAGGAATGTGAGGCCTGCCCCCTGGGCAGCATTTCAACTTGGTCTCGCATCCGCTTCGCTTAGGAGAACACGTTCATGAACCCACGTCCCCATTCGCACCATAGCTGCCGTTGCGGTTGTTGCGCTCCGCCGTCGCCCTCGCCCCTATCGCACGCCGTTCCGGATGTGACCCGCCGTCAATTCCTTTGCACGGTCGGCGCCTTGACCGCCGGTGGGCTGGCGCTGGGCTCCTTGCAGCGCCCCGGCTTCGCCCAGGTCCACTCTCCCAACCGCCGGCCGATCGTGCGTCTCTCGCTCAAAGTCCAGCCGGTCCTCACGTATAGCGTCCCACGCCGTCGCGAAGCTACCAGTTGGCGGGAATGGGGTGGCATCCAGACGGAGGCCGATGCCTCCGCGGAACAAAAGCGAATCCAAGGCGAACTCGACCGGCTGGCGGAAAAGGCTGACTTCCCTTTAAACCTCCTCCCGGTCATGGCGGTTCGAAGCATCGAGCAGGCCGCTGCCTTGGCGAAAGGAGATCACGATGTCCTCCTGATCTACGCCGCGGGAGGCAGCGGGGGCATCCTTGAGGCCATGACCTCCAAGGAGAAGTGGAACCTTATGTTCCTTCGCCACGATCCGGGTCCGGCGTACCTCTGGTACGAAATTGTGCACCCGCGCTTCCTGCGCAAGACCGTGGATGAGTTCGGCCAGCCCGGGTTCGATACCCAGGACGTGGTCACCGACAATCCGGACGATCTCCTGTGGCGGTTGCGGGCACTTTCCGGCCTGAAGAATACGCTCGGCAAGAAGATTTTGGCCGTGGGCGGTCCCAGCGGCTGGGGTGCCGGCGGACAAAAGGCGCCCAGGCTCGCCCGTGACCTTTGGAAGATGGATCTGCCGGACTATCCCTACGCGAAGCTGGGCCCGCGCATCAAGAAAGCCATGGAGAACGAAGCCCTGGTTGACCAGTGCCGGAAAGCCGCCGGCGAGTACTTGAGGCAAGCGGGTGTGACGCTCGAAACGACCCGCGAGTTCGTCAACAACGCCTTCTTGCTGACCGAAGTATTCAAAGATATCCTGGACGAATCCGGCACCGACGCGATCACCATCAATTCGTGCATGGGAACGATCATGCCCATGTCGCAAACGACTGCCTGCCTGCCCCTGAGCCTCCTGAATGACGATGGTTACCTGGCCTTTTGTGAGTCGGATTTCGTCGTCATTCCGTCCGGGGTGCTGCTGCATTACATCTCGGGAAAGCCGGTGTTCCTGAATGACCCCACTTACCCTCACGACAGCGTGGTGACGCTGGCCCACTGCACCGCTCCCCGCAAGATGGACGGCAAGACCTGCGAACCCGCCCGTATCCTGACGCATTTCGAATCCGACTACGGCGCCGCGCCGAAGGTGGAGATGAAGATCGGCCAGACAGTGACCAATCTTGTCCCCGACTTCGAGTGCAAGAAGTGGGTGGGCTTCGACGGCACCATTGTTGGCAACCCCTTCCTGGATATTTGCCGCTCGCAGATCGATGTCCGTATCAACGGCAGCACGACCGAACTCCTGCGCGAGATGAAGGGCTTCCACTGGATGACCAGCTACGGGAGCTACCTCCGGGAAACTGGCTACGCGCTGCAGAAGATCGGCATCGACCTGCTCAACTTGAGCGCCATGTCCGCCTGATCAGCCGCCGCCTTGGCGTGCTTGCGCCAGCTTGCCGGGCGAGGGGTTATCCCCCGCCCGGCTCCGCAACCAGCACGTGGTAACGGTTGATGGACAGCCCTTCAAGGTGTTGAAGAACTCCGTTCGGCCATGTCACCTCGAGCTTTTGCACGCTTGTTTCCGTGCCCAAGCCAAAATGGGCGCTGTTCGGGTGTTGCGTCCGGAACGATTCGCCAAGCAGGATCTGCCGGCTCTGCTGCCCGCTTGGAGTCCAAATCCGGATCTTGGCGCCGATGACTGGACCTTTCGACGGCGCGTCGCGCAAATGGAAGCCAATCCAATTGTTCGGCAACTCGAGCCGGTTCCGCAAAACGCGGACCGTCTGCCGCGGTTCAGGCCAGGCTTCCTGCGTCGTCACCACCAGGTCCAGCCGTCCATCGCCGTCCAGGTCGCCACTGGCCACGGCCCGGCAATCCTCTTCCATGGCCACCCCAAACAGAAAGCCCGCTTCGAGAAATGAGACGCCGCGTTCGCCCAGGAACAAGCGATTCTTTTCGTGTCCATGGCGCGACCAGCCGGCGTCCTCGAAACGGCCGATGACATTCTGAAAGTAGGTCTCCACCGCCGGATCAGGGGTCGATTGGGCCACGTGAATATCATGACGCCAGAATTGTGATTCCTGCTCCTTGACCGACTCCCGGGTGCGGTCCCCGTTCGCGACATAAAGGTCGAGATCACCATCGTTATCGAAATCGAATCGGGTGACCCCGGACGACCAACCCGATGCGGCCACGTGCCCGCTGACCGGAGTGCGTTGCCAGGCGCCATCGTGTTCAAAGAACAGACCGTTGCCGCTGGCCACTCGCGTCCGCATTTCCCGGACTTCTTGTGGCACCGCGATCTCAAGCCCAAGGGACTCGAGCCTTTGCACCGTGTGGGACTCTACGCCGGCCACGAAGATATCCAGCGCGCCATTCTCGTCGAAATCCCCGAGAACGTGGCCTTTCCCAAAAGCCCGCGGGTCCTGGAGCTTGCCGCTTGTCACATCGGCGAAACGCCCCCGGCCATCGTTGAAGTAAATGTCCACCCCCGCGAAATGGCTTACGACCACCAGGTCCAGGTCCCCGTCGTTGTCCAGGTCCGCAAACGAAGCGCTCGACGTCCGCCGAAACCGCTTTGTCGCGAGCCCCGCTTCAGCCGTCGCATCGCGAAACCTGCCTTCCCCTTCGTTCACGAGCAGGAATGCCGGATAACCGTCGTTGGCGTCGTAGAACGGCGTTGGCATCTGGCCATCGAGGTAAGGCGGCTTGAACTGCCCAAGCCACACATCCAGGTCGCCATCGCCGTCAAGGTCCCCTGCCGTGAGAACGGACGTGTTCAAGAGGCCCGCCGTCGTGAATGAAATCCGCCGGCCCGGATTCGGAAAAGCTCCCCGCAATTCGCCCGCATAGAGCAGCAGTCCGTCCCTGTCCGCCACCAGAAGATCAGGCAGCCCGTCGCGTGTGAAGTCCGCCAAGACCGCCGCTTGAACCGCGCCCTCCGGATGCACGCACAACGTTCCGCTGCGAACCTGGGCCATTCCGTCGGTCCAGAACACCAGATTCTGCCGGGGCAATACGATCTCGGCATCGCCGTCCGCGTCCAGGTCGTAAACGAGGAGCGGGTCGGCCAGCCCCGTCGCATTGGTCGAGAGGGCCGCGACGAGATTCGCCTGAAAGACCGGCGGTCCAGACCGGCGGAGAACTTCCCATGACGAAAGGCCGATGCTTTCGGCCACCGGCTGGGTTTCCGTGCCGGGTTGGCTCCGCCAGCCCACCACCGCTTCGCCCCGCACAACCAGGCGCTCCTCCCGAGCGGGGTTGGCGATATGGAAATCAAAAAGCACCGTGGATTGCGCCGGACCTGGATCCGGGGGAACGAACCCCGCCTGGCGCAGGTCGCTCTGCACAAGTTGGTACCCTGCGTCCTGGAAGTTCCGCAAGCGAGCCCGCCATGCCCTTCGACTCAAACGCGAAGGCGCGCCGCCAAACCGGGTGATGGCAATCCCGTGCTCCGCGAGGACATTGGTCCCGCCGTCCGGAACGTGGAACGACTCGAACTCCAGCTCAGACAGAACCTGGAACTTGTCCTCCGCTCGCCGGAGTTTATCCCAGAGCGCCGCGACCACGTCCCCGTGCGATTCGGCCAGAAGTTCCCGTGACCAAACGAGCTGATCGATCTCCCTGCGTTGATCCTCCAGGGCCACCGAGCGCCGGAGGATGGCGTGCTCCTGCGTGGAAGATGTCAGAATCGGCGGCGCTTCCAACTCCGCCTGACGCCGCAGCCTCTCGCGGTCGTATCCTTGAAGAACCCAAACGATCACCAAGCCGCAGCCAACCGCCACAAGGAGAACACGCCGGAGAATCCTCCAGCTTACCCGACGCGGCCGAGGCTTCAGCGGCCCCATGGGGAGCGGTGTGCCCATCTGTTCGCGGCCGGAGGTTCGGTCATCCCGGGAAGACAATCAAGCCGCCCCCGACACGGGCCCGTCCCGACGGACTCAAAGACTCGGCACAGGGACTGCCTCCTCAAGCTTGGGCTTGAGGCTCCCGGAGCGCCCCGCACTTCCAGCACGAACTAAACTGGCCCTCGATAACTTCCCCGCAAGCCGGGCACGTCCAGGTGGCTCCGGCCTGCCCGGCCGGACGCTGCCACGATTGCAGCACTTCCGCCGCTCTGGGGTGTGTTTCCTCCGAAACCCACAGTTCAGCGTAGAACGACGGAGCCGGGACGATCCTGGAGACGTCCCCGTTTCGCACTTCGCAGACGATGCCCGCGTTCGCCAGCATGTTCTTCACAAGTTCGACCTCGGTGCTGTCTGGAGAGGAAAAGAGTTTCTTCATAATCGTTTGACCCTTGAACTGCGCAGACAACCATCGGCCACTTGCTGCTCTCTGACAAGGTCCAATGCCAGTGCGCCGTGGATCTGGGCCTCCGGCCAGGCTGGGATCTTTTCCATCCCCTGGGCGACCAAAGCGCCAATTTCGATTGCGATTGCGATTGCGCTGACGAGGGGGAGTTCCGGGGCTGGCCCGGATCTGGATTGGAGGAAGAGAGCCAATCCTTCCGAACTTCCACTATAGTACAACTAATATTACAGTAATTTTTTGCTATTCTCAATTAGTAAAAAAGCACTTCCAACATAGTGGAATAATAGTGAAACAATAGTGGATATTTGAATGCAAATCCCGAGAACTTTCTTATTGCCTAATGCCGCCAGGAAGTGCATCAATCTTGATGCCCTGTGGGGGCATTATGCCCCAAGCCGGGCCTCGGGTTTCAACCAGGGCCGGCTCAGATGGAGTTAGGAGATTCACCGCCAATCCGGTGGACCAAGAACCAATCAAAATAGCCATCAGATACGGGTAAGGCGAGGGTGCCGGTTCCGAACCCTCAACCCGTGGGAGAAACATCGCACCAATGAAAAGAAGATATCACCTTCGAAACTTAGTGCCCGTGCTGGCGGGAGTCGCCCTGCTGGCCGCAGCAGGCAGTTTGGCCGCGCAGGTCGCAATCCCTGCCAGTTTTGCTCATCCGAAAGCCCAGGCGGCAACCAGCAAACCAGGCTTCCGAGTCCGGGTAGCACAGGTTGAACAGGCCTTGAACGGACGCGTCTCCGGCGCCGAGGCGGCTCTCGCCGGAACGCTGCTGGATACCGCAGGAAAGCCCCTGCCCAATGTGGCAGATCCCACGCCGTTCGGAGCGGACGGTTATTACAACGAAGAGAGCGTCATCGATTACGAGCAGGGCGGGGCTTCAAACTCCGGCCTTCTCTTCCCGGGCATTCCGGGAACCACGAGCAGCGATGACAACTTCGCCATGGAGGCCGTTGCCTATCTCGAACTCAGCCCGGGCGAGTACACCATGGGCGTGAATAGCGACGACGGGTTCCGGGTCACCGCAGGACCCGATGCCCGCGATCAAATCTCGGCCATCGAAGTCGGCGCTCACGACGCCACCCGGGGTGCCGGGGACACGATCTTCAACTTCACGATCAGCGCCGCAGGGCTCTATTCCTTCCGCCTGGTCTATTTCGAAGTTAGCGGGGGCGCGAATGCCACCTGGTTTATGGGGCCTTCGAAGGACGAAGGCGTTCTGATCAACGACCCGAACATCGCGAATTCGGTCAAGGCCTACCGGGAACTCACCACCGGAGCGGCGCCGTACGTCCAGCTCCTCGAACCGGGCGTGGGAGAGACGGCCGCGTCTCCTACCGCGACGATTCACGGCGTGATTGCCGATAACGGGACCCAGGTGACTGCCTCCTCCGTGGAGCTTTTCCTCGACGGCACGAAGGTGAACGCCACCGTGGAAAAGGCCGGCGGCAAGACGTCCTTCGCGTTTAAGCCGGACGCCATGTTCCGGTCACGTTCGCAACATCAAGTGAAGCTTATCTTTGCCGATAGCGCGGGCACCGTGCGTACGAACGAGTACAGCTTCACGGTGAAAAACTACATCGACGTGACCTTGCCGGCGCCCTTCTATCTCGAGAACTTTGATCAACTGGAAGAAGGCACGCTGCCGACGGGTTGGGTCGCGGAATATTACAGCGCCGAACCGGCCGGCTATGAGGACTTGAGTGATCCGAAATCGGACGCGTACTTGAATTGGGTCGTGATCTCCAGGGAACGGCTGGAAGGCATTACCGCGTTCACGGCCTCGCAGCGGCTGGAAGTCTCGCCCGGCCAGTTTGTCAATGGCAAGGAAGTGACCCGGCTGATCAACGGGAACTTTATCTATGCCGAATCGGACGTCCGCGGCGGCAGCCAGGTCCAGTACCTCTACACGGCGGACATCAATTGCACCGGAAAATCCAACGTTTTCGTGGTGTTCAATAGCGTTTACACGCAGAACCAGGACAACATCGGCTCCGTCGAGTACTCCATCGACAGCGGCGCCACCTGGCTGCCGATCCTTTACATGGTGGAAGAAGCCGACGTGAGGACCGACACCGACGGCGCCATCGATGGCTACGCCACCTTGTCGGCCCAGCAGACCGACACGGCGAGCCTGTTGGACCCAGCTACCGGCGAGGAGATCGGGCACCATTACGGCGCGTTCATCGGCGTCAAATCAAACCTCTGGTCGACCCTGAGCCCCTACATCAGCGCGCGCGTCAACGACGACCAAGTGGAATCCAAACGCGTCGAAATGTATCGGCTGGAGAAAGCCGACGGCCAAACCAAGGTGCGTTTCCGCTTTGCCCAAGCAGGCACAGGCAGTTGGTTCTTCGGAATCGACGAGTTGGGCCTCTACGAAATCGTGCAGACGTTTCCGCCCAAGATCACCGAGCAACCGCAATCCAAGGTCGTCTCCGCCGGAACCGCCGTCACCCTGAGCGTCGGCGCAACCGGAGAAGGCTTGAAATACCAGTGGAAGTTCAACGGGACCGCCATCGCCGGAGCCACGGGCGCGACTCTGACGCTGCCCAACCTCCAGGCCGCCAACGCGGGCGAGTACTCGGTGACCATCACCAACGATGGCGGGGAAGCCCAGAGCAGTCCCGCGAACCTGAGGGTGTTCAGCGGAGCCGTGACCCAGGATCTCGTGGTTCACTTGAAGTTCGACGACAATCTCAATGATGCGAGCGGCAAGGGGAATAACGGAACCGCGGTGGGAGCGCCAGGCTTCACGCCCGGCAAAATCGGCCAAGCCGTGCAGATCCCGTCGGGCGGAGATTATGTCAGCCTGGGTGCACCGGCGGACCTGAACTTCGGCACGGATACCGACTTCTCGGTCGCCCTCTGGTCGCAGATCAGGGAGTTCAACGGCGATCCTTCCTTAATCGGAAACAAGGATTGGAATAGCGGCGGCAACCAGGGCTATGTGCTCGCGACAGATGGCGACCTCCATTTCCAATGGAACCTCGCCGGTTCGCCAGGCAGCCGCAAAGACTACGACGGCAACCCGGGCGCGCTGAGCAATGGTTGGCATCATGTGGTCGTCACCTTCGAACGAGCTGGCAATGCGACCACCTACATCGACGGAGTCGAGATGAACAGCAGGTCGATCGCGGCCGACAAGAACAACGTCGACACTCTGGCCGAATTGGCCACGAATATCGGGCAGGACGGAACCGGAACGTACGGGTCCGCGTTTACGGATGCTGCGTTCGACGACCTTGGCATCTGGCGCCGCGTGCTCACGGCCCAGGAAGTCGCCGCCATCTACGCCGCGGGGCAAGAGAGGAAAGACCTCTCGACCGCGGAGGTTTCGGGCGGAGGCGAGACGCCGACGATCAGCGTGGCACGCTCCGCAACCGGCATCACCATCACCTTCACCGGTGCTCTGCAATCGGCGGAGAAGGTCCAAGGGCCTTATACCGATGTGACCGGGGCCACCAGCCCGTACACGACTGCGACAGGCGACTCCGCCAGGTTCTTCCGGGCGAAGTAACCTGAACCGCGCCTGAGCCTCCCGCTCGGGCCTGAAAGATCCAAGAGGAGACCGGGTTCCGGTCTCCTCTTCTTTTTGGCGTGCTCGTCCGGGTTGGGTAATGTTCGGGGCGCCGGACAGCACCGCCTATGCTAAGGCCATCTCCGCTCACAGACTGGTTCCGCCGAAGCTTTGCCAAACCAACGCCCGCCCAGGTGGCGGCTTGGCCCAAGATCCGGGAAGGATAGAACGTCCTGATCGCCTCCCCGACCGGGACGGGGAAGACCTTGGCCGCATTTCTCGCAGTGCTGAACGACCTGGCGCTCTCGCATGGGCGGGGAACGTTGCGCGAGACGGTGCACGCGGTCTATATCTCGCCGCTGCGGGCGCTGGGGTATGACCTGGAGAAGAACCTGAACGCACCGCTTCGGCAAAGTTTCACGGGGAAACCAGCGATCCGTGTCGGATTGCGCATTGGCGACACCACGCCCGCCGAGCGTCAAAGGCAATTCGCCCATCCGCCCCACGTGCTGTTGACGACCCCGGAAAGCCTGTGCGTGCTCCTGACCCAGGCGAAATGGCTGCCTCACCTCACCTCGCTTCGATCCGATGGGTCATCGTCGACGAGATTCACGCCGTGAGCCGCGGATTATTGATGGCCACAAACATGAACGGCCTGGTCGAGGCCCTCGCCCGATCCCACCTCCCCAACTATCAGTTCCGCAGGGCCGCACAATCGGGGCTCATGGTGTATCGCAACTATTTTATCCGAGTCGAAGCCGTGCTAGCGGACAGGCTTATTCCCCTCCCGTTCTCTGCGGTTTGCTGAGGTGAAAGTAGCGGGATTTGCGGTTGGATATGCCTCGAGAAAAGCGAAGGGCCGGACACTTGACAAGCATCCGGCCCTTGAACCGTCATGAACTCCTTATTGCACGATGCGGAAGAACATCGAGGAACCCGATGGGGTCACGGCGTAGGGACTGGACACTCCCTCCAGATCCGTCCAGGGACCGGTTACCGCCGGAGCCGATTGCAGCCGCTGGCCAGCCGCCGCTGGCGTCCACTGGATGCTGAACCCGGCGGCCGTCCGAGTGATCTCCAGTTCGACATCCCCCGCCGGAGCGGAGACGCTGACTGCCTTGAGGTCCACACGGAGGCCGGTTGGATTGAGCACCTCCGGATTGGCAGCATCTGGCGCGTTGTTGACCAGGAACTCCAGGGTATTCAGCCCCGCAACGAGTCCACTGCTGATCGTGAACGGCGTCAGGCTGGCGAAACCGGTCGAGGTATTTCCGGTGCTGGTGCCGTTGATTCGAATATCGGTGCCGGCGTTATCCACGGCCCAGGCCCCCACGAGTTGGATCTTGGCCGGATCGTGTCCCGTCAGGTCAAAGGTCGTCCGGTAAACGTAATCACCAGGAGCGTTTCCGACGGATTGGTCCCCTTGCGGCGCGATCCACTTCGAATCCGGACCATGGAGGGCCCAGACTCCCGCCTGCACCGGCCAGGCATCGTTGACCACCGCCGCGTTTGGACCGGGGAATTCCGGATCGGGGCTGGTTGTGATCGTGTAATGAGGATCGGTCTCACCGGCCGCCAGCAAGTCGCCTGTTTCGCTCACGCCGGTGCCGAACACGCCTGGGACGGCCACCGTCAATCGGGCTGCCGCACTGGTCACCTCTCCGGCGCCATTGCTAATGCGCACCGAGTAATTGCCTTCGTCGGCGCTCTGCACGCTTGAGATCGTCAGGGCCGGATTGGTGGCTCCCGCGATCGGGGCGCCCTCTTTGAGCCATTGGTAAGTCACCGGCAGGCTCCCGATGAATGCCGCCGTGAAGGTGACGGAATTGCCGCCCGTCACCAGCCGATCCTGGGGATTTGCGACGATGAAGGGGCTTGTATTCGCCGGGACAGGGACAATCGCCACGTTATCGAAGAGCACGGTTGTATCGCCGCCCGCCGGACTCGTCTTGATGAACAGAAGATCCGCCGAAGTCGCGGCCGCCGTGAACACCTCGCTGAACACCTCCCGATACACGCTGCCGGCACCGACCGGCGAGACCGCATGCGCCGGGATGAAGGGCGCGCCGTTGAGTTGCACTTCCAACGTGGGCTGCGCCGTCGCGGATCTTGAATTCTCGTAGAAATGCAAGTAGTACTGCGATCCCGTGGTCAAGCCGGTCACACTCTGGGCCAGGCTTCCTGTCCCTCCAACACCCTGGATGAAGGCCACCTGCCTGCCGTGCGGGATGCTGCCGTTATCCGCGAAGGGGCTTGCGCCATTGGCGATCGGATTGAGCCCGCTGCCGGTCTGGTCGTCCTGAGTCCAGCCCGTGATCGGCGCGTTAGGTCCGGCCGGCGTGTCGGGGTTGCCGCCGGGATTGTTTTCGCCGCTGTAACCTGGCCAGGCTTCGAACGTATCCGCTTCGAAGCTCGGGTTTTCCATTGGCAAACCCACCACGAGCCGCGCCACCTCGCTGGTCGCGGAGCCCAACGAATTGGCCACGACCACATCGTAGTCGCCCACGTTCTGAGCCGTCGCCGAAGCGATCGAGTAGGTCGCGGCGGTCGCCCCGGCAATATTCTGGCCGTTGAATCGCCATTGATAGGTTGGTTCCGGGAACCCGCTGGAAGCAACGCCAAACGACACGGGCAACCCTTGTGCCACGGTCAGCCCAACGGGTTGGACTGTCACGGCCGGCGGCGTATTGCGGCTGGCCGCCTCGCGGTTGCTGAATCCATACACGTGAATGCTGACGTTCACCGGGTTGAGAGGCGCAATGTTGATCGTCGCGGTGCCGTCTGCCCCGGCGGTGTAGCGGTAAGAGATCCGGATGCCGTTATCGTTGCCGAATTGGTCCTGGTTCACCGTCAAACGGTCGTTGCCGGAGCTGACGGTCGCCCAGCGGATCGTTGGACCCGGCGGGTCAAACGCCACGGAGTAAACCGTCGCCACGTACTCGGTCCCAGGAGTCAACCCCTGGATCGTGATTTGTTGGGGCACGCCCGATTCCACGTTGGCGCCGGAATAGATGAAGTCGTTCGCCAAGCCCCTGCTGCCGCCAACCACGTTATTTGCATCGTTGGCAAAGGCATTCCCAAAGAAGCTGGTGGTGAACTTGCCTTCCACCGACGGATTGATGGCCGCCACGCCCGTAAAAGCCACCCCATTGATATTCACGCTGGCCGCGTTCCCAAAGCTGTAGGCGTGGGTATAAATATAGATCGGCTCCACCCCGGAAGTGCCATCGTCCGTCCAAGCCGCGACGGTCCATTCGCCGCGGCTGGCTTCAATCGTGAACGCGTCGAGCAACAGCATGTCGTCGTTCGTCGAGTTGTTGAAAAGCCGCAACGTCTGGGACGCAGCCGCGGCTTCGAACTCAAACGCGACATACGCATAGCCGCGTGTTTCGCCCACGGGATAGATCGCCACCGTGAGCACTTCCAGATCGTCGATAGAAACCCGGAGCTCCGGCGTTTGACCAGCCATGGCATTGGCACGGAACTGCACCTTGTACCGGGTCCCGGGTGTCAACCCCGAGATCGTGGTGCTCAACGTGGTGCCGACGGCAAGGAAAGCCACCTTCTGGCCGTCGGGAACGGCCCCGTTATCGGCAAATTGACTCGTCCCGCCCGCCGGATTCAGACCGGCGCCGTATTCGAAATCGGCCGTCCAGCCCGTGATCGCGCTGTTGTCCCCGATATAGCCCGGTGCGGTCGGGAAGTTGTTGGATTCAAAACTCGGGTTCGGGATGGTCTGCCCTCGGGCTGCCCCAACCATCAACAACGGAACCATTGCAGCGATACCTAGGCTGTTTCGGAATTTCCTGACATTAAGGATCGGATTTTGATGCATAAACAACGCAATCAGTGTTATGGACACACCACCTTGCCGCGCGGGTTGAACGCTCTCAACCGACCGGTTGCGCGCGGCGACCTGCTCCCAACCCCGCCATTCGAGCACTGCCGAACCCCGGTGGCAAGGGCAAAGGCGGGGAAACACAACTTCCAGAACGGCGCCAGTCCGGGACAGCCGCCAGCCCTACGGCGCGGCCGCAATGCAATAAAGGAATTCCTTGCCTCGGAGGAAAAGCTCCTTATCCACGGCCGCCGGCGAGGCATCAAATCGGTCCTCCAATTTGTTCTGCGCCAGCACCTCCACTTGGTCGCTCTTCTTCAGGACCAGAACTCCGCCATCGCGCCCGGCAATATAAACCCGCCCCGCCGCACCGACGGGCGATGCGTAAACGCCGCGAACGCCCTGCAACCGCTCGGTCTCAATCACCGGCTGGCCATTGAGCGCGTTCAAGACGGTGAGCGTGGCCTCGTTCCCTTTGAAGAAGTACAGACGGTCGTCATAAAGCAGCGGCGAAGGAACATAGGGCGTGTCTTTCTTGTAAGTCCAAACCACGGCATCGCTCCCCGTCAGGTCGCCGGTTCCGCCTGGTTTCAGCGCAAAGAGAGCCGCGCCGCGAAACCCGCTCATGCTGTAGACCATTCCATTTCCAGCCACAGCGCTGGGGATGACGTTTTGCGTCAAGGGCCCGACGGACCACAGTTCTTTTCCCGTGGCGAGTTCATAGCTGCGCACCTTGCGGGTGGCATTGACAACCACTTGCATCGTGCCGTCATGCTCGACAATCAAAGGCGTCGACCATGAAGTCTCCTCGTCGCGCCGCTGGCGCCAGATCTCGTCGCCGGTCGTTTTATCGAAAGCGACGATGAAATCCTCGCCTTCATGATCCCAGTTCACGACGAGGTACTGTCCGTGCAACGCGGGAGAGCTGCCTTCCCCAAACGTCATTTTGATGCGCATGTCCCCGAGATCCTTCTGCCAGCGGACGTTCCCTTTCCGATCCAGGGCAAAAAGGCCCCGGGAGCCGAAGTATGCATAGACGCCGTCCGCATCGGCCACAGGCGATGGCGACGCGAAGGTTCCGTCGGCCTGATGATGCCCCTCGTGCGGGATCTCCTGGCGCAGTGTCTTTTGCCAGACGGGTTCGCCCGTGGCGCGATTCACGGCGATCAGGAGGAATTCGTGCGGCTCCTTAGGGCCGCCACCACCGCCGCCAAAGCCGCCTCTGGGGCGCGGTTCTCCTTGCGGTCGCTGTTGCGCAGCGAATTGCGGCGCGACCGTCAACCTCGCTTCCGGTTTGCCCGCGACCTTGACGGCGGTCTGAACGAAAACAAGGTCGTCCCAAACGATGGGAGTCGCGGACCCGAGGCCAGGGATCTTGAACTTCCATCGAATGTTCTTGGTCTCGCTCCACTCAATGGTCGGGTCGGCTTTGGGGGCAAGCCCGTTCTGCAGCGGACCCCGCCATTGTCCCCAGTTCTCATCCGCTGGCGCCGCGTTGGCAACAGCGGACGCCGCCACCGCCAAGCCGGCGAGCGCCCCGGCGAAAAGGAGACAGCGGCCAAGGGGCCGCGTTTTGCCCTTGCTCAGCGCGTTTAGGTCAGTGCAGGACGGTATCTCGTTCGGTTTCAAAGCGTTTCGATCCATTGTTTGAGTTCTCCAGGGTAAGTATTCGGCGAACCCTGTGTGGAGGGTTAAGGCTCCGCGCAGAGGAT
>CAZODO010000063.1:0-36080 GCA_964578605.1 uncultured Verrucomicrobiota bacterium | reverse complement strand
GCATCGTGTCCGACTTCACGTCGGATTGCTGTCCGAAATCCGTCGGAATTCGCATGATCACGCGAAGCGGTGCAAACTGTCGTCGGGAATGCCATGGACTCCTTGCCAATTCGGAGCGCCGGTTTGCAGACCGGCGCTCCACCCGATAGACAACAAGAGTCAAGTGCATAGCCCCATTCCGTAATTCCGGACCATGCCGGCCAATCCTCCGTGGGCGTCGGAACGCTGCGGGGGTATCGCGAAGTCCTTCGTCTGCTGGACGGCATTAAGGACGGTTGGGCGTCCGCTGCCCCAGCAGCCACACTTGTGCCCGATGAACGCCTCCAGAACCTGGGCGCCTCCGAGCCTGAGCCAGGTGACGGCGCATCAAACAGGCAGATCACAGGGTTTTAACAGGTATTTAACACGTCTGCGATGCCTGTAAAATACGTGTTAAATACGTGTTAAATACGTGTTATATCCGGAAGGAGGCCGGAACCACTCTTGGGTTCACGGAGCCGAACGCACAAAATCCGTGCTTCTTCGCAGACGTTCGCTATGGTCCTGGCGAACTGATCTCCTGACCACCATGAGCGCACTCACGCCTGCTACGCCCCGGTTTGGCTCTGCCGGGACGGCGGCGCCGTTGATGACCAATGCGCGGCGCTGGACCATCGTCCTGCTCCTGTTCCTGGCTTCCATGATCAACTACCTGGACCGGGCGACGATCTCGTTTGCCTTGCCCATGATTTCGGAATCGCTCGGACTGGACGCCATCCGGAAAGGGGTGCTGATTTCCGCGTTCTTCTGGTCGTACGCCTTGATGCAGATGCCGATGGGATGGATGGCCGATCGCTACAACTTGAAGTGGCTTTACGCCGGGGCGTTCACGCTTTGGTCCATCGCTCAAGGACTGACTGGATTGGCCACAGGCTTGGGCATGCTGATCATGTTCCGCATCATCCTGGGAGCCGGCGAAGCCATCTACCTTCCTGGAGGCACTAAGACCGTCAGCTTGCTCTTTCCCCTATCCGAGCGAGGGCTGCCGTGCGGATTGTTCGATTTCGGCACGCGCACGGCGGTGGTGATGGAGGCACTGTTAATTCCTTGGCTATTGCAGAGCTTCGGTTGGCGGATCACGTTTGCCGTCCTTGGCTTCACGGCTTTGCTCTGGCTGATTCCCTGGCTGCTGGTGACGCCTGCCCGAATGCAGGCTTCACCCGTCGAAGCAGCTGCGGCCGCTCGGGCCGAACAGGCGGACCACAATCCGCGCCGATATCGGGATCTTTTCGGGATCTGCCTCGGGTTCTTTTGCTTCGATTGGTACTGGTATCTGCTCGTGTTCTGGCTCCCGGATTACCTCGTCAACGTGCGCAAACTCTCCATCATTTGGGCCGGCCTCTATTCCGCACTGCCGTTCCTTGTGTTTGGCCTGAGCCAGCCGATTGGGGGATTCATTGGCGACCGCCTCGTCCGATCCGGCTGGAATGAAACCTTGGTTCGCAAAGGAATCGTCTCGGCCTCCTTCCTGACAGGCTTGATGCTCATCCCCGCAGCGCAAGCGGGAACACCGAACCAGGCGCTCTTTTTCCTCGTGTTCGGCTGCCTGGTCGGCCTGTCGACGGCCAACCAGCTTGTCATTCTGCAAAGCTGTGCGCCACGCCATCGGATCGGGCTGTGGACCGGGATCTACAACTTCGTCGGGAACATCGCCGGCATCCTCGCTCCGATCGCCACGGGCTTCATTATTCACAAGACCGGATCGTACACGCCGGCATTTGTCCTCGCGGCGGTCATGCTTGTCGCCGGGCAACTCTCCTATTGGTTCCTCGTCGGTGAGGTGCGACCACAGGCGGCCATGCTCAGCGACCAAGCGGAGGACGCGAGCAAAGGCACCTGATCGGCGAGGCCCTTCCTGAATGTACACATCTGTGTACATTGTTGTAACTCTTTCTTTTAAAGAGCCTTGCACGCGAAAATGTCACGCCTTTGGTGCAAAGTGTCCCTCAAAGCGAAGCCAAGAACAGCAATGGTCCCGGTTACCGGGTGTAGTTCAAACAGCGAGGGCGAGAGTTGATCATTCTTCTCGCGGGTGGCGACAAGCACACCCAAGCAAGCGACATCAAGGTCGCCTTGCGCCTCGCACGCAACCTGGAGGAGTGATTTGTTATGAAAAAAACGGCTACCACTCGCTACGATGTTGCCGAACACCTCAGAACCCCAGAGGAAATGGCGGCTTATTTGGAAGCGTGCTTTGAGACAGCCAACGGTGAGGCAGCGTTCATTGCCAAGGCGCTTGGAGACATTGCCCGAGCTAAGGGCATGGCGCAGGTAGCGCGTGACGCGGGGTTATCTCGCGAAAGCCTTTATAAGGCGCTTTCCGGGGATCGGAGCCCAAGCTTTGATACCGTGCTCAAGGTGATCGAGGCGCTCGGGTTGAGGCTGCGCGCGGAGCCTGACCGAGCATGAAAAGGACGCCCAACAAAACGTGCACTGGCAAAAGTGCTGGCGATCGGAATCGCCCCGGAAAATCGCCCGCCGTTATCGCTACTTGGAGTCGGTATTCGATCCCAGCCGCGGCCGGTAATGGCCGATGATGTCATATTGGAAGAGGATGTTCTCCTCTTGCGTGCCGCGTCCGATGTTGTGGATGATCAGCGGCCTGCCCTCACGCGAGCGCCGGTCGGAAACGATGCCGATATGCGTGACGCCACCGCCCAAGTCCCAGGCGACCACGTCGCCGACCCGGAAGTCCTTCGCAACTTTGCTGCCAGCCACTGACCATCCCTGCCGGTTGAAGTAGGTCATCAGGTTCGGAACACGCCGGTGGTCAATGTTCCGGTCCGGGCGCTTGAGGCCCCATTTCCGCGGATACTGGTCAAACGCCCGGGTCATGTCCTCGTGGATTGCCTTTTGGAGATCGATCTTCACTCCTCGAAACGCCCGCACCACGACGTCGGAGCAGACGCCCGTATCTTTGGGGACATCCCCGCCAGGGTAGGAGAGCTTTCGATATGCCGGATCGTACGAAGTGGTCACGCCGATCTGTTCCCGAGCTTTATCGACCAAGGGAACACCCGCTAGCCCTGCCGTCAGAGATATCCAAAGGAACAGACTCGCCAGCAGGAGGCGGCATGCAGAAGGATGAGCCATCGCACTTATTCTGCCGTCCTCGAGAGGATTTGGCTAGCCTGCGTCCCCGGGGATGGAACGCCGGTTTGTGATCGCTTATAAAGCCGCTTACAAAACGGCGCTCCGAATAGCTGATCGTGAAGGATGGCCCTGGCTCACATACGGGTGTAGATGAGGACAGCGGCGTCCGGGCGATCGGGAATGCAGACCAACAGACCCTGTTCTGCCAACTCCTGCCCGGTCAATTCTTGCGCGGGGCCCGGTCGACCGACGGGGATCACCCTGTATCGCGCGGCCGGGTCGAGGCCCTGGAGCTTGAACCGTGCGGATTCATAGGCGCTATTCTCGCGCCGGAAGAACTGGACAAGGCCTTCGCCTGCCTCGGGCCGGTCGAATTGCCAGGCCATCCAGACGCTGTTGTCGCGGCTCCAAGAGGTAAGCGGGTAGAAGTCCCCATAATAATTGGGGATGACGCGGCGCCATTGCTCAACGAGTTGACGGAGGGCGGCGTAATCGAGGTCAGGCACACGCATATCGATGCCGAAACCGAGGCTGGGGGTGACATTGCTCCAGAAGGCGTAGGGTTCGACGGGGGTTTTGCCGCTTCCGTAATAGCCGGCGTTGCGGGCTGCCACAGTGCCGGTGCCGTGGTAAGGCAGCCAAAGGGAGAGGCCATAGGTCATGCATTGGTGCCCTGTGGTCTCGTAGGCGTAATCGCTCCGCCAAAGCGGCACGGCCCGGCGCATGGTCTCGAGATCGTTGCGCCGGCCGCCCGACGCGCAGGAATCGATCAGCATGTCCGGATGGCGGCGGCGGAGTTCGTCCCAGTACGCCAGGTATCCGGTGACATGCCTGATTTCGGTGATTCCCTGGCGGTCGGCCGCGTCGTTCTTTCGCCAAAACTCGAGGGGATCCATGTTGAAATCCTGACGGTAAAGGTCAATCCCTTGCTCGGTGAGCAACGCGTCGACGTGGTCCGTAAGCCATTGCCGCGCCGCGTCGTCGCCCAGGTTGAGCAGCCCGCCATTCCCCCCGCCCAAGACCCATTCCGGGTGATTGCGGGTGAGCCAGGTGCCGGCTGTGACACGTTCGGGCTCGAACCAGACGAGGATTTTGATGCCGTTCTTATGGGCGTGGTCGGAAACGGCGCGGAGACCGTTGGGGAACCGGTTGGAATCCACCAGCCAGGTGCCGACGTGCGGCCAACCGCCGCCGTCATGGACGTACCAGCCGGCGTCCATCCACCAGTAATCGAGCTTCAACCCCTCGCTCAGGTAGCGGTTGATAAACAGGATCTGGTTGGTTTCGTTCGCCTTGATCATCTCGTCGTACTGCCTGGAACTGGACGCGACAAACTGCGCAGGGGGGAGTTTGCCGCCCGGCTTGGGCATGGAATGGGCCATCATCCAACGGCGCCAGACGTTCTGGGCCCGGATCCAATCGCCTTGCCAGAATTGCAGGGCGATCAGGGGGCTTCGAACTTCTTCGCCAGGCAAAAGCTTGAAATGGGTAAGCTCCTGGCCGACGCGAATCTGGAGGGAACGCGCCTTGTCCCGGGCGAGGTCGGCCGTCCACTGGCCGGGCCATCCGACGGCAAAGATCAGTCCCTGGCCTGGCCATTGCAGGTTGAGATAGGACCAGTCGCTGTTCGTGGGACGTCCCCCCTTCGCGCCGATACGGAGGTTCTTGCCAGGGGGCAGGACCGTTTCGAGGGGGCCATAATCGCCGCCGTTTGCGGGTGAACCGACGTTATGATGCAACAAGAATTCGCCCACATCGCCGCGTTCGATGCGAATATCCAGGGCCTGGATGTTTTCGATGATGGGGGTGTCTTCCGCCCCGGCGTTCTTGAAGTAAAGGGTCCATTCCAAGGTGGGGAAGGCGTGGTACGCGACCACGACACAACGGATTTCCAGCCGCGTCCGGGGATCCGTCCAGGTCAACGTGTGCTCGGTCAAGTTCCCGCCGCGCGGGTGGGAGGTGTCCTGGCCGGGTTCATAGGTTCGAGAGTGCCGCGTCACCGTCCACTCTTTGAGGAGTTCGGCGGAAGGGCGGCCACCGTAGGTAAACGAGAACGGAGGACTGACCCGCGCCGCTTCGATCGAGCCATCGGTAGCCGCTCCCCCGAACCGCTCAGCCACCCAACGTCTGGCTTGGCCAAGTTCGTCCAGGTTGACACTCACAGCCTGGGCTGAGAACGCAAGACCCAGCCACAACATGAAGAACGCGGTTTTGTGCATATTTGAAACAGCTTTATCGGCACCTTACTGAGCGTCGCGCGCCTCTCGGGGGTGGGTTGAAGGCGGGCGGCCTCCAAGAGGTTGTGCAGCCTATCCTGCACGGATCGATGCAAGTATGGGAAAATGCGAGATCAAGTCCAGTGCGCAAAACGCCCCAGTATTCGGCCCAAGCCACGACAGCCGCGCCTCGAAAAGGCTTTTGTTTTGCGACTTTGGCGGTCTAGGCTGCCTGAAAAAGAACACATTGCTGCTATGCGATTCGGATTGCCTCTCTCTGTTGGAACGGTTTGGGTGCTGTTTGGCGCTCTTTTTGTGACGGTCAACTCTTCCGCTGCGCAGGTGTTTACGGCCGGTTTTGCCGAGCGCGATATCAGCCCCAAGATTGGCATGGAACAACCTGGCGGCTATGGCAAATCGTTTCACACCACCTTTCACGACCCGTGCAAAGTCCGGGCGGCAGTGTTCGATGACGGCACGAAGCGCATCGCCTTGGTCGGGGTGGATGCCCTGATTCTCCCAAGGCACCTCGTGCAGGCGGCCCGTGACGGCATCTTCAAGGCTTGTGGCATAGAGCTTGGGGCGGTCCTGATCGGGGCTTCGCACTCCCATTCCTCCGGGCCGACAGGGATGATTCAACCCGGGGAGTACGATCACGGTTCTGATTTGGTCAAACGGTTGGCTTACAAAGAATCGTCCTGCGCCGATCCCGCTTACCTCGACACGGTGCGACAGCAAATCGTGGAAGCCGTTGCCGCGGCGGATCGGGAGCGGGTGCCGGCCGAGTGCGGGTTTGGGCGGGGTCACGAAAGCACGGTCAGTTTCAACCGGCGGCTGCGCATGAAGAACGGGCAGGCCTGGAGCCACCCGGGACCGGGCAACCCGGACATTCTCGGTTACGCGGGACCGATCGACCCGGAAGTGGGCGTGATTGGGACCTGGGCCAAGGACGGTCGATTCCTCGGGTGCATTGTCAATTTCGCCTGCCACGCGACGACCAATCCCGGGGGCATTTCCGCGAATTGGATTTGCTACATGGAACAAGCCATCCAAGGGGCGCTCAATACCCAGGCGCCTGTGGTTTTCCTCCAGGGGGCCTGCGGCGATATCACACAGGTCGATAACTTGAGCCGCACCCGGAATCCAGGGGCGGAAGGATGGGCTCGATTGGTGGGGGGCAGGGTAGGGGCGGAAGCGGCGAAGGTCCTGGTCGGAATGCACGCCACTGGGCCGATCGACTTGGACGCCAAATCCACCGTGCTCGAGATGGAGCGCCGACGACCGCGGGCCGAGCGGGTCAAAGCCGCCAAAGAACTGATTGAGCAAGCGAAGCAACCCAATTCAACCGATTACACCTTCGCCAAGGAGATTGTCCTGTTGGAGGCGCTGCTGGAGAAAGAGCCCATTGCCAAAGTCGAAGTTCAGGCGTTGAAGGTCGGTCCTGCGGTTTTCATTTCGAATCCCGCCGAGTTCTTCGTGGAGCTTGGGCTCCGGATAAAGAAAGAGAGCCCATTCCATTTCACTTTCCCGGTGGAACTGGCGAACGGATGTGTGGGGTATGTGCCGACGGAAGAAGCGTTCGGGCCAAATGGCGGCGGATACGAGACCCGCCTGACGAGTTATAGCAACTTGGAACCTGCCGCCGGCGCCAAGATGGTTGAAGCGGGGCTTGAGCTAGCGCGCGACATGAAGGTGGGGGCGCTTCCCGAGGCGGCCAAGGCACCGCCGTTTGGCCAACCATGGTCGTACGGCAATGTGCCTCCGGAACTGAACTGAGTGAGAATGGCTGCATGTGTTTTCGAAAGGTTGACGGAAGCCGCACGGCCGTTCCAATATCGGCGCCAGGGTGGCCACGGGTTCGCCGCCTTTTGCCGCACGCTGTCCCTGAAACGTCAATGCCTGATCGCGAAATGAAAGCCTCCAAAACCTACGCTCGATTGTTCCTCCGCCGCGCCGCAATGCTGGCTGCAGCGGCGAGCTTCTTTGTTCCGTCCAGCCATGCCCAGTTCGGCCCATCGAGACCGGCGGTGAAATCGCCTGAGTTACCCGGCGAGGGCAAGATCACGTTCCGCATCCTCGCGGAACGAGCCGAATCAGTGAAGCTGGGCAGCAGCGATCTGCCTGGCTTATTTCGGGGGGCAGATATGAAGAAAGGAGAGCAGGGGATCTGGGAAGTGACTTTGGGTCCGGTCGATCCGGGTTCGTATCGTTACGAATTTAGCGTCGATGGCATGCCGGTGCTGGATCCCACCAATCCGGAGATCAGCCAGTCGAACTCGCGCGCCTGGAGCCTCGTGCACGTGCCGGGTTCGGACATCTCGGACATCAAGCAGGTCCCGCATGGCGCGGTTGCGGAGGTGACCTATTACTCCGAATCGCTGAAGCGGTTCCGCCGCATGCATGTCTACACGCCGCCGGGCTACGAAGCCGGCGCGGGGAAATTCCCGGTGCTTTACCTGCTGCATGGCGCCTCCGACAGCGACGCTTCATGGAGCACGGTCGGGCGAGCGGGAGTCATCCTCGACAATCTGATCGCCGAGAAGAAGGCCAAACCGATGATCGTTGTTATGCCGCACGGTCACACGGGGGCATTCGAGTTCGGATCGCGGTCGCCTCTTCGAATGGAAGAGTTCGTGACGGATTTCGTCAAAGACATCCGCCCGTTGGTTGAAAAGACGTACCGAGTGCAAGCGGACCGCGGCAGCCGGGCCATCGCGGGCCTTTCCATGGGCGGCGCGCAGACGCTGGATATTGCCATTCCGCACCTCGACGAGTTCGGATACTGCGGCGTGTTCAGCTCAGGGGTATTTGGGCTGACCCGCGAAGGGCCGTCCATCCCCGGCAGCGAGGGGTGGGAAGCGCGCAACAAGAAGACGCTGGAAGATGCGAGCCTTCGGGAAGGGCTCAAGCTCGCCTGGTTTGCCACCGGTAAAGAGGATTTTCTCCTCAAGACGTCCCAAGCGACGGTTGAACTCCTGAGGAAGCACGGTTTTGACGTCGTCTATGTCGAATCCGGCGGTGGGCATACCTGGATCAATTGGCGCAATTACCTGCACGAGTTCGCTCAAAAGCTGTTCCAGTAAGCCTCGTGGAAGGCATTGATGCGGCCGGAAGCGGGGAGGGTCTCGGCGAATCTCCTCGTGCGCCTCTTCGAGAGCTGAACCCGAGCGGCTTACGATGTTGCGGCGCAAAGTGTTCCGTCGATGCTGACACATTGTCATCAAACAGGTGGGCGGCAACGTTTTGCGCTTGCATGACGCGCTGGTCGGGGTTACCCTGACCCTAGCGCTCGGACGACGGTACGTTTCTTCAGCGGGGTTCCCCACCCCCACCTCCTTGGCGTCTGTTGTCCGGGCGCCCTGTTGAATTCAGGTCGCCCGGAGCCAGAATTTCCCTAAATCGCCACGTTCCGAAGGAAGAGAAGTGTGCTCTGAGCTCAAGCCACCGGTGCAGGGACGGGCTCGGCTTTGGCGGGTGGAGGGGCTGGTTTTTTGGTTTTGGTCTTGGCTTTTTCGTTGCGCCGCTTGACGTAACGCGCCCGGCGGTGGCGCTTTTCCACTTTGTTATACTGTTTGCTCATATCGGTCTTTACAATGCCAACGCAATTCGGTTTGGTAGCGGGGAAATATGAAGATCGGCTTCACCCCCTTCAACATCTATTTGCTCATGGCCGTTGTCAGCCTGGCTGCGGCTTGCGCAAGCCCCGAAGAACGGAAACACAAAAAGGAAGCGTCGACTCTTCGCGTCTTCGTGGAGTCGAATACAGACGCCTCGGCTCGGGATCGTGGTGTGCCCGTTTACCGCCAAAGCCCCATTCGAGTGAATATCAACCGCGAGCCTTTGCTCACCGAAGCGGACCTGGCTGTGGCCGAGGTGGTGGAGATGCCCGGCGGGTTTGCGATTCGCGCCCAGTTCAACGGTCATGGCGCCTTGGTGCTTGAAGGTGCCACCGTCGCGCACAAGGGTCAGCACCTGGTCGTCCAGAGCTCGTTCGGGGAGACGCGCTGGCTCGCGGCGCCGATCATCAAGCGCCGGATCAGCAACGGAGAACTGATCTTCACACCGGATGCGACGCGGGAGGAGTCGGAACGAATCGTCCGCGGCGTGAACAACGTGATTGCGAAGATCAAGAAAAAGAGCAGCTTTTAGCGACTTCGTGCAGTGAACCGCCCCGGCTTTTTTCTACTCCTTCTTGTGATTGGCAGCAGTGTGGTCGCTCGGAGTGAGACGTTCCATTTGCCAACAGCCAACCGTGCCTTGTTCGAACCTGGCGGTGAGGAACGATTCTTCGTTGGCACGGTGGGCAAACCCTATACCAGCGGCCTGTTCGGTTGCGTGCGCACAGAGGGGCGGCAGATGCATGAGGGCCTCGATATCCGGTCGATCCAGCGAGATCGACGTGGCGAATCGACAGACCCTGTGATGGCGACGGCGGACGGGACAGTGGCCTATATCAACTCGCGGTCCGGCCTGTCGAATTATGGCAAATACATCGTCCTTCGCCATACCATCGAAGATATCCCCGTCTACTCTCTGTATGCGCACCTCAGCCAGGTCCGAAGCGGGCTCCGGGTTGGAACGGCCGTGCGAGCGCGCGAGGTGATCGGGATCATGGGGCGGACAGCAAACACGCGCCAGGGCATTTCCAAAGATCGTGCGCATGTGCATTTCGAGATTGATCTGTTGATCAACGAGGGGTTTTCCGCATGGTTCAAAAAATCTTACCCGGGACAGAGGAATGATCATGGCACCTGGAACGGGTTGAACATGGCGGGGCTGGACCCGCGGCTCGTATTCCTTGCCCAGGCTGCGGAGGGCAGCCGGTTCAGCCTGTTGAACTTCATCCGCAACCAGACCGAACTCTGCCGTGTTGTCGTGCGCGACACGAGTTTCCCCTGGCTCCGGCGGTACACGCCCCTCATCCGCCGAAATGCCGTTGCGGAACGCGAAGGCGTCGCCGCTTACGAGATCAGTTTGAGTTACAATGGCGTTCCTTTCCGGTTGGTGCCCCGGGCAGCCTCCGAGATCCGATCCGGGCCGAAGTATCAGTTGCTGGCCGTCAACGATGCCGAACAGCGCGATAATCCTTGCCGGCAACTGGTGGTTCGGCAGAGTGGCCGATGGCAACTCGCCCCGGCGGGGAAACGGCTTCTCGACCAGCTCACCTATTGATGTCGATGGGCATCGTTTCAGGAAGCGGCCACTCCCAGACGGGCGGCAACCGCCTCCGCCCTCAGGCCTCGGAGAAAAAGAACCTTGTGCCGTGAGGTTTTGCCGCGGACGAGGAGGACCGCACCTCGCGGACAATCGAGCGTTTCCGCAAGCAGTTTGAGGAGGGCTTCGTTGGCTGCGGCATCCACGGGTGGCGCGGTCACTTTGATCTTCAATTCGTTGCCTTCGGCGCGGCCGATTTCGTTCCGAGAAGCGCGCGGTTGAAGTTTCACCTGGAGATAGGCGCCATCCTGATGGGGCTGAAGGAACGGAAGCATGAGGTCACAAGGGCAGGCTTTGAAACAGGCAGGGAAGGCCCGTTCCGGCCCAGTGGGCAGCCAAGAGAATGATCCCCACGGCGAGCACCGGGGCAAGGTCCACTTTCCCGACTCGCAGCGGCCATTTTCGCAGGGGCGCCAACAGGTTGGCTCCGGTCAGGTTGATATAATCCCAGAACTGGGATTTCCCAAGGTAAACATGGCTGTTGATGGCGTAGAGCAGGCAAATGGCCAAGAGCGGCAGCTTCCAGACGGAAATACTTGTCATCCCCAGGACGGCCGCCTGCTGCCAGCCATGCGCCGTGGACTCCGGCTGGGGGACAATGCCCATGCGCACCAGTGCCGGCGACCCGAACCCCCACGCGAGCGTCGTGAGGAGGATAGGGAGTGCCAGCCGGAGCAGGGGGTGCCAATGCTCAATCCAACCCAACTGTTCTCGGACCAACCGCTGAAAAGGGTGGCCGTTGGGGGCGCGGTGATTGATGACCGAAAGCAGCAACAGCCATGCGTAGAGCCCCCCGAGAACCAGCGCAAAGCTCAGCACCGAAAACAGGAGCATCCGGCCCGGATAATCACTTCGAAACGGAAGGCTAATCACCCCAAGCTCCAGACTGGGAGTCCAATTGGAGGCCGAACCCACGTTCCAGTAGAACATGCTGCGGAACAGGAGCACGCCGATCACCGCAGCGAGCGATCCCCACCGGCCGCCGCCTCGTGGCTCCGCCTTTCGCAGCGTGGCAGCGAGCGACACAGGGGAAGGCCGGCGCTGTGCGGCGAGGTGCACCGAACTCCAGTTGAGCCATAAGAGCAGACACGCGAGATTCAAGATCGCATCGATGAGGCCCATGAGCTGTCGGGTGAAACAGGGGGCAAGATGAATTTCAGGGGCAGGGCAGGGGTGCCGGTCGGCCCCTTCGATCATCGGGCCTTCTTCATCAGGTTGAGCAAGGTTTCCGCCATGACAGAGGGTGTTTCCGCCACCCCGATGCCCGCTTCCTCGAAGGCGGCGATCTTCGCGGCGGCCGTTCCTTTGCCACCGCTCACGATGGCGCCGGCATGGCCCATGCGCCGTCCGGGAGGGGCGGTGGCCCCGGCGATAAAACCGGCGGCCGGCTTCCGGCCGTGTTGTTTGTACCAGGCGGCCGCTTCTTCTTCGGCCGTTCCGCCGATTTCACCGATGATAATCATCCCGTCCGTTTCGGGGTCGTCATTGAACATTTTCAGAGCGTCAAGGTGGGTGGTGCCATGAACGGGGTCGCCGCCGATTCCCACCGAGGTCGATTGGCCCAGACCGAGACAGGTGAGCTGCCAGACCGCCTCGTAGGTCAACGTCCCGCTGCGCGAAACGACGCCCACCCGCCCTTTCTTGTGGATGTACCCGGGCGCAATCCCGATCCGGCATCCGCCCCGCGAACCATCGCCTGTGCCAGGGGTGACGATCCCCGGGCAGTTCGGGCCGATCAGGCGCGTCCTTTTCCCCTGAAGAGCGCGTTTGACCTGAACCATATCCCGGACAGGAATACCCTCGGTGATGCACACGACCAGGTCGAGCTCGGCATCGACCGCTTCGAGAATGGCATCGGCGGCAAAGGCCGGCGGCACAAAGATCGCCGAAGCCGTGGCGCCGCTTTCGCGTTTGGCGTCGGCAACGGTATCGAAAATGGGAATCCGATTCTCAAAAAGCTGCCCGCCTTTGCCTGGAGTCACCCCCGCAACAATCGCAGTGCCATACTCGAGGCTGAGCCGTGTATGCCGTGCGCCGAAACTGCCGGTAATTCCTTGGACGAGAACTTTGGTGGCGGGTGTGACCAGGATGGACATGATTGCGTGACGTCAGAGGCTCTGGATCAGTTCGTCATTCGGCAACGGCCTTTACAACCTTTTCGGCAGCGTCCGCCATGGATTCGCCATTGATGATGGAAAGCTTCGAATCCGCAAGGATCTTCTTTCCCACATCGGCGGCGTTGCCTTCGAGCCGAACGACCAGGGGCAGGGAGAGATGGGTCTCCTTGACCGAAGCGACAATTCCCCGTGCGATCACGTCGCATTGCATGATCCCGCCAAAGATGTTGACCAGGATGCCTCGGACATTCGGATCTTTTAGGATGATCTGGAAAGCCGCCGTGACCTGCTCTTGGCTTGCCCCGCCGCCGACGTCCAGGAAATTTGCGGGCCGCCCGCCGCAATGCTGGATGATATCCATGGTCGCCATCGCGAGACCCGCCCCGTTCACCAGGCACGCGATATTCCCATCCAGCTTGATGTAGTTCAGATTATGGTTGCTCGCTTCGGTTTCCAGCGGCGCTTCTTCATTCAAGTCGCGCATTTCGGCGAGTGCTTTCTGCCGGGAAAGCGCATTGTCGTCGAGCGAGATCTTGGCATCGACAGCCATGAGCACCTGCTTGCCCTCCCGGGTGGCGACAATGCAGAGCGGATTGATCTCGAGCAGCGACGCGTCGGATTTCCACCAGGCGTTATAGGCGCCGGTCAGGAGCTTCACGGCCGGAGCCAGCAACTCGCTGCCGAGAGCCAGTTTCGAGGCGATTTTCCGGGCCTGGTACGGCATCATGCCAACCGCCGGATCGATCCATTCCTTGATGATCTTCTCCGGTGTCTTGGCGGCGACTTCCTCGATGTCCATGCCGCCTTCCGTGCTGGCCATCAGAAGCGGGCGCGCCACCGCGCGGTCCAGCAGGACGGCCAGGTAAAGCTCTTTCCGGATATCTGGCGCACCGTCGATCAGAAGGAAACGGACCAGCCGCCCTGCGGGGCCCGTTTGCTTGGTGACGAGCACTTGTCCAAGCATGCGCTGGGCGCGCTCGTAAACCTCTTCCACAGAATTGAGAACTCTGACACCGCCCTGAACGCCATTCTTGAAAGTCCCTTTGCCGCGGCCACCGGCGTGAATCTGCGCCTTGATCACAAAACGCTTGTGCCCGTTCCTGGCCAATTCCTCCGCCACGGCCTTGGCTTCCTCGGGCGTCCTGGCGACCCGGCCCTCGGGTATGACAACGCCCTCCCGAGCCAGCAGTTGCTTGGCCTGGTATTCGTGAATGTTCATGATGGCTTTTAAGGGCGCGGCTAACGCTTTTCCACAGGCACGTAGTGCCGCAGCGTCTCCCCCGTGTAAATCTGGCGCGGACGATAAATCCGCCCGGCAGGGTCCTCCAGCACTTCCCGGTAATTGGCAATCCAGCCCGGCATCCGCCCAATCGCGAACATCACGGTGAACATGTCCAGAGGAATGCCAATCGCCCGCATAATGATCCCGCTATAAAAATCCACATTGGGATAAAGCTTGCGTTCGACAAAATAGGAGTCATGCAGCGCCGCAGCTTCCAGGCGTTTGGCAATATCGAGCAGCGGGTCGCTCTTCTTCAGCTTCGCCAGCAACGAGTCGCAGCGTTGCTTGATGATTTTCGCCCGCGGATCGTAATGCTTGTACACCCGGTGCCCGAAGCCCATCAGCCGTTTCCCGGACTTCTTGTCCTTCGCCGCGGCGATGAATCTGGAGCCGTCATCGCCCGACTTGTGGATCTCGGTCAGCATCTCGATCACCGCCTGGTTCGCGCCGCCATGCAACGGGCCCCACAAACTGCACACGCCCGCCGCCGCGCTGGCAAACAGGTTCGCCCGGCTGGACGCCACCATTCGAACCGTGGCGGTCGAGCAATTCTGTTCGTGATCCGCGTGCAAGAGAAAGATCAGATCCAGCGCCTTGACCGCCTCTTCATTCGGCTCCATCTCCTCGGTCGGATCGGAGAACATCATATGCAGAAAGTTCTGCGTGTAGCGGTAGCGCGCTTTAGGATAGATGAAGGGCAGGCCGTGCGATTTGCGATAGGAAAACGCGGCGATGGTGCGCACTTGGGAAAGCAATCGAGCGGCCTGCAGATCGAACTGGTTCTGCTCCCAACCCCGCAAAAGCTCCGGCACGAAACAACTGCTGGCGTTGATCATCGACGAAAGGATCGCCATCGGGTGCGCTGTGGATGGAAACCCCTCAAAATGATGCTTCATGTCCTCGTGAAGCATCTGGTTCGCTCCGAGCATTTCGGAAAACCGCTTTTGCTCCGCCGTGGTCGGCAACCGTCCCATGATCAAAAGGTAGGCCACCTCCACGAATGTCGATTGCTCGGCCAGTTCTTCGATCGGGATGCCCCGGAACCGCAGAATTCCCTTCTCGCCGTCGATAAACGTGATCGAGCTTCGACACGAGCCCGTGTTCCCATAGCCGTCATCCAGGGTGATGCAGCCGCTCTGGTCGCGGAACGAGGCAATGCATACCGCGCGTTCTTTTTCCGTGCCTTCAATCACTGGAAGGGCGTAAGTCTTGCCATCGAGCCTTAGCTCCGCAACATCGCTCATAGTTTCCTCGGTTCCTGGCGTATTCTGTTGCCGAAGATACGAAAGCACTTTCCCGCGAGCAATCGAAATTCAAGGCGAAAGCCGTTTGGCAATGGCCTGTCCCAACTCCGGTCGCGACTGATATTAGACGGCGACCAACCGGCTCCCCATAGTTCGCACAATATTTGTTAGCATGCTTTTGCGGATGCGCTGTTCCCCTGTTCGGCGTCTCTGAGTTCCAAGCTTGATCAGTCGCTAGTCCGCACCTGGCTCTTGCGGAATTCGGCCATAGCCGACGGCATTTCGCCCTGGAGTTGCTGGATCCTTACCTCGGTGACGGGATGGGTCCGCAAGAAGGATGGCGGACCGCTTTCACCGGCGGTTGCGGTAGCAAAGCGTTGCCAGAACTCGATGGCCTTCTGCGGGTTGTACCCGGCCCGGGCCATATAGATCAGGCCGATATGGTCGGCCTCGGATTCGTCACGCCGGCTGTAAGGCAAAACGACGCCCACCTGCGAGCCAACGCCATAGGCGAGTGCGGCAGCCGCTTGGAGACGGGGGTCGAGGTTGGCGACGGAGGTGCCGACCACTTTCTCGCCGGCTTCCAGGAGCATGGCCTGGCTAATGCGTTCGCTGCCGTGATGGGCGGCCGCGTGAGCCACTTCGTGGCCAATGACGGTTGCGAGGCCTTCCTCGTCATGGGTGATAGGCAATATCCCGGTATAGACGCCGATTTTGCCACCCGGCAGGCAGAAAGCGTTCGCTTCTTTGCTTTCGAATACCACGAATTCCCATTGCGCCTCCGGAAGGTCATTCTGAGCCACGGCGGCGATGCGTTTTCCGACCTTCTGGACCAGCGCGTTGGCGGCGGGATCCCGGCTGATTGGAACATCTTTCTTCATCTGCTCGAAGCTGGTGAGGCCCAACTGCATTTCCTGGTCGGTGGAGACCATGCGCAATTGGCTGCGTCCCGTGACAGGGACGGTAGCGCAACCGGTCAAACCCAAACCAGCGACAGCCGCGGTCAGAAGAACACCCAACAAACGGACCCAATTTGCATTCATAGGTTTTATTTAGATCACACTTCCCGTTGAACGAATAAATCACAGAGGAGCACGCGAGACAACCATTCGAGTGACGGCTGCCGTTGACGCGGGGTTGGAAGTTGGGGGCGAATCCTGTTAAATTCACCGCATGAGAGTGAACCTGGCCTATGGCGAAGGGCATTTGCCCGTCGAATTGCCGGACGGCACGACCGTCATTGAACCGTCCCACACGGCTGCCTTGCCCGATGAACGTGCCGCTGTCCTGGGAGCCTTGCAGAAACCGGAGGGATGCCCGCCGTTGCGAAGCTGGATCAAGCCTGGCGACCGGGTTTGCATCGTTTTTACCGACCTGACGCGCGCGACGCCCAATCACCGGATCATTCCGTGGCTCCTCGAGCACCTGGCGGATGTCCCGGTGGAAAACATCACGCTTTTGAACGCGCTGGGGACGCACCGTCCGAACACCCCTGCAGAGCTGGAGAAGCTCCTCACGCCCGCGGTGGTTCACAAGTACCGGGTGTTGAATCACGAGGCGGAAAACCCCGAAGCCCTCATCCCGTTGGGCGAGACCCATGATGGCTCCCCTGCCCTCCTCAATCGCTCTCTGGTCGAGGCGGATGTTCGGATCATCACCGGCTTTATCGAACCGCATTTCTTTGCAGGATTCAGCGGCGGGCCGAAAGGCATCATGCCTGGCGTGGCGGGACTGCGCACCGTCATGAGCAATCATGACGCAGAGATGATCGGGCACCCGAAGTCAGCGTTTGGAATTACCGTTGGCAACCCGATCTGGGAGGAGATGCGGGACATCGCGTTGCGTGTAGGGCCGAGCTTTCTGCTCAACGTGGCGCTGAACGAGAAGCGGGAGATCACGGGGGTGTTTGCGGGCGATATGCTTCAAGCGCACCGAAGGGGCATCGAATTCGTGCGCAAATCGGCGATGCAAAAGGTTAAAGCGCCGTTCGATATCGTTGTCACCACCAATAGCGGCTATCCGCTGGACTTGAATCTTTATCAGGGCGCCAAAGGAATGAGTGCCGCCGCGCGGATCGTCCAAGAAGGCGGAACGATCATTCTGGCGGCCGAGTGCCGGGAAGGCGTGCCGGCGAATAGCCCTCTGGACAAGCTCCTCCGAAGCGTCGGCAGTCCAGCGGAGATCTTGACGATGCTCTCCACGGCGGGGTTTGTGCGACCGGAGCAATGGCAAGCGCAGATCCAGGCGCTGATCCAGCGCAAGGCTGAGGTGCTCGTTTATAGCTCGCTCACCCCGGAGATCATTTGGGCGGCGCACCTGGTGCCGTGTCACGATATCGGGGGCGCCGTTGCGGAATGCGTCCGCCGGATCGGACCTGAGGCCCGCGTGGCGGTTTTGCCTCAGGGCCCACTGACCATCCCCTACCTGAGCTGAGCCTTGATTTTGTGCAATCGATCTCTCTAACTCGCGTTTCGGCGGCGAACCTGGGGTGCGGCAATTCCGCCCTGTTTGGCCGGCTTTGGCCGGCTCTGACCTGCGTGTCGTTGCTCTCATTCACGACTTTCACCATGCCGGCCGAAACGTTCCAGCACCTGGAGCGGACCTGCTTCCAGACGGGTGGTGCTTACAGCGACGCGGTGCACCTGGCGTCGGACGTCGCCATCGTCTACGGAATTGATCCTGGGCTGCCGATGCGAATCGAGTCCTGGCGCGAGAAGGGCTATCGCATCCACGTGATGACGGGCGTGTCCTGGGGCAATTACCAGGATTACCTTTACGGCCGCTTCGATGGGGTCAATCACGAGGACGAAGCCCAAACGGACCGTCACGGGAACAAGATCAGTCACGGCGGCGACGTCTACTACATGTGTCCCGGTGAGAATTTCGGCAGATTCCTTACTATTGGTGTCCAGCGTGCCCTCGACGCCAAGGCCGAAGCCATCCACCTTGAAGAACCTGAGTTCTGGGTGCGCGGTGGCTATTCCGAAGGATTCAAACGCGAGTGGAAAGCCTATTACGGCGAGGACTGGACGCCTCCTCACAGTTCGGTCGATGCCCAATGGCGCGCGTCCAAACTCAAGCACTTCCTCTACCGCCGCGCCCTCCAGCAGGTCTTCGATTTCATCCAGGATTCCAACCGGCGCACCGGCCGGTCCGTCCGCTGTTACGTCCCGAGCCACAGCCTGCTCAATTACGCCCATTGGCGCATTGTCAGCCCGGAATCCAGCCTGGCTCGATTGCAGGGTTGCGACGGCTACATCGCCCAGGTCTGGACTGGCACGTCGCGGACCCCGAATCTTTACCGCGGCCAATTGCGCGAGCGAACGTTCGAAACGGCCTTCCTCGAATATGGCGTCATGCAAAATCTGGTGCGCGCCACGGGCCGGACGGTCTGGTATCTCAACGATCCGGTGGAAGACAATCCCGATCACGATTGGGGCGATTACCAGCGGAACTGGGAAGCGACCCTGGTGGCCTCCCTGTTCCAGCCCGAAGTGTGGCAGTACGAAGTGATGCCATGGCCGGAGCGGGTCTGGACCGGTCGTTACCCTTCGGCCGCCGACACATCGAAACGCGAACGCATTCCCCCCGCCTATGCCCTCGAGCTTCAGACCGTGGTCAACACATTGAACGATATGAACCAGCCGGAGGTGGCCTGGGACTGTGGCACAGCGCGGATCGGGCTTCTCGTGAGCGACTCGCTCATGTTTCAGCGGGGCGAACCGTCTCCAAGCGACGCCCATCTGAGCCACGTCTACGGCCTGGCATTGCCCTTCCTCAAACGCGGCATGCCCATCGCGCCTGTGCAACTGGAGAACCTCCCTATCCCAGGCGCATTGAACGATTACGACCTCCTCGTCCTGAGCTATCACGGGATGAAGCCGCTGGAGCCGGGCGTTCACGCGCCCCTGGCCGATTGGGTCAAGGCCGGTGGCGCGCTTGTCGTCTGGGACGACGACACCGACCCCTTCAACGCGGTGCGCGATTGGTGGAATACCGCTCCTTTCTCGTTCCAGACGCCGCGCCAGCATCTGTTCGAGCAACTGGGCCTCGCGCGAGATGCCAAACTCGGGCGTTACCCGGTTGGCAAGGGCACCGTGCTGTTCCATGCGGGCAATCCCGCCGCGCTCGCTGCCCAACCCGAGGGCGACGTCACGATCCTGGCCGCGGTCAAACAAAACCTGGAAGGCTCCCGCGTCCGCTGGTCCGAAGCGAACTACCTCCTGTTGCGGCGCGGTCCGTATCTGGTTGGCGCCGGGCTCGACGAGTCCGTCGACCGGCCGGCCAAGGTCCTGGAAGGCTCCTTCGTCGACCTTTTCGATTCGAACCTGCCCATACGAAAAACAGTCACGCTGACGCCTGGAAGCCGGCGGTTTCTGATCGATCTGGCCAAGGTGCCGTCCCATGGGCCGAAGGTCATCGCCGCCGCGTGCAAAACGCTTCCCGAAGCGCGTTTAACGAACGATCCAGGAGCGCCCAAACAGAATTCCGAGGTCGCCTCTGGTGAAAGGCGCCAGTTTCGGGTCTCAGTGGAAGGCATTGCCAACACCCCCGGCCTGCTCTTGCTGCGCCTGCCAAACCGGCCATCCTCCGCGGAACTCGACAAGGAACCACTCGTTATTTCGCGCTACGACCCCGCCACGGGCCTCACCTGGCTCAAGTTCGACAATCAACCCCGCCGCCGCGAACTGGTCGTGTATTACTGAACCAGCCAATGCTCGATCGGCCTGCTTTCGGAAGATCCCATAGCGGTTTCCGGTGGTCCAACGCCGTGCTCCTGCGACGCTTCCGGGGTTCACCCGTAGATCACCCGTAGTTCACCCGTAGTTCACCCGTAGTTCACCCGTAGTTCACCCGTAGTTCACCCGTGCGGGATCGGGTCATCAACGGGTGATGACCGGGTGACGACCGTGTTTAGACCGGAAGGAGGCGGATGGAAGAGCGTGAGGTTGACGGAACCCAGTTTGCACCGGGAAAGGGCCAGTTTCGAGCGATGGACAGCCGACTTTGGGCTATCCCTGTTGCAGTTTGAGCGAAAAACGACACGCGGCCCAAGTTCCGTGCCAGAATTCAGTGCCTGTTCAACGCGGCTGGAGCGCAACTCACACACGCAACATTTGCCGTCAGTCTGGCGTTGCCCCGCTCGCGCTCCTCCCCTACGCTTGGTGATTCCGAATGATGAGGACCGTCGTCGCGCTCAACCGTAACCCCTGGCGGGCGCCGGCGCTTCCGAAACTCGGGTGATGCCCGTGAAATCGAGATTGACGCCTATAACGGTAGCCGCCGCGCAGATGAAGTTTCGTGCCCGAATCGCGGAGAACGTCGATTGGATTTGCGGCGCCATCGAATCCTCGGCCAAGCAGGGCGTGGACGTCCTCCTGTTTCCCGAATGCGCCGTCACAGGCTACAACCGCGACTTTGCCGCCCTCTCCAGAACGGAGGTGGAATCGGCCCTTGAAACGATCAGCGGCGCGGTGCGCCGAGCGGGCTGCAACGTCCTGGTTGGCTGCCCTACCTGGGCTGGCCGACGCCGATTCAACTCGCTCGTGGTCTTCAACCGCCAGGGCCGAGAGGTGTTTCGATACGCCAAGATCCACCTGACCCCGGCCGACAGAAAGCACTTTGCCCCGGGCAACACGCTGGCCTATTTCCAACTCGATGGCGTTCCGTGCACCGCCATTATCTGCCACGAGCGCCGCTATCCGGAACTGGTCCGCCTGCCGGTCATGCTCGGGGCGCAACTGGTCTTCCACCCGAATGCCGGACTGGACACACTGGCTGTTTCCAGGCGCAAGCGCGGCGGACGTGACGGCATCGTGGCGCGCGCTTTTGAAAATGAGGTCTACTACATCTTCGCCAACTCGGTGGGGCCGCAGGGTGACGGGCTGTGGTCGGCCGGCGATTCCAAGATCGTGGCGCCGGACTCGCGCGTGCTTGCCCTGGCCAATAACCGGGACGAGATGGTGATTCGATCAGACCTGGACCTTGCGTTGGCCCGACGCCGCTACGCGCGTGAAGCGCTGGGCCAACCGGTCTTTCTGCGGAAACATTGGAGGAGTCTGCTCGCTGCGTGCAGGCGTCAGTTAAGGTCCTGACCGCCCTTCGGCAATCGTATGTCTGCTCTTGCAGCCCAACCATTTATGGCGATGACAATTTGTCACCATTTAGGTGTGGTGACAAATTGAGGCCAATGGAAGGGGCAACTCCCGCCAGCCTGGGGGCGGAGAAGTCGCGAGAATCACCTCACGCTGAACTGGACGAAAGAGAGCGCGCCGTGAACTCCACAGGCGGAAATGCTTGGTAATCAATCCCTCTTCTCGTCAGTCTTCCAACGAAACCTGCCGGAAAGGCCGGGACGATTGCCAAAAGAGGTACTCTATTTGGCAAATTGCGTGTAGTTCCGCCCCCCCTATCCCGTTAGCGTGGTTCCGGCCGGGGACTTCTGGCCAGCCGGTTGATAAAGATACGTTAGTGAGCAAGCTATGATTCTGGTCCTGGCACTTATTCTTTTCCCAATCGCGGTCGGGGCAACGCTTTTCTGCATCCGTGCTGACCGGGTCAGAACCGTCCTGGTCACCGTGGCGACCGCAGCGGTCGTTTGCGGCTCCATCTGGCTGGCGACGCTTCCAACCCCCTTTGATTCCACAGGTGCAGGTCTGGAGGCGGGTTGGATCAATCCGTTGCTCCTGGTCGTCGACATGGTGATTGCGCTCTACGTGATTTACGTCGGCATCAAGGCTCGTTCCTGGCTCGTGATTGCGCTGATGGTGGCGCAGGCAGGGTTGATCCTGTGGTTGGAGGCGGCTGGAGGCGCTCATGGCCAAGCCACCCGGCACCTGTTTGTAGACAAGTTTTCCGTCATCATGGCCGTGATTAACGGCGTCGTTGGCGGCGGAATCTGCGTTTACGCGCTCGGGTACATGCGTGAATACCATGAAACGGCGCATAAAGAGGTCGCCGACCGGCGGCCGATATTCTTCTCGCTGCTGTTTTTGTTCATGGGCGCGATGTTCGGCCTGGTCTTTGCGAACAACCTGATGTGGCTCTTCCTGTTCTGGGAGATCACGACGCTCTGCTCTTTCCTCCTGATCGGATATACCCGCACGGACGAAGCAAAGCGCAACGCGCTGCGGGCCCTGGTGATGAACCTGGCAGGCGGGCTGGCGTTCGCGGGGGCAATGGTCTGGTGCGCGGAACGGGTTGGGACGATGGAACTGCAGGCTTTGATTGCCGCCGACAAATCGATGGTCCTGGTGCCGGCGGCTCTGCTCTGTTTCGCCGGGATCACGAAATCCGCACAGCTCCCCTTTTCGAGCTGGCTGCTTGGGGCAATGGTGGCGCCCACGCCGGTTTCAGCGCTCCTTCACTCCAGCACGATGGTGAAGGCGGGTGTTTACCTGGTGTTGCGGATGGCGCCGGTCATCACGGGAACCAGGGAAGGTTTGATGGTGGCCCTGGTCGGATCGGTCACGTTCCTAGTGGGTTCGTTGGCGGCGATCACGACCAGCGATGCCAAGCGAGTCCTCGCTTATTCGACGGTGGCGAACCTGGGTTTGATCGTTCTCTGCGGTGGAATAGGCACTCCGGCGGCGGTTTGGGCAGGGGTGCTGCTGATCATCTTCCACGCGGTGGCGAAGTGCCTCCTGTTCCTTTGCGTCGGTGTCGTGGAGCACCGCCTTCACAGCCGGGATATCGAATCCATGTCGGGTCTGATCGTGCAAGTGCCGCAATTGGCGGTGATGATGTTGATTGGGATGGCCGGCATGTTCCTGGCACCGTTCGGGATGCTGATCAGCAAATGGGCCGTGTTGAAGGCGGTCGTCGACGCGTCCGCGCCCTTGGCTGTATTCATCGTTTTCGGCAGCGCCGCCACTTTATTCTTCTGGGTCAAATGGATGGGCAAGCTTTTGGAAGTGGTGGGACCCAACAAGCACCCGGTGCGGACCCTGGCCCCGGGCGAAGCGGTGACCTTGTATGGGCTTTCGGTTGCGACATTCCTCACGTGCCTTCTGTTCCCGTTGATCTCGTCGAGGATGATCGAACCTTACCTTTTGCAGGTCTTCGGCCAGGCCGTTTCGATGAGCCAGGGGAATGTGATCATCATGCTGATTATGATGCTGATGGTGATGCTCTTCCCATTGAGCTTCATCAATTACGGCCGCGGTGTCCGGGTGACGGACGCCTATCTTGGCGGCGCCAACGTCCATAGCAGCGTCAAGTTCCTGGGGTCGGCAAACCAGGTGCAGGACGTCACCATCGGCAACTATTACCTGCACGGGTTTCTCGATGAACTTTGGCTGTCGCGCTGGGGTGTGATCGCCAGTTCGTTGCTCCTCGCCATCTTGATTGTGGTCGCATTCCTATGAGTCCTTGGATCTCTGCCATTCTTTTCGTCATCGGAGCTCCCATTCTGGGCGGGTTGCTTGCCGGATGGGACCGCCGGATATCCGCACGCATGCAATCCCGCTTGGGGCCGCCGATTCTGCAGCCGTTCTACGACGTCTTCAAATTGTGGCAGAAGGAGAACGTCGTGGTGCGCCGTTCGCAGAATTACTATATCGCGTTTTTTCTGTTGATGGTGATCTTCACGGGGGCGCTGTTCTTCGCGGGATCGGATTTGCTCCTGGTGATCTTTGCGCTGACGCTGGCCGCGATCTTTTTCGTGCTGGGCGCCTACAAGGCCAGTTCGCCCTACAGCTTTATCGGGGCGGAGCGCGAGTTGATCCAAATGATGGCGTATGAACCGATGGTGCTGCTGGTCGCCATCGGAATGTATATGGTGACCAAGAGCTTTTACGTCGCGGACATTGCCAGCCATTCGAGCCCGTTGATCTTCGCGTTGCCCGGGGTATTTCTCGGCTTCCTTTACACCCTGGAGATCAAATTCCGGAAGTCGCCCTTCGATCTTTCGTCTTCGCACCACGCGCACCAGGAACTGGTCCGCGGCATCACGACGGAATTCTCCGGCCGGACGCTGGCGATGATCGAGATCGCGCACTGGTATGAGACGGTGTTCTTGCTGGGATGGGTTTACCTCTTTTTTGCCGCCTGGCCGGTGGCCGGGATCGCCGTAGCGCTATTCGCCTTTGTGTTTGTCATCCTGGTCGACAACGTTTTTGCCCGGTTGAAATGGCAGGCGGCTGTTCAAAGCGCCTGGGTCGTAGCCGTGGTGCTCGGCTTTGGAAACATCCTGATCTTGTCGTTGTTACCCTGAGGACTTATGTCGAGTTTCAGCAAGTCACCCTGGATCATTCATTACGACGCGTCGAGTTGCAACGGCTGTGACATCGAGACCCTGGCCTGCCTGACCCCGATGTTCGATGTCGAGCGCCTGGGCGTGGTGAACACCGGCAACCCCAAACACGCGGACATCTTCGTTGTCACCGGGGCTGTCAATGAACAGTGCCGGGATGTCATCCGCAACATTTACCATCAGTTGCCGGAGCCGAAAGTGGTGGTGGCCGTGGGCGCCTGTGCTGGCAGCGGCGGCATCTTCCGCGAGTGTTACAATATCGCCGGGGGCGTGGACAGCGTGATCCCGGTGGATGTGTATGTGCCCGGCTGCGCCGCCCGGCCGGAGGCGATCATCGACGGCGTGGTCAAAGCCATCGGCGTCCTGGAAGAAAAACACCGGGCCATGAAGGCCATCGCCAATAGCCTCGATACCATCCTCTACCAGAAAGCGGAGTTGAAGGACGCCCCCGAAATTCTCGCCCTGCAAAAGACCGCCTATCAGAGCGAAGCCGAGATTTACGGCGACGACAGCCTTCCGGAATTGCAGCAGACTCTTGAGGAGCTGCAAAAGGACTTTCAGAACGGTTCCGCTGATGGCAAAACGAATACGCCAGCCCCGCCGGTGCCTGAAAAGGTCGTTCTTAAAGCCGTCGTCAACGGGAAGATTATCGGCTCCGTTCGCGGTCATTGCGAAGATGACACGGCGCACCTGCACCAACTGATTGTCCATCCCTATTTCCGGCGCCGAGGAATCGGGCGGCAGTTGGTCATTGCCGCCGAAGAGGCGTTTCCGACCGCCAAGAGGTTTCAAGCCTTTACCGGAAGCAAGAGCGACCGGAACATCCGCCAATTGCGCAAGCTCGGATACCAGGAATTCAAGACCGAGCAGGCGACACCCGCCATCAGCTGGGTGCACATGCAGAAAGAACGTTCATGAACCCGCCAACCCCTCCCGAATTGATCAGCACCGATGCCCTGCCGGCCCGGATTCGCGCGCTGCGCGACAGCGGGCATCGGCTGGTGCAGATTGGGGCCACCCGCCTGCCGGAGCGTGTGGAAGTCCTCTACAGTTTCGATCGGGATAGCCAACTCACGAACCTGCGGGTGCATCTGGACCCAGTAGAACCGAAGTTAGCCAGCATCAGTTCGATCTATGGATGCTCCGTTCTTTACGAGAATGAGCTGCATGATCTTTTTAAGATCCAGGTCGAGGGCATGGCGCTCGATTTTCATGGCAACCTCTATAAGACCTCGGTGAAATTTCCGTTTGGCACCTGCAAGGCGCCAACAGTCAAACCCGCCCCCGCCCCGGCCAAGGCGGCGGGTCCTGCGCAGAAACCGGCCTCCGCCTCCTAGAATATTATGGCTCGCACTATCGTTCCCTTTGGACCGCAGCACCCGGTGCTGCCGGAGCCGATTCACCTGGACTTGGTCGTCGAGGACGAGAAAGTCGTCGAGGCCCATCCATCGATCGGCTTTATCCACCGCGGGCTCGAGAAGCTTGTGGAGAAGAAAGATTACGTGGAGTTCACCTATGTGGCGGAACGGATCTGCGGCATTTGCAGTTTCATCCACGGACAGACTTACTGCCAGGCAGTCGAGACGCTCTTGAACGTTGAAGTGCCGCCGCGTGCGCGGTACTTGCGCACCGTTTGGGGCGAGCTTTCGCGACTCCATAGCCACCTGCTCTGGATGGGTTTGATGGCGGACGGAATGGGGTTCGAGAGCCTTTTCATGCACTCCTGGCGAGTGCGCGAACGCGTGCTCAATATTATCGAAGCCACCACGGGCGGCCGCGTGATCTTCGGGTCCTGCAAAGTGGGCGGAGTTCGCCGCGATATGGACGCCGACGCCATCAAGCATGTCCTTAAAGAAATGGATATCGTGGAGCAGGAAGTTCGAGAAATCTCGAAGGTTTTCCTGAATGACCGTTCCGTCAAGGCGCGTCTCGGCGGAGTGGGTGTTTTGTCAACGCAAGAGGCTTACGACTTTGGCTGTGTCGGGCCCACGCTGCGCGCCAGCGGAGTTTCCCAAGACATGCGCACCCTCGGCTACGCAGCGTTTTCCGACCTGGAATTCCAGCCGGTCACCCGGAACGAAGGCGATTCTTACGCCCGTTGCGCCGTGCGTTGCGCCGAGCTGACGCAATCGATCGACATTATCCGGCAGGCACTGGCCAAGATTCCGGAAGGCGAGATCGAGGTGAAAGTGACCGGAAACCCGACGGGCGAGACGGTGACACGGACTGAACAGCCTCGTGGCGAGGTGTTTTACTATTTGCTGGCGAACGGCACGAAGAACATCCAGCGTTTCCGCGTCCGCACCCCCACGTTTGCGAACATCCCGGCGATGCTCAAGCTGCTGCAAGGCTGCGATTTGGCTGACGTTCCCGTCCTGGTCCTGACGATCGACCCGTGCATCAGTTGTACCGAGAGGTGATATGCCATACTTTGAAATGTCCCGCCTGGCGCTAAAATGGGCGCTCACGAAACCGCCCACGAGCCGTTATCCCTTTGAACCGCGTCGTGTGATCTCCGGATCCCGCGGGCAACTGGTGTTTACCAAGGACAACTGCGTCTATTGCACCGTTTGCGCGAAGAAATGCCCAACGGACGCGCTCAGCGTGGCCCGGGCGCAGAAGCGTTGGGTGATCGACCGGCTCCGGTGCATCAGTTGCGGCTACTGCGTCGAAGCTTGCCCCAAGGATTGCCTGGCGCTTTCAACCGGCCATGGCACCCCGACTGTCACCCGAGACCGGGAGATCTTCTAGGCGCTTCCGTTAATCAAAGGCAACCACAGGCAAACCGGTGACCTTCCGGATGGTTGCCGCTATTCCGTCCAGGTCTTCCTTGGCCAGTTTGGAGGCATACAGCTCAGGGGTTGGACGCGCCACAGTATAGGCGTGGACCTCACTAATCCGCGCGCCTGCTCGGAGCATCTCTGTCAGCCGGCGACAGTATTCGTTCAGCTCAGCTGGCGGCATAGGTTCGCCGTGGAGTTTCAGAAAGAGACTCTGGATCACGATCGGCCGCACCCGAGCGGTCTCCAGGAGGTTCTTCAGGATGCGGTCGAACCGCACGTGGCTTCGGTCCACCTGTCTGTAATAGGCCTCGGTGCCCGCATCAAGCTTGCCCCAAATCACTCCGTTGTTGGCATCCAGGATGGCCAACCCACGCTTTACGTCCGCTTTGTCCAACCCAACGGCGTTGGTGATCAGAACGATTTGGGTTCGATCCAGGTTCTCCGAACGCCGGACGTCCGCGACCCTCTGCACGCACTCCGCAAAGTTGCGGACCATGGTGGGTTCCCCTTCCCCGCTGAATGCGATGTCCTTGATATCGCGGGTGAGCTCGGGGACCTGGCTGAACTTCGGTTGTTTGGCCAGGCTCCCGTCTTTGGCCAACCGGATGAGCGTCACGAGTTCGTCGCGCATCTGGTCAAGGGCAAGCCCTGAGGCCTTGCCAGGCGTTCGGCGGTCCACCTCGCAGTAAACGCAGTCAAAATTGCAGAGTTTGTCAGGATTGAGATTGATCCCGATTGACAGACCACGCGATCGGCGCGAGATGACGGGATAGACGAAGGTGAAATCAGCGAAAGACCGTGCGTGGTCCTGCACGGCGGCCAAGTTGCTCCGGATCTCAAGGGGATGATTGCTCACGACAAGGCATACCATGCGCGAAGAAGCGGCCGCCGTAAATGGCGGATGAATCCCGCTCGCTCGTCACGCTCTTTCCGAGACACCCCACGAGCGGGGATGACGACCCGGAATCAACTCGCCAGCGTTTCGTTGAGCTTGCGGATCACGGCAAACGCGTCCGCCACGTAAAGGACGTCGGCCTTCCCGCGGGCCCAACCGCAGTTCGGATCCAGGCTAATGGCGCGGCGTTCGGTGACGAAGCGCCACCCGACCGTGTGAGGTTCTTCACCATGACAGCACGTGGCCAGCCCTTTCGGATGGCGCGGGGTCGAGCCGGTCTGGCCAATTTGGTTCATGTGAGTGAGAAACGACAGGACCGCCTGGCCTTCGCCGCTGATGTCCACCAGCGATTTGCTGCTTCCCAACGACGCGCGTGTGAGCTCGAGCAATCGGCGGATCAGTTGTTCGGCCTCGGCAACGTGAGCTTCTCCGTCGGCCTGCTTCTTGGTCCACCCTGCCCCCGCAACGAACAGGAGATCTGCATCGGGGCGAATCGTTTGAGCGTTGGAGGCTGGTTCCCTGGTTCCGAGGACCGTGGTTCGTTTGACGGTATCCGGCAGAGCGACGTTCAGCTTCTCAAGGGTTGCCGATCCCGGACTGCCCTCCCATGCCTCTTGCGTTCCGGGCTCAACCAAAATGATCCAGGGCCTCGAGGCGCGCTGAATGGCGGCCTCCATACGTTGGCGGTAGAACCACCGCTGAACCGTGAGCTTTCCGCCATCGGAAGTTAGTCCGGTGACGTGGGTATCCACTCGACCGCAAAGGCGCTGCGCAACCCCGGGCAGCACGCGATTCCAACGGCTGGTCGCGGGCGCCAGAATCACGGTGCTCTGGGCGGCCCGGCAGATCGCCTCGGCTGCCGCGGCATCCGTGCCATACCGGGGCAGTGCGAACTCGGGTCCGCCTATCGCCAGGAAACGGGCGGCGCCGCTGCTGGCGAGATGGTTGGCGGCAGCGGAGACATCGCTGCCAACGAGCCCCACGTGCCATTCATTCGCGCTTAAGGCAGTTGCATGCTCTTTCACGGCGCCCAGCACTTCAAGTCCACTGCGGGCGATTGAGCCGTCGGGTTCGGTATGGAGAAGGAGAAGGAGACGTTCCATTGGGAGTCGATTCGTTTTGGCCAATGCCAGGGATTACTGTTGGATCCAGTGCGCCAACTCGACGGCGATTTCGTCGGGCGACTTGTCTTTGACGATGACGGTTTGCCGAAGCTGCTTGGGCAAGGTCACATTCACAAAGGTCAGGCCCTCTCCAGCCAATTTGACCGGCTTGGCCTTCTGAAGCGCAGGCATGACGGTGCGCATGTTAGTCATCCCAAGCTGGGGATTGTTCTTCGGCTCGGGCAGATGTCCGGTCGCCCAACCCAGCAACAAAGGCGGGCTGGCACAGCGTGACACTTGGTGTTTGCCGCCTTCGATACGCTCAAGAACTTCGACCGAGCCATCTGGATTGAGTTTGAGTTCGTCCACTCCCTGGAACTGGTCGGAGATCCCCAGACGCTCGCCCACCATTTGCAGGGTGGCCCCGGCACCGCGCGACGCCGATTCCCAACCGCCAAACACCATCAGGCGCGTGCGGTCAAGGCCGGGCAGGGATTGAATACCGTCGGCCAGGGCAGCCGCGACTTCGGCTGCCTCGGTGAACCCGCTGGCCGGTCCGTCCAGAGCCACAAGTTCGAAAGGCACTTTCTGGGCGACGGTCATCATGAGTTGCTGGAGCTTCGCTTTGGGTCCCAAGCTGACGAGCCAAACCTTGGTCCCGGGGCAACCTTTGGCGAGGTTCGCCGCCTCGAACAGAGCGTGGGCTGCCCAGGGATCCAGAACCGCGGGGAGCATCATCTCGTTCTTCAACGCAGGCCCACTCGATCCCACGACCGGTTCCAGCGTTTGAAGCGGGTCGGGAACAAGGCTGCCGCAAACGACAATTTGGTATGCAACGCTCATAAAACGCAATCCAGCGTGGGACTTAATCAGTCATTCTCAGTTTAGCTTCCGAATTTTCGGAGCGCCGGCTTGCATCGGGCCTCAGGCGCCACCTCTTCCTGGCGGCGGTGAAAAACGAAGCTGGCTGCAAGCCGGCGCTCCAAACAGATCATTTCCAGAACCGTTGAAGCCGGTCAATTCTCCGCTGAATGCAGCCCACCGGGCGCCGCAAGGAAGCGGATGTTACCGCGTTCGCGGCCTTTCGCGGGTGGTTGGCTGCAGTTCCAGAGGCAAACGCCGCAATGGACACATTTCTCCCGATCGAACGTCGGGAGCCCGTTGGGGCCCGGCATAATGGCCTGTCCGCTGCACAATTCGACGCAGATCCTGGCTCCGCAACTCTGGCAAAGCTCCGGATAGACGAACACGACATGGTCGGCATACCCCGGCGGCGCCTGGACTTTCCCGCCAATCAGCAAGGCGTCCTGGTGAGAAACGAGCAATTGGCCATCGTAGGGAATCTTTGGCCAGCCGCAACGCTCCAAGACAGCATGATGGAGCGAAACACCTTTGATGGTGCATTCTTTGCGCAATTGCCTCAGTTCAGTTTGGGGAATGCGGCCACGATAATATTCCTCAAATGTCCGGACGCGCTCATGCGGCGGCACCGGGCCCTTGAAGAGCGAAAACTTGCCGTGGGTAACGCGCGCCAGGACCATCCCGACCATTCCCGGGACCAGCCCACGCTGGAAACCGTCACGGGAACGTTCCGCGACGCGCCCCTCGGATTCGACCCAACTCTCGCGCCGCCGCCGAACGTAAGCCGCTTCGAGATGCTCCTTGGTGAACGGCTTCTTGGCCCGGAGCAATTCGAGAACCGCTTCGCCCAACTGCACGCCCGTTGCCCAAGCCTCGTCGACACCGGAGTTGGTCAGGACATTGGTGCTGCCGCTGCCCTCGCCAATTCGAGCGTAGCCATTGCCCACGAGGTGAGGTTCGCCGCGCCGGCCGGATTCGCCCAGGGATTTGGCGCCCCAGGACCGGAGTTTCGCGCCTTTTAGATAGCGCCAGAGGTACGGATGCAGCATCCAATGCTGCAGGTACCGGTAAGCCGTTCGGACCGGGCTATCGAACCAGGAAGGCACGAAGATGCCGAGCGAAGCCACGTTCTCCGGATGGACATAGAGGAACCCAAAGATCTCCGGCTCGGGATACCCCAGCGTGTGCAGCACCGTGCCGGGTTTAAGAGGAGAACCCGGGGGGAGATCGACAACGAACTTCATTCCGACCGCCCAATCGCGCGTGTGATGGCCTTTGGGCAGGCCGAAATGCTCGTCAATCTGCTGGCTCACCGCCCCCACTGGTCCATCGCCAATCACAGTCAACGCCGCCCGGACCTCCATCCCGGGCGCAAAGCCGTCCGCTGGCCTTCCCATCTTGTCGACGCCCTGATCCACAAGGCGCACCCCCAGGACGGTTCCGTTCTCGATGACCGCCTCGGAAACGGGAGTTCCCGGCCAGATCTGGACGGTGCCCGAGCTTTGAACTTGCGAGCCCACCCACTGCATGAATTGCCCCATCGACAGGATCATGCCGCCCGTCTTGTGGAGAAATGCGGGAGTCCAGGGCAGCGTCAGTGCCTCATGTTCAAAGGGCAGCGCAAAGCGAAACGCGCGAATCGCCATGTCCGCCAGGCGAAGGGTTGCGGAACGACGGCTCGCGCCTACCGGATCCAATAGGTAGGCCACAATCTCTTCGCGCACGGGGGCTGCCATGGGGATGCCAGCCGCCGCCAAATCCGGAAAGGTGGCGCGCAACGCCCGGGCCGCCGTCACCACGCCGGACACTCCGAAGCCCAGGTCGTCGGCGCGTTCGTAGCACACCACCTGCGGCGGCATCCCGGGAGCCGTCGAGCTTTCCACGGCGGGCGACCCATCTTCATTCAGCAACGAGCGCGACAGGGTGGCAAGGAAGCCGCCCACCGCCGGTCCAAACCCGACGCAGGCGATGTCCACATCCATCCTTGGATGCTCAATAGGGGCACTGCTCACAAAGGATAATCCAAGGCTTCTCGCGTCATGACACGGGTTAGGGCACTGGCCGCGCGATCTTTGGCAAGCCGGGAACCCGTCAGGCAGCTATCAAGTCTTGTCCGGAGCCGAACGAAGGACTCGAATCCCGCGAAAGGCACACAGGGCCCCGCCTTGCGTGGGTGCGCCTCTCCCGGTTCGATCACGTCCGCGCACGCGCGCGCCGAAGCGTCAATTCCCGGAATGATGCCTTCCAACGACTCAAGCTCGTCCGCTCCGTAGCAGGCGGCGCAACTGGCCTCGTCCCAGGCGGGATGCCTTTGATAGCCATGCACAATCTCGGCGCAGATCCGGCCAATCTCACCGGCCGCGCGGGCGCTCTGGACATGACACAGATCCATCATGAAAGCGACCGTGCCCGCCAATTCATCCGCACTGGACGTGTTCGGACGCCGAGTGTCCAGCTCGATAACATCCAGGATGAAATGCCGCGCGGCCAGCAACCAACAGAGGGAATCCGCCAATGGGAAGGTCACACCTTGACGCGTTTTGTGGTAGAGCTTTCCGCCGCTGGCGTCGGTTGTCGCCTGGACATGCTGGAGCGTCCAGAGCCAAAGCTGCATGGCCGTGGCCAGGGTGCAAGCGCCGATCCCCGGCCGCTCGGACGCGATCCGACGCATTTCCGCCTGCCAATTCTTGAACTGGGCGAGAAACAGCTCGTTCGTCATCGTGACCGACAACTGCAAACGTTGCACCGCCTCGGGCCCTTCGTAGGTGGCCTCCAGTTGGGAATCCATCCATTTTTGCCCCAGGAATCCCGGGCAGTCCTCGGTCACGCCGTATCCGCCCATAAGGCTGACCGCTTCGCGCATCATGGTCGCGCCATGGCCGGTATTCCAGAGCTTGCAGGCCGGGCAAAGGACGTTCGCGACACTGTCGAGCGTCACAAACCGGACGAGTGGATCTCTCTGCAGCGCGGCCCGTTTCTCTTCTGTGTCCGCTGCGGGTTTGCCGGACAGCCGCAACAGCTCCAAGGCGTCTTCCTGCTTCTTGGAGAGTTCCTTGAACGCGGCGCGTCCGGTCAGTTTCCGCGCCGCGAGCGTCTGGTCTTTCTCCTTTTCGAGCGGATCCAGCTCGTCGAAAAGCCGCGCTGCTGCAAACCCCAGGGATGCACTGGCTTCCCCGGCAGCCCAGATATCCACCAACCGGTGGAGCACATCCTCCTTTTGCTGGAGACCCAATTCGTATCGGGGTGTGCCAGGAGCGCCCTCGCCTCCCCGGAACCTTCGGCGTTGATAAAGAATCACCGGCTCAACCGCCGAAAGCAGCTTTGCGGACGTCATGAGCCCGACGGTCACGCGAGTGCGTCGGAATACCGCTTCGATAATCTCGCTGTGCGAGTAATTGGGGATGATAACGCCGTCTTTGATCGAATAGCCGCCCACGATGCGGCTGGCCGGGACGCGCAGGCTGAAGACCGGGTCCCGGGTGGAACTCAACTGGTGGACGAGCTTCCGGGTGGGCACACCCCGATCCCACGTCCCCGGGTCGTTTTCTTCGAGGATGACCATGCAGCTCCCCTTAATGCGTTTGTCATCCGAATCGACCGCCGCGGTCACGACGTTGGCAAAGCCCATATTCGTGATGAATCGCCCGCGTTTGTCCACGTGAAGCACCGGTTCCTCACCCTCTTTCCATTCCGCAACGCGCACCTTGCCCGCCAGCATGCCCGTTTCCACTCCCACGAACGGAAGCGGCTCCGTCAGGGCAAACGCCGCCCGGACTTGCGTCCGGTTCTCGCCGGATTGGACAGGCGCAGCGCCCGCGACATACCGGGCTCGCTGCTCGGGGGTGCCCCGCTCGTGAATGGGCGCCAAGCCGAGATTGCCCGCGAGGCTGCAGGTAGCCGCCCCGGCATCCACCCAGGAAAGCTCAAAGGCGATCAGCGCCAGCGCCAGGTTTTTTGGTCCTTCAATAAAACCGCCGTATTGCGGGTCAAGAAAGGCCGCCGTGATCCCGCTTTCGTCAAAATGCGGCAGCAAACTCGCCTTGGCAGGCGTCCATTCGTGCGAATTGCGCGCCCCATCGGCCACCAGGCGTGCCACGGGGCCGCGGGCGACGCTGCGTGCCGATTGGACGAGCATGTGCAAATCGTAACGCTCGGCAAAGCGCCACATCAATTGGCGAACGTCGTCTCCAGGCAGGGCACGCAGCCCCGGGTCGGTTTTGGCCGAAGCGGATGATTCCATAGTATCGCTGATGCTCTAGGCGGCTCACCGAAGCGTCTCAGGACGCACCTGCTGCACCGCAAATTACCGGTCAAGTGTCCAAAGCAAATTGATGCGGGTCAATAACTCTGTTTTGCCCAGAAGGGAACGGACGGAGTCCCCTTTGCGAAGGGCCTCAAAACAAGACGTTATCGGCCTTCACAGGCTCGCGACTCGGTGATCACCCGGTCAACACCCGTTCGTGACCGTGTGACGCCCGTGTTCAGACCGGAGGGAGGCCAGTGCCTACTTCCCGACACAAAAGAGTTTGCTGTTCGTCCGGACGAACAACTGCCCCCGGGACACGGCAATGGTTGATCGCACGAAACCGTCGCCTTCGTCTTCCATCGATGCCGTATGCAGGAGCTTGAATTCGTCCCCCGCCTCAACCACGAAAACCTCGCCCCGGTGATTGATCATGTAGATTTTGCCATCGGCACCCGTCGGCGAGGCTTCCAGTTTGACCCGGGTTCCCAGCGAACCCGTCCATACCACCTTTCCGGACGGTTCGACACATGACAAAGACTTGCGATCACTGTTCAAGACGTAGAAACGGTCTTTGTAATAGAGCGGTGTGGACACGTCGGACGAAACCTCCCGGTCTTCGCTCTTCCAGGCCAGCGCGGAACCGTCCACGGTGCCGGTCAATCCCGCTTTGAACGCGTAAACAGGCGCGCCTTTCGGAGCGCACGCCAGGATCACTCCGCCTCCGCCAACGGGCGATACCACCGTCCGCCAATGCGTGATGCGCGACGGGTTCCACGTTCCCCAGCGCCACCATTCCTTCCCCGTGGCCGGATCGTGGCCGGTAATACAGTCGCCGCCGGTAATCAGGATTTCAGGCCGCCCGTCGTGCGAAAACGGGATGGGAGTGCTGTAGGCTTCAAACGATTCCTGGCGGGCCTGCGAAGGGCGAATCTGCTTCCAGAGCTCTTTTCCGTTCGCGGGATCCAGCGCGAGGATGTAGGAATCGTTCGGACCATCCCTGCGGCCCCGTCCTTGCACCGGCACGTCGCGTTGGAGCACCTGGAGATACAGGCGCCCGTCGAATAACGTCGGGCTGCTGGAAAACGTCCAGAGGAAGGCGAATTGGCCATATTCCTTCTGGATATTGCGCGCCCAGGCCTTCTGGCCATCGAAATCATACGCCACCAAATCGCCGTTGCCGTAGTAGAAGTAGACCCGCTTGCCGTCGGTGGTCGGCGAGCCGGAGGCGAAATTGCTGCGATCATCCTTGTGAATGCCGGGAGCCACCTCGTGCCGCCATCGCACGTTGCCGTCCTTTCGATCGAGACAAATCGCCAGCAACGTCCGGCTCACTTGATCGACCGAACTGATAAACACGTGGTCGCCCCAGATGATGGGAGTGGCAGCGGCCGGGCCGGGCATCGGCGCGATCCACTGCACATTCTCCGTGGCGCTGAACGTTGTGGGCAACCCTGTCTCCGGACTGGAACCATTGAAGGCCGGTCCGCGCCAGTGCGCCCAGTTTTCCGCGAAACAGAGCGGCAGGTTTAGCACGGCCAGGCCGAGTGCCCCAAATACATACTTCAACACGCGATGCATAGGCTTGGTGTAGTCAGTGGTTTATCTCCAGGCAACGAACAGTTCCATACAGGACTCCCGCGCACAACACAAGCGGAAGTGCGCAATTCGGAGGGGCGGAGCACGGTTACTTTGTTTAGATTTCTGAGGGGTTGCTGTTGTTGAGGTTGAACAAAG
>CAZODO010000062.1:0-36645 GCA_964578605.1 uncultured Verrucomicrobiota bacterium | reverse complement strand
ATTAGGCGTAAAGCGGAAAACTGGCCGTGAACACATGTGCATGTGCGTGGGGTCACATCTCTTCATTCTGCATTTTGCAGTGATGTTGCTCGTTTGAGCAACGCACGCTCCGCCTGGCTGCCTCTTAACCGGCTTTCATACCGCTGGAGCGCACGGGCGGCCGCCTTGTACCCCGCCAACCCGGTGCCCTGGGCCAATTCCCTGAGCGTCAGCCCGCATTCCCGCCGGCCCAAATACAACACCAGATCCCGCCCGGTGTCTCCGTACCGGTCTCGAAACCTCTCCCAATCCTCTCCTTTGGCCTGTTCCACCCTCGCGATCACCTGGTTCTTAACGTTAACGAAACGACAAGCGACTCAGCCACAGCCGCTTGTCTCTGCGACACAGAACTCCGACAACCTCAATCCCTGTTTACGGAAAGAGTGTGTTGATCTGCTTCACGGTTTCGTTGACCAGGACCTGGCCGCCTTCCGGGCCGGCTTTGTAATTCTCAGCGCTATAGCCTCCGCCTTTGACGCCTCGTTCGGTGGGCAGATAGCCGCAGTCCTGGGCGGCGATCTGCACGAGCAGGGTGAGCACCGGTTTGCTGCGCGCTTTGATCCGAATCCCGTAATCGATGTAGAGCTCGAACGGGCTGGTCGCGATCGCCGCGTCTCCCAACCGGATCACGTGGCATTCGACTGGGCGAACCGGATCGCCATCCACAAACGCCGGGGACGGCGGGACTTTTTCCGGCACGTCCACCTGGATCACGCTGTGGCGGAAAATGGGCGAGGTCTGGAGGTCTGCCTGTGCCACCGGCAGCACTTCCTCCACCGCTTTGGCAATCCGGCGCGCGATTTCCTGACGGCGCGTCAGGCCCCGCCGCTTCGCCATGATTTCCTCGGCTTTGGTCCGGTAAAGGAGGTGGGGTGACTGATCGCCCGCGGCGGCGCATTGGGCCAGAACAAAGAGGTCCTGCCCGAAGCGCTTCCGGATTTCCTGGCGTGTTTCGTGCCAGAAATCGGCGGATACCTCGGAAATCCCCTCTGTTTCCTGCGAAGTGCACGCAATGTTTACGATCATGCCCGTCAGTTCTTTCGCGGGGTTCCAGAAGAACAGCATTTCCACGCCGTCATCGCGATAGCCTTCCACGTGCGAGAAGTTGTCCGAAGCGGTCGTTCCGTACATGACGGTTTTGCCATCGAAATAGGTCGCGCGCCGGTTGGTTCCGACAGACGCGTGCCCGAGCCCCCAACTCACGCCCGCCGGCTTGCGGTTGTTCCAAGCTTGAACAGCGGCGTCCGCCACGCGATCGGTAAAGAACTCGGCGTATTCCGTGGGGGTCATGACGTCGGGCAGGTCGCTGGTGTCGTAAGCCTTGTAAGACGTCTCCACCAGCCCGGGCGCGGTATGAGTGTGGGTAGCGTTCAGGACCACCTTGCGCACATCGAACCCGGGAAGGCGCGGCTTGAGCTTTTGCCGCAGTTTCTCGGTGGCCGCCTTCGGAATCCCCACCACGTCACACGAGATCAGGATCGCCTGGTCGCCGGCTCCCGAATCGCCGCGTGTCTCAAGCGCGAGGGCGGTGGCCGTGAGCGGATCGAGAACGCTCTTGGAGATTCGCCGTTCGTACTGGCCGACCAGGTTCACCGGCCGCTGGGGTGTGATGTCAGCAGTGGCCCAGCCGGCCGAGAGCGGTTTCCCGGCCAAACTGGCAGCCTCATTGCCGCTCTGAGCCTGGAGCGATCCTGTGATAAGGCTGCCCGCCAGAGCCAAATGGAATACGAGAGTTCTCATGAGTTCGTTCGTGATGGTCAGGTTTAAATCTTCCAGGGTGCGCGCATGGGCCGGTCAAGAAGCGCATTGGCTTCCGGATCGTTGATAAACTGCTCTTTCTCGGGGTCCCAGCGAAGTTTCCGCCGCAATTTGGCCGCGATAAGCTGCAGGTTGCAAAGCGTGTCGGTGCGGACGGCGATATCGATGGGGGCGGCGGGTTTGCTCTTGCCTTTCACCGCTTCGATGAAGTTCACGGCGTGATTGTCGCTCTTGAAGAGGCGCACTTCATTCGCTCCGATCTCGGAATCGAGCAGCGAAGCCGGATGAGCCTCCAAGGTTTGGCGATCGATAAACACCCAGCCTTCGGTCCCGAGGAACATCACCCCGTGGCCATGGCCACCTTTCTGAAGCGGATGCTTCGTGCTGGTGGCGTCATCCATATGGATAAGCGTAACGCCGTTGGCATACCGGTTTTCCACCTGCCAACTCACGCAACAATCGGTCAACATCCCGGTGGGGAACTCTCCCGAGCCTTGGATTTCTGTTGGGCCGCTCAGTTCCGTGTTATTGCCCCATTGCGCGATATCCAGGTGATGCACACCCCAGTTGCCGATCATTCCCGCGCAGTAATCCGAGATGCTGTACCAAACGCTCCAGCCATGCTCTTTGGTGTAAGGCCGGCAGCGCTGGAAAGAATAAGGCGCCATGGGCGCGGGCCCCAGCCAGAGGTCATAATCCAGTTCTTTGGGCACTGGTTCCACCGGTTGAATGGGGCACGAAGAAACACTGCCCGGAACCCCCACCAGGATCGTCTTGAGCTGCCCAATTCGTCCATTGCGCACCAACTCGCAAGCGCGCCGGAACTTGCCGCCGGACCGTTGCTGAGTGCCAAATTGGAAGACCACCCCGCTCTCATGCACCGCCTTCTGGACGGCGTGTGCGGCACGGAAGCTCCAACCCATCGGCTTTTCCTGGTACATATGCTTGCCTTGGCGCGCGGCTTCGATCGCCATGAGCGGGTGCCAATGATCCGGTGCCGTGATCTGGACGGCGTCAATGTCCGGACGCGCCATCATTTCGCGGAAATCCCGGAAGGCTGCGCAGTCCGAGTTGCTATACCAGGTGTCGACAACCCGTTTGCCTTCACGGCGCTGGGCCTCATGCACGTCGCAGACCGCCGTTACTTGGACCTCTGGCATCGCCAGGAAAGTCCTCATATTCCCGGTGCCCTGGATGCCCAAGCCGATCACCCCCAGGCTGACGCGTTTTGAAGGGGCGACAAATCCGGCCTTGCCCAGCGCTCGCGCGGGCAGGAAGTGGAAGGCGCCAACCGCGCCTATGGCGACGGATGCCTTAAGAAACGAACGGCGGGTGATGGAATGCTTCATGGATTGACTTTGGGCCGGTCGCTCGAAGCGGGCAATAATTTTCCGCCGACCGGCGTTGGCCGGTGCCTCCGGGACACAGAGCGGCATCGATACTGGAGGGTAGGTTGGTGAGTCGCTTTCATGGCGGGATTCTGGGCATGTCCTGCGCCTGAGAATTCGCAAATCACAGTTCGACGAACAATGGTTACTAATTGGTTGCTATATTTTAAATTATATTAACCATATAACATCCATATAGCAACCCTATAGCAATACTCTGATCGCCGCCAGATGATGACTGCAGAACGGAGGCGGATCTATTGGGCTCTGCGGAAAAAAGAGTCCCTTTCCGCACCGGCCGTTGCTAATTTCCGCCCGATGAACCGCATTCTTGTGCTTTACGATTCCCAATCGGGCAACACGGCCAAAATGGCGAAACTCGTCGCCGAAGGGGCAATGGCCATTCCCGAGACCGAAGTTCGGATTTGCGCCGTGGAAAACGCAAAACCGGAGGATGTCACGTGGTGCGATGGCCTGGCGGTGGGCAGCCCGACCAACATGGGGCTTCTTTCCTGGAAGATGAAACGGTTCTGGGATGAAGCCATGCTCGAGCACTGGATGAAAGTGGACGGCAAGATCGCTTGTGCGTTCAGTTCCGGGGGCGCGTGGGGCGGCGGCATGGAGATGGCCTGCCAGTCGATCCTGATGGTGCTGGTCAACTTCGGCTTCCTGGTGTTCGGAGTGACGGATTACTCCGGCAAAATGACCACGCTCCATTATGGTGCGGTGACCGCGCGGGAGCCGAGGTCAGAGGACGCGCAAGCTTCGTGCAGGCTCTTGGGAAAACGGCTGGCCGAATGGACCGCCGCCATGGCGCACGGGCGAAAGGAGCAGCATCCCATGAACAAACCGGCTGAACGGCAGAGCCCCGGTTAGCAGGGCGGCAGGCTGCCCGCCGATGGAGGGTCAGGCTATGAGACTCGCTCCCTTGCCGAGCGCCTTCTTTGAGCCGTCTGCCCGCGAAGTGGCGCCGGCGCTGCTCGGGCACTGGCTGGTGAGGAAGACACCGCAAGGCCTTTGCGGCGGGCCGATCGTGGAGGCGGAAGCTTACCTCGCCGACGACCCGGCCTGCCACGCTTTCGGCGGGCGCACACCTCGGAACCAGGTCATGTGGGGACGGCCCGGGCTGGCTTACGTCTATTTCATTTACGGCAACCATTACTGCGTCAATGCCGTGTGTCGCCCCGAAGGGATTGCCGAAGCCGTATTGATTCGGGCGATTGAACCCGCCACGGGCGTGGAGCTAATGCTGAAGAACCGGCCTGGTCGAACGCTTCGGGACCTGGTCAGCGGCCCGGGAAAACTATGCGAGGCTCTGCAAATCACGCGGGAGTTGGACGGCGCGGATCTGGGCGATCTGGAATCCTCGCTGATTGTCGCCGAAAACCCGGAGTTCGCTGCGTTCGTTTCTGCCCGGGGTCCATTGGTTGCCAGCAGACGCATCGGGATTTCGAAAGCCGCGGACCTGCCCCTGAGATTCTGCCTCGAAGGCAGCGCCTTCTTATCGCGGAAAACGAGTGGCAGGAATTGATGGGGATTGCACGCCGGACGTGATGCCCGGTAGGCTCTCCAGCCACGAGAACAAACTCCAATGAACGAGGAACAAAGTCGATCCACCGACGCTTCGGCCATGGTCACCGCCCTGTCCGGGAAGATCTCCAGGCACACGCTGCCCGCCTTTGAAAGACCACAGGGTCCCGATGCTCCAAGGCTCAAGCGCTTGTTGCTGCCCCAAGGCGAGTTGGCCCAGATGCACGACGGGGAGGAACCGATTCTTTACCTGGCGTTTATTGAACTGCGCGACGGGACGGTGCGTGGCAATCACTTTCACAAGGTAAAAAAGGAGTACGTCTACATGCTCGAAGGGGAGGTTCTGCTCGTGGCGGAGGACGTTGAATCCAAGACCCGCGAGACGCTGCGATTGGAGGCGGGGCAATTGGCGATCATCTTGCCGGGAGTGGCCCACGCAATGCAGGTGATCAAACCTGGCGGCGCCATCGAATTTTCCCCGTCCCGCTTCGACGCTCAGGACACCTGCCGGTATCCGGTGACCTGAGCGCCTGGAGGCCTGTTGCGGGCTTGATTAGGGGGCGGAGAATTTGCTAGCCTCAAGGCGTTCGACCCAACTCAACCGTACCAACTCACACAGTCCCTCCTATGAAACGGCTCACATTATTGCCGATGGCCGCATTGACCGTGGCGGCTCTGGTCCTCTCAGGTCCGGCGCTTCACGCTGAGTTCATACAACCCGTTGCCGTTCTGGCTTCCAACGGTGTGGACACCCAGGAGGCCTTGATCAACGGTTTTGGTTTCGACGATTCCTTCGTCGGATCGCCGCAATCCATTCACAGCCGGGACAGCGCGGAGGCGTGGTCCGGCGTGGGATCGATTCGCGAGTATGTGGTCTTCGATCTTGGCCAGACTGTCAGCCTCACGAAGGTCTACATTTGGAATTACAACGTTGTGGACGCGACGGACGTGGGCATGAAGGATGTCGAGGTGCAAGTGTCGCCTGACAGCGACCTTGCCACGACAAACTTCAATGCCATCGCCCGGATCTCCTTGAAAGAAGGCCTTGAAACCGCCCAGGTCTTTGACGTTACCGGCACCAAGGTGCGCCTCGTGAAGCTCAAAGGCCTCTCCAACTGGGGCCAGGGATTTACCGTTGGCCTGGCCGAAGCCCGCTTCGAAAGCGGAACGATCAATGGCAATGTCCCCGTCATCGTTCTCAATAGTCCCCATGAAGGAGACGAAATCGCGTTCGGCACGGATATCCTGATTGACGCCCGCGTGACCGATGCCGATGCGGATCTGGCGAAAGTGGAGTTCTTTGACGGCGAGACGCTCCTGACGAACAAGACCGCCGGGCCGTTCACCGCAACGTGGAAAGGGGCGGCCCAGGGAACACACCCCGTCCGCGTGGTCGCCACGGACAAATCGGGGAAGGTATCGTGGGTCACCGCCAATTTGAACGTGCGGGAACTGGTGGCGGACCGGATCGTGCAGATCGACGACGAAGCGGATCAGGGCGACGGGCTTTACCAGATCACGTACTCTGGCACCTGGACGCTGGCGCCGGGCGGTGAGTCCGACCCGCGTTTTAACCACAACGACCATTACAACGTCTCGAATAGTAAGAGCGAGTATTTCGAAGTGCGCTTCCAAGGCGTGATGATCGAGGTGTTCGGGACGGTCGCCAGTCATCACGGCTCGGCCTTCGCGAGCATCGATGGCGGACCGGAGACCAAGATTACCTATAAAGCCGCGCAGCGCGCCGAACAAGTGCTGGTGTGGCGCAGCCCCATCCTCCCTAACGGCGAGCATGTGCTGCGCGTTCGCGTGGGCGGCGACGGAGTCGTGACGGCCGACCGTTTTGACGTCAGCGTCTCCGATGCGCCGATTGTCACCACTGCCACGCTCAAGGAAGTGACGGCGACCTTTACCAGCGTGGTCGCGAAGCTGGAGGACGCGGCTGCGAGCGTGGTGGATCCGGCCAGTGTCAAACTGTTCTTGGACGGCTCCCTCGTCCAGGCGGCCGTGGCGAAAGCGCCGCCCCTCACGACGATCACGCACACCCCCGCCGCCGCGTTCGAGGTCGGGTCAACGCACGCTTTGAAGGTGGAATTCAAAGACATGGCCGGAGCCAGCATCACGAATGAACAGACCTTTTCCTTGCCCGCGCCGTTCTTCCCGCTCACGGGCATAAGCGGTCCGCCCAGTGTCGATGGCGCGTGGGGTTTGCGCCAGATATGGAATGCGGGCCGTGCGGACTCCGTTGTTTCCTCCATCGAGATCTCCTCCCGCGCCAATCAGCCTGGATTCACCGGGAATCTGCAAGATGCCACCGTTCCCACGATCCACTTGGCCCTGTCTTCGAATCCCGGAGCCAACACCTTTTTCCCGGAACCGCAGCCGTTGCCCGCCGAGTCCGCCGGGCTGGCCGCTAGCGATTTCGTCATCGTCGGGCATGCCAAGGTCCGGGTGCCTCGAGCGGGCGATTGGACCCTAGGCGTGCGAAGCGATGACGGATTTGCGTTGCGGTTCGTTGGCGCACCGTTTGAGAGTGTGAGCGGGACGGGGGCGCGCGACGACGCCTTTCCCGAGTACATCGGTTTTCTCACCGAGGGTGCCAATAACACTCGCGCCGTCCTGCGCGGCCTGGCGGCCAAGGAGTACCAGATCGAGTTCATCGCCTTCCAACGCGTCGGCAGCGCCTCGTTCGAGATCTACGCGGCCGAGGGCGCTTTCACGGAGGATGCCGAGACCGATCAGTGGCAGTTGGTGGGCGGCGAGGGGGGCTGGGAGGTTCTCGCCGGACCGAAAGGCGATATCAAGCTGCAAACGCTCGCGAAAGTCGGGGACCGGGTCACGATTGATTTCGATTCGTCGGAGCCGGCTTCGGCCCATGCCCTGCACGAGAGCACGGATTTGAAGAACTGGCAGACGGTCGCCGGTGCCACGTTTGAGAGTCTGGGTGCCGGAAAGCTGAGAGCCTCGGCCGGCGGGGCAACGGGCACGGCACGGTTCTATCGCATCGGCCTTCGCTAGAAGGCAGCCCCTGCAATCCACAGGCAACATTATTCAGTCGCAGGGCGGGAGGAAGCGTCCCGCCCAGCCAGACGCGCCAGCAGGCCCGAGAACCTTTGCGCAGTGCGGTCGTTGCGAATGGCCGCCGCCAGCGCTTGTCTTTGGCCGATCAAGACGACCATCCTCTTGCCGCGGGTGATCCCGGTGTAAACCAGGTTGCGCTGCAGCAAGACATATTGCTGCATGGCCACCGGAATGACCACGGCCGGGAACTCGGAACCCTGCGCCTTGTGGATGGTGATGGCGTAGGCCAAGGAAATCTCGTCGAGTTCCCCGAAATCGTAAGAGACCTCCCGGGTGTCAAAGCGCACCCGGACCTCACGTTCGATCAAGTCTATGCCCGTGACTTGTCCAATATCGCCGTTGAACACCTCTTTATCGTAGTTGTTCTCCGTCTGGATCACCTTGTCGCGCACCCGGAATTCCCAGCCGAAGCGTTCAACGACCGGCTCCGACGGGCCAGCCGGGTTCAGCTCGGTTTGAAGTCGCACGTTTAGCTCCCGCACGCCGAGCGAACCGCGGTTCATCGGGCAGAGAACCTGAACGTCCCGGACCGGGTCGCATCCGAGCTTCCGTGGAATGCGGTTCTTCACGACATCGATGAGCGTGCGCAGGGTGTCGTCGGGCGTGTCGCGCTGGACGAAGTAGAAGTCCGAAGGCTCGTCTTTCCCGGGCAATTCGGGCATGCGCCCCTCGTTCACCTGGTGGGCTGCCGTGATGATGCGGCTCTGGGCGGCTTGGCGGAAGACTTCTGAAAGGCGGACCACAGGCACAACCCCGCTCTCAATAATGTCGCTGAGCACCAGCCCTGGGCCCACCGACGGCAACTGATCGACATCGCCCACCAGGACCAGGTGGCCGCCGACCGGATGCGCTCTTAGCAAGGCGTGCATCAGAGGAACGTCCACCATCGATGTTTCATCGACCACCAGCAGTCCTCCTTCGAGCGGATTGGACTCGTTCCGGGCAAACCCGCCGCCGCCCGGCTGGAACTCAAGAAGACGGTGAATCGTCTTCGCCTCGATCCCGGTGGCTTCGAAGAGCCGCTTGGCAGCCCGCCCAGTGGGAGCGCACAAGGCGCACTTGACTCGCTTGGCTTGAAGAATTTTGAGCAACGAATTCACCAGCGTGGTCTTGCCGACGCCCGGCCCGCCTGTGATGACGACGGCCCGGTGCGTCAGCGCGATCTTAAGCGCCGCGCGCTGGCTTGGCGCCAATTCCTTGCCCGTTTGCGCTTCGCACCAGGTGATGGCCTTCTCAAGGTCGATCGGCGGGTAATTGGCCGGGCTATTCCCCAAAGCTGCCAGCTTCGCCGCGATTCCCTCCTCGGCCCGACGGAGCGCGGGGAGAAAGACCAGGACCTCGCCGCCAATCAGTTCCTCCGTCACTTCGCGCTGATTGAGCAGACGAACGAGCGCCTCCGCGACGATTTTCTCGTCGACCTCCAGCAGCTTGACGGCGTTCTCGACGAGCGCCGCCTTTGGAAACGCGCAGTGCCCCGAATCCACCGCTTCGATCAGCACGTGCGTGAGGCCGGCTTCCGCGCGCAACAGCGAGTCCCGCGGGATCCCAACGCGCTGCGCGATCATGTCGGCGGTCTTGAATCCAATACCGTGGATGTCCTTGGCCAAGGCATAAGGGTTGGCGCGGACCTTCTCGATCGCGGATTCGCCGTAGGTCTTAAAGATGCGCACCGCCCGGCTCGTGCTGACCCCGTGCGAATGGAGGAAGACCATGATTTCGCGGATGAACTTCTGCTCCGACCAAGCCTCCTTGATGCGTTTGCGCCGGCCCGGTCCGATGCCGTCGACCTCCTCCAATCGGGCCGAAAACTGGTCGATGATATCGAAGATCTGTTCGCCAAATCGGGCCACCAGTTTCTTCGCGTAGACCGGTCCGATGCCCTTGACCATTCCGCTGCCCAGGTACTTCTCGATGCCTTCCTTCGTGGTCGGCGAGCTTGCCGTGAGGGTCTCGGCCTTGAACTGGAGCCCATGCTCACGATCGCGGAACCAGCGGCCTTCGGCCGTGAGCCATTCGCCGGCGCTGACCGACGGCAGAGAGCCGACGACGGTGACGAGGTCCCGATGCCCTTTCGCTTTGACGCGGAGCACGGCGAACCCAGTCTCTTCGCTGAAGAACGTGACCCGCTCGATCGATCCCGTCAGACTCTCGACTGGCGCTGGAGCCCCCCGCTGCACAACCGTCCTTAGTGGGTTCGGATTCTTAGTGCGCGAAATCCGTCTCGTCTTCGGGCAGGGGCCGATTGACGGTCTCCGGCGCCCACCAGAGGGCGACGATTCCGATCAAGTAGGAACAGGCGAGCACCATGGCCGCCAGCCGGAAGCCCGGCATGGAAGTCAAGCCATGCAAGGCCGCCGAGAGCGGTCCCAGAATGAACAGCCCGAAGGCCGTCACGTACCGTCCCACGTTGTAGCAAAAGCTCGTCCCCGTCGTGCGCAGCCGGGTCGGAAAGAGCTCCGGGAAGTAGATCGCGTAACCGCCAAACGGCGCGAGGGTGCAAAAGCCGACGAGCGGCCAGAGATACCAGACCTGCGAGGCGCTATGGAACGTCCAAAACGTGAGCAGCAAGGCCCCCCAGGCCAGTCCCAATCCCAGGAGGAACGACACTTTTCTGCCCCACCGCGCCGCCACGAGTGTAAACGTGTAAATCCCAAAGAAGGCCGCCACCTGCTGGAGCATGCCACCGCGCGACTTCAGTTGGGTCTTCGCATCCTCCGTGATGGCCTGGTTCATAATGGCCCGGACTCCCTCCTTCCGCTCGGGGGTCAGGATCTCCTGGGCCGCCTTTTCCGGGCTAAACGCCTCTTGCAACCGCGAGGTGCGGGAAAGGAATTCGGCATATTTCCGCTTATCGGGTTCGGAAAGGGCCATGAAGGCCGCCGTGTGTGCGGCTGGCGAGGAGGCCATGAGAACGGCCTCGATCTGGGTGCGCGTGGCGGGTTCGACGGTGGGAATGGCCGAATCGATCAGTTCCGGGGTGTAGAAGCCCACCCCCCACAGCCCGATCTGGCCGGCGACGGCCAGCGCAACTCCCACCAGGGTATTGCGGCGCCAGGTTGGGTGCCGGAAAAGGTCGCTGATTCGGCCAAGCCGCTGCGTGGCGCCCGGTTCACGCGCGGCTGCCTTGGCTGCGACCCATCGGTCCGGCTCTCGCAACCGCCACATGATGAATACCGCGACCAGCGCCGGCGCGGCGCCCAGGTAGTACAAGCCGCGCCATCCCCATCCCAGCGCTTCGCCGGGCACGACCACACCCAGCGAAAAGGCGGCCAGAATATTGCCCAGCGCGGAAAGCGCCTGCAGCAAGCCCAAGGCATACGGACGCGCCTTGTCCGGCATCACTTCGGCCACGAGCGCCGCGCCCACCGCGAATTCTCCGCCCACCCCGGCGCCGGTGAGGAATCGAAACAGCGCGAACCACCCCCAGGTGGTGGCCAAGCCGCTCAAGCCGGTGAACCCGGCGTACACGAGGATGGTAAGCGCCATGGTTTTGGCCCGGCCCCAGCGGTCGCCCAAGCTTCCAAAGATCAACCCGCCCGTGGCCCAACCAAGAATAAAGAGGGTGGTGGCCCAGCCGCCGTAATTGATCTGCGCGATCGCGTCCGCCTGAGGCATCAGGTCGCGCATGGTGATGGAGCGCGACATGGTGAAGATCTGCTGGTCGAAGCAGTCAAACATCCAGCCCAACGCCGCCACGATGAGCACAAACCAGTGATACCGATTCAGGAGACGCCACCAGGGTCCTTGGCGACGCGAAGGCGCCGCATCCGAGGGATCAGGGGCGGCCGTTGGTTGATCAGCGTTCGACATAACGTAGGAGTCGGAGTTTGCCTACACGCATTCCGCAGGTCCGCCAAGCCTTTTCGCCCGTCAGTCATTCTCCCTTGGGTTTCTCATTCTTCGGAGCGCCGGCTTCGTCTTTCACTGCCGCCACCGACGAGCGGCGCCTGCGCCGTGCGCGCCGAACAACGCACACAATTCATTTGAAACAGGCCGGGCTTTGGGGAAGAATCCGCCATCACAACGATGAATACGAAATGCTTATCAATGGCGCTGGCCCTTTGCTTTGGCTTGAGCGCCGCCCAGGCCCAGGACAACCGGGAACTCGCCAGCGCGAAAGAGAAAACCAGCTACAGCATGGGCTACAACATTGGCAATGCCTGGAAACGCCAAGGCATTGAAGCCGCTGACGTGGAGCTCCAAGTGCTCATTCGCGGACTGCAAGACGTCCTGACCGAAAAGCCGTCTGTGGTCAGCGACCAGGAAAACCGCGAGCTATTGACCAATTTCCAGAACGAGCTGAGAAGCCGCCGCGAGGCCAAGCGCAAGGAACTTGGCGAAAAGAACAAGAAAGAAGGCGAAGCGTTCCTGGCGGAGAACAAGACCAAGCCCGGCGTCCAGACTCTTCCGAGCGGGCTCCAGTACAAAGTGCTCACCGAAGGCAATGGCCCCAAGCCGACCACCAACGACACCGTCAGCGTGCAGTATCGCGGCACGCTCATCGACGGCACCGAGTTTGACAGCTCCTACAAACGCGGCCAGCCCGCCACTTTCAAAGTCACCAACGTGATCCCTGGCTGGACCGAAGCGCTGCAGCTCATGCCGTCCGGTGCGAAATGGCAGCTCTTCATCCCGTCCGAACTGGCCTATCGCGAGCGGGGTTCGGGCGCCAACATCGGACCGAACGCCACCCTGATTTTCGACGTCGAACTCCTCGCGGTCAACCCGCCTCAGGAGAAACCGGCCGTCACCACCGCGCCGCAACAACCGGTGACGAGCGATATCATCAAGGTCCCCTCCGCCGAGGAATTGAAGAAGGGCGCCAAGATCGAGATCATCAAGCCGGAACAGCTCGAGACGGAGAAGGAGAAAGAACGCCAACGCCAATTGCAGCAAGAGAAGAAGTAGAGCGCCGCGTTCGCGAAGCTTTGGGAGGGCGGGCCGGTTTGGCCCGCCCTGGTGAATACGGCCCCTTTCGGGAACGTTATAACAAACGTATTACATCCGGGCAAAACGGAGCGCTCGGGTTTTTCAAGTGGTTCTGGCCCAATGGCGAGTGAATGGTGACAAATTGTCAGCGTTTTGGGCGGCGTCTCCTGGAAAGGGCGGGAAGGCGTCGGATGGGGACAGGCTGCCGTTGAAGGCTCAATGATCAAGGGCCGGGCGAGCCGCCCACGCCCGGGCTCAGATGTAGTACATCTTCCCTTTGTCTTCCGACGCTTCCACGAGTTGCTGAAAATGGATGGCGTCCCCTGCCTGATCCAGCGCGCTCTGCAACGTGCGCCAGGCTTCGCGCAGTTCCTCTGGACATCGCGGGTCGCTCAAGGCCGGGGTGTCGAACAGGGAACCATGGATTGCCCGCAGCACGTTTCCCAACGTGATCTCGGCCGGCGGCCGGGCCAGGAAATAACCTCCGTCCTTCCCGCGCTGGCTGCCCACGATCTGAGCCGACTTCAGCTCGATGAGGATCTGGACCAGGTAACTGACCGGAATGCTCTGTTCTGCCGCGAGGTCCTCCGCCCGCATGGGTCTTCCAGTGCCATACAGCCGAGAAAGTTCCAGCACCGCCCGCGCCGCGTAATCGCTCTTCACGGACAATTTCACGGGCGCGACCTTAACGCGCGCTCCGCCGGGTTCGCAATGAAATCCCGCGCGGGTGCGCGGGCGCTCGCCACCGCGCCGGGAGGTTTTGCCTCCCGCTCACCTGCGGCGGGGGGCAACCTGGGCTAGATTGCCTGACAACGCGCAGATGATGGAACCCGGACGACCGCCAGACATGCTGACCCGAGAGGATATTGACGACCTTGTTTACGCCAAGATTCTGCTGGAGAATCCCGGGCTCACCGCGCGCCTGGCGAACGTGATCGGCGCGCCGATTGAAAAGGGCTTCGCCGTGCTTCCCGAGAACTGGGCCGCCACGGTGCAGAAGGCCGTGCACAGGGCGCTGTTTCGCGCCTTGGACCTTGCGGTGACGACGATCAATCCCAAACGTCAGCACAAGCCGGCTTCGGACTTCCTGCACAAGGTTGTGGTGGGCGCTTCCGGCGGTGTGGGAGGGGCCTTTGGGTTGCCCGCGCTGGCTTTCGAACTGCCGGTCTCCACGACCATCATGCTTCGGTCCATCGCGGACATCGCGCGGACCGAGGGCCATGACCTGGACGCGATTGCGACCAAGCTCCATTGCCTGGAGGTCTTCGCCCTGGGCGGCCGCAGCAAGGCCGACGACGCCACGGAGAGTTCTTACTGGGCCATTCGCGCCGCCCTGAGCCGGGCCGTGTCCGAAGCGGCCTCCTATTTCACGGAGAAAGGGGTGCTCGAACGAACCGCGCCGGCCGTGGCGCGCCTGATCTCGACGATCGCCTCCCGGTTCGGCGTGGTGGTTTCGGAGCAGGTCGCGGCCAAGGCGGTTCCGATCATTGGCGCGGCCGGCGGTTCCCTGGTGAACGTGCTTTTCATGGACCATTACCAGAACATGGCGCGCGGCCATTTCATCGTGAAACGGCTGGAGAAGAAGTATGGCGTGGAGACTGTGAAAGACGTCTACGCTTCCATCGCGATCCCCGTTCCCTGAGAAGAACCGCCCGGCAACCGCCTGGTTCGTGCGGAGTTTACCTTTCGCCGGCTCCTGGTAGAATGCGGATTATGATTAAAACGCTGTTCGTCCTGGTGGTGCTGATCGCGCTCGGGTTGGGTGGCTATTGGTACCTTTCGCAAGACCGCGACAAGTCCGATCTCCAACGGGCGGAGGAAAAGGCGCTCAAGAGTGCCCAGGACCTCAAGGAAGCCGTCCAGGACAAGCTCAAGGACTTCAAACTGACCGGCCCCGAGGTCAAGGAAGAACTCCAAAAGGGCGGCACGATTGTCCGCAAGAAAGCCGAGCAGGTGGGCGCCGTGATCGCGGACGCCACCGCCGATGCCCGAATCACCGCCGCCATCAAGGCCAAACTGGTGAAAGAACGGAATCTCTCGGCGTTGCGCATTTCCGTGAACACCACCGATGGCGTGGTCACGCTCTCCGGGAGCGTCGATTCCGCCGAGGCCATCAGCCAGGCAATGAAGCTGGCGCTCGAGACCGAGGGCGTGCGCGAAGCCATTTCCACGCTGCAAGTCAAAGCCAGCAAATAGCAGGACCCACGGCAAAACCCGAAGCCCGAAGCCCGAAGCCCGAAGGCGCGGAAAGAATTCCGAGCTTCGAAATCCGAGTTCCGACCGGCGAGGGGCGCTCCTTGAGCCGCGGGTGAGTCAGGGGTCCCGAAGGGACCCCTGACGATGTGGCGTTTTAGCGTCGGGTGCTTGGTTATCAAGAGCTTAAGTCCAGAAAGGGGGTTCTTCGTTCTGTCGCCGCCTACGAGGGTCTAGGGCTTCGGCCTCAATGGCGCATTTCACGGACATCGACCCCTCTCCTGCCGGATATAACACGTATATAACAGGTATTTAACACGTATTTCACTCGATTGGGAGACGTGTTAAATGCCTGTCATAACCGTGTGAAAGACGTGTCAAATGCGTCGCCACCCTCCCAGGAGGCCGGCCGGTCGCGCCTCGACCCGCCCGCCCCGTTCCTCAGGAACCCAGCCCGGCGCGATGTTGGGGCACAAGAAGCTCGCAATTCGCCCCAACTCATGGCGCAATAAGCCCATGAGCTTTTTGGATAAGCTGAGGTACAATAGCGATGGCCTGATTCCCGCCATTGTGCAGGACGCCGCAAACGGGCGGGTCTTGATGATGGCCTGGATGAATCGGGCGTCGCTCGATAAGACCCTCGCGACCGGGAAAACTCATTTTTGGAGCCGGTCCCGGCAGAAATTCTGGATGAAAGGGGAGAGCAGCGGCCACGTCCAGACGGTCCGGGATATCGCTTTTGACTGCGACGCCGATACGCTCCTGATTCAGGTGGACCAGGTGGGAGCCGCGTGCCACGAGGGGTACCGGTCGTGCTTTTACCGGTCTGTGGGCGTGAAGGGCGATGCCGAGCGGATTACGGAGCCGCAACTTCAGAGGCCCGAGGAGATTTACGGCAAGAAATGACAGCAATTCTCGTTTTGTTCGGAAGGCCGGCTTGCCGCCGACGTCAGGCGCCGCCTGTTCGCGGCGGCGGCGAGAGACGAGGCCGGCGCTCCGAAGAATAGGAAGCCAGACGGAGAGTTACTGAGGAAATGATCGACGCGTTTGTTCCATTCGGCAGCCCGGAGTACTTCCTGCTCTTGAGCATCTTGCTGGTCGCGCGGGCGTCGGATTTTTTGAGCACGTGGGTGGCCACGCCGAACCTGGTGCTGGAGGCCAATCCGCTCTCGAAGATACTGGGCTGGCGGGCGGGCATGGTGGTGAACGTGCTGGTTTGCGCCGGGTTTGCGGTCTGGCCGTTGCCTTCGATCGTGATCAGCACGACGAGCTTGCTGGTGGCGGCAAGGAATTTCCAATCGGCCTGGCTGATGCGTTCGCTGGGCGAGGAACCTTACCGGTATTGGGTGGTGGAACGGATGCGCGAAACGCCCCTGCCTCTTTACTTGTTCTGCCTCCTGTCGCAAAGCGTGCTCGTGGCCGTGATCGGATTTGCGCTGATGTCCTTCAGCCGGTGGCTGCTCGTGCCTTTTGCGGTGGGTCTCGGGATCGTGACGTATGCCGTGGCCGTGACGTTCTTCACGCTGTTATCCCTCTGGCGGATTCGAAGAAGTTCTGCTAGCTCGTGAATCGCGATATGTACTCTCCATCGTTGCCTGAGTTTCTGAAGCTCGCGTCCAAGGGCAACCTGATCCCGGTGACGCGGCGGTTGCTGGCGGATCTCGAGACGCCGGTCTCCGCCTATAATAAGATCCGCGGCCGGGGCGAATCGTTCCTGTTTGAATCGGTGGAGGGCGGGGAACATATCGGGCGGTATTCCTTCGTGGGGCGGAATCCGCGCGGGGTGGTGCGGCAGACGGGTTCGACCGTTGAGTATCGCGAAAACGGGGGGGAGCCGGTCCGGTTCACGGTGAGCCGGTCGCCCGGAGGCGAGGGAACGGTCCGGGACGGGTTGGAAGTGGTGGAGCGAATCCTGCGACAGTACTCGCCGGTGGCGCTGCCTTTCCTGCCGCGTTTTACCGGCGGCGCGGTGGGTTTTATCGGGTATGAGTATATCCACGATGTGGAACCGGTCGTCCGGCGGCCGCCCAAAGACGAATTGGGGACACCGACGCTTTAGTTCCTCATCACCGATGAGCTTCTGATCTTCGACCGTGTGACCCAGACATTGACCGTCCTGGTGAACGCGCTGATCGAGGAGGGGAGTGAGCCGGCGGACGCGTACGAGCGGGCGGTTCTCCAGATCGAAGAATTGGTCGCGGCGCTGGAACAACCGGTTCAGCACCGGCACGTGACGGTGCCGCATCAATTTACCCCTCTATCATGTCAGTCCAATGTCTCGGAGGCGCATTTCCTGGCCAAGGTGCTCAAGGCGAAAGAATACATTCGCGCGGGGGACATTATCCAGGTGGTCGGTTCTCAGCGGTTTGCCACGCCGGTAACGGCGGCCCCGCTCGACGTTTACAGGGCCGCGCGCACGATCAATCCGTCGCCTTACATGTTCCTGCTCGAACTGAGCGGGTTCAGCCTCGTGGGGGCGTCGCCGGAGATCCATGTGCGTTGCGAAGAGGGCAAGGTCGAGATCCGGCCGATTGCCGGGACGCGGGCGCGTGGGCGAACGAGTGAAGAAGACTTGGCGAACGAAGCGGAATTGCTGGCCGATCCCAAGGAGCGGGCGGAACATGTCATGCTGGTGGATTTGGCGCGAAACGACCTGGGACGCGTTTGCGATTACGGATCGGTGCAGGTGAAGGACCTGATGGTTATCGAACGCTATAGCCATGTGATGCATATCGTGTCGCAGGTTGAGGGGCGCCTGTCGTCCAGCAGAACGCCTTTTGACCTGATGCGCGCCACGTTTCCTGCGGGGACCTTGAGCGGCGCCCCGAAAATCCGGGCCATGCAGATTATCTCGGAACTGGAACAGACGACGCGCGGGCCTTACGGCGGCTGCGTGGGGTACTTCTCGTTCAACGGGAACCTGGATTGCTGTATCACGATTCGGACGGCTCTGCTCAAGGGCGGCCAGGCGTACGTCCAGGCGGGGGGCGGCTGGGTCAACGACTCCACCCCGGAGGGCGAGTTTCAGGAAACGGTCAACAAATCTCAGGCCATGCTTCGGGCGATCGCTTTGGCGGAGAGTTTCCAGGAACGCCCGAAGTGAACAAGCTCGATTTGCGGCGCATCGATCGCTACGTTCGGATGTGCATTTGGCCCATCTGCGCTTGAGGGATTTCCGGAATTACCCGCGGTTGGACGCGGATTTCCGGCCGGGTTTCCATTTGCTTCTTGGGCGCAATGCCCAGGGGAAAACCAATATCCTCGAAGCCATTTACCTGGTCGCGACTTTGCGCTCGTTTCGCGGTGCCGGGAGCGCCCAGATGGTGCGGCACGGCCAGAAGGGGTACTTCGTAGGCGCCTCGATCCTCAGCAACGCCGAGCATGCCTGCAGGATTTATTGGTCTCCCGGGGAGCGCAGTCTCACGCTCAACGGACAACCCGTAAAGCGGCTCTCCGATTACTTGGGGGTGCTCCGGGCCGTGGTCTTCTCCTCCGACGATTTGCAACTGGTGAAAGGCGCGGCAAGCCGGCGGCGCCGGTTTATGGACTTGCTCCTGACGCAGACGCACCCGGGTTATCTGGCGCTTCTCCAGCGGTACGCCCAATCCCTGCGCGCGCGCAATGCGCTCCTCAAGATGCCAAGACCGGACGAAATCGCGCTGGAGGGTTTCACCCGGCAGTTGGTCGACCTGGGAAACCAGATCATTCGTCACCGGCACGAACTGTTGCCCCGCCTCGGACCGGTCGCCACGGAGTCGTACCGCCGGATCTCCGGCGGTTCGGAAGAATTTCGGTTGCAGTATCAACCGTCTGTCAAGGCCGATTTCGCCGTGGAACTGGCCCAGGTGCGCGCAAGGGAACGGGCACTCCGATCCACGATCATCGGGCCGCACCGGGACGAACTGATCCTGTCGCTGGAAGGCCGCATGGTTGATCCATTCGGCAGCGAAGGACAAAAACGGTCGGTGGCCATCGCCTTGAAGATGGCCCAAACGGAATACCTTACCCGCATCCATGGTGCGCCTCCGGTTTTGTTGATCGACGACATCATGGGGGAATTGGATTCCGTCCGGCGGAGTGCGTTTGTGCCATTGCTGCAACGGGCGGGACAATCCGGGAGCCAGGTCTTCATGACCGCCACAGAGGAAAGCTGGCGTCCGGAGATTGGAATAGAGCCGCTCAAGTGGACGGTGGCAGCCGGGGTGCTTCAGGAAGCACCAAAAGCGGCTTGACCAGGCGGCTTTCGCCCTGCCGCCCCGACGGATCGGTCAATAAAGGAGCAGGTTTGGACAACCGGCGCGTAGCCGGGGGGCTGCGGCTTGCCAGACTCGGTCGCTGTGTGACACCCGTGCGCCGCTCAAAAAAAAGCCGCTTGTGTCTGGTACCGCATTTTGGTGCAATTACGGCAACACACAGTTCCAAGCCCCGTTCCGACGGATGGTTTTATGGTTGGCCGAAAGCCTATGAATTCCCACTTCACCCGTGCCGGCCAGAGAGGGTGCGGCAGCCTTTTCAGATCCCATTGGAAAAAGCTCGCGTTGAGCGCCTTTGGCCTGGCGGGAACGCTCATGCTGATTTCCTGCATGAGCACGAACCAGGTGGTCATGGCTCCGCCCCGGATTCCCGGAGCCACTTTTGTGGGATCCAGCTCCTGCGCTGATTGCCACGACGAGATCACGACGCCGTTCGTGACGGCGGCTCATGCCAATCTCATGGCCAAAGGGCCGAATGCGGCTGAGATGGGGTGCGAGTCGTGCCATGGCGCCGGCAGTCTCCATGTGGAGGCGGGGGGCGGGCGCGACAGCATCGTGAATCCGGACCGGTCGCCAGAGATCTGCTTTGATTGCCATTTGGACAAGCGCGGCGAGTTCAGCTTGCCGTTCCATCACCCGGTGCCCGAAGGCAAGATGACCTGCAGCGAGTGCCACGATCCGCACCAAGGGCCGGGCGTGCGGGGCATGGGCACGACGTTTGCCCGGGCTGACGAGACCTGCGTCCGATGCCACACGGCGCAGCGGGGGCCCTTTGTGTTTGAGCATGAAGCCATGCGTGACGGATGCACCACCTGCCATCGGGTGCATGGATCGGTGAACAACAAGCTGCTGACAGAGCGGAACCATGTGCTCTGCTTGAAATGCCATTTCCAACAGCAGACCGGCGCCGGTCAAGCGTTGATTGGAGGCGTTGACCACCGGAGTTTTGTTTCCCGGGGGACGTGTTGGAGTGCGGGTTGCCACGAAGCGGTGCATGGCTCGCAGATTGGTTCGTCCCTTCGGTACTAACCTGCACGACCCCAGCCTATGAAACCATACCTGGCCCTGGATCTCGTAAGGTTCTTCCAAGCATGCCCTCTGGTCATGGGAGCCATGCTGCTCGGGCAAGGCGGTGCCATGGCCGCCGAAGCGGCGGAGCCAATGGAACCTCAGGCCCAACCGGAGGCAGCCGCGTCCACGCTTGCCGAAGAAGCGGCATCGCCGCAGGCGGTAGCCGAACAGAAAACTGAAGCGGAAGCGGAGGAGGCGGAAGCGGAGGAGACGCCAGAGGAGTATCGGAACTGGTTCGAAACGACGGTGGGAGGCTTGATCACCAGCGGCGACAAAGCCGCGGTGCGACGCCGGTATGGCCTGCCCGCAGGCGCGTTCGGCGGGGTCTCGGACTTCCATTACGAGGAGGACGTCGGCAAGAAGGGACTCTTTAAGGTCGATGGGCGCGGGATTTTCGACAACGACGATTATGCGCTCAAACTGGACCTTGAGCAGCCGGAAATCGGCTTCGTGCGCGCGGGCTACCGCGAGTTCCGGACCTACTACGACGGGACGGGCGGTTTCTTCCATCCGGAAGATCTCAGGCTCCAGCCGTTCGACGACGATCTCGCGGTCGAGCGCGGGGCCGCCTTCTTCGAAGCGGGATTGACCCTGCCCGGGAAGCCGTCGGTTCGCTTCCGGTACGATCACCTGTTCCGCGAGGGGCAGAAGGATTCCACTGTTTGGGGCGACTTCGACACCGGGTCCGGGAGGCGCAAGATCGTCCCGGGATTCTGGGATATCGACGAGACGCGCGACATCTTTGCCTTGGACGCCAAGCACACGCTTGCCAAAACCACCTTTGGCCTTGGGCTCCGTTACGAGATTTCCGCCAGCGAGAATTCGCGCAACATCCTGCGGACTCCCGGAGATCGCTACGGGACCACGCGCGAGGAAGTGGCCAGCGACCTTTTCAATGTGCATGCGTTCAGCGAGACCCGTTTCACAGAGAAGGTATGGTTCACGACAGGTTACTCCTTCACCACACTGGACACAGACCTTTCGGGCTACCGCGTCTATGGCACCACCTACGATCCTGTGTTCGCCCAGCGCCTGCCCATCCCGGACACCTTCGAAAACCTGGGCGGCGGCAGCGAGCTGCAGCAACACGTGGCTAACCTCAACCTCATGTGGCGACTATCGGATTCGCTCGTTCTCGTCCCGTCGCTGCGTGTCGAGCGAGAAGATATCGACAGCGGGTCGGCTTACCTCATGCCCGCCGCGCCGCTTTCGGGATTCCCGTATGACACGTCCAGTGAACGCGGGCTGCTCGACGTCTCGGAGAAGCTCGAGTTGCGGTACACCGGCATCACCAACTGGGTGTTCTACACGCGTGGCGAATGGCTCCAGGGTTCCGGCGATTTGCAGCAACGGTGGGATAATGTCGGGCCCGGCGCGGTCGTTGTGGATCGCGATACCGACGACAGCCGGTTCTGGCAGACTTACACGCTCGGAGCCAATTGGTACCCTATCCGGCGCCTGAGCTTCGGCGCGCAATGCTATCACAAAGAGCGTTGGAACGAGTTCGACCATGAACGCGATTCCACGCCGAACGCGCTGGTTGGCCTCCCCGCTTCGGTTTACCCGGCGTTTCTGACCGCGCAGGATTTCACAACGGACGACGTCAACTTCCGGGCGACCTGGCGTCCGCGAAACAACGTGACGTTGGTGGGGCGGTATGACTTCCAGCTCTCGACGATCGACACCAAACCGGACAGCGCGAGCGGTTTATCCAGGAAAGAGACGGCCGAAATGACCAGCCATATTCTCAGCGGCACCGCAAGTTGGTCGCCCATCCAGAGGCTCTACCTGCAAGGCGGGCTAAGCTATGTCTGGGACCGGACCGACACCCCGGCGGACGAGTTCACCGAAGCGATTCAGGAGGCTCGGAACGATTATTGGACCGCCCATTCCACAATCGGTTATGCCCTCGACAACAAGACGGATCTTCAACTCCAGTATCTCTATTACCGCGCCGATAATTTCCAGGACAACTCGATCGCCGGCCTCCCCTACGGGGCCGAGGCCGAAGAACACGGCATCACGGCGACGGTGACTCGCCGCATCAATCACCGGATGCGAGTCAGCTTGAGGTACGGGTTCTTCGATGGCGAAGACCGCACTGCCGGGCATCAGAATGACTACCAGGCGCACTTGGTTTACTCGTCGCTGCATTACCGCTTTTGAGTTTTGATCTATGAAGCCTTCGAAGTCTTGCTCCAACCCGCGCCTCTTCTTCGGCCGATGCGGCAGGTCCCTTGTGGCGGTGGCCTGTCTGGCCGCGACCGGCGCCGCCCAGGCTGCCGAGAGCACGGAGATTATGGTGAAGCCCCCTGTTCCTTTGCCCGGCGGGTTGGGCTTGCACCCGGTGATCACGTCCATCACGAAGACGCAGGACCTTGTCACGGTCCAGTGGTTCGGGATTCAAGGGCCTTTCCAAGTGCTCCACAGCCCTAGTGCCAACAGCAACGCTTGGGAGAACCTCGGCCAACCCGCGTTCCGCTTCCAGTGCACCGTCTCGCTGCCGGGCGAGGATCTGGGCTTTTTCAGGGTCGTTGGCGGGCGGCCCGCATCCAGCTCTGAAGCGGGTGGAACGCTGAACTACGTGGGAGCCGCGGCCTGCGCCGATTGCCACGAAGGCACCCATAGCCGATGGGCGGACACAGCGCACGCGAAGGCCTTCGAGACGCTGAAGAGAATTAACCAGGACAAGAACAGCGCTTGCGCGGTCTGCCACACAGTGGGCTTCGGGACGCCGCTTGGCTTCAAGGACGAGAGCACCACGCCTCAACTGGCAGGCGTCCAGTGCGAGAACTGTCACGGCCCGGCTGGCAATCATATTGCCAACGTGCGCGATCCGGCGGCGCTGCCCAAAGTCACCGTCGCGGCCGAGGTCTGCGGCGGCTGTCACAACGATTTCCATCATCCGACGTTCGACGAATGGAAGCTCTCTGCGCACGCCACACCCAATCCCGAGGTCGCCAGTTCGACCCTCCAACAAGGCGAATCCCGCATGCTTTCGTGCGGCGTGTGCCATTCCGGAGCCGTCCGCGAGGCGCTGCTCCTTTCGCTCCGGGTTCCGGGGACGCTGCTGCCGAACCGTGTGGACGCCGCCCACTTTGGCATTACTTGTTCCGCGTGCCACAGCCCGCACGTGAACACGCCCAACCCAGCCCAGTTGCGGAACCCGGTGTTTTCCCTCGAAAACTATTCCTTTAGCACCTCGACGAGCACGAGCTTTGCCGAGAAGTACAATCCGAGGATCCAATTGTGTGGCCAGTGCCACAATATGCGCGGGGCGCGCTGGCAGGATACGGCCCGGCCGCCGCATCACTCCCCCCAATACAACATCCTTGCAGGTAAAGGCGCGCACGACCTCGGGCAGACGATCCTTTCGGCGCACAGTGAGATCGAGAACCAGTGCGTCAACTGCCATACGCATTCGCAGGAGGCGGATCCTGCGACGGAGGAGAACACGAACTACACGGGCCACACGTTCGAAGTGCGTGCCGCGAATTGCGTAGAGTGCCATCTTACGGAGAGGGCCGCGGAACGGGCTGTGGAGCGCACGCAGGAAGCGATCAAAGCTCAGATTGCGGAGGTCCGGGCGCTCCTTGATACCTGGGCGACATCCAAAGCCCCCGCGAATCTACAGACGACATACGGACGGCTCGCGTGGGAGTATACGAACCCTGGCCAACTCTCGAATCCCGGAGGGGATTCCGCGCTCAGGGGCCCGTCCACTGCCGAGCAAGCCACGGTTCCCGAAGCCATCAAGCAGGCCCGGATGAACCTTTACCTTGTGGAACACGACGGAAGCTACGGCGTCCACAACGGCGCTTACGCACGTTACTTGCTCAACGTGGCGAGGACGAACGTGACAGGCGAGCTAGCGATCCCGTAAGCCTGGCGGTTCGTCACTTGGGCCATGGCCGATTTCAAGGCTGCTGTTCGATGACGGTCAAACTGTCAATCGGAACGTTGGGCACGGTCTGCGAGCTTCCGCCCGGCCAAATGACCGCGACTTCATCCACCCCCTCGGCTTCCCCCAGTCCGAACGTCAAAGGGAGCTCGGACTGCGAAAGGAAGCCGCGGGTTGGCATGACCTGGCGGCGGAGGGTCTTGGTGCCCATCCGGACGTTGACCCATGCGCCAATGGCGTCGCGATTGGACTTCGTTCCGACAAGCTTCACACGGATCCAATGATGCCCGAGCGCCTGATCATTGCGCAAAAGGAGCGGCGGACCGCCAATCTGCGTGATCAGCACATCCAGGTCGCCGTCTGCGTCGATATCCGCGAAAGCGGATCCGCGCCCGGCGACTGGCTTATAGATATCGGAACCGCACTTCTCCGCAGGCACGGGCACAAAGGCGCTGAGCCGGCCGGTGCCGTGGGCATTCCAAAAGAGTTGAGCGGATTGCTTGTACTGTTGATTGGGATGGAGGCGGGCGATGTCGGGTTCGATATGGCCGTTGGCGGTGAGCAGATCAAGCCAACCATCCAGATCGTAATCGAAGAAGAACACGCCAAACGTCAGCATCTCCTTCGTGACCGCACCGATGCCTTGCTGGATGGCTTCGTCGGTGAACACGAAGGGGTCACGCTGGTTGACATAGAGGGCCGTCATCTCGTTGGCGAAGTTGCCGATAGCCACGGCCAGGTTGTCCGTATCCTGGTATCGGCTCGAATCGATTCCCATCGCACCGCGCACACCCCCGAAATTGCTGTAAGCGAGTCCCTTGATAGCCCCGATTTCCTTGAAGGTACCGTTCTTCTGGTTGACGAAGGCGAAGTTCTGGACCGTGTCGTTGGCGACGATAAGGTCAATCCAGCCATCTCCGTCGATGTCGACCGGAGCGACGCCTAACGACTTGGCCATGGGGAGGCTTGTGCCCGGTTTCCTGATTTGGATTCCACTCGTGGCGGATACATCTTCAAATCGTCCATTCCCCTCGTTCCGGTAAAGGTAAGGGAAAGTCCCGACGAAGTTCATGGGAGGACCGTACGCGCGTCCCAGCCCGGGCAATTGGTAATTCACTTCCAGGTCGATCGCGTAGGACCACCGGACGTAGTTGCAGACGAACAAGTCGAGGTCGCCGTCGTTGTCGTAATCAACAAAGGCGCAACTGGTGCTCCATTCCTCAGAAGTTCCGCTCACTCCAGCTTCGGTCGTCACGTCCTGGAACTTGCCGCCGCCCAAATTCCGAAACAGGCGGTTCGGCCCGACGGCGGTGATGAATACGTCCACCAGGCCGTCGTTGTCATAGTCGCCCACCGCGACGCCCATTCCATAGAAGCTAGCGTCCAGCCCGGAGCCCGCCGTCACGTCCTGGAACCGCCCGGTGCCGTCGTTATGGTAGAGCGCCATCAATGGCGCGGGCGCGTTTTCCGGCGTCTTCCATGGCCAATATGCCGAGTTGACGAATAGAATATCGGGATGGCGATCGTTGTCGAAGTCGAGGAAGGCACACCCGCCTCCCGTCGTCTCCGGCAGCAATTTCTCGCCGTAGGCCCCATCCACGTGAACAAAGCGAATCCCGGCGGCGGTTGTGACATCGGTGAACCTGGCGTCCGGAAGCGCCCGAAGCATCGCCCGGTCGACCCCTCCTTCACCTCCAACACCCGTCTTGCGCCTGGAATCCATCCAGAAGAGGAACCCTGCGGCGCTCACGATGAGCAATCCCACGACGAACGACCATGCAGCGCGCTGCGGGTTCGCTGTCGGGGGCCTGGGACGGGTTCCCTGGGCCGGCGACACCGTGGCAAGCTCGAAATTCTTCCCTTTCTCGAGCGGGTCGTTCGTCATAGAATGCAACCAATTATCGGGAAGAGTGACCACAATTAAAGCCGAAATCCCTCCCGCCCTCTTTGTGGCCGCCGGGTCCATCATCCGCAAGCGATGGAGCCGCTGGTTGATGTGGTTGGCGTTCTGGACGGCCATAGGCCTCTCGTTTGCCGCCCAGCTTTACATTTCCGCTTCCAGGTCTGGCCGGCCGGTATCTTGGTGGTTTGCCGCCAGTAACGGCCTGTTCGACTGGTACGTGGTCGCTCTCCTTTCCATCCCAGCCGCCTGGCTTTCCAACCGGTTTCCCATCGACCGCGAAACCTGGGAGGTCAATGTCCCCCTGCACTTGGCCGCCAGCGGCGCCTTCTCGTTTCTTTTCATCGTGCTCCGGGCGTGGGTGGTTCAGGTCCAAAGCTCGTTCAGCCAGCAGTCCCTTCCGTTCGCCGAGGCCTTTCAGCTCCTCCTGGTGAAATCCTTTCCCAACCTGCTCATTTACTGGGTCATCCTCACCGTGGTGCACGCGTTTGCGTACTACCGCGAAGCGCAGGAGCGTGAGTTGCGTGCCTCCCAACTCGAACGCCACCTGGCGCAAGCCCGCCTCCAGGCGCTTCAAATGCAACTGAATCCGCACTTCCTCTTTAACACGCTCCACGCGATTTCCGCCTTGATGCATAAGGATGTCGAGGCGGCGGACCGGATGATCACCCGGCTGAGCGATCTGCTGCGCTATGCTCTCGAAAGCACCGAGGCGCAAGAGGTGCCGCTGGAAAAGGAACTCGCCTTCCTGGAACGTTACCTCGAGATCGAGCAAACCCGCTTTGGCGACCGCTTGGTTCTGGAGCAGGCGATTGACCCCGACACGCTGGATCTCCTGGTGCCAACGCTCATCCTCCAACCCCTTGTCGAGAACGCCATCCGGCACGGGATCGAACCCCATGCCCGGCGCGGCGTTGTCAGTCTCGCGGCGCGGCAGAATGCCGGGATGCTGCACCTGGAAGTGCGCGATAACGGCGCCGGTCTGCCCGTCGGCCACGCGGCAGAGGATGAAGGCGTTGGGCTTTCCAACACTCGGGCCAGGCTCGCGGAACTTTACGGCGAAGCGTCTCGGGTCGAATTCAAGAACGCTGACAAAGGCGGGCTGATCGTCCACCTGGCCATCCCCTGCCGCGTGGCCACCCCCGTCCCGCCGATGCACCCATGATGACTGTTGCTTTATGAAAATCCGCACTTTGATCGTCGATGACGAGCCGCTGGCGCGCGAACGCCTGCGCAAACTCCTCCAAGCTGAACCGGACATCGAAATTGTCGCCGAGTGTGCCGATGGTGAAGAAGCGCTCGCCGCGGCTCGGTCGGAAAAGCCCGACCTCATCTTCCTTGATGTTCAAATGCCCGAACTGGACGGGTTCGGCGTGGTTGCGGGGCTGGATATGGACCCGCCTCCGGCACTCATCTTTGTCACCGCTTATGACCGGTTTGCCCTGAAAGCCTTCGAAGTCCACGCCCTTGATTACCTCCTCAAACCGTTTGATCGGGAGCGTTTCCAGAATGCGCTCGACCGTGCCCGCAAGCTCGTCGAGCAGCGCGCCACGGGCGATCTCAGCCGGCGGCTTTCCTCCCTGATCACCGATCTCAAGCCTCCGACGGCTGAGCCGAAATACCTGGATCGCCTCGCTGTAAAGACCGAGGGCAGAGTTCTGTTCTTCAAGATCGACGACATCGATTGGATCGAGGCGGCCGACAACTACGTCAGCCTTCATATCGGCAACGAAGAGCATCTCCACCGTGAAACGATGGCCTCTCTCGAAACCAAGCTCCCTCCCACCCGGTTCCTGCGAATCAGCCGATCGACCATCGTCAACATCGAGCGAATCAAGGAAATGCAGCCGATGTTCCACGGCGATTATGCTGTGATCCTCAAGAATGGCGCCCGGCTCAGCCTTTCCCGCAATTACCGGGAGAAGCTCAATCATCTGCTCGGAAAGGTCGGGTGAGCTCAGCCGGAGGATGCCGCCCCAATGGCTGGCTGAACCCCGAGGGAGATTTTGGACGGGCGTTGGTTTTTGGCACGGAATTTGGCCCGGGCGCCCTTTTGCGATTAAACTGGCGCCAAGATTGCCTAAAGCGGGCTGCAACAGCTCTTCGCTCGCTCCTTGTCGCGAAAAAGGGGTTCCGTTCACCTCGCGCCTTCCCACCGGGCTCCCTTCGGTCCAAACGCGGTCGTGACACGGTCGTCACTCGGTCACGACCGGGTGATGACCGCGTTATCACCGAGTCTCCAAGCTGGGAAAGACGGCACCCCTGCCGGAGGTGTGGGGTGTGCCCAAGAGACCACGAGGCCGCCGGGCGCGATTTCACTTGCGCCGACTGTGGAACGGATTTTCAATGGCACGTCACGCTGATATTGAACCAGGAAGCGCATTATTCATGAGCATCACATCCGTTAACCAATTGAGGACGGTCAAAGCCAATACGAAACCTAAAGTCGATGCGGAAATCTCCCGGACTGGAGGCCTGCTGCGCCTGGCGCCCAACTGGGTTCCGCGCTCGTTCCTGCAACCGGGTCTGCGCCTTAAGCTGCATCCGGACGACACGTACGCTTATGGCGCCAACCGGGGCGGCATCGATGAACGCTGGTTTGCGTCGACAACGGAAGCCGCGAACGAGGGTCGCGTGCCGGACGAGGGTTTGAGCTACGTGGTGGTGGGAAAAGAGCGGTTCACCTTGCGGCAGGCGGTGGCCGACTGTGGCGCGACGCTTGTCGGGTCAAAGATCTGGAACAAATACGAGCGGTGGCCGGTGTATTCGAAGTTCTTCGATAACATGGGCCCGATCCCGCACCACATGCATCAGAGTGACAAGCAGGCGAAGCTTGTCGGCCAGGAAGGCAAGCCCGAGAGCTACTACTTCCCGCCGCAGCATAATAACGTGGGCAACAATTTCCCGCACACCTTCTTCGGTTTGGAACCGGGAACGACGAAGGAGCAGGTCCGCAAATGCCTGGCCGACTGGAACAAGGGGGACAATGGTATCTTGGACCTGTCCAAGGCCTACCGCCTGAAACCGGGCACCGGCTGGTTGGTGGGGCCCTGCATCCTTCATGCGCCAGGTTCGCTCTGCACGTATGAGCCGCAATGGGGCAGCGATGTGTTCGGGATGTACCAGAGCCTGGTCGAGGGCCGCTATGTGCCCTGGAGCTTGCTGGTGAAAGATATGCCCAAGGCCAAGCATAAAGACCTCGATTTCATCGTCGATCAGCTGGATTGGGATGCCAATGTCGATCCGAACTTCAAGGACAATCATTACCTGGAGCCTGTTCCCGCCGCGGACACGCGCAGCGAAGGTTTTGTGGACCGATGGATTGTCTACGGCAAGATCAACGGAAAACAGTACTTCACCGCCAAAGAACTCACCGTCGATGCCGGCGCCAAGTGCACGGTCAAAGACAAGGGCGCCTACGGGTTGATTTGTGTCCAAGGCAAAGGAACCATCAATGGCCAGCCGCTCACTTCGCCCAAGCTGATCCGGTTCACTGAATTGACTGAGGATGAGTACTTTTGCACCGAAGATGGCGCCAAAGCCGGCGTCACGTTCGAAAATACGAGCGAGACGGAACCGCTGGTTTGCCTGCGGTATTTTGGACCCGACGTAAACCCCGACGCCCCTGAGATGGGCGCGTATCGAAGCAACGCCTTCTAAGACACGCTTTCGGTGGTTGCGCCAGATTTGAGGCCCGGCGGGAGTTCCTGCCGGGCTTCTTGTTTCTGCCGGATGGCAAGATGGCCGAGAAGCTGCGCTGTCAGTCAGCGACCGCTTGGTTCCAACTCCAGGCCAGGCAGCGGCGAGTCCCTTCGCGGAGCTTGAACGGCTCCGAGATCCGGAGGCCTTCGATCCAGAAAACGTCGCCTCTGGCACTTTCAGCCACCACCAGGGTGCGACGACGCGCCTGCGGGATCTTGAGGTTCACGAATAGGTTCTGCACTTTGACCGGCGCTTTCATGCCGGCGGGGTGGAAGCGGTCGCCTGGCCGCCAGTGCCGGAGGCGAATTGGTGTGCCGACCGCTTCGGCATCGAACCGCTCCATTCCTGGTGTGCGCTCGGATCCGATTTGGGGCCAGCCGGTCCAGGGTTCAATGCGCCACGAGAGCGTCAACCGCCCGAACTCCAAGCTTCCGGCAGGCGCGTTGAGATCCACGGTTTCGTGACCGGACTTGAAACAGCGCGCGCCGATGCTCCGACGCCGAACGTTTCCCGAGGCGTCCCGGTGCACGGTCCACCGCGGGCCGATCATGCGTGGGATGTCGGGTGCTTTGCGAAGGGTCTCGATCAGGTCAAAGTCCGCAGCAATTCCCAGGCGCAGGCATTCCAGCCGGAGTTTGCGGCGCCGGATGGCAATGGGCAGGTCGTCGAAGCGGCCCGGTTGGTTCGAAAGGATCTCCTCGGCCTTCTGCGCAACGAAATCAGATTCGGCTCGCAACACATCCATCAACCGCGGCACGCTTGCCTCAAGCCGGTTGCCGAACTTCTCACGCAGGAAAGGCAGCAATTCGTGCCGAACCCGGTTGCGCTCGTAATCGAGGGAATCGTTGCTGGCGTCGTGCCGAAAGGCGATCCCGTGCTTCCGGGCAAATTGTTCGAGATCACTCCGCCGGATGTCGAGCATTGGCCGGATAAGCTGAACGCGGGGATTGGCCGGAGATGGTCCGGTAAGATCCATGCCGCTTAAGCCTTCCGGCCCCGCCCCGCGAAAGAGGCGCAGGAAGAACAACTCCAATTGGTCGTCGGCATGATGGGCGAGAGCGACGTTTCGGATGCCCAACCTCACCGCTGTCCTGGCCAGGTGACGATGCCGCAACAGGCGGGCGGCCATCTCGATCGAAAGGCCGCGCCGCGCCGCGCTCAGCTCGACGTTTCCCCGGCCGGCCCGGAAGGGGAGGTTCAGCTTCGTTGCCGCTTCCCGCACGAACGCCTCGTCGCCATCACTGGATTCACCGCGCAACTGGTGATTAAAGTGGGCTACGGCAAGCTTCCAGCCATGTTTTGGCGCCAGGGCAGCCAGGATCCTGAGAAGAACCATCGAGTCCAAACCGCCAGAAACGGCGACCAAGACCCTTTCGTCCGCGTCAAGGAGGCGGTGTCCAAGAGTGACCCGTTCGATTTGTTCCGCCAGGCCGTTCACCGGAAGAACGGTACGACCCGGACCCGAACAGGGCAAGGCCAGAGGGTGCACCGGGCCAAGGCGCGTCCCGGCGAGAGGGTCGCTTGTTCATGAAGCGTCCGCGCTTTATGGCCTCAGGAGCTTCGCGTTCTTTGTCCGTGGCATCAGCCTTCCGTCTTTGCCCTTGATCCCGCGGCGGCAATGGCCGCATCATCGGGTGTGGCTATGATCACCGACCTGAGACTTCTCTTGGCTACTCTTTCCCTGGTTCCGGCATGTTTCGTTGGCGCGGCGGATGCACCCGCGGCGGACGCGGCCTCCGTGGCTCGCGTGCCGTTTCCGTTCCAGTACTCCATCCGCGCTGAGGAGCGATCTGCGGAGGTGACCTACAAGGGCCAGCGCCTGATGCTTTACGTATTTGGCACCAACCAGTTCAAGCCTTACGTCCGCGAGTTGTTCACGCTTGAGGGCGACAATGTCCTGCTGGATGCGCCCCCGGACCACCTGCATCACCACGGGCTGATGTATGCCATCCGGGTGAATGGCGTAAACTTTTGGGAGGAAACCGGGCAACCCGGATACCAGATTCCGAAAGGGCTGCCTGAGATGGGCTTTGGGATTTCGCCGACGCGTGTTCCTTGGATCTCGTTCACCCAAGTGGTCCACTGGGTGACTGCCACGAACCGCGCGGTGGCGGACACGGCGGCGGTGGCGCTCCTGGCAGAACGTCGCGCCTTGATTCTCACGGTGAACGAAGCGCAACGGGAAGTCGCGCTCGAGTGGAAGTCGCAGTTCGAAGTCGGCCGCGGGGCCGAACGCGTGGTTCTGGCTGGCGCCAATTACCATGGGCTCGGTTTTCGGCTCCCTCCTCCGTTCAACCGTGTTGCGCGGCACTGGAATTCCGAGAACGCCGCCTATACGTCCGGAGGATCGGGCGACGTGACTCCGGCCAAATGGAGTGCCGTTTCACACAGACTGAATGAACGAGATGTGACGGTAACGCTGTTCTCAGAACCCTCTCGGGACCGGGGTATGGATCGGTTCTTCACGATGACTCAGCCGTTCACTTATTTGTCCGTGACCCAGGGGCTCGATCAGAAGACCATTGAGTATTCGCGAGGCGACAAGTGGGACTTGGACTACCTGCTGACCGTTCACTCGCGAGGCGTGACCCCGGCCATGATGGAAAAGCGCTATCAGGACTGGACGGCGCAATAGGAGGAAGCAGGTCAATGCGAACGCAATGGCGACGAGTCCCGGCACCATCTCAATCCAGCACAGTCGAACGTTAAATCTAGTAACCCCACTATGAGCAACGTCTATCTCGGCATTAACATGGAATACGTCCGCCATGAGGATAAATCCTTCGAATGGGGCGTCCACAAGGCGGCTGAACTGGGCTACGACTACGTCGAGCCTATGGTGCATTGGGGCCGCGAACTCCTGAGCGAAGCCGGCTATTTCCACAGCGTTTCCATGCTTGATGATCCGCTCCGGATCCGCCGCGCGTGCGAGAAAGCGGGCATCCGGTTGTCCGGACTATCCGCGCACACGCCCTTGTGCAAACCGGAGATTGGGGTCGAATACTTGAAGCAAGCTGTCCGGTTTGCGGCCGAATGCGGGGCGCCGGTCATCAATACAGACGAAGGCCCAAAACAGCCCTGGACGACCGAGGCTGAGGACTTCACTTTGATGCGATACACGATCCAGGAAGCCGCGCGCGTGGCGGAACCGCGCCGAATTCTGATCGGGTTGGAACCGCACCAGCAGTACAGCAAGCATCCCGACGGCTTGGACCGCATCCACGCTCTCGTGAAGAGCCCGAGCGTGGGAATCAATTTCGACACCGGCAACAGCTACCTTTGCGGACACGACCCCTACCAATGGCTGGAGCGTGTCATCGAGCGTTGCGTTCACATCCATGCCAAAGACATTTCGATGCAGCAATCTTCCGATGAGCGCGGCAAGGTGACCGGCACCGCCGTTGGGTGTGCGTGCGGGGACGGCGTGATTGATTGGGCGCGGGTGATTTCGATCTGCCGGCGTTGTCCGCGGGATCTTGTGCTTTCTGTGGAATGCGGAACCGTCGACCAGGCGGCCCGCTCGGTCACGCATCTTAAGCCGTTGCTGAAGAAAGCCTGACGTTCCGGGCAGGCCGCGGGGCGGCGCGGCGCTCGGGCTCAGGACAGGTCGCTGGCGGGATCGGCCGGCCTGCCAGGGTGCCACGAAGGCGAGTGCTTCAGGAAGGGAACTGCATCTCTTCGACGAAAACTTCCTGGAAGCGTTCGTCTTCATTGAGCGACACGTGCCGAACGAGCGCCTGGATCTTCGCTTCGGCCCTGTTCGTGTCAGAGCCGCCAAACAGCGCCAACTTCGCTCCCCGCAGCGCCGTATTGCCTGCCGGCTCGATCTTATCCACCTCAAAATTCAGCAGCCCGATACGCCGTGCGCTCGGGCGGCTGATGTAATTCCCAAAGGCGCCCGCGAGCCAAACTCGCGACAGGTCTTCGGCTTGCACACCCCATCGCTGGAGCAGAATGCGAAATCCGGCGGCGATGGCGCCCTTGGCGAGTTGCAGTTCGCGCACGTCCTTCTGAGTCAAAGCCACGGAGGATGCGAGCGGGAGGGAGGGCCCCTGGTCGAGTTTGCCGGTGCGTTGAATTAACCCGGCGCCGAGCGCGGCCGCCACGGCGTCGACAAGCCCGCTGCCGCAGATTCCGCGCGGCGGCGCGTTGCCAAGCACGCGGCAATGGAACTTCCCGCCTTCCCAGCTCACTTCGGAGATGGCACCAGTCGCCGCGCGCATGCCCATGGAGATGCGGGCGCCTTCGAAGGCCGGTCCTGCGGCTGTCGAGGCGCAAAGCATGCGCGTCCGGTTCCCGACCACGATCTCTCCGTTGGTGCCCAAGTCGATCAGCGCGGCGGGCAGATCGCTCTCGTGAATTCCCGTCGCGCGGATGCCCGCAAGGATGTCACTTCCAACAAAGCCGCCCAGGCACGGAAGGAATCGCACTTCGCCCGGTGTCTTCCAGCCCAGCTCTCGCGAGGTGAACGTTTGCTCGCCTAGTTCAACAGGCTCGAAGGGAACGTGAGAAAGGGGGTCCACCGAAAGGCCACAGAACAAATGGTGCATCACGGTATTCCCGACCATCACGACCTTCCGCAGGGTCCCGCATGGGGTCGCGGCATCGGCGAGAAGCTCTTCCACAAGCCGTCCAATCTGTTCGCGAATAATGGTCTCCAACCGGACCTGGCCCGACCCCATGGCGAAGTCGATTCGGCTCATGATATCGGCGCCATGTCTGGCCTGGACGTTGAGCGCCGTGCGGACAGCGAGCACCTTGCCGGTATGAAGATCGACCAATTGGGCGACAATCGTCGTCGTGCCCAGATCGACGGCGATCCCCAACCCTTCCTCGGGTGTGAAGACGAACCCGGTGTCATCCGAAAGGATCGCCGGCTCCCACTGGGCAAGCTCGAGTTTGAGCGGCCCGTCCGCCTTTGCCCGGCAGGCCAGGCGCCAACCCGCCGCAAGCTCTTCGGGTGAGAGCGATCGTTGATCTTCAGCGGTTGCTGGGAGCGCGCCATCGAGCACACGCACCCGGCAGCCCTTGCAACGTCCGCGCCCACCGCAGGGGAACTCGACTCCTTGCTCGAAAAGGATGTCTTGGAGAGGCGTGCTCCGGGGAACCTCGAGGGTATGGGCCAGGGGCAGGAGCTGAACTCGGACAAGGTCAGGCATGGCCGCCTAAAGCAGGCTGGCCACCCGCCGAAAATGGTAACCCATAATCGCCAGTTCAATGCCGTATCGGAACTGGCGCGGGCGGCGGAGCAAGGTGCTCCAGAAAAACCGCCAATAATGCGTCCGGCCGCGGTGCCAGATGCCAAGCAGCCAGAACGACTTCACAAAAGCTTCGATGTCCGCCGGGGACACCCGCAACTGCGGGCCATTGGGCCGGTGATGTTCCAGGAAAATCCGAATCCGCTGGTAGTACACCTTGGGTTCGTAAAGCCGGTTCATCAAATCCCGGTAGCCGTTGACGAGGAATTCGCGGTTAAGCTTCGGCCGGAAATTCAGCACCGCATCGGTATTGTTGCCGGTGGCGTCGGCCTCGAGCCGGCCTTCCTTCATCAACCGATGGTAAAGCTTGGTTTGAGGCAAAGCCGTGAGCAGGCCCACCATTGCGGTCACCACGCCGGATCGTTGGATGAAGTCGAACTGCCGTTTGAAAATGTCCTGTTTATCGTTGTCGAATCCCACGATGAATCCGCCCATGACCTCAAGCCCCGTCGCTTGCAAGGTTTGCACCGTCGCGACAAGATCGCGACCCCGGTTCTGCAGCTTTCGGCATTCTTCAAGCGATTCGACGGACGGCGTTTCGATCCCGACAAATACCTTCTTGAACCCGGCCTGAACCATCAGGTCGCACAGTTCCGCGTCGTCCGCCAGATTCACCGACGCTTCCGTAAAGAACCCAATCTTGGCCCGCGTGCGCTTCCGCCATTCGATCATCTCGCGGAGCAGGGCTTTGGTATGCTTCTTGTTGCCAATGAAATTATCGTCGACCACGAAAACCATGTCTTTCCACCCGTGCTGGTGCAAAGCTTCGACTTCGGTCACGAGTTGCGCCGGGGATTTTGTCCGCGGCACGCGCCCGTTCATGATGATGATGTCGCAGAACTCGCAATCAAACGGGCAGCCACGCGAGAACTGAACTGCCATGGTCGCGTAGTTGGACATCCGGATCAGATCCCAGCGAGGGATCGGAGCCTTGCCAATGTCCGGCCGGCCCTGCGCGGTGTAGCAATGCTGGAGCTGGCCTCGTTCCATATCCGCCACCACCTGCGCCATAATGTCCTCAGCCTCACCCAGAACGAACGTGCTCACCTTGGGGAACTTCTCGTGGCCGGTCGTGAAGAGCGGTCCACCGGCAATGACCGGCCGGCCCAGGACCACGGAGCGGTCGATGATTTCGTCAGCCGACTCCTTGTGCACGATCATCCCGCTCAGCATGACGTAATCGGCCCAGCGCAAATCTTCGTCGCGCAGCCGATCCACATTGGTGTCCACCAGCTTCAGATCCCATTCGGCGGGTAGCATTGCCGCCACGGTCAGCAGACCGAGGGGCGGGAAAGCAGCTTTCTTGGAGATGAATGGGAGGACATGCTTGAAACTCCAGAAAGTCGCGGGAGTCTGCGGATAAACCAATAAAATCTTCATTAAGGCCAGTTTGAAATGAACCCCGGGAACGATACGCCCGTTTCGCAGTCTGGCAATGCTTCTCTTTGGCCACGGCAGTAATTCGCGCGCGACGGCCTCAGCGCGCCTTTGGAAATAGTCGATTCCGGACGGCCCCGGCCCAGCGGCCCTGCCTCGTTTGGAGAGGGCTCAGCGGGTAATACAAATGTTATAACATGGGGCCAGAATGGTAAATATTCGGGAAACCCCGTCGAGTCTGCAGATTTCTAGACTTTTTGCGGGA
>CAZODO010000061.1:0-37709 GCA_964578605.1 uncultured Verrucomicrobiota bacterium | reverse complement strand
GCCTGGCACTGCGGTCCAGGGGCCGGTGATGTTGTCCGCCGATTCCAGCGTTCCAGCCGTCCAGGTCAGAACGAACCCGGCAGCGGTGCGCTGAAAGCCCAGGGTGACCGTGGCCGGACCTTCGGTATCGAAACTGCGTCCGTAGCCATTTCCGACCACGTAGATGGCGCGCGCTTCGTAATCATTCAGCGCCCGGCGCCAGACGCCCAGATCATCCATTTCGAACGCGCCCCCGACGGCGTAATCGGCATTGGCGCCTTGCCCGATTGTGATGGGCAAGCCGGTATCCGGGCGGAAGGTGAGCCCGGCGATGGATTTGCTATGCAACTTCGCGCCGTCGACATAGGTGGTCACGTCGCCCGAGCGGTCGACGATATGCACCAGATGGTGCCATTGGCCGTCGTTAATCGTGTTCGCGTAGCCGATGTCATTGCCATACTGGGCGGCAACGCCCGGCCAGGCGCTCGGCGTCGTCCCATCATTAAGGCTCCATGACCAGCTGCCGGTCCCGTAGGAAGGCGCAAAGACGAAGCCAGCGCCGCCATAGGAATCCGTGTTGTTGCAGAGGAAGGGCAGATCACCCAAACCGCCGGTAAACCGGGTCCAGAAGGCAACCGAAAAGCTCGAGGCGCCAAACTGCAGATCCTGCGGCATTCCCAGGGTGACGTAGTTCGCTTCGCTCACGGCTCCGTCTGTAAGCACCGTGCTGCAACGCACCGCGCCATTGCCGATCTTGCCGGTGACGATCTGCGGTGCGCCTTGAGCCGTGCCGTTGTTGCCTCGGCCCGAAGCATCGGTGTAATTGCCGTCGAACTTGAGGTGCACCACCAGGTTGTCGGGAATGTTCAGATGCGCAGGAACCGGTTTGACCGTCAGCGTCGCATCGGAACTGGGCAACTGAGTGGTCCCTTGCGTGACCACCAGGCGGTAAACGCCGCTATCGGCTTCCGCAACATTGGCGAACTGCAAGCTGCTGCGGTTCGCGCCAGGCAAAGCCTGGCCGTCCTTGAGCCATTGGTAGCTCAGAGGGACGCTGCCCGTGACTTTGGCGGTCAAAGCGCAGGCGGTGCCGGCCATTACGGTCTGTGACTTGGGTTGTTCGGCGAATTTGGCAGCCACCGGGCTGACGTTGCCGCTCGATGCCACCGCTCGCAGGTTGGAGATTTCCGCCTCGGTAAGGGCGCGATCAAACAGCACGACCTCGTCGATCGATCCTTTGAAAAGGCGGCCGCTGGTGCCGTCTTGACCAAACTGGAGACCGTCCCAAGCCGAGGGCCCGTGATCGACCACGTTGACGGAGGACTGCAGCCCCGTCCCGGAATCCAGGTAAAGGGTGGCTTGAGCCGGCTCCACTACCAGGGCAACGAAGTTCCACTGGTTCTGAGCCGGATAAAGCCCGGAATCCCACTGGTGCGTGCTGGACGCGTCGTTCCAATGATAACCGATCTGCTCGGTCGTCCCCTTGAAATCGAGCCCGGACACGGAGCTGCCTCGTGAAAAGACCACGCCCGCATAGTCCGATTGGACGCCGTCCGGGTAAATCCAGGCGACGATGGTCGCAGTCGCTTTGTTGAAGTTCAAGGACGGAAAGACGACTTTGCCGCTCGATCCGTCGAACTTGTAGGCCGTGTTGGTCGCGTCGAACCCGGCATAGGTGGACGGCCGGGGACCGGTTTCGCCCAGCGTGATTCCGGCGTTCGATGTGCCGTCGAATCCGCCGCAGTAGTCGTAGGCGATCCCGCCTTCCGCCTCGTCGAGACGCCAATAAGCGACCGGCCCAAGGTCCGTCACTGCGGACGCAAGCTTGGCGGGGGTGCGCAGGGTCAGGGTAACGTTCGCTTCCGCCGAGCCGTAAGGATTCGTCACCACCAGGGTATAACCGCCCGCATCGGACGGTTGCAGATCGGTCAGGGTTAAGGTTGCGCCCGTCTCTCCCGGCAGGATCGTCCCGTCGTGTTTCCACTGATACGTGAAGGGCTGGCTGCCCTCGACGACCGCGGCGAACTCGGCTTTGCCATTGAGCAGGCGAACGGCCGAGGTGGGCGCTTTGGTGATCAGCGGGGCGGACCCGACGACATTCAATGTCTCAGGCAGGCTGGCCAGGTTCTGGCCGGACACCGCCACCTGGACGTCGTAGGCGCCGGAATCAGCCGCGGTGACGTTCGCCAACTCGAGCGTCGAACCGGTGGCTCCCGCGATGGCGGTGCCATTCTTGCGCCATTGGTAAGTGGGCGCGGCGCCACTGACGTTGGCCTTGTAGGTGACCGTCAGGCCCTCGTATATCGGATCGGCCGGCGTGCGGCTGACGCCGAGGATTGCCGGCACGGCTGCGTTGTAGAGCTGCGCGATTTCTTCATAGGACAGGGTCTTGTCAAAGATGGCGAACTCATCGACCTCGCCACGGAACACCCGGGTCGGCTGGTAGTTGTCCCAGCCAATCTCCACGGTCGATCCGCTGAAATCATGCGGCAGGTTCGCATAGTTGTTGGTGGCAGCCTTCAAGCCATCCGCCGTTCCCATAAAGAGCACCCCGTTCTCGGGAGAAACCGTGAATGCGACAAAGGTCCAGGCCTGGTCGGGAAGGATAAACCCGGGGTTGAAATTGTAAGTCTCGCCCTTGTCTTCCCAACAATAGCTCAGCGAGAGGCCATCATCGGAAACCGCCATGCCCGTGGCGAGGGTGTTGGGCCCGCGATTGTGAAGGATGCCCGCGCGCGCCGGTTGCACACCGTCCCGTTTCACCCAAGCCACCATGGTGGCGGCATCGATATTCAGGGGCCAGCCGGGGATCTGGACGGATCCACTGAGCCCGTTGAAGCCGGCGGCTCTGTTGTCACTCTCAAAACCCGGCGCCGCCTGCTGTTGGAGCCCAGGGATGCCGGACTCGGTTCCTGTGAGAAAGAGCCCGTTGGCAGCGGAGCCCAGGCTGCCGTTGTTCACGGCTACGGGCAGTTCCAAAGCCGGTTGATCAAGGCTGTAATAAAGAGCGGGCGCGTGACTCACGATGAGCTCGCGATAAGGCTGGGTGCGCGCGGGATTGGTCCCGTTCTGGTAATGGGCGAGGACGTCGGCCGCACTGAGCGCATTGGTATAGAGGGCCACTTCGTCCGCACTGCCGGTCCATTCGTAGGCGAAATCGCTGCGCGCCCCAATGACGAAGGGGCCGTCCGTGTTCGCCACATAGGCCTTTGGCGTCCCGGAGGTCTGCCCGCTCGCGGCTTCGACCCCATTGACGTAAAGCGTGGCGGTCTGGCCGTTGTAAGTGATCGCGACGTGATACCAGGTGCCGGCCGATACCGGTCCGCCCCCGGCAAGCTCCAAGGACGTGGCGGTTCCCGCTTGGTTGTACATGCGGAAACTCCAGCCGTCCGTGCCATTCTGGTAAAGGAGCCAGCCCGAGCGCGGATCGGCCATGTGCGCCGCGTTGAGCGGGGCTGTCAGGCCGCCGGCGTCGCTTCCCGGATTGAGCCAGGCTTCGATTGTGAAGGCGCTCTCTGAGTTGTAGGCGGCGCTATAGGGCACTACAACCCGAGACCCGGGCCGCATCGAGGCGGCGGTTCTCGGGTCGCCAGCAATGGCGCCCGGCACGCCCCGGAGATTCGCCATCGACCTGTACTCGCCGTCCAGAGAGGGCCCCAGAGATCCCCAATTCGTGGCCGCAAACTCCAGCGGGACCGCGTTGGTCGTGTTGAACCGGTAATAGGCCACCGGCTTGAGACCGGCAACCGTGGATGGATAATCCGCGTTGACTCTCTGCGAGCCGCAGAAAGCCACGCACAGAGCAGCCATTGTGAGGCTGAATACGACTTTATTCATGTGTCTAGCTTGCGCTGAGTTGAAGCTTGAAACTTTTCGCTTTGACGAGCTGATGTCAAGAAAACCATGCCGCAAGAGGCGGGTTGTGCGCATCTGGCAAACCGCGGCATTGACTTTCGCGTCCGGAGGCGGAACATAGAGACGTTCACGGGCGCGGGGCTATGGCCGCGCGAATCTGCCTGGTGAATTGGCGCTTTGTAGAGACATTGCAGCCAAGAGGTGATGACGATGAAAACCATCGATATTTCGCTGTCCCCCCCTTCCCGGCTCTTTTCCCAACGCCCTGCCGGCTTCACGCTTATCGAACTGCTCGTGGTGATCGCTATCATCGCGATCCTCGCAGGCATGCTCTTGCCCGCTCTAGGACGCGCCAAGGCCAAGGGCGAGCGGACCGTGTGTCTGAACAACCTGAAGCAGATCAGCTTGTTCATGCAGCTGTACACCGACGAGAATGACGATACCTTCCCGGCCCATCGCAATCAGAACCTCAATACCGACGCGTCCGGCCCTTCCTTAACCAATTGGTGGGGGACCACCATCGTCCCCTACGGCGGTGGAAGGAGCAACCTGTTCAAAGATCCAAGCATCAAGGGCAAACGCCTCGATGACGGCACGCGCTGGCAATGGAAATTCGACTGCCATCTCGTGGGTTACGGCTACAACGGCTGGTTCCTTGGGCGGCATCCGTACGGCGCGGCGAACAACTCGGTCGGCGGCGTGCGGTTCTCGGTGCCTTCTTCCTTTAAGCGGAGCGGGATCATGAGTCCGGCGGAGAACCTGGTGGTCGCGGACAAAGCGCCCTATGGCAACCCGCCCTCCTGGGCCAGCAGTCTGTGGTGGGAATCTTCCTGCATGGACCCCGCCGTGGTGGCGCGCAGCGTCTTTCCGACCTACGAAGGGGTTGAGCCCAAGCGCCATTTGGGCACGGCCGTCGTCGGCTTTAACGACGGCCATGCCGAAGCCCGCAAGAGCAACACCATCAATCCCCCCGCCAACCCGGCCGACGGCACCGCCAAGGCGCTGATCAATTCGCGGTACTGGGATCCGCTCCAGCGCGCCGGGCTGCAATAGGCCGGAGGCATCGCGCGCCTGGCTTACTGCTGACGCAACCGGAAGAAGGCCGCAGCGCCGGTCCCTTGCGGGATGCGGAAACTGAACGGGCCCGCCGTGACGCTGTTCGTTTGGATCGCTTCCCACACGAACGGGGCAGCCAGGCTGCTGGCGCGTTCCGTGACAAGGTTCTCTGCCCTCTCCGCGGTCCCGCTGATCGTGAAGCTCCCCGATTCCGGACGCGATAACTGGAACGTGATCCCTTGCGAATTCCCGATCGAATCAGGCGCGATATCGGTATCGAGATCCACCCCGGTGTTGATCAGGCTCGAATCGGGGTTGGCTGGGAGCTGGCACGGGACCGGTTTCTGTTCAGACGCCCATTCGGAAAGGAGCTGGTAATCCTTGCCCCAAAACAGATTGCGCCGCCCGTCTTCGAGCGTCATCTCGGCTTGTTCGCCCAGGTCGGTCTCGAGGAAAAGGGCGTTGTCCGCGAACACGTGCAGAATGTCCGTCTCCTCCGGTTTCCCTCCGATCGTATAAGCGCCCCAAAGATCGGACACATCCACCTCGGTCATGGGGTAAAACCAACCGGCCCGGTGATTGGTAAACCGGACCAGCACACGGCCGGTGGGGAAAAAGTGCCACTCCCGGGTATTCACCACCGGGACGCTCTTGATCGTTCCCTGGTCGTTGAAGTAGACGAACGCGCCAATCAGCCGGCGGTACAGTTGGTAATTCTTGAACACGGTGGGGTCTTCAAAGATGAGTCCGGGATTCGGGTCGGCTGGGATGTTGCCCACCGGCACCTGCACGGCGTTGGGGTCCCGCGGGACGATGGGGACGCGCGCCACCCATTGGGCGTCGACCTGCGCTTCCTGCGCATCCTCGGCCAAAGAGGCTGCGACCGCCTGGTCCACCATCCCCAGGTTCACTGTGTAGGTCTTCGGCTGCCCAAGCCCGCCGTAGATGGTCATCGTGTCGCCATAGAAATCCAGGCCGTGGGTCTGCACGGGCGAGAACCGCGAATCAAGGACCAGCGTTCGCGCGGTCATGTCGACGGAATAAAGCCCGTAATCCTTCGACACCGTGTCATTTGAGCAGCGGGTCAACCGGAAATGGCCGTCTGGCCGGAAGACCAGCGCCACGTTTTCCCCTGGCATGTTCGCGGTCCAGAGCCCAAGGATCGAGCCGCGCTCGCCCTTGACCGCTGTCGGGTTGGCCGTCTTCTCGATCACCTCGCTCTCGGACCCGGGCACCTTCCGCGCGATGACCATCCGATGCCAATCGCCAACCAGATAAAGGTCCCCATCGTAGAGATCCAGATCGAACCCCCGGGCTTCACCCGCATAAGGCGCCAACGTGATCTTGCCGCCACGGACCACGCACTGACCGCGCTCGACCGAGAACGCCACGCCGTCGGCGCCCGACTTGGCGATATACCGGTTGTCTGGGCGAAACGTGAATTCCATCCAGCCTGTCGGATCGTTCACTTGCCAAATCCCGAGGTGCCACCCCTCACGCGCGCGCTCTTCCTGGGCCAGACGGGCTTTCTCCAGAATCGCGGCTTCGCTGCCGGGCACCTTCCGCGCGAGGGCAACGTCCTGCGACAACGCCTCGAGGTTGACCAATTGCAGTTCGCCGTCGTAGTAATCCACGGCCCGGGTCCGTTCGACCTTGCCGAAATCTCCGTTGTCGCGCGAATAGATGTCCTGACCGACAAAGGGGAAAAGGTGGATCTGCCCTGGCTCAAGCGTGTAACGGCCGCGCACCATTCCGCGGAGGATTTCGACCGCATTCGTGGAAGTGTAATAGCCGTCCGGGCGGAGCGTGAGGTCGACGACGTGATAGCCATCGCGGATTTGCCAAAGACCAACTTGCCAGTTTTCGCGGTTGAGGAACGCTTCGGCTTCAGCGGCTTTGGCGGCGACTTCTTCGCGCGATCCGGGGTAGAGCTCGTAAGTTTCGGAGTCGCCCGAGAACTGCTCTTTCCGAACGAGCGTCAGGGTGTTGCCGAAGAAATCGAGTTCATGCGGCATTTCGACACTGCTGTAAGGCTTGATGGTGACCTGGTCTCCCTGAAGATCGTATCGGCCGCGAAAGTATTCCGGGCCAAGCTGGCTGTCGTCCGGGATGTTCTTGCGAACATAGTAGCCGTTTGGCCGGAAAGTGAATTCTGCCTTTCCATAGAAAACCATCGGGCGCCACCACGTTCCTATCAGGTTGTGTTCGACGTTCTCCTTGGCCAGCACCTCCTCCCGCGAGCCCGGCCTGAACTGGTAGACGTAGGTCAGGTCAAATTCAACCACGGTGGTCGTGAGCGTTCCGCCAGCCAGTTCAAACGCCAGTGGTTTGGTCCGCGGTTCGCCAAAATACTCATAGGGCATGAGCCTGAGCTGGTTGCCGCTCACCTCGTACCGGCCGCGCTCCGTCATCGAATATTCAAGGTCGGATTCCGTGCTCCGCAGGTCGCGCTGATACCGGCCGCTTGGACGGAACATGAACTCGGTAATCTGGTACCCTTCATCGAGAACCCAGATACCGACAAACCGGTCGTCGCCCTGACCAAGGGCGGGGGAAATCGTGAGCAGGCAAACGACGATTGCCAGGAAGGCTCGGCTGCATCGTTGGAGGAGCGAGTTCATTACATTCAATGGAACCATGCCGAACGTTTCCACGGCGCCAGACCGGCAACAATGGAACGAAAGATCCAGCAGGGGTTTGGTGGTGAATCACTTCCGGGGGTGGGTGACTGAGGGAGGGCGATGTGCCGTCTGGCCCTTGCTCCGGCCTGGTCGTGCCCTATTTCACAGGAAGATCACCCGCATTTAACACGTATTTCACTCGTCTCCGGAACGAGTTAAATACGTGTTAAATACCTGTTATATACGTGTTATATCCGGGGGCAGGCGCGCGCGATTACCAGGCGATGCGCACTCCGGTGGTCCAGGCCCAACCGGAATATTCGCCGCCGTTCCCGGCGCTGTCCCTCATGTCAGCGTATTGCACGCCGGTCTGGAGTTTGAGCTGGTGCTTGTAGAAGCAGGTAAGATCTTGTCGAACAGGGCGGAGGCGGGTGCGGAGGGCGCACCGTCTGCGGCGCCAGCAGCGGCGGGGATGGCGAACAACCCAACCCAGAGCGGGGCGATTCGGCCGTTGATCCAGTTCAAGCGCATACGGGTATCGTTCGTGCAGCCCGTCCAGGCGGACCCTCCAGCCATGAGCATGCTTGGATCACTTGAGCAAACGGACCAGCGCCTTGAATTCCGGGCCGGCCGCGTTGCCCATGAGTTCAAAGAGCGCCGTTTCGGTGCAGGTGATCCCTCCGTGCAGCGCCGCGACCTTTCCGAGGCCGATTTCTTTGTGGGTGACCGACCGTGACGAAACGGCATCGGCCACCACCTCGACCTCAAAGCCCTGCGCGAGCAAGTCCGCCGCAGTCAGGTATATGCACACATGCGCTTCGATACCCGCGAGCAGCACTTGGCTCCGCCCGAGCCGCCGCACGGCCTCAAGAACCGCCGCGTCCCCGCACGCGCTGAAAGTCATCTTCGGCAGCGGCTTTTGAGGCGCGAGGAGATTGGCAATCTCCGGGAGGGTCGGGCCCAGCCCGGCGGGGTTCTGCTCCACCCAGACGATCGGCAAGCCGAGAATTTGCGCGCCTTTGATGAGGATTTGCAGGTTGCGGAAGAGGGTCTCCTTGTCGTGCATGAGTTGGGCGAGTTTCCCCTGCACGTCGATGATCATGAGCACCACATTGTCCCGAGCGAGCATCGGCAGAAGATGGGAAGCGCACGGCAGCAAATCAAGCTCCGACAAGCATGAGCGGATATGAAACCAGCGAGGCCGGGAAAAGCGATTTCAGCAGGGCTGTAAGCCGAATTCTGTCTGCGCCTCTCGCGAGGCGGAGAGAATCATTTGTCTGAGCGGTCAGTACCCGAAACCGGCTCCGACTGAACGGAGCAGAGGCGGGCCACCTCGCGGTTTCCTATTTGACCTTGCACCGGATGAGGTTTTCCGTGCCCCCGCGATTGCTCTTGGGGCGGTGGGCTCTTACCCCACCTTTTCACCCTTACCCCGCACCTGAAACCAGGCGCGGGGCGGTTTGTTTTCTGTGGCACTGTCTGTCGGGCGGCCTCGCGGCCGCGCCGCCCGCGTGCATCCCGGGCCCACGCCCGGGTTACGCGGCATCCTGCCCTGCGGTGTTCGGACTTTCCTCCTCCAGCTTGCGCCGGAAGCGATCCTCCGCCCTGCTGAAACCGCCGACAGGGTAACCCGGATCGGTGCGCATCTCAACTCTGGCAGAGGCCGGGACAGCCATTTTCAGTTTAGGTTCCTATTTTTCGCAGCGCCGGCTTGCAGCGGGCTTGATTTTTTACCGCCGCCTCGAACGAGTCACACCTTAAGCCGGGTGCAAGCCGGCGCTCCGAACACGATGAGAATTGCTGCGGTCGGGACGAACAAAAAACGGGTCCTTGAGTTTTTCCAAGGACCCAAGGACCCGAAACGGCAACACACGAATGCGGCTATCTTTCCCGCTGGATCTCAGCGTATCCCGGAGCGGCTTCCTTCAAGTTCGGCGTGACATCGGCATCGACATTTCCGGCCGCCCAGCCCAGTCCGCCCAGAAGGATGTCCTGGAAGAGCGGGCCGCTCCAAACATCCTCACGGTGCGCGTGACCGGTGTAGAAAACGCGTCCCTTACCTTCTTTGCGTGCCCAGGTGTAAGGGAATGGCGCCCGCTGGTAATCGATGCCCTTCATGCCTTTGGTATCCAGCAACTGGATCACGTGCATGTCCGGCACGAAATCCTTGAAAGTGTACCATTCTTCCACCACTTCGTAGCTCTCGCCCAGCTTCTCGTTGCCGGGGAATGCCCGGTCCACCACGATGGCTTTCGCTTTCTGTTGGGGGCCGTGCCGGATGAATTCGCCGCCGATCAACGCGATGTAAGCGTCCACCTTGTCCCCGTGGGCGATGAAGGACTCCCGTTCGTTCCGGAAGGAATCGGTCGCCGCGTGAAAGGCCACCACGCCCTTTCCGTCTCGCACCGCTGAGACGAGCGCCGCTTTGCCTTCCGGCGTCATCGGCGGGGCCTTGTCGGTTCCAGCTTGGAAAAGGTTGCCGCTCGTGTAGAGCGCGATGACGTCGTATTTGGCGAGGTTTTCCGGCGTGAAAACAGATCCGTCCTTGGTGCAAACGACTTCGAACCCGTGTTGCTTGCCCAACTCCGTGAGCACCTTCTCCGAATGACTCAACTCGCCGGGCGAAGGGCGTTTGACGACGCTGTGCTCGAACCCGGCGGACTTGGTGAAGTACAGGACCCGCTTGCCCTTGACCTTGTCCCAGCCCCCCGGGGTGCTGCCGCCTTGTGCCATGGCGGCCGCGGGCATGAGAACAGCGAGCGCGGTCAGGATTGCCAGGGAACCTCGAACAGTAAGAAGGTTGGTGTTCATAGCGTTATCGATGATGTGAGCCCCTTTCGGGCGGCTTTGCCAGCTAAATCGACCCGTTGCCATTTCGGAGCGCCGGTTTGCACACCGGCGCACCCGAGAATGCCGTTGCTAATGCGTCCGTTTGATGGGATAAGAAAATCAACCAACATTGAACCAAAGGAACGGATTATGTCAGCGCGAGTAAACCGTAGAACATTCGTCAAGAGCTCCCTGATCGGTTCGGCGGGTCTGGCATGCGCGCTCGGTGCGAGCACGGGTCCGGAGCCGGCCCATGCCGCAGAGCCCGCCCCGGCAGCGGGTGACAAGCTGCCCAAAGGCAAGATTGGCAAGCTCGAGATCAGCCGCTTGATTCTGGGCGGCAACCTCCTGACGCACTATACCCACAGCCGCGATCTCAAATACGTCTACACGCTCGCCGCGCGTTATAACACCGACGAGAAGATCATGGAAACGCTTGCGCTGGCGGAGGCGCACGGAATCAACACGGTTTCGATGCATAACCCGCCGCATCCGATGTCGGTGCTCCGCCGCTATCGCAAAGAGCGCGGCGGAAAGATCCAGTGGATCATTTGCCCAACCGCGCCGGTGGAAGCGGATATGAGCAAGTATCGCCAGCATGTCGAAGAGCTTATCCAGGACGGGTGCGAAGCGATCTATCTCTGGGGCGTTCACGCTGATTCCCTAGTGGCGCAAGGGAAGATCGACCTGGTGGCCAAAGCCGTGGCGTTGCCCAAAGAATTCGGTGTTCCTTCGGGCGTGGGCGGGCATTCGCTTGATGTGGTGAAGGCGTGCGAGAAGCACGGAGTCGGGGCCGACTTCTACATCAAGACCTTCCATCACCATAGCTATCCGTCCGGTCCCAAGCCCGACGAAATCCAGGGCGCCTATAACGAGTTCCCGGGATATTGGTGCGCCAACCCGAAAGAGACGGTTGAGGTCATGGCCGATGTCAAGAAGCCGTGGATCGCGTTCAAGACGATGGCGGCTGGCGCCATTCCGCCCAAGCAAGCCTTCCGATACGCTTTCAATAGCGGAGCGGACCACGTCCTCGCGGGCATGTTCGATTTTGAGATCGAAGAGGATGTTGGCATCGCCAAAGAAGCGTTGGCAGGGATGAGAGAACGGTCGCGTCCGTGGACCACCTGAACTTCTGCAGTCCGGTGAAGGTCAGCGCATTACTGTCCCCGCGTTCTGGTCCCAGGATTACGAACGCGTTCTGCGCGGACGCGATGGCAGGCAGCAGGACTGGATCTGCCCGGTGGGACTGCCCGGATGGAAAGCGCGGTTTGCCCCGGACCACCCGGGACAGCACACCGTGGTGGCGCGGTTGAAAGACAAGCACGGGCTGCGAGTGTCCGCCACTCAGACGTTTGTTTGTGGTCCATCACAAAGCAAAGGGTTCATCCGGGTCACGCGCAAAGACCCGCGATTCCTCGAGTTCAGCCACGGTCAACCCTTCTTCCCAATCGGTCAGAACCTGGCGTTCATTGGCCCGGCACAGCATGTCACCCTGTCCCGAGCTGAGGGAATCTTCACGAAGCTTGGCGCCAATGGCGCAAATTACCTCCGACTCTGGACGTGTTGTGAAGACTGGGCCATGGCGATCGAGGCGAGGAAAAGCGCCTGGGGCCGGTCCTGGGATTGGCGACCGCCCCTCGAACGCGCCAGCACACCCGAAAGCAGCAACCGTTGGGTCCTCAAATTGAGCACGGACAGACCGGCGCTGAAGCTGGAGCCTTCCCATCCCGTCGCCCTCCGGCCGGACACCCAATACGTTCTGCGCGGTTGGCTAAAGACAGATGGGGACTCTCGCATGCGCTTGGAACTCCCCAAAGCCTGGCTCTGGGTGTTTACCCCGGGCGGAGCGTGGGCCAGCCTGGTCACTCATGGTCGCACTCCCCCAACCATGGACAGCGTTGAACTCGAACTCAGGGATTGGCCGGCGGGCATGTGTCGGATCCAATGGTGGGACACTTGGAAGGGTTCTGTCGTTCGCGACGACAAGGCTTCGGTTCACGAGGGCGTGCTTCGCTTCAAAGCGCCGCCGTTCTCGCGGGATATCGCCTGCAAAATCGAGCCGGATCTCTAATGCTGCGACGTATGGCCGATCCCGCAAACCAGCCGTCCCGTAATCTGGCCCAAGCCGCGCAAAGCCTGGGACTGAACCGCCCCGCGCGCCACATCTTCCTGTGCGCCGATCCAACCGAAGCCAAGTGTTGTTCGCGCGAAGCCGGCCTTGAGGCTTGGGAATACCTGAAACGCCGCCTCAAGGAACTAGGTCAGCCCGACGCCGACATGGCGGTCCACCGGACGAAAGCCAATTGCCTGCGCGTCTGTTGCCGGGGCCCCATCGCGGTCGTTTATCCCGACGGCGTTTGGTATCATTCATGCACACCGGCGGTGCTCGATCGCATCATCCAAGAGCACCTGCTTGGCGGGCGGATTGTTGGCGAATACGCCTTCGCCGGGAGCTTCCGTCCGCCGGCCGAAACCGACGCGTCTGGACCCGTGCGGCCTGACGTGAGCTGACGTTGTGCTAAGTTGGTATTCCCGAACGTCAGATTTCGCTTTAGCCTGCCGACGCATGAAAGAACTGCCTCATTCGCACTCGTGCTTCGTTTGCGGCGAATCGAATCCGATCGGCCTGAATCTGCGCTCGCACACGGACGGCAAGCTTGTTCGCATCGAGTACCATCCCAAACCTGAGCATGTCGGCTTTACAGGCGTCGTTCACGGCGGGATTATCGCGACGCTGCTTGACGAAGTGATGGTTTGGGCGTGCGCCGTCCAGACCAAGCGCTTCGCGTTCTGCGCCGAATTGAGCGTGCGCTACCTCCAGCCTCTCCGTCCGGGAGGGAAGACGTTCGTTCTGGCAGAAATGACCGCCAATCGCCGGGACCGGGTCTTCGAGGCAGGCGCTGAGTTGCGGGACGAAACGGGTGTTGTGTTCGCGAAAGCCGACGGGAAATACCTGCCTGTGAAGGGCGTCGACATCAAAGAGCTCACCGCGGATTTCGTTGGGGATCTCTGGCTGGCGCTCGATAGGTCGGGGCAAAGCCCAAGCCCGTCCTGATCGCCTCAACCAGTCCAAATCAACCAGGCTCTAACGCGTTCCGGCCAACTCCCGGACGGCGTCTTCCGTAAGAGCTTCGCGAACGAAGACCACACTGGCGATGGCACCTTGAAACACTTCCGGACCGCCAAAATTGGGGTTGCAGCCGATGCCTACATTCTTTGGTCCTGGCTGGAAGCTTGCCGGGACCGTGCCCCTCGCGACGGCCCCGCCATCTACGAAGAAGGTCAGGTCCGTGAACTTCTTGACCACGGCCACGTGGGTCCATCGGCCGTTTTCAATCCGCCCGCCGGACAAGCGGCAACCCCCGCCAGGCTGCTCGATGCTCACCACCAGTTCCATGTTCTGCACAGAAACGCGCAACGGATCGTTCATCCCGGCGCACCAGGCCGACACAATCTGATGCCAGCGCCCGCCATCCACTCCCAGGTCCCGCGGACAGAACCACGCGGCAAAGGTGTAGGTGCGCAACGGGAACCCGGGCGCGTCGTAGACGAGCTTGATGTGCGGCCGTTGAACGCGAGCGCGCCGCCTCCCGCACCGTCGCGCCCCGGGGCGGGTGCCAAATCCGCACTCAGCAACAACCGGCCTTCCTGAGGCGCCGAGTCGCCAGCCAAAGCCGCCCGAACGACGGTCCCGCGAAGGCTGGTTGGGACGTTCGGGTCCAGTGTGAAGGAGGATGGGCCATTTGCCGCACCGGTTTGCCGTTCGCCGTGGCGGGCCGTCACCTGCCAATGGAAATCGCCACGCGCGTCTGGCGGAGGCGCCCATCGGAACTCGGGGTTGTGGAGACCGGTGGCGTGCAGCACGACGTTCGTGAACTCCGCGTCTGTTGCGATCCGCAATTCATAGGCAGATCCGGGCTCAGCCCGACTCCAGGCGAACGCCAACTCCTCGACCGGCAGCCTCGCGTTGGCCTCCGGGTGTTGCAGTTGGAAGGGGGCGGGCGGCGCGTTCCGGACAGGCAGCCAGGATCGGTAATAGGTGCCGTAAGCGCCAGCCGATGCGAAATCGCAAAGCACAACGCGCTGCCCGTCAACCGACCGGGCTGTGAAGGCCATAAGGGGTCCGAGCGGACGGTCCTTGAGGATCGGGGCATCGGCCGGCAGCGGTTCCAGCCCAAGCGAGGTAAAGTCCAGCTCCGGGGCGCTCGCCGGATCGAGCGTGTTATGCTTTTGATCGAAAGCCAGCAAGATGGGACCGCGGATCAGTGACGTGTTGAACTGAACGTGCTGATCCCCGCGCAGCGCTCGCGGTCTCAGGTCGAACTCGAGGACCACCACGTCGCCCGGTTGCCAGGTGCGTTCGATCTTCTGGTAGCGTCCCGGGGCGACGTTCTCGAGCGGGAGGCCATTCACTGAGACTTTGGTCTCTCGCGACCATTCGGGGATCCGGAACAGCAGCGGCAACCTCGTGACTCCGGGCGGATGCACCTTCACTTCCACGGCACCCGCGGCGGGATAGCTTGTGGTTTGAACGAATGCCCAGCGCGAACCGTTCCCCAGCTCAACCTCGGTTTTCCCGGGGCCGTAGTAGTTCAGATAAATCCCATCGGCGCCCGAAAGGACTGCCCACTGGCTGATGTAACCGAGTCCGTTCGGTCCGTTCACGCTGCAACAGTTCAGTTCGGGCGTGCCGGGGCGGGACTGGAAGACGATACTGTGTGCGGAGGCCAGCCGTTTGCCATTCATCGGGGTGTCATACGTGCACCACCGGCCGCTGGGATGCTCATAGCCCAGGACGGCGTTCCACGTGGCGTGCTCGAGCGCATCGGCAATGCGGCTATCGCCCGTGAGCCGCAACGCCTCGACACTCAAGGCGAGCCAGGCCACCGTGCAGCAGGTTTCAATCGCTCCGGCTTTGAAGGGGTTGCCGACCGCCTGTTCGTCCGTGCTGAAGCTGCCCGAGTTGTGGATGTCAGTCCGGTAGATGCTTCGCCACCAGTGAACCAGTGCCTGCCGGTACGACTCGTCGCCGGTGATCCGGAACAACTCCGCCAACCCGATCATGGGATGCAGACTCTCCCAGCGCGGTTTGGGAGTTTGATAGAACTCGACGCCGGTTGCCGCCAGCCGGTGATAATCGCCTGCGGGCGGTTTCTGCCAATCCCGTTCGATCTCGCGCATCAAGCGGAGGTAATTGGTTTGGCCCGTTTCACGGTAGAGCAGCCCCAGAACGTGAAGGACGGCCATGTTCATCTCATGCGAACCGGCGTCGTGCACCCGCTTGCCGGTGTCGAGAAAGGTCGCGCAGAGCAGGTCCGCCGCGCGCCTGGCGGCCTGCAAGGCTTGGGAGTCGCCTGTATCGCGATGCCAAAGAACCAGTGCGAGCATGCAATGGTAGTGCCCCCACAAGTCCCAGCGGTCCAACAAGTGCTTGTCGGGGAAGGGGCCCAAGTAGCCGTCGGCTGCCTGCGTTTGAATCAACTCCGCGATGACGCGCGCCGTGACCTCACGCAATTCCTTGTCCTTGGACAATCGGCCCGCGAGAACACAGGATGTGAGGTACTTTCCCACGAATTCGCCCGCCCAAGGAACAGGATCCTCATAGGGCGGCTTCCGGTCGCGCAACCGCATCATCTCGAGCATGCCGGGGTTCGCCTCAGGCGCTGGCACAAGCCAGTTGCGGATGATGCGCTCGAGGCGAGCGGCCATCGGGCCTTCCAGAGACATCTGAATTCGAGGGACAACCAGGTCCGGTGAAGTGGCTTTCGCGCCGGGTTCCTGGCCGTTCACCGGGCGCAGGAAGATGCCCGCAATACTGGCCGCCGCCAACAACGCCATCCCTTTTCGTGTGAGGTCAAGGTTCCGCATATTCAGTGTCGGTTGTTTCTTCGACTGTCCATTCGTTGCGTCCGTCCGGCGTCGTCCGGCAATGTGCGGCGAAGAACCCGCCCCGGTTTCGCCAAAAGAGCGGCCAGATCATCTCCGCATCCGTTTGCGGCAAGCGCAAGCTCACGATCTCTTCGGGCGGGAAGAACCGGAAGCTGCCCTCGCGATGCGGCGGGGGAAGGGCCGTCAGCCTGGGCTTCACCTCGAAGAGGAACATGAGCCAATGCGCCTGCCCAAGGTATCCATGCTCGCTGACGATTCCCGCAAGATGCAGGTCGCGCGGTTTCAGGACCATTCCGATCTCTTCCGCGGCTTCCCGGCACGCGCACGCGTAGGGCGATTCCCCTTGGGCGGTATCGAGTTTGCCGCCGCATGGGCTCCACAGGCCGAGATTTGGCTCCTGTTTCCGCTCGAGCAGCAGGACCTCGTCCCGGTCATTGAAGCAATAGAGCAGCGTGGATATCTGGTACGGCAAAGCCATGCCCGCCAGTGAAGCAGGGCGGACCCGAGTTGGAAAGGTTCCGGTGCCACATCACCACCTGCGGACGATTTCACGATGATCTTCGCCTATGCGACCGCGGAAGAGGTGGATCACTGTTCCGCCGCGTTCTGCCGCCCTGAGTGTGCGCAACTTGCGCACAAACGCGTAAACGGCTCTGCTGCAGCGACGACCAGCAGTCATCCTGCTCACCGCGCTGACGTTTGTGGAAAGTCCTTTTGAAGTCCTTTTGATGTGCGGGCGCACAAGTCGAGCGCCCACCACAGGGTGAAACGCAGCCGGTGGTGATCGGAACAATTTGTTCTGATCAAGTCAAGATGTTGAGCAGCAGAAACTTAACTCCACTGATGACTTTATGGCACGGCAGGGCTCGTTCAGTGTATCACCGCCGGTGTATCTCCCTCTGCACGTTGCACAGCCAGCGAACCATCACCCCACTGCCGAGCGAATCTGATTTGGCGAGAAAACCGGAAGTTAACCATCCCTGTCAACAAATGACTTGGCGGGCGGGATCCGTAAGAGAAAAGAACCGATGGCGTAATGTTAAGGTCAACGTAGATTTGCGACAACGGAACAACGTGGGTCGAAATCGCCGCCGGGCTTGCCAACTCTGGGAGCCACGCATGGACAGTTACCAACACCCCGACCAGTGCGCTGCTTATCCGGACGACGGCGCGCGACGCCGCGGGTTTTGCCTCTTCGGCCACGAGCACGGAGCCGCTGGGCATCATTGGGCAAAACACGCCGCCCGAGCCGCCGCACAGCCCCTTCCCAACCTCCGTAACTCAAGCCGTACCGCCAGGTTCGGGTTCAACAGAAGACGAGCGAGGTTTCTGGCTTGTGGTGTCCGGCCCGGAGAGGGCCTTGCGGGGGGCAGCGCATCGTCGTTCCCGGTATGCATGCCTAGGCCCCCCGTTCCCCTATCGCGCCCGGTGAATAAACAGCCAGTAACTCCGCATTGACTCGGCGGACCGCAGTCTAATCATTTCCGCCATGCCGAACATTTCTGCTGCGGAAGAGCTTCGGGTTCCCTCTTCGCATAATTGGCGCACGACCGACGCGGACGAAATCAACCGCCGTCGACTGCGCGCGAGAGAAGAGGAGTTTGCGATTTCGAACCTGGACTCGCGCCACCCCGTTTTCTCGAACTTCCGGGTCAAATCAGGGAGCGGAATGCTTTACGAGGTCGAAGTGCGCGGCCTCGAACTTGGCCAGGCCTCGTGCAATTGCGTCGATTACCGGATCAACGGACTGGGCACATGCAAACACGTCGAGGCAGTAAGGCTCTTCCTTGAAGCGCGGCACCGGCGGCTTCTTAAGGCGGCGGCGGCGGAGGAAGGATCCCCCCGGATCGACATCGTGCCGGACCCGGACGCCGATTCGTTGCGCGTGAGGCATCGCGGCGGGCCGCTGCCACGCGAAATCGCGCGCTGGTTCGATGCCGAAGGGCGCTTACTGGCGGATTCGCCGGAAGCTTCCATCTCCGAGCTGCAAGCCTTGAGCGAAACGACACTGCCGCAGCTCCGGGTTTCGCAGGAGGTGCTGCCGTGGCTCGAATCCAGGCGCCGGGCTGCGGAACGTATCCAGTTGCGCCGCGAGTACGAAGCGCGCGTCCAACGCGGCGAATGGCCGCCGCAGGAGACCAAGGTCCCTCTGTTCCCTTACCAGCGGGAAGGGATGCTGCACCTGGCGTTCACCGAGCGCGCTCTGTTGGCGGACGAGATGGGGTTGGGCAAAACGATCCAGGCGATTGCCGCGTGCGCTTTGCTGCATCGGCTGGGGAAAGCGCTCCGGGTGCTGGTGGTCACTCCGGCTTCATTGAAGACCGAGTGGGAAGAGCAGATCCAGCGGTTTACCGACCTGGAGTATCAGCTTGTTTTTGGACCGCGGCACGGCCGGTTGAAAGCGTATGCGCAACCGCCGTTCTTCACCCTTGTCAACTACGAACAGATGCTCATCGACGGGCCGGACGTGAATGCGCGCTTGCGCCCCGACGTGATCGTGCTTGACGAAGCCCAGCGCATTAAGAACTGGAACACGAAAACCGCCCAGGCCATCAAGCGCCTCAAGAGCCGCTACGCCTTCGTTCTCACGGGGACGCCCATCGAGAACCGGATCGACGAGATTCATTCGCTCATGGATTTCCTCGATCCTGCGATCCTTGGCCCGTTGTTCCGATTCAACCGGGACTTTTACGAACTGGACGACCGCGGGCGTCCCAAAGGGTTCTTGAACCTGGGCCAACTCCATGACCGGATCAAGCCGTTCATGCTCCGGCGCCGCAAGGTGGATGTGGAAACGGAGCTGCCCGAACGGACGATTCGCCACCATTTCGTGCCTTTGAGCGACGAGCAAAAAAACCGTTACACAGATCATGCAATGCAGGTGATGCGCCTGACCAGCATCGCGCAGCGCCGTCCCTTGACCTTGCAGGAGCACGAGAAACTCCAGCGCGAACTGGCCATGTGCCGCATGACGTGCGACACCAACTACATCCTCGATTCCGAAGAACGCGCCTGCCCGAAACTGGGCGAACTGGAGAAGATCCTGGAGGAATGCCGCGACAACCCGGAGGTCAAGGTCATCGTTTTCTCCGAATGGGAACGGATGCTTGAACTGGTCCGCGAACGTTGCGGCAAGCTGCGCGTGGGGTTTGCCTGGCACACCGGTTCCGTGCCCCAGCGCCGGCGCCGCGCAGAGATCAACGTTTTCAAAACCGACCCGAACTGCCGGGTGTTCCTCAGCACCGATTCCGGCAGCACCGGGTTGAACCTCCAGAACGCCAGCGTGGTCGTGAACTGCGATTTGCCTTGGAACCCCGCCCGGCTCGAGCAGCGCATCGCCCGCGCCTGGCGAAAGAACCAGACCCGCGCGGTCACGGTGATCAATCTCGTGTCCGAAAACACCATCGAACACCGGATGCTCGATACCCTGGCCAACAAGCAGGCGCTCGCCGACGGTGTGCTCGACCTGCAAGGCGACCTTAGCGAAATCAAGCTCCGGGGCGGACGCCAGGCTTTCCTTTCGCGGCTCCAGCAGTTGATGGGCCCCGCGGCAACTCCGGCACGAGCCGAAACACCCCGGCCCAAGCCGCTTCCCGTGGACCGCTCGCTCGCTTTCAGCCAGGCGGCGCGCGAGAAGATCAATGGCGCCCTGGTGCGCTGCGAAGAGCGCTATCCATCCGGCGGACCACATTCCGTCCTGCTGGTTGTGGTGGACAAAGACGCGCCTTTGTGGCGCGAACGCCTTCGCTCGGTGCATGAAGATCTCTTCGGCCCAGGCCGGGAAGACCCACTGGCCCCAACCCAGCTCGAGGTCATCGACCGCGCCACAGACGACGCGCTGCAACGGCTCATGGCCGCCGGCTTGATCGCTGCGGCGTCGCGCGCCACGCGCCCGCTCTTCCCGGACGGGGAAGCCGCCGGAGGCCCGCCTCCCCTGTCCGACGAAGAGAAGGCCAAGGCCGCCGCCTTCCGCAAGGAGGCGCAACGCCGGGTCAAGCTCGCGCGCGTGCTTGGCGAACAGGAATTCGACGGTGAAGCCCGAACAGCGCTCTTGGAAGGGGTTCAGCAACTCGCCCGCGCCTGGGCGGTGGAGCATCGGTTGCCGCAGCCGGGTTCGGTCGAGGACGCCCTCCTGCCCCCGCTGGCGATGCACTGGAAAGATTCGCTCGCAGCCACCCGCCAGTTCGTGACGGATGCCTCGCAGCCTTGGCGGACCGCCGCCGACGCCCTTGGGAGACTCCTTGCCTGATGACCGCCCGGAAGGGCGGATCGGTCTCGGAGCGCCATTGGAAACAGACCATGCCCAATGGCCGGCTCAGGTATCCTGCGTTCCTTCTTTCGCACAATAAGTAAGATTCAACAAAGGTTCGAGTATGTTTTTAGTAAGATATCTTAGTAAAAACATAGTGAAACAAGAGTTGAACAAGAGTGGATAAGTGGAGGAAGGGCGGTTCCGCCCCAAAAACCAGTCGACAGCGCCTCACGAAATATCGAGATTCTCGCCGAACGATGCCCGACGATCCCATTATCGATGTCCAGAGCGACCATTATTTCATGGGCGAAGCCCTTCGACAGGCCGCCCGAGCCTACGAAGCCGGTGAAGTCCCCATCGGCGCCGTCGTCGTTCGTGGCGGGCGCGTAATCGCCCGGGGCTACAACCAGGTGGAACTGCTCAAAGACGGCACGGCCCACGCCGAAATGCTCGTGATCACCCAAGCCGAAAGCGTCGTGGGGGATTGGCGCCTGAACGAATGCACGCTTTACGTCACCAAGGAACCGTGCGCCATGTGCGCAGGGGCGATGGTCCACGTGCGACTGGCCCGGGTCGTCTTTGGTGCAGGTGATCCGAAAGGCGGCGCGGCGGGCGGGATTCTCAATCTGTTGCAGTTCCCTTCGTTCAATCATCGATGCGAAATCACAGCGGGCGTGCGGGATGCGGAGTGCCGGTCGTTATTGCAGGGGTTCTTTGTCGAGCAACGTGCCCAGAAGCGCTTGAACGGCTTGAGCGAAGATTAGCGGGAGTTTTCGCTTGAGTCTGCTTTATGCGGGAAGGTTAATTGGCAAGTGACTATGTCGAACGTTGCGAAACTCGAACTGGATGGGACCGTGTACGAAATGCCTATCGTGGCGGGCACCGAGTCCGAACGGGCTATCGATATCTCCTCGCTCCGCCAGAAGACCGGCCATATCACCCTCGACGAGGGTTATGGAAACACGGGGTCGTGCCGGAGCCGGATTACCTTTATTGATGGGGACCGGGGGATTCTGAGGCACCGCGGCATCCCGATCGAAGAGCTGGCCGCCAACTCCAGTTTCATTGAAGTGGCCCATTTGCTGATCATGGGCAAGCTGCCGAACGAGGTGGAACTGCGGCGCTTTTCGCAATTGCTGACCAAGAACGAGCTGTTGCACGAGGATATCAAGTACCATTTCGAAGGGTTCCCGTCGAATGCGCACCCGATGGCCATTCTGTCCTCGATGATCAACGCCAGCAGTTGTTTCTATCCGGAGCTGCTCAACCCGGAACCGACCGAACCGTTCGAGGTGCAGGCGGCCCGGCTCCTTTCCCAGGTCCGCACCATCGCCGCGTTCGCTTACCGGAAATCGCGCGGGTTGCCCATCAACTACCCGAAACCGCACTACAGGTATACGGCCAATTTCCTGCACATGATGTTCTCCGATCCTTACCAGGATTTCGAACTGGACCCGGCCGTGATTGAAGCGTTGGACTCGATTTTGCTGCTCCATGCGGATCACGAGCAGAATTGTTCGACGTCGACCGTCCGGATGGTGGCCTCTTCGCGGGCGAACCTGTTCGCGAGCGTGGCGGCGGGCGTATGCGCGTTGTGGGGGCCGCTCCATGGGGGCGCGAACCAGGAAGTCATCCAGATGCTGGAGGAGATCTACCGGTCGGGCGATGACGGCTCGAAGTTCATCACGGCGGCCAAGGACAAGAAGAGCGGCAAGCGCCTGATGGGTTTTGGGCACCGGGTTTACAAAAATTTCGATCCTCGCGCAGTGATTATCAAACAGCGGTGCGACGAGCTTCTCAAGCGGTTGGATGTCAGTGATCCGCTCCTGGACATCGCGAAGAAGCTGGAGGAATCTGCGCTGCAGGACCCCTACTTTATCGAGCGCAAGCTTTATCCCAACGTGGATTTCTACAGCGGGATCATCATGCGCGCCATTGGCATTCCGGTCGAAATGTTCACCGTGATCTTTGCGATCGGGCGCACTCCGGGCTGGATCGCCAATTACCGGGAGGTCCGGGAACAGGACGGCTCGCGAATCAGCCGTCCGCGCCAGGTTTACGTGGGGGAACCGCTCTCCCCGTATGTGCCGCTGCACGATCGGCCTTGAGCGGCAGCCAAAATAGTGACGGGAAATAGCCAAATAAGTTGAGACAAATCCGGCTGTTCAGGTTAACTCAACTTCCAAGACGAAATCATGAAACGCATTGAATCGAAACCTATCTGGTGGACCCTGGCCCTCACGCTGCTGCTGGCGATTTCGGTGGTAACAGGTTGCAGCAAGAAGATCCAGGTCGATACCGTGAACCTCGAGTATAGTTTCCAGACTGCCGACGAGACGAGCATGAACGCGGTCACGGAAGCGATCGAAGCCATTGAAAAAGCCGAGTACACCACCGCGCTCGAGAAACTCAAGACGGTTTCGGCCGACACGAACCTCACGGCGGAGCAGAAGACAGCGGTCAACGACGTGATCGCCAAGCTCCAGACGCCGTAGGTCCGGCGCCTTACTTTGGCGGGTGCCACAGCGCCCGCCAGTAGGCTTGGTCACTGGCAAACGCATCGAGCCGCGTTACGGCGGGGTCAAAGGACTCAGGCAGGACGCCAAACCGCTTGAGTTCGCGCACGTACTGGGCGTTGGGCTGGAATCCTTGCGTGGCATAACGCGGTCTCAGGTCAAAGGCGGCTTTCCCCTGCCGAATCGCTGCGAGCAAGGCTTGGTACTCAGGATCCTCCGTCCCGGCGAACGCATGCCCGCAAGTGCCGAAGCCGCCCGCCTCTGTTGGCAGGGGCGCCAAGAGTAATAAGGAACGTTCCGGCCGGCTGAAATTAAGAAGCACATGCACGCTGTAACGGGCGATCGGGTCGTTTTCGAACACGATCCGTTCGTACTCGGCGGTGGGCCGCCCGGCCTGTTTGCGGCGCTCTTCCACTTTGGCCTCGAATGGCAGGGTCTTGGGCTTTGCGTCCGCGAGACTGGTGCCGGTATGGCAAGAGGCGCATCGCTGGCTCAGAACCGCTGACGCCCCCGCGAAAACCCGGCCCAGGGCTTCTCCTTCGCGCTTTTGGTCTTCGGTATTGCGCAACCCGGCATAGCTCCCGGCGTAGGGCGCGCCGCTTTCAACCCAAAGCCATAGCGTGCGCCATTCGGCGTCCGAGGCGCAGGCGTCATGATGGCTGCCATCGACTTTCTTCAAGAGCGCGCTCGCCGAGCTTCCAAGGGACCGGGGCGGTTGATTGCCCAGACCATTTCGACCATCGGCAACTTGCCGCCAGGCGAGCAGGCTGAAATAGGCATGGGACCATGTCGGGCCAAGATCGCCGCCAAGCAGCACGCCCCCTTCGCGTCGCTCGTATCCGTGACACGGAACACAATGGCGATCGAGGATCGGTTGGATGTCGCGCGCAAAATCCAGCACGTCCGGGTAGCCGGCGAAGGGCTGGATCTCGCTGGGGGCGCGCCGGACCGCCAGGAGCCCATGCGGTGTCTGGTGTTCGGGCGTGAGCGTGCGCGGTTCATGGCAACCGGTGCATCCGAGGACCTCCCCCGGCATGACGCTGGCAAAGCTTTGCATTCGCTTTACCGAAAGATCCTTCTCGTCCAGCGCTACGAAGAAGACCTGGCGGTGCGCGGGGACGTAAAAGCTTGCCGAACCGTCGCTTTCGACAGGCACGGTGCCCAGGACGCGTTGGAGGGTGAAGGTGCCCAGCCAACTGGTCAGATCCGGGCCGCCGCTGAAATTCACCGGCTTGGGCAACGACTCCAGCACCAGCAGGCGCCGGATATCGCCCCGGTTCACCCCGGCCATGTTGCGTCCCTGGTAAACGTTGGCGAGCACGAGCAGGCCCCTGTCGCCGCTTGGATGCGCTCGCGGGACCAGAACGGTTTCGCGGGGGTGCCCCACCAACGGCCGCGGTTCGTGGATTTGTCCGGGGCCTTTGTGCGCGTGAACGACCTGCACTTGGCCGGCGCGGTTGAGCAGCACGATTTCGGTGTCGCGCGCCGCCATAAAGAGATCGCTCGTTAAGGGGTAGGGATCGCGGATCAGCCTGCCTCGATGCAGAGCGCGCGCGAAGGCCGGTTCGTCAGGCCCAAGGTCTGGCGACACGATGGTGGCGATCCCGGCATGGTCCGTCACGCCATGCCCGGGCGAGAAGCACGCCAGGACTTCCGCCGTGCCCGGGATCGGTTTCGCGTCGATCATGACGATGTGCGGGCGCTGGTTGCCGTAATAAACGGCCTGGCCGGTCCCGTCGGGGTTCATCGTCCACAAGTGATGGAATTCAACCTGGCTGCGGTCCACATACTCCCAGCGGGTGTAAAGAATCCGCCCATCAGGCAAAACCCACGGCGTGTTGTCATGCTCGGTATTGGCGGAGATCGGACGGATATTGCGGCCGTCCGAATCGCATCGATGGATGGTGCCGACCTGCGTCATCCAGCAATTGACCCATCGCCGGCAGCGGGTCGAGATAAAGACGATATCGCCATCGGGCAAGTAGGCCGCCTCGATATCATCGAATGGCCCGTCCGTAATCTGCCGCAAACCCGTCCTATCTCGGTTGATCTCGTAGAGGTGATAGAAATCGGTTTGGGCCCGCCGGTAAGAGAACAGGATTCGTTCTCCGTCGTAATGGACTTGCGGATCGCGCACCGACCCGCCCTGGGCGTCGAACAGGACGTCCACGGCCCCTGTGCGAAGGTTCAAGCTTCGAAGCTGCCCGGCATCCGGGTTGCCATTCCCGGCGTAAGCCTTCTGGTTGGCGTCGTCGCAATAATAACCAATGTTCGCATACCAATGCGGATCGTTGTAAGGCAGGCGCGTGCAGAAAATGACGTGCTCAAGCGCATGCAAAGAGCCGTCCAGCGCAGGACGAAGGAGGTCCGGCTCGGCAGCGAAAAGGGACAGGCTCAAGATTGGCGCAGTCCAAAGGGCGAAGGCGAACGGTGTCATACAATGCGAGCGGCTTTGCAGCCCAAGTCATACCGGCGATGCCCCGCCGCGTCAATGAAGCGCAGCGAAGTCTTCGGAGTGCCGGCATTCTGCCAGCTCTTGGCCTCTCGAACCGGCTATTTCGCAGGACGCGATGCCCGCAGGGATGCCGCGCTGCAGACAAAGGGAGGTTTGTCGGCCGCCTTGCCCGTTGGAAAGAAAGAGGACCGGGGGAAGCCCGGTCCTCGTGCAATGAACTTGGATTGGAGGCGAAGCTCTACTGTCTGGTCCGGTAGAACTTCTGCGCTCCGGTCGCCTGGATGGCAGCCGGGCTGGTGGCGGTCTCATCGGTCCACGGACCGTTGACCGCAGGAGCCGACTGCAGAGTGCCCGTGAACGTCACGGTCAGACCGGTAGCGGTCCGGGCGACGCTGAGTGTGGGCGGAACAGCTGCTTTCGCGTCGTTGAAGTCCCAATAAGCCAGCAGCTTGGCAGTGCCGCCGATAGCGTTGGGAAGTGTGCCGGAGGCCAGTTTCTGAATGTCGCTCTCGGAGAGGGCGTTCGCGTAGATGGCGGCGTCATCCAGGATGCCAGTCAACCCGGCGGCGTCACCTTTCGCATAGCCCCAGTAGATCATGTTGAAGTCCGAGGGAAGCGGACCGGTGCTTTCGCCAGTCAGGAACAACTGGCCGTCAATCCAGATCTCTTTCACGGGGCCGTTCTTCTGCAGGACGATATGGTGCCAATCCTGCCACCAGGAATCTGCGCCGCTGTAGCCAGGGAACTCCGTGATGCTGGCGCTGATGCGCTGGGTGGCACCGTCGCAGCACCCGGCCGTGTCGAAGTAGAGTGTGCCGCCACCCCATGGGGTGTGGGCCTGGAAACCCCGTTCACTGCCGCTGGAAGACGGCGAGTTGCCCCAGAAGAGGGACGAGTTGTTGACGGAATATAGTTTCTGCCAGGCCACAACGCTCAGTTCGTCTTTTGCCGTGGCTTCATTCATGAACGCGGCGTCGTAAACCCAGACAGATTGATTGGCGGTGTTGACCGTGCCGAAGTCGATCGCGTAGTCGCCGACTTTGCCGGACTTGCCGCCGGCGTCCTCGGTGAACTTGGCTGTGCCCAGCAGGAGACCGTCGTAACTGTTCACGACATCCTGGGTCGGGCCCGAGTACTGGAGGACCTTGAACGACCATTCGTCGGTAGCGGGTTCGCCAGCAGGATCGATGAAGTCCAGCGCGATCGTGTGCGTCGAGTCGCTCGCGAGCATGCTGGCTGGCTTGTAAGTGATCCGCGCCACATTTCCGTCCTTGATGAAGGTGGGAGTGACCGCGACACCGTCGAGCTTCAAGGTGACGCTCTCAGCCGTCCACGGAATCTTGCCATCCGTATGGGCGATGGTGATGGTGGGAAGCGGTGTGACTCCGGTGGCGTCCGGCGCAGGAGTGCGGGTGAGGTAACCGCCTTCCGAGGGCATCGGCAGCTCCTGGGCAGCCGAGAGATATCGGCCTGGGATCGGCGTGAGTGAACCGGCCGCGGTCGTATCGCCTTCTTTCCTCCAGGCCACCTGGCCGTAGTCGCCGCCGCCGCCTTCCTTGTAGATCAAGCGGACGAAATAATTCCGGCCGGCCACAAGGTTGATCGGTTCCGAGGTTCGCGGGCTGTCGGGTTCGGTGAAGGCATTGCAGCAGGCTGTTTCCTCAGCGATCGGCAGCAGGTTGGCTTCCGTGGCGTCGGTGCTGAGCTGCAATTGGGAGGAATCATCGCTATAGATAAAGAACCGATAATCGCCCGTTTCGGCCGGGGTAAGGAAGCCTTCGATGGTGGCTCCGTAATTATCGTGAGTGTCATCCGGGAAGAAGTCCCGGCTGTTGAAGGAGTAGACCGAGCCCACGATGTCGGGAGCGGCAGCATAGCGCTCATTCGAGATCAGTTCATCGACGGTGGTTCCCGAGATCGGTTCGCCTCCCGCGGCGTTGCCCCAATAGGAGAACTTGAGGACGCCGGCCTTGGTCATCACGTAGGAGTAGATCTTGCCGGATGTGCCCGTGGGCACTTCGTTGTTCGACAGGTCCTTGACCCCTTTGACGGCGATGGTGTAAGCGACACCGCCAGCGGTTTGCTTGGCCGTTTTCAGGGTAACGACTTTGTTCGCGTAGGCAGCCGAAGTCACGTCCAAGGAGGGTGTGATCGTGTAGTTGGCGACGCTGGTGGCGCTGGCCGCATCCAGGAACTCCGAGAAAGTGAGGATCACCGTATCGAAGGTCTGGGTCGTTCGCGTGGACAGCAGGACCGGCTTGGCAATGGGATTCGTGCTGGCCTGGTATTCGCCCAGGTTGTTGAGACCATCCCCGTCAGGGTCAGCCGTGGCATCGCTGGGGTCGTTAGGGTTCAGGCCCCACCGGGCTTCGTAGTCGTCCGGCATGCCGTCCTTGTCGCTATCGTTCGGAAGGGTGTCGAAGAACTCGATCTCGTTGATCTGGTGCAGGTCGTCCGGCGTTTCATAGGCGATGTAACGGATGTAAGTGTACGGCGGCGCCGCGGTTGTCAGGGTGAACTTGACCACTTGGTTGCGCTCGGTCCAGGGGACCGTTGTCGCGTTGAAGTGGTAAATGTCCGTGTAAGCGACTCCGTCATTGGAGCCTTGGATCGCCCAATTCGTGGGATCGCGTCCAGGGGAATCATTGCCGGATGTGACCGTGAAGTAGGTGAGGCTGACAGGGCTCTTGAACTGCACCGCCACCCAGACAGGGTTATCCAGCGTCGGATCGTCGCAGCACCACTTGTCGGTGCCTCCGCCGACCTTGTTGTCGAAGATGTTATAGGCGGCTTCCGCCCCTTCGAAATCAGGTTCGTGGCTGGCGTCGATTCCAGCCCAGTTCCAGGACGGGTCAAAGGCGCCGTCCATTGCATCCAGACCGTCGTCGTTTGGGTCAGTGAGGTCGCCGCCAACCAAACTGGCTGCGCCCACGCCCAGAATTTCAGTTCGTGCAGTCGTCTGAGCTTGCAGGGACAAGCTCAGCAACAGCGCTGAGGCCAGCATCACCAGCCAGAGCGCGCCTGAGGGTTTGCTTCGTTTCGTCATTTCTGTGTTTGTCGTTACGGTACCAGGCACACGCTCGTTCGTGATCGAACTGGCGTTGCCCATTCCATTGAGGGTTTCCAGAAGACTGAGGGAGCACCCCGCATTGGGCAAGAAGAAAGGATAAAAAAGACCAGGGTCGCCAAACACGCCCGGCACAGCACCGGACCGGACGCTGGCCAAGCGGCCGACCGTGATCAAAACGCCGGCGATTAAGCCGGGAAACTGGCCATGAAATGGCCGGGACCGAGTGTTGGCTCGCTCCTCTGCTCGTAACGACCGTTGTTGCTTATGCCTCTTCACGCGTCTACAACCGGGGCGACGCATGAGCTGCAGAGATCAAGACCAAGAAGCCACTCGGGTCTGTCGGGCATCTTCCGGACTCCTCAGGAAGCCTGTTTTGATTCGTTTATGCGCCGCCGCGGGATACCTGATCGCTTTCCTGGCGTGCGGCGGTCTTCCAGCCGTGGACGCGCGGGCGGAAGGGGTCCGGATTGGCACGCCTTGGCTCGAACTCGAGGCTGATCGGGACACCGGCGCGATCCTGGCGTTGATCGATCAAGCTTCGAAGCAGAACTTCGCGTCTGCCGGCACAAACGGCCTCTGGGAGCTCGAACTGGGCGGGACGCCAGCAAGAGTGCTTTCGCCCGCCGATGCCCAAAGCTGCGAGGTGACCCGTTTGAATGCGGCGGACCCCGGGTTGCGGCTGGCCTGGAGCCAATTCGGGTTGGCGGACGCGCCCGGCCTTCGCGTCGAGGTCACGGTGCTGCTCGAGACTCAACGCGCCTTGAGCCGATGGCAACTGGCGGTGAAATCGCCTGGCCCACGGGCAATCGGAAAGATCCGCTTCCCTCGCCTCCTGGATCTGCCGCAAATGGAGCGTGAACGGCTGGCGGTTCCCTTCTGGGCGGGTCTGTTGTCGTCCGATCCGCGCGGGATTTTCGCCTCGTCTGTGCCCGCGGGAGGGCGGCGCGACTACGATTATCCGGGTCTCGGCTCCATGCAGTTCCTGGCGTTTTACTCCGAGGGCGGGCCTGGACTTTACCTCGCGGCCGACGACACGGCCAGCTATCGCAAGCTGTTCGCGGTGTTCAGCCGTCCAAGCGTTGTCAGCACGAACGGAGCGCCAATCGCGGGCGCGGAGAACGGGACCAAGACTTGCCCGTTGCCGGATCTGAACGTTGAGATCGTCCATCTGCCAGAGCGCCCAAGTGCGCCTGCGAAGGACTACGTCCTGCCGTACTCGGCGGTGGTGGGCACGTTCCGTGGCGACTGGTTTGGCGCCGCCCGGATCTATCGAGCGTGGGCGACCAACCAGGTCTGGGCGCTTGAAAGCCGTTGGAAACGCGGCGGCGTCCCGTCGTGGATTCGCGACACCGGGTTATGGGTCTGGAACCGCGGCCGCTCGCCAGACGTCGTCGGGCCGGCCATCGAGATGCAACGCGAGCTTGGACTCCCGGTCAGCCTCTTCTGGCATTGGTGGCATGGGTGCGCCTATGACGTTGGGTTCCCGGAATATCTCCCACCCCGAGAAGGCGAAGCTTCATTTGCCGGGGCTCTTCGCCGGGCGCACGCGCGCGATGTGCGGGCGCTTGTCTACATGAACCAACGGCTCTGGGGCATGACGACCGCGAGTTGGACCAACGAGAACGCCGCGGCTTACGCCGTAAAAGCGGCGGATGGACAGGTGAAACCGGAAGTGTACAACACGTTCACCAAACTGCCGTGCGCGAGCATGTGCCTGGGCACGGCCTTCTGGCGCGCCAAGTATTCCGGCCTGGCCGCTGAGGCATTCCATCGGCTGGGGGTGGACGGTATTTACATGGACCAGGCGTGCAGCAGCCTGGCGTGCTTTGATCCGGAGCACGGCCATCCTCCCGGAGGCGGCGCCTATTGGATGGCCGGCTTTAAGGCTCTGACGGCCACAATCCGCCAGGAATGCGCCTCGCGTGGTGGCGTGGCGCTGGCCGGTGAAGGGTGCGCGGAAAACTGGCTGCCCTATCTGGACCTGATGCTCGCTCTCGATGTCAGCCGTGAACGGTACTGCGCCCCCGACGGATGGGACCCGATTCCGCTCTTTCAATCGGTTTACCACGGTTACGGCGCCTTTTTTGGCAGTTACTCATCGCTGACTTCCCCGCCCTACGACGAGTTTTGGCCGGCTGAACATGCGCCCAAGAAGCCGCTGGATCTGCTCGATCGGCAATTCGCTCGCCAATTCTTTCTCGAACAGGCGCGTTCGTTCGTTTGGGGACAGCAAGCGACCCTCGCGAACTACCGGCCTTCACAACGTCACGACCGGGCGCTCGAGATTCAATATGTCATCCGCCTCGCGAAACTGCGCCAGAAAGCGCTCCAATACCTGCAGGACGGCGCCATGCTTCCCCCGCCGATGATCGAGGCGCCATCGGAGGAAGCCCCGATATCGCGGTTGTCCATTTACGCCGGACAACAGGATACAGTGAACGTGTTCAAAAAGACCGTGCCGCTTGTGCTTGGATCCGGATGGCGCGCGCCGGATGGAAACGTCGCACTGATCATGGCCAGCGTTGCCGATCGGCCCGTGACGGCGACGGTCCGGGTGGACCGCATTGAGTGGGGATTGCCGGCACTGGGGAAGTTCGTGTCGGCTGGCAATGACGCGACCGGAGTGACGGCGAGCATCGACGGGCGAAATTTAAAGATACGGATCGAGTTAAACCCGCTGGAAGCGCGGATCATCCCATGGGAACCCGCAACGGGTTCGCAGCGAGAGTAGACGCAGTGGCGCGCATCCAGTGTGGTGGAGTGGGTTGCGTTTCCCATACCGCGTGACAATTGCCACGTCCAATGGCGCATCGAACAGCGCTCGTTCCCCTCTCCTACCGCTCTAAACGCACGCTAAACGCACGCTAAACGCACGCTAACCGCATGTTAAACACATGATAAATGCATGTCAGCATGTGTTTAGCATGAGTTTGGCATGATTCTTGCGTGAACTTCATCCGTATTCTGTGCGGCATCGGAGCAAAGGGATCTCCCATTCGCGGTATCCCGGAAACACCATGCCAGATGTGGCCAACCGCCATCAGAACGCACATCCGGGATTGACAGCAGGGGCGGTTTGGCTTCGGAATAGGCCCGCTCGTAGTAGAACCGTTGAACCGTAGTAGTAGCAGGGCATCGCTGTTGCGCATGGGCAATCGCAATTCAAGTCATGGGCTATGAAAATACCGACTCACCTTCTCCTCTTCACCACGGCAGCTCTACTGTTGTCAGTCCCGAACGCCTACCCGGCAATCACGGGACAATGGAACTTCAATGGCGACCTTTCCGCCGAGGTCGGTCAGCCGATCTCGATCCTTGACCCGGCCACGGACGCGGAAACCGCGTTTGGCACCACCACCAGCTTTGGCATCGCCAACATTGGCGGCCAGGCGGCCCAGGTCATGAAATTCCCCAAGACCCTCGATAGCTTTGGGGGGTATGTCGTTCCCACCAGCGCGGTGGGGAATGGCGGAGGCGCCCTGGTCAATCAGTACACCGTGATCATGGATGTCCTGTTCCCGGCCGATTCGCAGAACAAGCGCCGCGGCCTGATGGATATCACAGGCGCGGGGAACGCGGAGTTCGCCGTGACCGCCGAGAACGGCATTGGGATTGCCAATTCGGACGGTCAGATTCTCCCCGACACTTGGCACCGGATCGCTTTCGCGGTGGATCTGGCAGCGACGATACCGGTGGTCGACAAGTTTATCGATGGCGTGAAGGTGGGATCAGAACGCGTGAGCGGGATCGATTCCGGGTACGCGCTGCTGGACATCTTTTACCTTTTCAACGACGACAACGGCGAGACGGAGCTGGGCTACATCAACAGCCTTCAAATCCAGGATACGAAACTCTCGGACGGGCTGATCGCCACGTTGGGGAGCCCGACCGCGGCGGGGATTCTCACCGGGCCGCCTCCGAACCCGTATGTGAGTTCGGTCTTGCCGAACCCGGACACGGCGCGCATCCCGAGCCGTTCCCTGGTGCCGCCGAATGCCCAAGTGACGGCAGTGATCGAGAACGGAACGACCAAGGTGGTGCCGGGTTCGATTGTGATGAAGCTCGACGACGCCACGGTGACACCGCAGGTCAGCACCGCAGGATCGACCACCACGATCACCTATACACCGCCCAGCTTGTTTGAGGCGCTCTCGGTTCACAAGGTTTCGATCAGTTTCAACGACGACGCCTCGCCGCCGAACAATCTTGGGGTGCAATGGCAGTTCGCGGTCGGGCCGTTTAACGCGGTCAATCCCGCGGTGGCGCTCCCCGCGAGTTCGGGAAGCAGTCCCGGGTTCCGGGCGCGAACGGTGCAAGGGCCGGAATACATTCAAGAAGTGAACAATCCCACCAACCTGGCCGCGACCGTCACGCGCGGGATCCAACAGTTGAACGGGACGCTGCGCGACTTCGATGGGAACCTGGTAGCCGATGAATCCGTCCGTGGCCCCAATGGCGACGGGAGCTATGACGTGGACGTGATCAATTTCGCCACCGAGGGCGAGGTGGGCAACTTCCTCGGCGACTGGCCGTTCCCGGGCATTCCAGGGCAGAACCTGCACTCGACGCAGTTCACGACGGAGTTCCTGGGGTATTTGCAGTTCGCGACAGGCACCTACAAGCTGGGCGTCACCGTCAACGCCTCGCGCGTGGACGTGAATGACGACGACAACTTCGCGCTGGTTATCGGCTTGAACCCGCGGGATGCGTTCTCCCAGGTGCTGGGATCCTACGTGCGCGCGACAGCCCCCGCGTTTGACGAGAATTCTCAGAACCATAACGAATTCACGTTTTACATCGCGCAGCCCGGCCTCTACCCGGTGCGCCTCGTTTACGTGCAGAGCGGACGCCAGGGAAGCGCGGAGCTCTACACCGTCGACACCGTCACGGAGGAGAAGATCCTGGTGAATGACAGCGCCAATCCCAAAGCGGTCAAGGCCTTTCGGACCAGCTCCGCCCCGGGAGCGGGCGCGCCTTACATTGCGGAGATCACGCCCCGGCCGGGCACTTCGGGCAATGATCCGGCCGAGCCGGTGGTCATCCTGATCCAGGACGACCGGACCCAGCTCAATGCGTCGTCCGTCAACCTCTCGTTCAATGATGCGGCGGTCACGCCAACCGTGAACAAGGCCGGAGCGCGCACCACCGTGAGCTTCCAGCCCAGCCCGAACCGGACCGAGGCGACCAACCGTTTCGTGCTTGTCTATGCGGACAACAGCTCCCCGGCGATCCGCTTCACGAATTCATGGTTATTCACCAGCACCGTGAGCGCCGGTGGGGCCAACCCGGTCCGTGGCCAATGGGATTTCGAGCAAGGGACGCTGGCGGCCACGGTTGGCAAAGCCATGGAATTCTTTGACGGTCCCGGCGGGCTGACCGAGCAAAAGACCGAATTCGGCACCACCGCTTCGTTTGGGATTCCGGACATCGCCGGGCAGCCTGCCAAAGTCATGAAGGTCCCGGGCGACCTGAACAATAAGATTGGATACATCATGCGCCATGGGATCGCGCCTAATGGCGGCGGGTCCAAGGTCAACCAGTACACCTTGATCATGGACGTGCTCGTGGCCACCACAGGGCCAGGAGCGGCTTCGATGATCCAGATTGACGACCCGAATAACACCAGCGATGGCGATGTCTTTTGGCAGGGAGGTAATTTCGGCCAGGGCCAGGGCGGCTACAATGGCACCGGCGCGTTCACGGCGGGCGAATGGCACCGGGTCTCGATGGCGGTGGATTTGGCGGCCAAGCCGGCGGTGATTACGAAGTTCGTGGATGGCGTCAAGCAGGACGATTGGAAGACCGACGCCTTGGACGGGCGGCGGGCTCTGAACGAATTCGCCATCCTCTTCGCCGATGGCGACCAGGACGAACGCCGCGCCTGGTACGTCAACAGCATCCAGATCCATTCCCGCAAGCTTGCCGATGAGGAGCTTGAGGCATTGGAAACTCCGACAGCCAGCGGGCTGCCTTATGAGGGCGGGACGCCTGAACCTGGCGAAGCGTCGCTGACGCTGGCGGTGGAGGCTGGGAACTTGCGGATCTCCTGGGCGAGTGACCTGGCCGGTTTCACGCTCCAGGCTGCGGACAGTTTGGGCAACCCGAACTGGACGGCCGTCCCAGGCGTGACCAATAACAGTGTGACCGTTCCTATGAACGGCACCGCGCGCTTCTTCCGCCTGCGCAAGTAGGAGCGTGCCTTTCAGCGGAGGCGCACGCCGCCAGGTTTGGGCGCATCGGAAGGTGGCCGTCTTTTTCAATGGCCACCTTCCGGGTCTTGCTCTACATCATGGACGAGCATGACCGATTCCGCAGTGCCCAAACTCAGCAAGTGGCCCTTTGTCCTTGGGGACGTAATCCTGGTGGCCTTTGGCGCCCTGGTCGTTTTCAGAACGACGGGGCCGCTGAACGCCTGGCAGTTCTTTGGCGCGCTCGCGGCCATTACCATCGGGGCGTGGCTCTGCATTCTGCCCTTCCTTCGCGAGCACCGCACGGCCATCAAGCTGGCTGAGGCCTTGGCGCTCGCCGACGCTGTGACCCAGATGCAGAATCTCCAGCGGATCCAGACTGAGATCGCCGGCGCGACCGATCAATGGCAGGGCATCCACGCGATGGCCACGCAGGCGAGCGGCGACGCCAAGAAGGTCGCCGGCGATATGAAAGCGCAGTTGGACGAGTTTTGCGCTTTCCTGGCCAAGGCCCGCGACGCCGAGAAAGATCACCTCAAGCTCGAGGTGGACAAACTGCGCCGGGCGGAGCGGGATTGGCTGCAGGCGGCCGTGATTGTCCTGGACCACATCTTCGCGCTTCATACGGCAGCGGTGCGGGCTGGGCAGCCCGCGCTCGTCGCGCAGCTTGGCCAGTTCCAGGTGGCTTGCCGGGACGCGCTGCGGCGGCTCGGTCTGAACGGATTCGCTCCCGCAGTCGCGGACGCTTTTGATCCCCAGGTCCACCAACTCGAAGAGGGCGCCGCCAGTCCGGAAGGCGAGTGGCGCGTCAAGGAAGTCCTTGCGCTGGGTTACACCTTCCAAGGCGAACTCGTCCGGCGGGCGTTGGTGAGGGCAGAGGAGGCAGCCGCAAGCGCCTAATCCACGCGCTTTTTGCCGCTGGCAATCGCTTCCGAAAGCAACCCGAGCGCTTCGGCGCGGGCCACGGAACCGAGCAAGCGCGACTCCGCCAGGTTGTTGACCACGGCAATGTTCCGGTTCTCACTGGTCAGAAGCACGGGGAGGGCGTCGATGAGCCGCTGATTGGGCGTGAGGCATTGGGGCGGCGGACGCATCACGTCATAGGCGATGACGCCGCTCAGCTCCAGTCCCGCATTCAAGTATTCTTTCATGTCCTGCAACGCGACCATGCCGAGAAGCTTTTGATCCCGATCCACCACGGGCAGGAAGTTGTTCGGGCTGGTCAGGAAGCGGTCCACAATCTCCCGGAAACTCGCAGTCTCGCGCAACGGGGGGACCGGCTCGCGCATGAGGTCGCCGACGGTTTGGGAGGTGGCTTCCCCCAGGCGCTGGCTTTCGCGGTCGATGGTCACCCCTTTCTTGCGAAGCGGTTCGGTATAGATCGAATCGGGGTGAAGGCGCCGCGCGACGAGGGTTGCCAGCGCACAGGAGAGCATCAGCGGCGGCATCATCGAATAATTCGACGAGATCTCCGTGATCATGATCAAAGCCAGCAAGGGCGAATGCACCGTCGCGGAGAGAACGCTGCCCATTCCCACCAGCGCAAAAGCTTCTACAGGAATGCCTTGAGCCAGGTCGAACAGCCGCAAGACCTGTCCAAGCGCCGCGCCCAAAGCCGCGCCAAGGAAGAGCGTGGGCGTCATCACACCGCCCACGGTCCCGGAGCCGACCGTGACCAGGGTCGCCAGGAGCTTCGCGCAGAAGACGCCGAGCAACAACGTGAGTTCGAAGCGGTTATGCAAAATGCCATTCGCAACGCTGTAGCCGTTGCCAAACACTTCCGGAAATTGCAGAGCCAGGGCTCCAACCATCAGTCCGCTCAGCGCCAGGCGGCTGAAGATCGGCCAGGAAAGCCGGTCGAACAGATCTTCGCTATAACGAAGCATCTTCAAGAAACCTGCCCCAAGGCCTCCCGCCAGAATTCCAAGAACCACGAACCAGGTTAATTGAGACAAGTGCTTGAACTCTACGTAAGGCGCTTCATACCAAGCCTCCAACCCGAAAAAGCTCCGCGATACCATCGTCGCCACCACGGAGGCGAAAACCAGGGGAGCAAACAGGCTCATCGAGAAGTTGCCAAGGACAATCTGGGCGGCGAAGACCGCACCCGCCACCGGCGCGTGGTAAGCGGCCGCCATCCCCGAAGCGGCGCCGCAAGCCACCAGCAGCCGAAGCCTGTAGGGTTGCCAGTTCGCAAGTTGCCCGCCCTTGGACGCAAGCGTCGCCGCAAGCTGAATAATCGAACCTTCCCGGCCAATGGATGCGCCCGATGAGATGCTCAGCAACGAGGAGATCGTCTTAACAAGCCCGCTGCGCATCCGCAATCGCCCGTCGCCAGCCACCACCACCTCCAGAATATTCTGCGATCCCTGACGCCTGACCAGACGCAACCCCCAGTAAAGCACCAAGCCGGCAGCCAATCCGCCCAAACCAGGGACCAGCACCCGGTGCCAATTGGGCAGGACGGACGCCACATCTACGAGATCCCCCTGCCTGCCGAAGCTGAGGGAGACCAAGGCCCGGTTACAGAAGTAAAAGGCCAGGTTAGTCAAACCGCCAATAATTCCTACGACCCCTGCCAGGATCAGGTGAAAGGTCTCTTCACTAATGCGGATCTTTTCCCGGATGCGCAGGAACCGTTGCCAATGCTCCCGCACGAAACCCCGGCCCGCCCGGACGAATTGCTGAAAGGTCTGGGGCCAAGCTGCCACAACGGTCACTATAATGAACCCGCGCGAAGCCTGACGAGTCTGGAATTCCGGCGAGAGCAACTCCGGGGCGCATCTCACGTTTTCCGCCCTGGCAAGATCCCGCAAGCCTCGCCAGCAGAAAGCGCCAAGCGAACGGCCAAATGGTGCATAGTCTGCTGACAAAAAGTCATCAGTGGGGTTAAGCTTCGGGGCGCCATCGGGGTCAGATCTCCTTTATCTTCAATTGACACTCGGCCGAAGGGGCGGGTAACGTCCGGTGCATGGCCAGACCCTTGCGGATTGAACAGG
>CAZODO010000060.1:0-38337 GCA_964578605.1 uncultured Verrucomicrobiota bacterium | reverse complement strand
AACCTTGGTGTAGCAACTGTTTTGCTCACCTGCCAACACCCATGTCATCTACCTGGATTCAAGTCCTATGGTGAGAATTGCTGATTTGGCTCGCGAATGCCAGATCGAAGCGACATTAACAAGCCATGAAGACAAGCCCCTTTCTGGCCGTGGTCGTCTTGAGCGCGGTCTCAGCAGTGCACACTCGCTCGGCCGAGTCGCTGCCGCTTTCGAACCATTCTGCCCGGGCCAATTACGCGCGGCCGTTTGAGCCCCCGATCCGTCCGGCGTTCATCCCGTTGCCGCCCGGGGCGGTGGAACCGGCGGGTTGGCTGCGCGACTGGTGTTTGGCTGCGCGAGACGGTTTCACCAGCCACATGGACGAGTACGATATCGAGTTCAAGCGGGCGTGGGCGGCGGACCACAAGATGACGGGCGAACGCCTGAACTGGCCCAATGGCGGTTGGCCGTACGAAGGGGGCGGATACTGGTTCGACGGCTTGGCGCGCTTGGGTTACGCCCTGCATGATGACGCGCTTATTGAGTTGGCCAGGCGCCGTCTCCAAGTTGTTACCTCGAACATGCATTCGGACAGCATCCTGTTCCTGTGGTGGCTCGACCGGAACAAGCCTGAGGACAGGGCGGGGAGTGTGGTCAGCGACGCGTGGCCAATCTGGGCGAGCGGCTTGTTCGGACGGGCGCTCGCAGGGTATTACCTGGCATCGGGAGACAAGGACGCTTTAAGAGCCTTGGAAATCGCCTATAGCGGCGACCGCGACTGGGTGCGGCTCGGGTGGGCGATGTCGAATCCCTGGCCGGCTTTTGACACGTGGACCTGGACGGGCAACGCGGAGATCGGCGCAGCCCTCACGGCCCTTTTCTCCAAGGATGGCGGCGGCAAGCAGCCGGGTGGCGGCTCCTGGAACCGTTACCGCGTTCCGCCCGATACAAGACCTGGCGCGGAACAAAATGATCATGTGGTGCACTTTCTCGAGAGCACGACGCCTTGGGCGCTCGGATACCTATGGACAGGGAACCGCGAGTTCCTCGACGCGACTCTTGCCTGGCACGATTACCTTGAGCGCGAGGCGATGCAGCCGTCCGGCGTGCCGGTTGCCGATGAGTATTACGGACCCACGGGCGCCTTTCGAGGGACGGAGACGTGTGATGTCGCCGCTTACCTTTGGAGCCAGATCGCGTTGCTCGCCGTCAGTGGACAAGGGCGGCTGGCCGACCGGGCGGAGCGGGCCTTCTTCAACGCCGGCCCGGTGACGGTGGCGCGTGATTTCAAGACGCATGTCTATTTCCAGTGTCCGAACCGCGTGACGGACAAGTCCCCGCCGCATCCGCACGGGCCGCAGGCTGGAGGCAATTCCTATCAGAGGAAGCATTACCCGCTTTGCTGCACGGCCGCGCTGAACCGCATCGTGCCCAATTACGTGATGCACCTTTGGATGGCCACGTATGACAACGGCCTGGCCGCGACCCATTACGGACCCTGCAAGGTTACGGCCAAAGTGGCTGACGGGCTGCCGGTCGAGTTGGTCTGCCAGACAGACTACCCCTTCAACGAAACCATCGAGATTACCGTCAAGCCCGCGCGCGCGGCGCGGTTCCCGCTGGCCTTCCGTATTCCGGGATGGTGCGCGGAGCCCAAGCTCACGGTCAGCGGCACCGTCGTGCCAGCCGCCCCGGACGACAGAGGCTTTGTGCATGTGGAGCGGGTGTGGAATCCGGGGGATACCATTCGCCTGCAGTTCCCGATGTCGGCCAGCCTGACGACGGGCCGCGACAGGAACGCTGAAGGCGCCCCTTACGCGGCGGTCTCCTATGGCCCACTGCTGTTCGCGCTGCCCATCCCTGAATTGGCCGATCCCAACACGCCCGATCCGAAGGCCAGATGGAACTACGCCCTGGACGTGCGCAACGCCAATCTGAACGTTCAGCGCAACCCTATGCCCGCCCGATGGGATTGGCCCTTGGAAGCGCCCTTGAAACTCGCGACCCAGGCGCTCGAAATCGCGTGGAATCCGGACCCGAAAGCGCCCCGTCTGCCGCTTGTTCCGGCAACGGGATCGAAACCGGCAGAAGCCATCACCCTTGTGCCCTACGGTTGCACAAGATTCCGGATCTCCATGTTCCCCGTAGCTGCGGAACCCTAGGCAGGCCCATCAGGGGGTTTGTTGCCGCCATTCGCGAATGCGCTGGCAGGCTTCCTCGAAGGAATCGCCGAAAGGGTCCAGCCATAAGATCCGGCCGTCTCGCTTGAACCATGTCATTTGCTCCTTGGCGAAGCGACGGATGGCAATCCCAAGCTGAGCGCGGAGCTCGTCGAGAGTGCCCAGTTCTCCGCGCAGATAGCGCGCGATATACCGGGGCTCCAGCCCGAGTTTGTCCAGGCGCAGGTCGGAGATTCCCTGGGCGCGCAACCGGGCGACTTCCTCGATCATGCCTTCGGCCAGGCGCTGTTGAAGGCGCTGCTCGATCCGTTCAATCAGGATTTCGCGAGGCCAGGTCAGGCCAAGCTGCAGGCAATCGTATCGCGGCGCATTGGTCCGTGCCGCGGAACCCGCATAACCAGCCGACGCGATCTCGAGCGCCCGGATGATTCGGCGGGGGTTGCTCTTGTCGATGCGCCTGGCTGCGTCCGGATCGGCTGCCTCAAGCCGCTCGACCAGCTCAGGCAGGGATAAGGACTCGAGCTCCGCACGCAATGGATCGTTTGGAGGGGCATCGACCAATTGATAGCCTTCAACAATCGCGCTGATGTATAGCCCGGTCCCGCCGACCACGAAGGGCAATTTCCCGGCGCTGCAAATAGCGTCGATAGCGGCGTAAGCGGCGCGCTGGAACTGCGCAAGCGAGTAGGACTCGGAGACGTCGGCGACGTCGATCAAGTGGTGTTTGACCAGAGCCGCTTGGCACAGAGGGATCTTGCCACTGCTCAGGTCAAGGCCCCGGTAAATCTGCCGCGAATCGGCCGAGACGATCTCGCCATCAAAGTGCGCGGCCAGGCGAAGGCCAAGGTCACTCTTGCCGGACGCGTTCGTCCCAAGGATGACGACGATCTTGTGCATCTCGAATGTTTATTGGCGCTCCTGGCGCTCGCGGGTGCCGATCCAATCGCCGCCCACCGCGGGACCGACCTCGAACGTCGCGAGGCACACTTGAGCCCGTTCGGGATCGGTCAGGCAAAGGGCGCCCTGGCCGATTCTGCGCCCCGGCGGCGCGGCCAGAATCAAGGGCCGGCTCTCCGTGAGAGCCTGGTGATAGCTGACCAGGGTTTCAAACCCTTCTGCGCGTGCCTGGGCCCGGCTGACGAGACGGAACCGGCCGCAGCTTCCTGGGCTGGCATGCTTCATCAGTTCCAATGTCAGCCGCCCCATCGTATACCGGGGATTGATCTCGACAACAGGTTTAAGGCGGCAGTCACCGTCCGGTGTGCGGTAGAGGAAGGCATCGATGCTTATCGGGCCGACGAAGCCGGCTTGTCGCAGCGCAGCTTCGAGCAAGACGAAGATCTCCCGATAAAGACGCTCGAGTTGCTCCGATACGTCCGCCTTTGCCCCGAGCAACGCTGCCACCTTCGCAGGCAAACACTGGCGGTGCGGCGGTTCGGCCCAATTGGCCAGGAACTGCCCTTTGCGATCGTTGACCAGGCCCGTGTAGCCGCAGAGTTCAAGGCCGCCAGCCGTCCTTTCCAGCTGGACGGAGAAGTCCAGGGCGCGGTCCAGCCAAGGCTCCACGATCAGCGGTTGACCGCTCTCCAGCGCGCGGGCTATATGGCGTCGCTGCGTCGGCAATATCTCCGGCTCCCAGAGGCGAATGGCGTTGTGCCCTGCCAGGCCATAGGCCTGTTTCACCACCACCCGGTGATGCCCCCGGCCGCGAATGCCAGCGACAGCCTCCAGCGCCTCTTGCAGGGTCCGCACCGCCAAACCGGCCTCCTGCTCGGAGCAGAGCCAGGGGTCAGCGGCTCTTTGACGATCTCGGCGTTGCGTCAGAAAGGCTCTTAAGAAGGCGGCGCTCCAGGCTTTGGAATAGAGAGTGGCAATGTCGTCGTTGAAACAATCGGCCGCCGCGCGGCCGTCTTTGGTCCTTTGCGAAAAGAGGGGCTCGAGCAACTTGACGCTGTCAGGTCCCCACGCCCAAGGCCGCAATTGACCGAGCGTGCGGTGAGCGAGGTCATTCGCTGGATCGATCGTGCCTGCGCTCAATGCGACGAATTCTGGCAACGGAAATCCGGCTTGCTCAAGGCCGTGCAGGAAGTGCGCGGACGGCTGTTCAGGCACAAGAACAATGTCGCCCGGCTGACAAAGGAATTGTGGCAAGGTCGCCAGGTCCTTCGCCAACAGTGCCTGAGTCTTGACCGGGGTGAAAGCTCTGCTGGCGATAGAGGCTTCGGCAAACGGGTTGAACACGAAGACACTCGGGCCGCCGGGCCGCCGGGAGGGCGCCTGACCTTGACCCGCCCGCGAAGCGCACGCCGGAACCGCGTCGGGACCGGACCAGGGCCGGCGTTGGGGCGTCTCTTCCATCGCGAATAGGGCTTGTTCCGAGAGGGACCGTCGAGTCTCGGCCGCGGGAAGGCTGGGGGCAGAGGCAACGTCGTCAGGCCAAGGTGCCGGCAAGCCACCCTTAGGCCTCAGACGACCCCGAGCCCGACACGGGGTCCCGAAGCGTCCGATGCTGGCTGGCGTCGTAGAGCTGCTTCACTGAGTCCCGCAACAGAACGATGAACGTGAAGACGCCCAAGGCGGTTCCAAACGGAAAGGAGAGGCAGTTAAGGGCGGCGATGATCAGGCTGTAAATGCGGTATTGCCGGCGCTTGATGCAGATCCCGGAGTAGATGGTCAGGGCGGCAAAGAGCCAGCCCAGAAACATGATCAAGCCGGCAAATCCGGACATCAACAAGCCGGCCCACGCGGGAGGGGCTTGCTGGTGATTGCCGCCAAAAACGTGCGGGGCAATGATCATGAGCAAGCCCAGCCCGAAATGAAAGATGAGCACACACGAGATCAGGCCCTGGAGAACGCCGTAGATGTAATGCGCGATCGCCAGCAATTTCAGATGCTCGTGGTCGATGATTCGCTGGCGGTCAGGAGGTGTGTCATTCATGACATGGATCGGTTGCGGATAAGGGGCTTGGACCCGCTCCGGAACCAAGCCCCGCATCGGACATAGAGTCGGCCTGCGGCGCCATTCGGCGCCGCTGAGAGCGCCTCCGATCACGCGGCCTGCCAGGGCTCGCGGTACGGACGACTGAGCAATTTGCTGGCGGCCTCGTCATTCAGGATGACTTCCTTGGCCGGGTCCCACCGGATCGGGCGGCCGACGAGCATCGAAATGTGCCCGAGGTGCCCCGGGATCGCCGAGTGATGCGCCACTTCCACGGGGGCCACGGTGGGTTTCCGTGACTTCACGCTGTCAAGGAAGTTGCGATAATGGCCGCCTTTGGTGAAGGGCAACGGAATCTTGCGCAAGTCGTCCGGCAACGTGCGGGTTTCCTCCCATTCCTTGTTCGACGCTTCGAAACCATTGCCGCGGTCGCACCACACCCAGCCATGGGTGCCGATCCATTTGGTGCCGCCGCGGATGTCCCGGTGCCCGCCTGCGAGCACGACGGTAAGGGCGTCCGGATACTCGCAGACGACGCGATACCGGGTGCAGGTGTTCCAGAGGGCGTTGGGCGGCGGGAAATCGCCTGCCGCGGTGACGTAAAGCGGCCCGATGGTGTCGTCGTTCCCGAGCCCCCAGTGGGCGATGTCGTTATGATGTCCGATCCAGTCGAGCAATTGACCGCCGCCGGTATTGTAATTCCAGCGCCAGTTCATGTGCCCACGGGCCTGGATGTACTCTTCCATCCGCGAAGGACCGATCCAGAAGTTGTAATCCAGCTCGGGCGGGGGTTCGCTGACGGCGGCTTTCCAGGCGTCGGTGCCGGGCAGAAGGCTGGCGAGATTGTTCACCTTGTCCGGGAGTTCAGAGAGCTTCTTGAGCAAAGGCTTGCCAGTCCCGGCGAAGTCCGTATGCCCGGCGGGCAGGCCGACTTCGACCCGGATCACGCGGCCAATCAGACCGTTGCGGACAATCTCAGCCGCGTAATGGAAGTTCTTTTCCGAGCGTTGCCAGGAACCCGTCTGCCAGATGCGCTGGTTGTCCTGGACGGCTTTGACGATTTGTTGCTGTTCCGCAATGGTTTTGGCCAGGGGTTTCTCGCCGTAGATGTCTTTCTTATTGCGGGCGGCTTCGGTGGCGATCAACGCGTGCCAATGGTCCGGGACCGCCAGCATGACGGTGTCGATATCGGTCCGGGCCATCATTTCGCGGTAGTCATGATAGGCTTTGCAGTCCTGGTTCTTGTAATGGCCATTGATGGCGCGCAGCGACCGCTCCAGGTGGTTCTTGTCGATATTCGCACTGGCCACGACCTGGCAATCGGGTTCCCGCATGAAGTTGCCAGTGTTGCCAGGGGCCTGCATGCCCCAACCGACAATGCCCATGGTAATTCGTTCGGAAGGGGCAGGACGCCCCTCGGCTCCCAGCGCGCTGGCCGGGATGATCGTTGGCGCGACCGCAAGAGCGGCGCCGGTGACGGCGAGAAAATGGCGGCGAGTGACTCGTGATTCGACGGAAGGCTTCATGGCAGGCATGGTGCCCCCGGTCGTTCGCCCGATCCAGCGGAAAAACGGCGGAGGGGCGCATCTCGGTCATGCCGAACGGCGCCTGTCGGGGCAGACGATCAGGAGTGGGATTGCGATTACGGTGCGCTTCGGGCGAGAAGCGGCTATGACGGTCCCGCTGGCGGCTTGTGTTCAGTGAGCGCCTGTATTGATTCGATCGCCCGGACATCGCAGGATGCGGGCGCTGCCTTGGGCAGCCATCGATTCCATGCGTATGCTGGGCTTCGTCCAACAGAGGACTCTCCTGCGCATGGTTTTGGGCGCGAATGCGGTGCCGGGGGATCCGCACCTGCAATTCGGCATCGCTGAACCTGCCGTGGGATAAAGGCTTCGGCGATCGGCTCGATCGAACCGCCACTTCTTCATCAGCCGACCGTGTCGCCAAAAGCCACCGTGCCGCACGGGGCGTCTTGAGAGGTGCATTCCAGGCGGACATGGGACGCGCCGATTTCCTGCAAGCGTGCGCCCACGACGCCCAATGCCAATTCGGGGCGATTGCACTCCCGGCTGAGATGCCCCAGGAAGACATGCTGCAGGTCGGCCGAGACAACTTCCTGGGCTAGAGCGGCGGCGGCCTCGTTGCAAAGGTGCCCATGACGGCTGAGGATGCGTTGCTTCACACCCCAGGGCCGGTGGGGGTCATCCTGGAGCAGCTTGATATCGTGGTTGGCTTCCAGGACGAGGACATTCGCGCGGCGGACGCGCTCCGCCACGAGCTTGGTTGCGTGCCCGAGGTCCGTGAGGACCCCGATATTCACACAAGGCGTGCGCAGGAGGAACCCGACCGGATCCTGGGCGTCGTGCGGAACGGTGAAGGTATCTACGACCACATCGCCAAGTTCGAAGCTGGCGCCCGTGGAGAACAAGCGGCAGTCCATCGGGGCTTCAAAATAGCGCTCGATCGCTTCCTGCGTGAAGCGATTGCAGTAAATGGGTATCCGCAATTTGGCGCCCAACGTGCCAAGCCCCTGGGTATGGTCAGTATGCTCGTGCGTGATCAGGATGCCATTGAGGCATTCCGGGGTGCGGCCAATGGTGGCGAGGCGCTTCCGGATTTGGCGTCCGCTAAACCCGCAATCGATCAACAGCCGCGTTTCTTCAGTCTCCAGGTAAGCGCAATTGCCACCGGAACCGCTTCCCAGGATCGTGAAGTGCACAGCCACACGCGCGAGCTTAGCAACGTCGCTGCACGCAGCAACTGTTTTGACGGGACAGGAGAAAATCCCGGCGGAGGGATGCGCACCAACAAAGCTCCGGGAACCGCGCGGACAAGTTTCGTGCCAATATGGTCCGAAATAACAGTTTAATTCTTGAGCTCTCGGATTATCGGCTTAAGATGCCAGCGATGGCTCAGGGCTTACACTTATCACAGAAGATGGCGCTTTCCCAAGTGCTGGCGCCCCAGCTGCAGCAATCGCTGGCCCTGCTCCAGGCGCCCACCCTCGAGCTGAAGGCGCTCATCGAGCAAGAATTACAGCAGAATCCCGTCCTCGAGGAAGGGGCATCGACCGAGGCGGACCAGGAGTCCAAAACGCAGGAAAATGGCACCGCCGATCTGACGGATCCCGCCGAGCCCCCTTCCGACGTCACCTTCGATCCCGCCACCGACAAATCGAACGGTCCGGTGGATGATTTTCAGGCTGAATTCGAACGGTTGGCGCAAATGGATCAGGAATGGCGGGACCATTTCTCCCAGACTTCCATTCCCCAACGCTATTCCCAGGAGGACGAGGAACGCAGGCAATTCATGTTCGATTCGCTCGTGGCGGACACCTCGCTGCAGGAGACTTTGCTCGAGCAGGTGCGGATGTCCGATCTGGCGAAGGAACAGCGCCCGATCGCGGAAGTGATCGTTGGGAATATCGACGATTACGGGTATTTGCAGGCGTCGGTCGATGAGCTGGCCTTTTCCACGAATATTCCCGCGGAACAGATTGCGGCCGTCCTCAAGGTGATCCAGACCTTTCACCCTCCGGGAGTCGGGGCGCGCGACTTGCGCGAGTGCTTGTTGCTGCAATTGGAGCGTGCGGACCGGAAGAATTCCCTCGAGTACAAGATTGTCGACGAGTATTTCGACGCCCTGGGCAAACGCCGACTGCCTGAGATTGCGCGGGGGCTTGGTTTGACGGTCGACGAGATCCAGGAGGCGGCTGCTCGCATTGGACATCTCGAGCCCCGGCCCGGCCGGGCGTTTCTGCCGGACAATGATCATTACATTTTGCCCGAGGTCTTCGTCCAGCAGGCGGGTGACGATTGGGTGGTGACCACCAACAACGAGCAGGTGCCCCGGCTCCGCATTAGCAATACTTACAAAGACCTCATGGCCCAGGCCGACAGCTCGCCGGAGGTCCGGGATTATATCCGCGAGAAGATTCGCGCCGGGAAGTTTCTCATCAAGAGCTTGCACCAGCGACAGCAAACGATCCTGAACATCGCGAAGGAGATCGTGAATCGCCAGCGCGAGTTTCTCGAGAAAGGCGTCGCTCACCTCAAGCCGCTGACCATGCTGCAAGTGGCGGAAGTGGTCGGGGTGCATGAGACGACCGTCAGCCGCGCGGTTTCGGGCAAATACATGCAAACCCCGCGGGGGATCTTCGAGATGAAATACTTTTTCACCTCGGGCATCAAAACGGCCAGCGGCGTCGGCATGTCGAATACCTCCGTCAAGGATATCATCTCCGAAATGATCAAGGGGGAGAACCCCGCCAAACCCCTCTCGGACGAAGAGATCGTCAGGATGCTGACCGAGAAGGGCATCGTCATCGCCCGGCGGACGGTGGCCAAGTACCGCTCCGAACTCAATATCCTCCCGTCCCACCTCCGCAAGACTTACTGAGACCTAAGTCTCAGGTTGCGAACGCGTCTTCGATAGGCGCCTCTTCCCTGCTCAGACGGCCGTTCTCGGGCTGCAATAGTTCCATCCCTTGCTCCCGGCTCAACGTATCCTGCACGAGCAAAGCCTCCGCCAGCCGCCGGGTATTTTCCTTTTGCACGGCAACGACAATCACGCCGTCCGTCGACTCGAAACCATCCGCCGCGGCAAGCATTTGCCTGGGAGGCGCGACCCCGGTGAATCCGCGTTTCACACGCATTTCACTCGACTTTAACAGGGTTTTAACACGATCGGGAATCGAGTTAAATACGTGTCAAATACGTGTTAAATACGTGTTATATCCGGGAGCAGGCGGCGCCCGGTCCCCGGCCAGGCGGGGTGAGTCGAACGTTTGCCAAATACCCCAGCCCAGCATTTTAGGCAGGGCGGTCCGGCCCGGCCCTTCTTGAGCAGGATAAGAATTGCTGCCAATCCAGACGGTGACCTGGAGTTTCGGCGCCGCGCGCCGAACCGGCTTCACCCCGTCAACCCAGCGGTCCGGCAATGAAGGCTTGCATTCAGGGCGGCTTTGGGGGCTCTATCTCCAAACCCGGGGCGGGCGACTCGTCCTGGGTTTCGATCCGTGGACGCTATCCCGGTCGTGGCTCGTGTTCCGATCCGGGCCCAGAAGGAATGCGTTGGAGCCTGTCTCCGACCGAGGCCGGCATCGCACGGGCAACTTGAATGCCGAGTCCGATCGCCAATGACACACCAGACGAACCCCTTGTCCTGCGGGCCAGGGCAGGGGATCTCGACGCTTTTGAAGCGCTGGTGAACCGGCACGAACGCCGGGTTTACTCGCTGGCGCTTCGCATGTTGCGCAATGAGCACGATGCCCAGGACGTGACGCAGACCGCTCTGTTGAGCGCGCTTGAGCACCTGGGGGAATTTCGCGGCGAATCCCCTTTCGGGGCGTGGCTGATGCGCATTGCGGCTCATGCCGCTCTCAAAGTGATCCGGAAACGGAAAGGGCTCGAGACGGTGTCGCTAGAGCAAGCGACCGAGCCCAGGGAAGGATCGGATGCCATTCCGCATCCGGAGTTCATTGCGGATTGGCGGCAATCTCCGAGCGAACTGGCGCAGCGGAACGAAGTTCAGAGACTGCTGGACGAAGCTTTGGATGAGCTGGACGACAAGCACCGTCTTGTCTTTCTGCTGCGGGATGTCCAGGGATTGTCGATCAAGGAAACGGCCGAGGCGCTCGGCTTGAGCGAAGCGAACACCAAAGTCCGGCTGCTGCGGGCCCGGTTGCGGTTGCGGGAAAAGCTGACGCGGTTTCTGGGAGACGAGGCCCGCCGGCTTGCGCCTCATAAGCACGAGGCGGGTGAGATGTAACTTCCAGGCTGTCGGGAGGCTCTCCTTCTGACAGGACGAACATGAAGTGCGAGGAATTGCTGAGGACGCTGAATGAGTATGTCGACGGCACGGTCGACCCTGGATTATGCGCCGAGTTTGAACGGCACATGGCAGGCTGCAACCCGTGCCAGGTGGTGGTCGACAACATTCGCAAGACGATCACCTTGTATCGCGAAGGCAAGCCGTGCGAGCTGCCGTTTGACTTCCGCCGCCGCCTGCATGACGCGCTTCGGCAGCGCTGGAAAGAGACGCATGCCGACACGCCCCAACCGCCGGCTTGACCTCAGGCTCGTCGTCGGCGCTTGCGCTCCGTTTCGCTGCGCCTGAATTCCTCCGCCCACCGGCGCAATCCGCTCAAGCCCGGTTCGATCTGCGGGTTCGCCCGGTGCCAATCTTCGATTTCCTTCCTGGACGCCGCGACGTTTGCCACCACGGGACGCGGATCGAGCCGCTGGAGCAACGCCATCACCTCCGCCGTCCCGGGAAAGAGGATTTCGTCCAGGTGCCCGCGTCCGTCGCCTGCCAGGTAATAGGCCACGTCTGCCCAGCGTCCGTCCTGCCGCATCACGAACACCGTTGAGGAGGTGGTCATCGCGCCCGGCGCACACCCCTCCTGGACGATGACGAAAGGGCCGCGGGCCCGCGAAGGGTCGAGGTCGAGCACCTCGAAGTCCTGGTGGTGGTTGGTAATGGTGCGCAGGCTCATGCGGTCGCGCTTAGCGATTCGCCTGCCGCCAAGAGCGCTCCGACGTCCACAGGCCGAGCACGGGAGGCTGAAGGTTCCAGCGGCATCAGAGGAGCGGGATATGGTTGGAGCGGCAAGCGGCGATCATTTCGTCGGGCCAAAGACTGGCCTGGATTTCGCCGACATGGGCTTTGCGGAGGTAATACATGCACAGCCGCGATTGGCCAATGCCTCCCCCGATCGTGAGGGGCAGGTCGCCTTGAAGGAGCTTCTGGTGCCAGAAGAGCTTCTGGCGTTCCGGACAGCCTCGCATTTCCAGTTGCCGGAGCAGGGCCGCGGCGTCGACGCGAATGCCCATGGAAGAGAGTTCAAACGCCATTTCGAGGACGGGATTCCAGATGAGCAAATCGCCGTTGAGCCCGGGATAACCGTTGTCGCCCGGGGTGGACCAGTCATCGTAATCCGGAGCGCGGCTGTCATGGGCTTCCTTGTCGGAGAGCAGGCCTCCGATGCCGACGATGAACGCGGCGCCGCATTCGCGGAGCAAGGCATGCTCCCGCTGTTTGGGGGTCAAGCCCGGGTAGCGCGCGAGCAGGTCTTCGGCATGAATGAACGTCAGTGTCTCGGGAAGCAACGGCCGGATTTCGGCGTGCCGCTCGTAAACGAACTGCTCGGTGCGCTTTAGAATGGAATAGATCTTGTCGACGATCTTCTTGAGAAAGGCCACGGTCCGATCGTCCGGCGTGATCACGCGTTCCCAGTCCCACTGGTCCACGTAAAGCGAGTGCGTGTTATCGAGGATCTCGTCCGGACGGACGGCGTTCATGTCCGTATAGATCCCGTATCCGGGCGGGGCCCCGAACTGCGAAAGCATCAGCCGCTTCCATTTCGCCAACGACTGCACAATCTCGGCGTGCACGCCGGGCATCTTGGCAACGTCAAACCCGACCGGACGTTCCACGCCGTTCAGGTCGTCATTGATCCCCGTCCCGCTCTTCACAAAAAGCGGCGCGGTCACGCGGCTCAGGTTGAGTTCCGTCGCGAGGTTGAGCTCGAAGAAATCTTTCAGGTCCTTGATGGCGCGTTCGGTGGCTCGGACGTCCAGCAGGGGCTTGTAGTATGGCGGCAGAATCAGCGATGGAATCATAGTGATGGTTCGCACGGAGGCTAACAGGGTTGCGTGTGCGGTGCCAAGTCTTTGGTTCGGAAGCGCACGGCGCCTCCCCGGGGCCTTCTATTCCGCAGTGTCTTTTTTCCGGGGAGCGGGCATATTGCACCCACACGGTTGCACCCACACGGGGGAATCTGAGGAGATGGAGGGCTCGTGCGGAGGATCACTATGGAAGAGAAGATACTTAAATTATTGGCGCGAGGAGATTATGTGCCAGCGAACGTGCCGCAGCTCTTAAAACGGTTGCGGCTCCCCGCCCATGCCCAGAACGAACTGCAAGCAGCCCTGCGGGAGTTGGAGATTTCCGGGAGGGTGCTGCGGACGAAAGGCAACCGGTTCATCCAGCCGAGAGAAGCCGGGTTGGTCACCGGCATTATCCGGATCAACCGGCAGGGCAAAGGATGGGTCCAACCCGAAGACCCCGCGGCGCCCGAGATCACCATTCCCGAGAGCTACACCGGCACGGCCCTTCATGGCGATCGCGTTCTCGTCAGGCGAGACGAGCGGGGCCGCGCTCCCCTCGGGGGAGCCAATGGCGACGTGACCGGCGCGGTGGTGCGCATTCTCGAGCGGAAGCGCACCCAGATTGTGGGCACCTACCAGCAAAGCCGCCAGTTTCTTTACGTGATTCCGGATGATCCGCGTATTCCCCATAACATCTACGTTCCCGAGCCGCGCGATGTGGGCCGCCCGGCGCACGTCGGGGACAAGGTGGTGGTGGAACTGCGCGAATGGCAGTCACGGCATACCAACCCGGAAGGGGAGATCATCGAAGTGCTGGGATCGCCCGATGAAGAAGGGGTGGATCTGCTTTCGGTGTTGCGCCAGTACCAATTGCCGCTTCATTTCCCGCGCGAGGTCCTTGAAGAGGTCGATGCCATCGCCGAGGGCTCCGCGGGCGGACCTTCGGCGCCCGAACTGGAAGGCCGCGTCGATTGCCGGGAGGATAACGTTATCACGATCGATCCCGACGATGCCAAGGACTTTGACGACGCGTTTTGCCTTCGCCGCTTCGGCAAGGATCGCTGGCATTTATGGATCCATATCGCAGACGTTTCGCATTACGTCCAGCCCGGCCGGGCGCTGGACCGGGAAGCGCGCAAGCGGGGCAACTCGACCTACCTGGTGGACCGCGTCATTCCGATGCTGCCGGAGGCGTTGAGCAACGAGCTCTGTTCGTTGAAGCCGGAGGTCGATCGGTTGACCAAATGCGTCCAGTTCGCCCTCTCCAACGACGGCCAGGTTCAGGAGGCGAAGTTCTATCCGGCCGTCATTCGGTCCCGCCGACGGTTCACCTACAAGGAGGTCTTCACCGTGCTCCAGGGAAAACCCAAGGAGGCCGACGACCCGATCACGCGGATGCTTCACCAGGCGAATGATCTCGCGCAGCGCATTCGCCGCGCCCGGTTCAAAGCCGGTTCGCTCGACTTGGACTTTCCCGAAACCAAGATCCGGCTCGATGACCATGGCCGGGTGCAGGCCATCGAGAAGGTGGAAAACGACCTGTCCCACCAGCTGATCGAGGAGTTCATGCTTTTGGCGAACGAAGCCGTGGCGGGCCGGCTCATGAAGCTCAACCGCCCGGCCCTCTATCGAATCCACGAACCGCCCAGCCCCAGGCGGTTGACCGATTACCGCGAAGACGTCCTGCTCCATCACATCCCGTGCGGCACTCTCATCCGGCGCCCCGAAGTGCAAAAGCTCCTGCAACGGCTTAATACCCTGCCGGTCGGGCCGGCGCTCAAGATCGGCTTTTTGCGGTCCCTGATGCGCGCGCGGTATGCCGTGGAACCATTGGGCCACTATGGGCTGAACAAGACCAAATACACCCATTTTACCTCGCCCATCCGGCGCTACGCCGATTTGACAGTCCATCGCACGCTCTTCGGCAATGGACTCGGTTCGCCCGACGCTCTCAAAAAGGTTGCGGACCATATCTCGGAGACCGAACGAAACTCGGACGATGCCGAGCGCGACAGCAAGGAGGTCAAGCTTTTTGCCCATCTCAAAGAGCAGATCCGTTCGGGCAACCTGCAACGTTATCCCGCCCTGGTCACCGACGTCCGGAACTTCGGCTTCTTCGTCGATGTGCCCGACCTGGGCCTGAGCGGCCTGGTGCACCTGTCCTCGGTGGGCGACGATTTCTTCACGTTCGACGCGGCCCGGGCACAGTTGGTGGGGCGGCGGACCAGGCGCGTGATCCAGTTGGGCAACCGCGTGGTGGTGGAGGTTGACAAGGTCGATACGTTCAAGAAGCAAGTGGATTACCGCCTGGTCAAAGTCCCGCCGGCAGGCAAGGCACCGCCCCTCCGCGCCCGGTTTCTCGAAGACCCGAGAGCGCGCAGTTTGAAGGGATAAAGCGCGGCCCGCCGTGAGCGGAAGAAAACCCTCGGAATTTGGCGCCAGACGCCTTAGCTTGCACCGCCGTGGTGGTGACGATTGCGGCAACCTTGGCCTTCCTTAGCTTCGGGCTGACGCTCTGGCAATGGCTGGAAGCGGCCCGCTTTCCGCTGCACCAGCGGTCGGCAGACGCGTCCTTCACGCCGGCTGTCACGCTGTTGAAACCGCTCAAGGGGTGCGACTCGGCCACGGAAGCTTGCCTGCGCAGCTGGTTCCAACAGGTTTACTCCGGCCCAGTGCAGATTCTCTTCGGGGTGGCCTCCAAAACGGATCCCGTGTGCGATCTCGCGCGGCGGTTGATGGCTGAATTCCCCGAGGCGGATGCCGAGTTGGTGATTTGCCCACGGCAGCTCGGACCGAACGCCAAAGCCTCAACCCTCGCCCAGCTCCAGCCGCGCGCCAAACAGGACATCCTGGTCATCAGCGATGCCGACGTTGTTGCGCCGGCGGATCTGCTCGTCAATCTCGTGGCCCCGCTGAACGGTCCGGGTGTGGGTCTGGTCAATTGCTTTTACCGCTTTGCGGCTCAGACGACGGCCATGCGCTGGGAAGGCATAGCGGTCAACGCCGATTTCTGGAGCCAGGTGCTCCAGTCGAAGACGCTCAAGCCGCTCGATTTCGCCCTCGGCGCGGTCATGGCCACACGACGCCCGGTGCTCGAGAAAGTGGGTGGGTTCCGTGCGCTTTGCGAGTACCTGGCGGACGATTACCAACTCGGCAACCGGATCGCCGAATTGGGCCTGGAAGTCGTGCTCTGTCCCGTCGTGGTCGAGTGCCGCTCCGACCCCCTGGGTTGGGCCGCGGTTTGGACCCATCAATTGCGCTGGGCCCGAACCACCCGCGCGTGCGAGCCGGGCCCGTTCTTCCTTAGCATTTTGGCCAACGGCACCTTCTGGCCGCTGCTCTGGGTTGCCTTGGAACCTGTTGGAATGGCTTTGGCCGCCGCCTCCGTATGCTGGGCCGCCCGGATTGCGTCGGCCCTGAGCAACTATAGCCGGCTGACCCGAACGGAGCCCACCCTGACCGAGGCTCTGATGGTGCCGCTCAAGGACTTGAGCGCGTTGGCAATCTGGGCTTTGGCCTTCGGAGGGAGCGAAATTGTCTGGCGCGGACAGCGCTTTCGCATACTGCAGGACGGGCGCCTCGCCCATGGGATCCTGATCCAGGATTGAACCTTCTCGTGGCTCCTGCCATCTTTCCCGTGAAACGAAAGCCACCCGGCGGGTTTAGAACAGATTGACAATGAAGACTCTGGCAACCTTCTGTGCCGCGATTGGCGTGACGTTGATTGCGACCTACCTGTTTGTCTCGAAGTTCAAGAGCGAACAGTTCGAGCGCGAACGCGCCCTCCTCACGGCCACCTGGGACTCGGAACGGGCCGAACTGGAAGCCGCCCTGCGTTCCGCCAGGCGCCCACCGTCGGTTGCCGCCGTCATCCCCACCGAACCGGCCGCGGCCAAAGCCTCGGCCCAGGAGATCCTCGAGCGCCTCAAGAAAACCCGGGTCGCGCCGGGCGCCGGACGGGTTCTCTCTGTCCGCCATATCGTCCATGATCTTCAAAGCCTCGTGGACATCGGACCCGCCGGGCTGCCCGCTATCCGCGATTTCCTCGCCAAGTTTGAAGATGTGGAATACTCGGGCGAACTCCGCGAGGATGAACGCGAACTCGCCCGCGGCGCCGATGGCAAGGATCGACCCAATCTCCCGCCTCCGTTGCCAGGGCTGGCCGAATCCCCTTCCGATGGCGTGCTGCCCGCCTCGCTCCGGCTGGGGTTGGTCGACGCCCTGAAAGAGATGGGAGGCGAACAGGCCGAACAGGTCCTGGCCGAGATGCTGAGCACCAGCGGCCGCGGCGTTGAGGTGGCGTATGTCGCCAAGGCCCTGCAGGAATTGGCGCCGCACAAATACCGCGACGTCGCGGTGGCCGCGGCGAAAGATCTGCTGGCGAATCCACCTGCCATTGACCGCCCCAACCGTCTGGACGAAAACGCCAAGAACTTCCTCTACGGCGTGCTGAGCCTTTACCAGGACGAAACGTTTGCTTCCACCGCCCAAAACCTGCTCGTTACCCCGGACGGGCGCGTGGATCGGATTGCGCTCAATTACTTGACCGCCACCTTGAAGGACGAGTCGATCCCGGCGCTTTACCAGGCCTTCCGCGACGACCGCCTCACGAACATGTGGGAACGCGCGTCCCTGGCCACGCAAATCCTCAGCTTCGCAGGGTCCAACCAGCAGGCGGACGATATCTTCCGGGACGTCGTGAGCAACGAGTCTCTGCCCCAATGGCTCCGTGCCACTGCTATTCAGGCGGTCGCCGGCGGCCATGGCCAATTCTTCGGCGGCGAGGAAGTCACCGACCCGGACCAGATCAAGGCGCGCATCGACCTTTTAAACAGCCTGCCGGCAATCTCGGATGAGCGGCTCGCCCGTGCCCACGCCGACGCCCTCCAGAAACTGAGTGACAACCTCGATCCCAGCCAACGAGGAGCCGCCCGCAGCTTCCGCACCCGCCTCGGGCAGACGCAGCCCGAGCCTTCCCCCCAACTGCCCGCCCCGGGAGCATCCCGATAGATCCACAGCCTGCGTTTCACGCTTTACGCTTGCTCTTACGCTTGCGCGTACTCTTACGCGCCACCGATAAGCATGAGTTGCACCCCGAGAGCAGGTGCCAACGCCGATTCAACCCGGCCTTGTGTTCAGCACAGTCTGATTGCCTTCAACAAGCATGTGAACAATTTGTTCTCATCCAGTCAAGATGTTGATTGCCAAAGCCTTAACGCCACTGATGACTCTTTGTCACCAGACTGTGCGACATTTGGCCATCCGATCGGCGCTTTCTGCAGCGAGGCTTGCCGGATCTTGCCAAGGCGGAAAACGTGCGAGGCGCCCTCGCTCCACCGGGCGTTACCAGAGTTGATTTCTGGCGCTGGCGTGATTTGCTTAGCGGCCAATGGCTCTGGCGCTCGCCAAGACCAATTCGCTGCGGGAAGTTCGAACGTTGCTTGTCCTGGGGCGCGTCTCGAATCTGCCGACTGTGTGGTCCAACTGCCTCGCCGGCTGGCTCCTGAGCGGCGGCGGCAGTTACGAGCGGTTTGCCCTCTTATGCACTGGAACAAGCTGCCTGTATCTCGGCGGCATGTTTCTCAACGACGCGTTTGACTCGGAGTTTGACCGTCGATATCGCAAGGAGCGGCCCATCCCCTCTGGGGCGATCAGCTTGGGCAAGGTGTGGGGCTGGGGATTGGGATGGCTGCTTGCCGGAGTGCTCTTGCTGGGCCTTCTAGGACCGGCGGCTGCGACGACGGCCCTGGTGCTGGGCGTTTGCATCGTGCTTTACGACGCGATTCACAAGGCGGTGACGCTTTCGCCCGTGCTGATGGCGGCGTGCCGGTTCCTGCTTTATGTCCTGGCCAGCGCCTCGGCGATCGACGGTGTCGTTGGCTTGGTCTTGTGGAGCGGACTGGTGCTGGCGCTGTACACGCTCGGTCTAAGCTTGATCGCGCGCCGGGAAAGCACCGGAGGCTCTGTCCGGCTCTGGCCAACCGTTCTCATGGCGACGCCGATTCTGCTGGCCGCGGTGGTCAATGGGTCCGGTTACAAGCTCCTGGCCTTCCTTTTGTCACTCCTTAGCGGTTTCTGGATTGTTTACTGCCTGTCGCACACGTTTTGGGGCCCAACCGCCAATGTCGGCCGCACTATTTCGGGCTTGCTAGCCGGCATTTGCCTGATCGATCTCCTGGCGGTTGCGGGCCAGCCGCCAGGCATTGCGATTGCGTTTCTTGCCCTGTTTGGAGCAGCACTGTTGGGCCAGCGGTTCATTCCCGCCACTTGATTGTGGCAGGAAGTGCGAACCGCCGCCCTCACGCTCCATATCATCAGGCCACGGCCTCGACCAGGGCTTGTGTCGCTTCATGCACGGCTTCCTGGCGCGCCACGTACTGGTAAACCCCGGCCGACTTCTCCTCGAAGAGCAAGGGGAAGGTCAGCAACGGGAACGAAGTCGTCCAGGCAACCGCCGCCGCTTCGTTCGCAGCGAGTTCAAGCTGGCGCCCCAGGAACCGGTTGTCCGTTGTATCGAGCAAGGGCTCGAGCAGGCGGGCTTTGAGCCCCTCCAGAGCGCGCTGCCGGGCGTGCGAATCAAACCGCGGCCGCACGCTGAACCGGGTTTCGCGCCCGAAGGCGGGCCGCACCCGCCGGGGTTTGGGATTGGTCTTCATGGTCATCTGATCTTCAAACAATTCCGGGAAACAAAAAACCCACGATTGACTGGCAATCGTGGGTTCTCGAAATCTGGTAATGTCTTATGAGATTCCCTCCCGATTGCCAGGAGCCTTGTGCGTGCGAGTCCAGGACCCTGCCGGGGTCTGGCATCGGACGCATCCGTCCATTTGAATCGCAGCAATCAGGTTCATTTGCTACCTTAGCATCCGAATAGAACACCACGTTGCCCGATTTGTCAAATTGGCCGGCCGGCCCAAAGCCGGAGTTGCCGTCTGCCCGTGTTCGCGGCAAGGTCAGGAGATGAATTGGCGCGCCCAGTGCGGGGTGGTGATCCCCTGCCTTGACGAAGCCCCCACGATCGGCTGGGTGGTGTCGGCTGCCTCGGGGCACCTTCCCACGGTGGTGGTCGTGGATGACGGTTCAACCGATTCAACCGGCCAACTGGCGGAGGCAGCCCGCGCAACCGTGCTCCGTCATTCTGCAAACCGAGGAAAAGGGGCGGCCATCGCGACCGGGTTAAACCACTTGGTTCAACGCGGTTTCCAATGGGCGCTCCTGATGGACGGCGACGGCCAGCACGCCCCCGAGGATATCCCTCTCTTTCTGCAGCGGGCCGAAAGCAGCCATGCCCGGATGATCGTCGGCAGCCGCATGGCGCAGCCCGAGCGGATTCCGTGGGCGCGGCGCCAGACCAACCGCTGGATGAGCTGGTGGCTCTCGCGCCTGACAGATCGATCCCTTCTCGATTCGCAGTGCGGTTTCCGCCTTCTGCACCTCCCTTCTTGGGCAGCGCTCCGCTTGGAGGCGGCCCATTTCGAAATCGAATCCGAACTGCTCTGGAAATTCCTGCGCGCCGGGCACCCGGTGGATTTCGTCCCGATTCAGGTCATCTACGGCAGCGAACGCAGCAAGATTCGTCCTTTGATGGACGGCTGGCGCTGGCTGGCCTGGTGCTGGAAGGCCGGCTACTTGAGCAGGGCTCGAGGATAAGCCAAGAGGGCGCGCGAGGCTGGCGCCCAAAACCCTTTTGCAATCTCCAGAGGCCTCAGTCAATCTGACGCTGATGATGAAACCGCGTGCTCTGCTGTATTATGAAGCCCTTTTGCCAGGGAGCCAGCTGGTAAACCGGCTTCAAGACCTCGGCTATGAGGTCTTGACCCATACGCACGCGGCGACCCTCGCCGCGCACGTCAGGCACGCCAAACCTCTGGTGCTCATCGTCGATCTCGATGCGAACGAAGCGGACATTTGCGAGGTGATCCGCCAACTCCGGTCCGAACCCGGCACCGCCCACATCCCCGTGCTCGCCTTTTCCGAAAACGGCCGCGAGGAGGTGCGCATCAGCGCGCATCAGGCCGGAGCCACGCTCGTGGCGGGAGACACCGCCATTCTGGCTCACCTTCCGCAACTGCTGGAGCAAGCGTTGGAAACCGGCCTTTGAAGGCCCGCGGGGAAGCGGGCGCGTGCCCGGCCCGTCAGGTCGCCATAGACTAATGCTTGACCTTAGAGTTTCTTGTTCTTACACTCCAGCCTGGTAACCAGGAGCCGGTGAGGTTTCCGGTGAGTTCTACCCGGCCTTAGGGGTCGGCTTTTACCAGTCCCGGGGAGAATCACCTGACAAAGGAGTACGTATGGTGAGTGGCAAAGTGAAGTGGTTCGATAACAAGAAGGGATTCGGCTTTATCCTGCACGAATCCGGCAAAGACGTCTTCGTTCACTACTCTTCAATCCAAGGCAAGGGTTACAGAACGCTGGCGGAAGGAGAAGTGGTCAACTTCGATATCATTGAGAGCACGAAAGGCTGGAAAGCTCAGAACGTGCAGCGCTCAGACGAGTAGCCGGTGTCCCGAAGCAGCACGTTGAGCGTCGCGCTTCGCGTGCATTGTCCGCCCGCCCAAGCCAGGCTAAAATGGAGGCATGCCTGGTTTCGAGCCTGCTCAGGCCATCCCGAGCCTTTATGTGCACGTGCCGTTTTGCGCGCGCAAATGCGAGTATTGCGCCTTCTACTCGCACCCGGCGAGCGGGGAATCCGTCGATCGTTTTGTCGATGCGCTGATCACGGAGCTGGGGTTGATCGGCCGCTTCCACCCGCCGACCATCTTCTTTGGCGGCGGGACACCCTCCCTTCTTACCCTTCAACAATGGGAGCGGGTCCTGAATGTCATGGACCGGCTTGGACTGACAAGCGCCTCGGAATGGACTGTCGAATGCAATCCCGCAACGCTCTCCCTCGACAAAGCGAAGCTGCTCCGTTCCTGCGGAGTCAACCGGATCTCGTTGGGCGTTCAGTCGCTCGACGGCGCGTTGCTGGAGCGTTTGGGACGCATTCATTCCCGCGAGACGGTCTTCAAGTCGTTTGACCTCCTTCGCCGCGCGGGGTTCGACAACGTCAATCTTGATCTCATGTTCGCCATTCCAGGCCAAACGATGGACGCGTGGCGCGGCACGATTCGGGAAGCGCTGGCTTTAGGCAGCGAGCATCTCTCCTGTTACGAAGTGATTTATGAGGAGGATACCCCCCTGTATGCCCAATTGCAGGCGGGCCGCTTCGACGTGGACGAAGCGCTCGCGTGCGCCATGTATGACCTCCTGGTCGACGAAGCCGGCAGCCACGGGCTGCATCAATACGAGATCGCCAATTTCGCCCGGCACGATTCTGCACGCGAAAGCGAAATCCCCAGCCGCGCTTGCCGTCACAACGTCAATTACTGGCGCGGCGGCTCCTTCCACGGCGCCGGGCCGAGCGCCACCGGTTACCTGAACGGCGTGCGCACGAAGAATTGGTCGAATACCTCTCTGTTTTGCGATCTTCTGGAGGCGGGGCGCCGCGCGTTCGAGTTCCAGGAAGAGCTCTCCCCACGGGCTCGCGCCGGAGAGACGGCTGCTTTTGGACTCCGCATGACCGCCGGCTGGCCTTTCGATTGCTTTGCCGCAGTCACCGGATTCGATCTCCGGGAGGAATGGGCCGGCGATATGGCGGACCTTATCGCCCAAGGGCTTGCAGAGAAGGACGAAAGACGGTTTCGGTTGACGCGCCGCGGGTTGCGCTTCGCCGACCTTGCCGCTGAGAAGTTCATTCGCCCGGACGCTGCGTCCAAGGCGCAGCCTTCGGGTTTGCCGGGGTAGATCGCACGGAGCCGAACCGAGAGCGGCCTTGGCCCGGCGTTATCTGAGGGGGATTTCAGGGTGGGGCCCGATAGGCAGCCGCCTTGGGTTTGCTTATAACCTCTCCCTGCCTAGCATTTCTTCTTCAACGCTGAACCCGCTCTCAAGGAGGGGCGGGTTATCTTCAGTCGCGGGGCGAAATAGAAAAGCGCCAGCAATGCGGGCGCGCGTGCATGGCAACGAACAAACGGGTTCGGGGGCGCCAGGATTACAGCGGAGGCGTCTTGATCATCTTCGCGATCAGGCGGTCGTTCAGTTCTTTGGCGGGGTTGTATCCGGACGCTTTCAGCTTCGCCTGGAATGCCGCCACCTCGATCAAGCGCGCCAGGTCCCTTCCAGGGCGCACGGGAATGGTGATATGAGGCACGTCGATCCCAAGAATCTTCGTAAACGCCTCCTCGATGCCCAGGCGATCCACGTCCTCCACTTCCGCCCAGTTCTTGAGCGTGACCACCAGGTTGACCTGTTTCTCACGCCGCACGCTCCGCACGCCGAACATGGCCGCCACGTTGACAATGCCGATCCCGCGAACTTCCATATGGTGGCGCGTGATCTCGGCGCTGGTGCCAATGACGTCACGGCCGTCCATCAGGGTGACTTTGGTGATGTCGTCCGAAACAAGGCTGTAGCCGCGCTCGATCAAAGCCAAAACCGTCTCACTCTTGCCAATCCCGCTTTCGCCTCGAATGATCACGCCGACCCCCAAGATGTCCACCATGCTCCCCATCTCCGTCCCGTGCGGGGCGAACATCATCTCAAGCACCAGGGTCGCCAGGTTGATGAACTTCATCGTGATCAAAGGCGACATGAAAACCGGGATTTCCGCTTCTTCCGCCGCCCTGAGCAGAGGCTTCTCCGGAGAAAACTTGCGGCAGAAGACGATGCACGGAATTTTATAGCCGAAAAGTGTTTGATAACGGCTGAGACGTTCTTCCAGCGGCAGCGATTTCAGGAAATTGGATTCGGCATTCCCGATGACTTGCACCCGGTTCCTCGCGAAGTACCGGGTGAAGCCGGCCAGGGCGAGCCCGGGCCGATTCACCGTCGGCTCGCGGATGATGCGTTTCAGTCCTACGGCGCCTGCGATAAGGCGGAGCTGCAGGGAGCCGGCATGATCGGTGTAGAACTTTTCGACGGTAACGACATCACGTTGCATGGCAAGGCTCCTACAGCTGGTGCCAGTCTGGCCTATTCCTCCGCCGAAATCGATCTGAAAGTTCTCTTAGATCATTTGGGGCGCATCTGGCCAGTACCAGCAGATCGGATTCGTGCAGCACGTTGAAGATAGGGACGGGGACGGCAGGCACGCTGCATCCAGTATTCAACTATGGTTTCACTATGATTAAACTATGCTTTAAGTATATTATCCTAGTGAAAACATAACGCATAATTACTTGATGGTTAATCTAGCCTCCTCGGCAGGGGATGCGCGCTTCGTCTGGATTCCGAATCCGGCCCTTGCCGACGCCTTCCCCAGGCTCGCTCCTGGGCCATTCTGCCTTCTGACCGGTTACCGTGCTCCGGTGGAGAGCATCTCGACCGAGGCCTCCTTCTTGAGCTTCTCTATAAAATCCGGCAGCGCCTTTTCAACCGCCTCGCGCAAGAGCGTCTCTTTGATCCGAGTTTCGACCTGGCTGTATTCGATCTTCCGAGGCGAAATGCGTTCGAGGAGCTTGATCACATGGAAACCGTAGGCGGTTTCGACGACATCGCTGATCTGGTTGACTTTCATGGAGAACGCGGCCGCCTCGAACTCCGGGGCCATCGCCCCATTCGGATTGTCTCGGGCCCGGGCGAAGGTATATTCCCCCGCACGATCTTTGGAGGCGGTATCGTTGGAGAAGTCCCGGACCAGCTTGGCAAAGTCTTCTCCAGCCTTGGCGCGGGCGGCGATCTTCTCGGCCAGCTGCTTCTTGTGGAGTTTAAGCTCGGGCGTCAGCGGCTTTCCCGTGATCGAGTCGCGCGCAGAGATCAGCACGTGAGTCGCCCGGAGAACTTCGGGTTCCATGAACAGGGACGGATTATCCGCGTAGAACTTCTTGGCCTCGGCATCGGACACGCTCTTGCCGGCTTTGATTTCCCGGTCGATGACCGCCTTGACGATTGCCTGTTCATGAATCTGCTGGCTGAAGCTCTCGGGGGTCATGCCCACGGCCAGCAACTGACGGCGGAAACTCTCGGGGGAGAGGGCTTGTTTCTGCTGTTCCGCAAGGAAAGTCTCTGCGATCTCTTTGGCCTGGGCTTTGTCTGCGGCGGTGGCCCGACGGAGGAACAATTGGGTCGCGACAAGCTTCTCGATAATGTCGGCTTCCACGCGCGGGCGCATGGCTTCCGGGACCATTTGGCCCATGGCGGCGCGGTGTCCTTTGAAGGCCAGGTACATGTCGTCGACCTGGCTTTGTTTGATTTCGAAGTCTTTGCCCTTGGCGACGATCCGATCCGCAAAGAGCGGTCCGGAGGCCGCCCGCGGCTTGTCGAACAGGTTGGCGGAGTTCTGGGCGGCCCGCCCCGGAAGAGCGTTGGCGCCCAGCGTGAAAAGGAGGAGGGCGATGGTCAGGCGTCGGGTCATCGAAGATCAGAGTTTGGCGACGCGGACGTTGCTGATATCCGGGTCTTTTCGCAGTTCGTCCAGGAGTCCCGCGGGGGGAACGCTATCGAGGTTCAGGACCATGAGCGCTTGTCCGCCGAGCTTCTGGCGGCTCAAGCTCATGCTGGCGATGTTCACCTGGTGTTTGCCGATCAGCCCACCGATATGGCCCACCATGCCCGGGCGATCTTTGTTGGTCAGCACGAGCAGCACGCCTTCCGCGACCACTTCGACGGGCAGGCTGTTCATGCGCACGATGCGAGGCTCCATGCGTTTGCCAAAGAAAGTGCCGCCAATGGAAACCCTGTGATCATTCGAATGCACCGCGACGTGGAGCCACTCGTTATAATCTGTCTCCTCGTTGGATTTGATCTCCTCGACGAGCAGGCCCAAGGATTGCGCCATCGTGCGCACGTTCACCTGGTTGACCTCTTTGCCTCCTGCGGAGACGAGGAAACCTTTGAGGACCGACCGGGTGATCGGGTCGCTGGGGAGTTCGGTGGCTTTGCCGCCATAGGTCACCACCAGGCGCTCGTTCCGTTTGGGAGCCAATTGGGCCACAACCTGGCCGAGCTTCTCACCGAGTTTCAGGTACGGCTTGACCATTTGATAGGTCTTCGCGTCGAGGTTGGGGAGGTTCACCGCGTTGCGCACCGTGCCGTTCAGCAGGAAATCCGTGATCGCGTCCGCCACCTCGATGCCGACGTTCTGCTGGGCTTCCTCCGTGCTGGCGCCCAAGTGCGGGGTCATGATCACTTGCGGCAGACCGCGCAAGGCGAATTGGGCTGGAAGCGGCTCGGACTCGTACACGTCCAGTGCCGCGCCGGCGACTTGCCCGCCCTGGACGGCTTCGAAAAGGTCTTGCTCCTTGATGATTCCGCCCCGCGCGCAATTGAGGATGCGCACGCCCTTCTTCATCTTCGCGAAAGCGGCGGCATCGATCATGCCGTCCGTCTCCTCCGTGAGCGGCATGTGGATGGTGATGAAATCCGATTGGGCATACAGCTCGTCCAGTTCGACCAGTTCGACCTGGAGCGCCTTGGCTCGCGAAAGGGCCAGGAAGGGATCGTAAGCCAGGACGCGCATGCCGAAGGCCACCGCACGCCGCGCCACTTCGCTTCCGATGCGGCCCATGCCGAGGATGCCCAGGGTTTTGTTGTAGAGCTCGACTCCCTGGAAGGCTTTGCGGTTCCACTCGCCCGCTTTCATGGACATATGGGCCTGGGGGATCTTTCGCGCCAGCGCCATGAGCATCGAGAAGCTGAGTTCCGCGGTGGAGACGGTGTTGCCGCTGGGGGTGTTCATGACCACGATCCCGCGTTGGGTCGCGGCCTCGACGTCCACGTTATCAACCCCCACGCCCGCCCGGCCAACCACCTTCAAGCGGGGGGCGGCCTCCATCACGTTGCGGGTGACTTTGGTTTCCGAACGGACGACCATGGCGTCCACGTCGGCCACCACCGGAATCAAGGCCGCTTCGGCCAGCCGCTCTTTCAGAACGGTCACCTTGAATTCGGAGCGCTGTTTCAGTCGCTCGATTCCCTTCGGCGAAACCGGGTCGCAAACAAGAATATGCATATAAAAGCGCCTTTTACAGAAGGGCGGAGTCTACCAGACCGCCTCGTCAGGTCAAATCTGCAGAACGGCGCAGGAGAAACTCGAGCCCGAATTTCCGCAAGCGATCCAGAAGGACGGCGCCGAGAATCAGGAACCCGAGCACCACTTTCTGGGTGTAGCTCTCGACGCCGGTCAAGTTCATGCCGTTCTGGATGACCGCGATGATAAAGGCGCCAATCAGCGTGCCGAGGATCTTGCCTTCGCCGCCGAGCAAGCTCGTGCCGCCGACCACGACGGCGGCGATCACGTACAGTTCGTACATGTTCCCGTAAGTCGGGGCGCCGCTCTTGAGCTGCGAGGCGGTAATGATCCCACCCAGGCCCGCCAGGGCCCCCGAGAGCGCATACGTAAACACGATGACCCGCTTCACCGGGACACCCGAGAGCAGCGCGGCTTCACGGTTTCCGCCAATGGCGTAGATGAAACGCCCAAGCGCCATCCTCTCCATAAGCACAAAAGCCATTGCATAAAGGATCAGCATGAGCACGACCGCATTCGGCACGCCAAGGAAGTCCGCACCGCGCCCCAGCCAGATGAAAGAGTCGGGCACCTGGTAGATGGACTGGCCATGCGCGAGAATGAAGGCGAGGCCGCTGGCCACCATCATGGTCCCAAGGGTCACGATGAAGGGAGGAACTCCAAACTGCGTCACGACAAGGCCGGAGCCCATCCCGACCGCTGCGCAGGCGCCCATGGCGACCAGGCCGCATGCGACCAAAGAAGCTGCGCCGGCGTGCTCGGCTCCCGCAAAATCGCGAATGAGCCGCGTTCCAATCACGGCCGACAGGGCGATGAGACTCCCAACAGAGAGGTCAATTCCGCCCGCGATAATCACGGCGGTCATGCCGATGGCGACGATGGCAATCACCACGATCTGGTTGGCGACGTTGAGCAGGTTGTCCCGCTTCAGGAAGTTTGGCCACCAGTAGCTGCGCGCTTGCAGAAGCCGGGCGCCGGCGCAGCACGGAAACGCTTTGAGGTCCTGCAGCACTCTCCAGCCCGCGGCCGCCGCAGCGACACAGAGAAAGTCCACGTTCCCCCCTCCGGCACTGAGGCGTTCGAGAGCCCGCCGGACATCGGCCGGTTCCCCGTTCACCACCTCGGCGACAGAGACCCCGGCGCGTTCGGCCGACTCACGAAGGTGCGCCGCGAAGAACAAGTCATCCGGCGTATTTCGCGCGGCGATGACGATCCGGGTGCCGGGCTTCGCTTGCGTTGCCAATTCCCCTGCCAGCTGCCGGGCCGCTGCGACCCCCTCGGGCTGCTGTTCTGCCCAGGTGCCCCAGCTGTAGTACGCGCCCAGCGCCAGCAGAACGAGCAGCATGCCATAGCCGCTCAGAAACCGGTAGAGCTGCACGCGCAGGTTCAGGGTCATGGCTCTGATGGTTAGGTGTCCCTCGTCCGGAGTCAATGGCTCGCACGCGGGCTCCGCCGCAGCATTCGAGAAGGCTTTTCCTTTGCAATTTCCCGGAGCATCCGGCCATTCTTCGACATGGCTTCGGTGGATATTGACGTGAAATATGTGGCGCACCTCGCGCGCATTGATCTCTCGGCCGAGGAATCGGCCACGCTGGGCGCCCAGCTGGGGCAAATCCTTGAATACGTCACAAAGCTCCAGGAGTTGGACGTCGAACATCTTGAGCCCACAGCCCACGCCGTGCCGCTTGCGAACGTGACTCGCCCGGACGAAGTCAGGCCGTCGATCGAGAGGGAGAAAGGGCTCCATAATGCCCCGCTCCACGCGAACGGGCTGTTTATCGTGCCGAAGATCGTTGAATAGCGCGCTGCCTTCCCATGCTCAACCGTCTCACTATTTCCGAGCTCGCGTCGGCGCTTGCCTCCCATAAAGCCTCCTCCCGCGAAGCCGTCCAAGCCTGTCTGGACCAGATTGAGCGGGTGGACGGCCAGCTGAACGCTTTTCTGAGCGTCAACGCGGCAGACGCCCTGGCGCAAGCCGATGCCGCGGATCGGAAACTTGCCCAGGGCCCGCCCGGCGGAAGCCAGCCGCTCTTGGGCGTGCCCGTTTCGCTGAAAGATGTCATTGCTGTCGAAGGGCAACCGCTCACCTGTGGGTCGAGGATATTGAAGAACTTCCTTTCGCCCTATGACGCGACCGTGGTCAGCAGGCTTAAGGCTGCGGGCGCGGTCCTCCTTGGACGGCTGAACATGGATGAGTTCGCGATGGGCAGTTCGACCGAGAATTCCGGGTTCCAGGCCACTCGAAACCCATGGGATACAGGCCGGATTCCTGGCGGCTCATCCGGGGGGTCCGCCGCCGCGGTCGCCGCGGACGAGTGCATCGCGAGCCTCGGTTCAGATACGGGCGGCTCCGTTCGCCAACCTGCCGCCTTCTGCGGCGTGGTCGGTCTCAAACCGACTTACGGCCGGGTTTCCCGATATGGTCTCGTGGCCTATGCTTCTTCCCTCGACCAGATCGGTCCGATCGCCAAGAACGTGCGCGATACCGCCACCCTGCTCAACGTCATTAGCGGCCATGATCCGCTGGACTCCACCAGCTTGCCGAATCTTGTTCCTGACTATGGCAGCCAATGGCCCGGCGATCTTCGAGGCGTCAAGATCGGCAGGGTGAAGGAATACGCTTTGGGCGGCTTGGATCCAGTGATGGGGCGTGCGATCGAGCTGGCAATGAAGGAACTGGCCGGTCTCGGGGCGGAGATTGTCGAAATCTCACTGCCGCACACCGAATATGCCATCGCCACCTATTATATCATCGCGACGGCCGAAGCCAGCGCGAACCTCGCTCGATTCGATGGCGTTCGCTACGGTGCCCGCGCCGAAGCCTCGGACCCGATCCAGATGTACGCACGGACGCGTGGCGCAGGGTTTGGTCCCGAAGTGAAGCGCCGGATCATCCTTGGCACCTACGTGCTGAGCAGCGGGTATTACGACGCCTACTACCTGCGTGCGCAGAAAGCGCGCACGCTCATTCGCCAGGATTTCTTGAACGCCTTCCGGTCTGTGGATGTGATCGCAGCCCCGACGACGCCAACCCCCGCGTTCAAGCTCGGCGAGAAGGTCGAAGATCCGCTCCAGATGTACCTCTCCGATATCTTCACCATTTCCTGCAACCTGACGGGGATGTGCGGGATCAGTGTTCCTTGCGGGTTTTCGGAGAACCCCCGATTGCCATTGGGCCTGCAGCTGCTGGGGGGGCCTCTTGACGAACAGACGATCCTTCGTGTGGCTCATGCTTACGAACAGAGCACGCCGTGGCATAAAGAACGGCCGCCCCTCTGAGCGGATGCCGGTTCTGTCAACGCACCACCAACACCGGCCGGGCTGTCTCGCGCATCACACTGGCTGACACGGAACCGAGGCACTGCCTCTTGAGCCCGGTCCTTCCTCTCGACCCGAGGCAAATCAAGTCGGCGCCCAGACGTTCGGCGGCTTGGCAGATCGCCTCGGCCGGCCTGGGATGCTCCACGATCTCCACGCGGACGCGCACCCCTTTGGCTCGCGCCTTCTCGTTGAGCATCGGTTGGAGGCGCTCGGATAAAGAGCGGCGCAGCCGAACCCGGCGCGCGTCTTCATTCGCGGTGGCTGGGTCCGTTCCTGGCCTGTAGCCTGGCCCCGGCGAGATCACGTGCAGGACGCAAACCTCAGCCCCGCGCTGCGCCACGGCCACGCCGTGGCCCGCCACCTTTTCGGCCAGGCGCGAAAGGTCCACCGGCGCCAGCACGCGTTTGAACGCCGGGAGATGGCCGGGCCGAAGCAGGTCTTCCGCCATGGGAACGCAGGCCACATTCGCGGTCGTGTGGTGGAGGATGTGGCGGGATACCGAACCGAGCCAAAACCGGTCGAGTCCTCGCCTCTGGTTGGTCCCTACGACCACCAGATCCGCGTCTGCTTCCGTCGCGGCGCGGAGCAGTTCCTCCTGCTCGCCGCCCCAACTGCTTGCGACCCGGAACTGCACCTCGCGCTTGCCAAGCACTTCGAGGCATCGCGCGCGGAGATCACGTTCCACAAGCTGCCGGATTTCGGACGCGCTCGTCTCGACCGATCCCTCGCCGCCCTTTCCGAACCGCCGGGTTTCGCCCGGAAGCCACACGACGCACGCGACGGTCAGAAGGCACGGCCGGGCTTGGATAAACTGGCCGACCCAATGCAGCGCGGCGTCCGAGCTGAGCGAGAAGTCGTACCCGAGCAAGACTCTCAGGTTCCGTTTGCCCCTTGCCCAGGCAAGAAGCGGCTTAGGTTCACGGACCACGAGCGTGGGGACCGTGGCGCTTTGGGCGGTCCGTTCGGCCACACTGCCCACCAGCCATTGGCGTGGGGCGACCTGGCCCAATGAGGAGACGACAATCATCCGGGCTCCAACATCCCTGGCCGCCTCCGCCAATAGAGCCGGAGGCGCGCCATCGACCAAGCGTTCGGCGACCTCAATTCCGGTCGCACGGAGGCGTTCGGCATCCTGGGTGAGCTTGCCGGCGAGTTCCTCGCGCCATTCCCCGGCCAGGCGCTTTTTCAGAAATGCCGCTCCCGCTGGCTCGATGGCGTGAACGAGCATCAGACGGGAGTTGAACAGGCGCGCAAAGGCCGCTGCCACCGACCCCGCCTCGGCGGCGTGCACGGAAAAGTCGGTTCCGCAAACGAGGAATTTCTGCTTGGCTGGCACTGTCCTCGGGGCCGGCATGTGTGCCAGTATATTGGCGCCGCCCGTCAAGTCAACGCGAGCGGCCATCGGTCGGCGGATTGGCCGTTTGTCCAGCGCTGCGATGACCGATGGAAAATCGCCCTCCCTTATGCTTTCATCGGGGCAAGTTGAACCTGGAAATGCGCACCATTAACGCCGAACTGATTAACACCGGCACCGAGCTGATGCTGGGTCTCGTGACGAACACCAACCAGCGATGGCTCTGCCAGAAACTGGCCGATCTTGGATTCAACGTGACTCGCCAGGTGGCGATCCCTGACCAGTCACCCGCCATTGCCGATGCAGTGCGCGAGGCGCTCAGCCGAGCCGAGTTGGTTCTTTGCACGGGCGGCCTGGGGCCCACCTCGGATGATCTCACCCGGGATTGCCTCGCGAAGCTCCTGGGCAAACGCCTTCACGAGGACGCCCAGGTTCTGGCCGCTATCCAACACTATTTCACCGTGCGCGGCCGAACTGCGCCGGAAAGCACCCGGGTGCAGGCGCTGGTCCCGGAAGGGGCCCTCGTTTTGCGGAACCGCAATGGCACTGCCCCCGGACTCGCCCTGGAGACGCCGCCTCAACAGAGAGGCGACTCCACGGCCCCGGGGCTTCTGGTGATGCTCCCCGGCCCGCCCCGCGAACTGGAACCGATGTTTCTCGACGAAGTCGTTCCGCTGCTCCGAGACCGGTTTCCTCCGCGGGGGCCTTTTGTCTGCCGCACCCTGCGGTCCACCGGCATTGGCGAATCCGTGGTTGAGGAGCGCATCGCCGGCCCCCTGAGCAAGCTCGTGGCCGAGGGCCTGGAAATCGGCTATTGCGCCCGGGTTGGTGAAGTGGACGTGCGGCTGATCGCGCGGAGTTCCGGCGCAGAAGCCGTGGTGGCCAAGGCTGAGCGAATCGTCCGCGATCAGTTGGCGGAGCGCCTCTTTGGGACGGGTGGAGACGAGCTTCAGACGCTTGTCGTTCGGGCACTCACCGTGCGGGGCGAGACGGTGGCGGTGGCCGAATCCTGCACGGGCGGGTATATCGCCAACCGCCTGACGAACGTTCCCGGGGCTTCGGCGGTGTTTGTTGGAGGGTTTGTCACTTACAGCAACGCGGCCAAAATAAGCTGCCTGGGGGTGAAGGAAGAGACTCTCAACCGCCACGGAGCGGTGAGCGCGGTCACCGCGGCCGAAATGGCGGAAGGGGCCCGCGCGCGCCTCCGCACGACTTACGCGCTCGCTTCGACGGGCATTGCCGGGCCGTCGGGAGGGTCGGCGGACAAGCCGGTGGGCACAGTCTATATCGCCCTTGCCGGGGGCGGTGAGACCCTCGTTTTGCACCGCGTGAACCAGTACGACCGTGAGGCGTTCAAGTTCGTGACGTCGCAGCAAGCCCTGGACCTGCTGCGCATAAGGCTCGGAGCGTGCGCTTGAAATGAAAAACCGCGGCAGCGTTGGCCGCGGTTTAACCCCGATCAATCGGACATCCTAGGGAGGGCTCAGGCGGCGTCGCCGTTGTTGCCAATCGCTTCGACCGGGCAGCCTTCCATGGCTTCTTTGCACTGCGCTTCTTCCTCAGGCGACTCCGGCTGCTTATAGACGAAGGAGAAACCGCCGTCATCATTGCGCTTGAAGTTGTTCGGGGCGGTTTCCCGGCAGAGGTCGCAGTCGATGCATTGGTTATCGACGTAGAATTTTCCGGGGACGTTATCGGGGTATCTGTTTGCGATGTCAGCCATAGATGGGTTTATATGAAGGCGGCATCAGGAAAAGATCAAGCTTGATTTGCCTGCCGATTCCGGGTTCGGATTTCTAAGGGTCCGCCCGGGTGCCCGTCAGCCCTTGTAAACGATCATCACCCCGAAATCCGTCATCAGTTGACGGGTCCCGATATCCAGGTGCGTGTAGGTCAACGGCGTGACGCTGACCAGGTTCGACTCCCCGACGGACTGCAGAAAGTCACTCACGATCTCGTCGAACCGGTCGCGGCCGACCTCGACGCAATCCGTGCGCCGGATGCACCGGATACGCAACTTCCGATCCGTGTCGCGGGCGGCCACTTCCAAAGGCGGCGCGGCTTTCTTGATGAGCACCTCGGTCGTCTCGTGCACCGGAACGGAGAAGTGATACTCCTGCTTTGCGCCAGCCGAAGCCGCGATCGGGTTGACGCGGATATTTGACGGGTTGGCATCCGGGACCATGATCTTCCCCGCGCAGGACGGGCAGTCGATCTCGTTACCCGACATGGAGGAATCGGCCTCCAATTGCTGTTTGCATTTCGGACAGCTAAAAACCATGTCCATAAACAATCCTCTTTCAACGGCCTTCTGGGCCTTTCGAATTTATCCTCTGTTTTCCCAAGAACGTGCGGCAGAGCTGAGGGCCACGCCGCGCGCCGACGCCCCGCCTTTCAGTTCGACAAGGTCCGAGGCAAAGGTTCACGGCAGGGCCGACGCGCATCCTCCTGGCTTTGCCCACCGCATTAAACCTGGCCGACTCGCAATCGCGTGGCTTGGAAGATCTCATCGAAAATCGCGTCGAGCGATTTGGTGATGTCCCACTGGGGATAATCACGGCGCATCTTGCTCAGGTCGCTCATGTAACAGATGTGATCGCCCTCGCGGTTCTTGTCCACGTACTCGAACTGCATTTTCTTGCCGCTCAAGGCAGCCACGCGTTCGAAGGCCTCCAGGATGGAGCAACTGTTCGCGCGGCCGCCGCCAATGTTGTAAACAGCGCCCAATCCGGGCGCCTGGCAAAACGCCTCGATAAACCGTGCCACATCGAGCGAATGGATATTGTCCCGGACCTGCTTGCCTTGGTACCCGTAAACCTTGTAAACGCGGTTTTGGACATTGCATTTGACCAGGTAACTCAGGAAGCCATGCAGTTCCACCCCGCTATGGTTCGGTCCCGTCAGGCAGCCTCCCCGCAAGCAGCACGTTTTCATCCCGAAGTATCGTCCATATTCCTGCACCATCACGTCCGCGGCGACCTTCGAGGCGCCAAAAAGGCTGTGCTTGCTCTGGTCGATCGGGAACTCCTCCGGAATTCCGTTCGCGTAGGCCGGATCAGCATAGTCCCAGCGTGTCGGCAACTCTTTCAAGGCGATCTGGTTCGGCCGGTCGCCATATACCTTGTTGGTGCTCATATGGACGAACGCCGCCTCCCGCGCGTGAAGCCGGGCGGCCTCGAGCAGGTTCAGCGTGCCGCCTGCATTCACATCGAAATCGTCGAACGGACGGCTTGCGGCCAGGTCATGGCTTGGCTGGGCCGCGGTATGGACAATGAGGTCGGGACGGAGATTTTCCACCAAGGCCTGGACGCCCTGCCGGTTCCGGATATCGAGTTCGTGATGTTCGAACTTCGGATGAGCGGCCAGCAACCTGCGCTGATTCCAGCGCGTGTCGCCCCCGGGCCCGAAGAAATCCGCCCGCATATTGTTATCGACGCCATGGACAGCCCAGCCCGCCTTGCAGAAGTAATCGACCACCTCCGAACCGATCAGCCCGGACGATCCAGTCACGAGAAGCTTTTGCATTTCCGCTGGCAGTAGAAAGCAGAAGCCTTGTTGTGAAAAGAATAAACCGCACCGGCGATGATCCCCTATTTCCAGTAATTTACAACTATATGTAAACTATCTTTTTACTATAATATCATAGTAAGAAGATAGTTGAATCATAGTGAAATCATAGTTACATCCTAGCAGATCATTGAATTCATGCGCTCATGAGCCCCTCGGCAAATTCGTTGGCTCTGCCGGGCGGGCTGTGAGACGTTCTGCACGTTGAAACTGATCGTCCTCCATAGCCATTACCGCCCCGGCGGCGTCCGGCGCGTCATCGAACTCGCCCTGCCACACCTCGCGCGCGCTCTCCGCCCGCCGGTGAGCGAAATCGTTTTGGCCGGAGCCGACACGCCCGAGGAACCCTGGAGAGCGCACCTGGAGGTGCTTGTCAATCCGGTGCCGGTCCGATACGCCGTCGCGCCGGCTCTCGGATACGTCTCGGAGCAAAAGCAGACCGGAACGCGCCAAATGACTGCGCAATTGCGGTCGTTTCTATCCGGGCTGCTTGACGGAATCTCTGCGGAAGGCGGGCTGGTCTGGGCGCACAATCCCGGCTTGGGAAGGAACCTGCTTCTCAGCCGAGCCCTCGAGAAGGCGTGCGCTGCCCGCGGCATCCCGCTGGTCTTGCACCATCATGATCTTTGGTTCGACAACCGCTGGCAGCGTTGGAACGAGATGCGTGCCCATGGCTTCTCGTCGCTTGCCCAGGTTGCGGCAACCATTTTCCCCGCAACACGCAATGTGCGTCACATCGCGATTAACCAGGCGGATGCGGTCGTGCTGCAACGGCATTTCCCCCGCCAATCTGGCTGGCTGCCAAACCCGGCATCGGGAAGCGGCGTGCCTCGTCCCGAGGGTATCCGGGAGGCCAGGCGCTGGCTAAGCGAGCAATTGGGAGAGGATGCCCCGGTATGGTTGATGCCCTGCCGATTGCTCAGGCGAAAGAATATCGGCGAGGCGCTCCTCCTGACCCGGTGGCTCCGGCCCGAAGCCTGGCTGGTGACTACGGCGGGGGTCACGTCGCCCGAAGAGCAGCCTTATGCGGAGCGCCTTCGAAAGGCCGCTGCAAAAGGCCAATGGCCGCTTCGAATGGGCATCTTGAGCCGGGCGGGACGGGACGCCCCTGGAGTGGCCGACCTGTTGGGGGCGAGCGAGGCGATCTTGCTGACCTCTTTGCAGGAGGGATTTGGACTGCCCTACATCGAAGCCGCGGTGGCGCGGCGGGCTCTGCTCGCCAGGAACCTGCCGAATATCACGCCGGATCTGGCCGCCTGGGGACTGCGTTTCCCCCAGGCCTATAACGAAGTCCTCGTGCCCTCGACCTTGTTTGATTGCCCAGGCGAGCAGGCGCGTCAAAGGACGCTCTTCAACCAATGGCGACGGGGTTTGCCCCGCGCGGTCCGGCCCCGCGCGGAGGAGCCGCTCTTGCTCACGCTCGGTCCGAAGGCCGTCGCCGTGCCGTTCAGCCGGCTGACCCTGACCGCGCAGTTGGAGGTGCTCCGGCATCCCGCGCCCGATTCCTGGGCGGCCTGCGCTCCGCTGAATCCGTGGCTGCACGCGTGGCGGGATGCGGCGGCGAAGGGAGCGCTTGGCCTGACCGCCTGGCCCCCCAGAGCCGCGCGGCGCTTGAGTGGCGAGACGTTTTCCAAGGGCTTCTCTGCTATCATGGCCGATGCCCCGGAAGCGCCTCTTTCCAGAAGGGCGAGCGTCGCGGCGCAGGGGGAGTTCATCGAGCAGAAGTTGCGGACGGACAACCTTTACCCGCTGACCTGGAGTCCCGAGACATGAGCCCGCGCGCCGTGATCTTTGACGTGTATGGCACGGTGCTGGAACTTCACCATGAGCCCGACGGCGTGGAGGAACGCTGGCGCAACTTGTTTGCGGAGACGTTCGGCAGGCAGCCCGGCGCCGGCTTTGCGGACACGGCGGAAGCTTGCCGGAAAGCAGTGACGCGGATGCATGGCGAAGCGAAGGCGCTTGGGATTGGTTTCCCGGAGGTGGTTTGGCCCTCGGTGATGTGCGAAGTCTTGCCCGGCCTTCGGGATCTGGCGCAAACCAGGCTGGACGCGTTCATTTACGGCTATTGCCAGCTGACTCGCAAAGTGGCGCTGAACCCGGGGGTGGCGGTTCTGCTTCCGCGATTGAAAGCTGCGGGGGTGCTTCTGGGCATCGCCTCCAACGCCCAGGCCTATACGCTCCGGGAGATGCGTGAGTGTTTCGCCGCGGGTGGGTTGGACTGGGCGCGCCTTTTTGAACCCAACCTATGCTTCTGGTCCTTTCAGCATGGGTTCAGCAAACCGAACCCGCACGTGTTCCGCATCCTCACCACGCGGCTCGAAGCGGAGGGCATTCACCCGCCTGAGATCCTGATGGTCGGCGATCGCCTGGACAATGATATCGACCCCGCGCGGGCGCATGGCTGGCAAACCTGGTGGTTGAACGCCAGTCCGGGGCAGATCCGGGGCGGCGATTGGCCGGCGTTGAGCGCAGCCTTGTGAGTCAGCCGCTTAGCCCCTGGGCCGCCGACAGCGGTAGACGAAGGCCGGTGGCAAATTCCGCCAGATGACTCGGCTGGTGTCGACCCGCGAGAAACGCTCTTCGAGCGCGGCGCGGAACTGGCGCGCTTTGGGAAGCCAGCAGGCGTGCAGATAAGCGAAAGTCGTGAACACGCCCTGGGGGGCGAGCGAGGCGAGGATTGCTTCCATGATCCGCTCTTGCGTATCGGAAGGGATATTCGCCCAAGGCAAGCCGCTCACGATGTAATCGGCCCTCGCGTTTTCGTGCAGGGCGAGATAATCGAGCATCCGTTCGGCGGAATCATTGTAAACGGTCAGTTCGGGAAACCGCCGTTTCAAGCCCCGGGCATGGATCCGGTCCAGCTCCATGGCGAAGAACTTGGTGTTCTTCCCGATGCGGTCCAGGATCAAACCGGTGAACGCCCCGGTGCCGGCTCCGAGTTCCACGATGACGCCCGCGTGTTTGAGATCGAAACCCTCAATCATCGCCCGCGCAAGGGCGCGCGAACTCGGGCTGAGGGCGCCAACGCTGGCCGGTTCCCGAATGAAAGCTTGGAAGAACTCGAGGTGCTCGGCGATATCGAGCTCCAAAGTGCGAAGGAAGCCCGGATCCGTGGCGCGATGTTTACGATTCAGTGCCCGTGACCTCTTGCGGACAGCGAAAGGGTCGTTCATTGGATTGCAGCTTAATAGCAGCCGTAACGTGCAAAGATTCGTGACATCGTCGTGCTTCCAACCGCTCAGTATGATTCAACCAATCGGTCTGAAGTATCCAAGCCATTCGAGAAACGCAAGTTATTCTTGCGGGGCGCCCGCCGCATCCAGGGCTGCTCTAAAGTCGGGTGGGACGACAAATCGAATGAATGATGGTTCCAA
>CAZODO010000059.1:0-38400 GCA_964578605.1 uncultured Verrucomicrobiota bacterium | reverse complement strand
CCTGGACGTGCGCCGTGGAAACCGCCGGTGGCCGCAAAATCACCGCCCGCATCGTAAAAAAGGCCATCCGGTTAGGCGTTCTGTGTCGCAAAAACAAGCGGCTGTGGCTGAGTAGCTTGTCGTTTCGTTAACGTTAAGAATCGGGGTTGCGCACCATTTTCGAGGCGGTTTTCAGTCTGTAACAAAGTGGGTCCTCCTGAGAAACCGAGGTGATCGAAATTGAGAACGGAGTGCACGTCTTGCAAGAAGCGCCATCTCCTTACGGGCAGGAAACAAGCTCGAAAAGTGACCGCAAAGTCGTTTTGTAACCTTAACGAATTCGTATGCTTTTTTACTCAAACCACTTATCTTTGCGACACAGGAATTCAAGTCATGGGCTGTGCAAGAGACAGCGCCGGTCGTTTCCCGCGTGACTTTCCCCCACCTGGCCAGCACATTCTGTGGGCCGATGAAAAAGCGTTCTCCTGTGTCGCGGAGCGGGCGATTCACAAGCGGGCCGGGGGCGGATGTGGCCGCGTTTACCCAATCGATCTCGTTCGATCACCGGCTCTGGCGGCACGACATTCTTGGATCGATCGCCCACGCGGCAATGCTTCAAAAGGTGGGCCTCCTCTCGAAAGCCGAACAGGGCGAAATCGAACGGAACCTTGAGGCGATCGGGGAGGAGATCGCCGCGGGCAAGTTCCGGTGGGCGCCGGAACTCGAAGATGTCCACATGAACCTCGAGGCGGAGTTGACGCGGCGGACGCCGGCGGGGGCGAAGTTGCATACCGGCCGTTCGCGCAATGACCAGGTCGCGCTGGACATGCGCCTTTGGCTGCGCGACGAGATTGCCGGTGTCATGGAGGAGATCCGCATTTTGCAGCGCGCGTTGGTGGCGTTGGGAGCGCGAAACGAGCAGACGGTTCTGCCGGGATACACCCATATGCAGCGCGCGCAACCGGTCTATTTCGCGCATCATCTGCTGGCTTACGTCGAAATGCTGGAACGGGATCGGCAACGGTTGAAGGAAGGGGCTGCGCGCGTCAACGTCTGTCCTTTGGGCGCAGGAGCGCTGGCCGGTTCGACCCTTCCGCTCGACCGCGAGTTCGTGGCGAAGCGGCTGGGGTTCGTCGACGCCAAAGGCCGGCCGCAGGTAACGCAGAATTCCATGGACGCCGTGAGCGATCGCGATTTCGCCATTGAGTTCTGTGCGTCGGCCGCCCTGATCGCCATGCACCTCTCCCGGTTGGCGGAAGACCTGGTCTTGTGGGCCAGCTCCGAGTTCGCCTTCATCCGCATCGCGGACGCTTACACCACAGGTTCGTCTTTGATGCCGCAGAAGAAGAACCCCGACGTGGCGGAACTCACGCGAGGCAAAGCCGGGCGAGTGTTCGGGAACCTGGTGGCTTTGCTGACGCTTCTGAAAGGCTTGCCCATGACCTACAACCGCGACCTCCAGGAAGACAAAGAGCGGTTGTTCGATAGCGTGGACACGATCCGCGCTTGCTTGCGATTGATGGCGGCCATGCTCGACCAGATCTCGGTCAACGCCAAGGCGTGCGCCGCCGCCGCGTCGGATCCGGCCCTGCTCGCGACGGATCTTGCCGAACACCTGGTGCGTAAAGGCGTGCCGTTCCGCCAGGCGCATCACCTGGTCGGGCGCGTCGTAGCGCTGGCGGAGAAGGAGGGCATCCCGCTCTCGAAGGTGCCGTTGCCGGTGCTGAAATCGGTCGCCCCCGTTTTCGACGGTTCGGCGTTGGAAGCGTTCGATGTGAGCAAGGCGCTCGCCAGGCGAACCATGCCCGGCGCGCCCGGCACACGCGAGGTGAAGCGCCAGCTCCAACGTTGGCGAAAAGCATTGCAAGCCTCCCCATGATGCAGGGTTCTCCCGAGCTTCTTCGACGGTTGCTCAAGGACGTTTCCCGCTCGTTTTACCTGACGTTGCGCGTGTTGCCGGGCCCCATTCGGCCGCAGATCGGTTTGGCTTACCTCCTGGCCCGCGCCAGCGATACCATCGCCGATACCGATGCGCTCGCGCCGGGCAGACGGTTGGAAACGCTCGACGCCTTCGAAGGGCGCGTCTGCGGCAAGACCTCGAGCCCGCTCGACCTTGAGGAGGTTGCCGGGAACCAAAGCTCGCCTGCGGAACGAGTTCTCTTGAAACGCATTGAAGAGGCCTTCGCGGTGCTTGCGCAGTTCGAAGCCGATGATCAGCGCCGCGTCCAGGATGTCCTCCGCACGATCCTCAGCGGCCAAAGGCTCGATCTGCAACGGTTTGCCGGCGCCACGACGTCCCGGATCGTGGCCCTCAAGGACGACGCGGAATTGGACGACTACATCTACCGGGTCGCGGGATGCGTCGGGGAGTTCTGGACGCGGATGTGCCGGGCGCATCTGTTTCCCAAGGCCGCGCTGGACGACGCATTCCTGATGGGGCATGGGGTCCGGTTTGGGAAGGGGCTGCAACTGGTCAATGTGCTTCGCGATCTGGCGGCGGACCTTCGGATCGGGCGTTGCTACCTTCCCAAAGAGGAACTGGGGCGGCTTGGACTTGACCCTGCGGACCTGCTCGACCCGGCAGCGCAACCGCGCTTGCGGCCCCTGTACGACGGGTATCTCGGCGTTGCCGAGCGTCATTTGGAGGCGGGATGGGCCTACACCAACCATCTGCCTTTCCGGGCGGTGCGTGTCCGGCTGGCATGCGCTTGGCCCATCCTGATCGGGATGGAGACGCTGGCAGCGCTCCGGCGCGCGGAGGTGCTGGATCCGAATCGGCGTGTTCGGATCAGTCGCAAACAGGTGCGAGCGGTGCTCCTGCGCTCGGTTGTTTGGTATCCGTGGCAGAGACGGTGGCGCGGACTGGTCGAGAGCAGCCATTCGGAGCGCCGGCTTGCCGCCGGCTTGAGGGAGCGCTAGATCGTGGCGGCGGCGAAGAGAAACCGGCAAGAACCCGTCTCACTCAACTTTCTTTGCCCCGGGCTGACGAGTCCGAGCCCTTCGGGCTGGATTAGCAAGCCGAGTGAGCGCAGAATCGGCAAAGGAATAGACATCCTTAACCGACAGTAACCGGGACTCCTCCGTGTGCGAAGAATTTTGTCCTGCGCCCAGAAGCCGGGCAGCTTGTGGAAACGGATTGCCTGATTCACAGTCTTTGGCTAAGTAATATTCGTTATGCGAGACTCCAAGCTCTTATTGATCGCCATTTTGGCTGTGGGAACGGCCTGGCAGCTCTGTGCGCAGACCGCCAGCCCGGAACTTCAGCGCAGGGCGCTCGAAGTGTTGCGGCAGGCCGTCGCGCAACAAGAGGCGGCCCAGGCGCTCCAAGGCACCAAGGCAGCCCCAGCCCCGACCGTTCCGGCCCAACCCGCCGAATGGGCTCCGACCCAAGGGACCAAGGTCGCCCCAGTCCAGGTTACCGTTCCGGCCCAGTCGGCTGGATGGGTTCCGACCCAAGGGACCAAGGTAGCTCCAGCCCAGCCGCTTCCACCTTCCATTCCCTCGCAGCCAGGCGCAACCGTCGTAGCTCCTGCAGTTGCGAAAGCGCCCCCGCCCCAGGTGCTCCCCGCCCCTTCCCACCCGGGACAGGAAGGCTGGCAGCCCTCAACACAGGTTGTCCCGCGAGTTTCCAGTCCAAGAGGGGCCGCGAATGCACCCGCGCCGGTGCGTCCTCAGGGGATGACGCCCGCACGGACGGAAACCAGGCCGCAGTTGGGCCAGGGACAGGGACCTGGGACCGCCGTTGTTCCTCAGGCCAGTTCAGGCCCCAAGACCAAGCAGCAAAGGCTGGACGAACTCTTGCAGCGCTACCTGGCTGACGAAATCACCCCGCCGGAATACCACGCCGAGCGGCGTCGGATACTTGGCGGGCCTTAATCACGCCCAATCCGCGGCCGAGTTTTTGGGAAGGACATATTACCGGGCAAAGGAACGGGCCGATCAGGCTGCGTTCGCACACTGGATGCACTCTTTTTACTACGCCAAAGGCAAGCTGCACTGTGAGAGCGTCTCCGTGGAAGCGCTCGCCGAGAAGCATGGCACGCCGCTCTACGTTTACTCCAGGAACACGCTGAGCGACCATTACCGCAGACTTGACGCCGCTCTGGATGGCCTGGATCGCCTCATCTGCTACGCGGTCAAGGCTAACTCCAACCTCGCCATCCTCAAAACCTTGGCCAAGCTAGGCAGCGGCTTTGACATCGTCAGCGGTGGCGAACTCGAACGGGTCGTCGCCGCAGGAGGCGATCCCGGCCAATGCGTCTTCGCGGGAGTCGGGAAGACCGAGGAAGAAATCCTCTACGCTCTGCGCCAGGGCATCTATTGTTTCAACGTCGAAAGCGAGCCCGAGTTAGAGCGAATCAACCGCCTCGCGCGCCGTCTCGGAAGGAAAGCGCCCGTTGCCGTGCGCCTCAACCCGAACGTGGATGCCCATACGCACGCAAAGGTCACGACCGGCACCTACGAGAACAAGTTCGGCATCCCGTTTGAGGATGTGGAGGGGGTCTACGCGCGTGCCAGCAAGCTGAAGCACGTCGCGTTGCGCGGACTGCAGATGCATATCGGTTCCCAGTTGACGGCAGTGAAGCCCTTCCAGATGGCGGTTGAAAAGGCGGCTCCCCTTGCCGAGAAGCTCGCGCGGCGCCATGGGATTCGCTTCCTGAGCATTGGCGGCGGCCTGGGGATTGTGTACCGCCCGGCTTTGGCCAGCGGATCGCCGGATTGGTGGCACGCGCCGGAGGCCCGGGAGATCTTGACCCCTGCCCTCTACGCGGGCGCGCTGGTGCCTTTGCTAAAACCGTTGGGTCTCCGAATCCTGATCGAACCCGGCCGTTTCATCGTGGGCAATGCCGGCATCCTGGTGACCCGCGTCGAATATGTGAAACGCACGGGCCGCAAGAACTTCGTCATTGTGGATGCGGCGATGAACGACCTGATCCGCCCGGCCTTTTACGATTCCTACCATGAGATCGTTCCACTCCGGAGGCGCACGGGCAAGCAGGTTGCCTCCGATGTGGTCGGCCCTGTCTGCGAATCGGGCGACACCTTCTGCAAGGACCGGGCGCTGCCGAAGTTGAGCGAAGGTGACCTGATTGCGCTGTTAAGCGCAGGGGCGTACGGCTCGGTGATGAGTTCGAATTACAACACCCGCACTCTCGTGCCGGAAGTTCTCGTCGACGGCACCCGGGCCGCCCTGGTGCGAGAGCGCCAGCCGATTCCTTCGATCTGGGCGCTTGAGCGCATCCCCAAGTGGCTCTGAATCGTCCCCGCAAGCGATGAACCCCGAGGGCCTGGACCGGGCCGGGCAACCTTCTGACCCCGGTGATTGCGCATGCCCTTTATGATTTCATCGCGCTGGCATGGTTGTTCAAATTGCGAAGACCGCCCGGCCGGCCCCAGGGTGCCTGAGCGGCTTGTCCGTCTTGTTCAGGGCACGGGCTCGATGCCCATCGTTCGGAGGTTCTGGCCCGTGTAACTCCGGGGATGGGCCGCGATTTGCTCCGGCGTGCCTTCGGCAACCAGCTGGCCTCCGGCATCGCCCGCTTCCGGGCCCAGGTCGAGGATCCAATCGGCGCACTTGATCAAGTCCAGGTTGTGCTCAACCGTGAGCACGGAGTGGCCTTGATCCACAAGCCGTTGAAAGACCCCGAGGAGAACGCGCACGTCCGCCATGTGCAACCCGGTTGTGGGCTCATCAAACACAAAGAGCGTGGGTTTGCTCTCGTTCTGTTCCGCGGGGGTCCAGGTTGCCAAATGGGCCGCCAGCTTGAGCCGCTGGCTCTCGCCGCCAGAAAGCGTGTTGATCGGCTGGCCCAACCGCAGGTAACCCAACCCAACCTCCTGCAGCAAGCTCAGGCGCTCCGCGGCGCGCGCGGCCGGGCCGGAGTCCCTGAACCGGCGCAGGAATTCGATTGCCTCTTCGATCGTCGCGTCCAGCAGATCCGCGATGCTCTGCGCTCGCGATCCCGCCGTCCGGGCGCGCGGTCCTTGGCTGCCCCGTGTCGGCTCGGGAGCGATCCGGATATCGAGGATATGCTGGCGGTATCGGCGTCCCCGGCAGGCGGGGCAGCGCACGAACACGTCGCTAAGGAACTGCATTTCGATCTTCTCGAACCCCGCGCCGCCACACAGCTCGCACTGGCCTTGGCGTGAATTGAAACTGAATGCGCTGGCGTTCAAGCCGTGCTGCCGGGCCAGTTCAGAGCGGGCGAACAGTTCACGCATGGGCTCGAATGCCCCAATATAAACGGCCGGATTCGACCGCGGTGTTCGGCCGAGCGGAGCCTGGTCCATAAGCACCACGCGCCCCAGGGTTTCCCAACCCGAGAGCGCCGGTTCCTGTCCGTTGCGGGCGCTTTCGGCCTCGGGCAGCGTGTCCGTGTCACCTGCGTCGGGTTCGGGCTCTTCGAGAGCGGTGCGTTCCGGGCGCGGGCTGGTCTGGAGGTTGGCGGTCAGGGACGGCAGCAGGACCTCGCGGACGAGTGTGGTTTTGCCCGAGCCACTGACACCCGTGACGCACACAAAGCGCCCCAGCGGGACATCCACCGCCAAGTCTTTCAAGTTGAAGCGGCGCGCATGGCGCATTCTCAGCCAGGAAACCGCGTCAGTCGAACGGCCGCCGCCCTTGGTAGCGCTAGCCACGGGGCGGCGTCGAGGAATCGCGATTTGCTCCTTGCCGCTCAGGAATTGGCCTGTCAAGGACTCGGGGGCTTTGAGCATCGCTTCGTATCGGCCCTGGAACACGAGCCGGCCGCCCGTTTCCCCGTGTCCCGGGCCGAGATCCACCAATTGATCCGCCGCGCGCATGACCATCGGATCATGTTCGACCACCACCACTGTGTTTCCGGAATCGCGCAAGCGCTCGAGGATGCGCACCAAATGCTTGGTGTCCCGCGGGTGCAGGCCGACGGTAGGCTCGTCCAGGACAAACAAGGTATTGACCAGCCTTGATCCAAGGCAGGTCGTCAGGTTCACGCGCTCGGTTTCACCCCCGGAAAGCGAGCGTGTGGGCCGGTCCAGCGTCAGGTAGCCAAGACCGGCCTCCTCGAGATACCCCAGGCGCGAGCAGACTTCGTCGAGCACCAAGGTGATCGGGTCGCTGCTTCCGGCGCTTCCATGCCGGTCGCGGATCTCACGGGCCAACGCCAGCGCGCCTGTCACCGGCATCAGGTAAAAGTCCGCCAGGGTCACAAGCCCGCCGGCCGGGGCGGTCATTTTGTAAAGGAGCGCATCGGGCTGAAACCGGCGGCCGCCGCAATCCGGGCAGGGCCGGTAGGCGCGGTATCGCGAGAGCAGAACGCGCACGTGCATTTTGTAGGCCTTGGATTCGAGCCATCGGAAGTAGCCCTTGATCCCGTACCAGGCGTGGGGCCATTCATGCGGCGCGTCTTTGCCATAATCCGGATCGCCCTCGATCACCCAGCGTTGCCACTCGGGAGACAATGCCTTGAAGGGCACGTCCACAGGCACCTTCCGCTTGCGGCAAAACTGCATCAGGTCACGCTGGCAATCCGCGGACACGCCGCTTTGCCATGGCTTGACGACGCCCTGAGCCAGCGTCAACGAAGGGTCCGGGATCGCGAGGTGATAATCGATGGTAATCGTCCGCCCAAAGCCGCGGCATGCCGGGCACGCTCCCACCGGATGATTGAAACTGAATAAAGCCGGCGTGGGAGCCGCGTACTCCAGATCGCATTCGGCACAATGGAACCGGTTCGAAAACCGCCGGCGCAACGGGCGGTCCAGCCCGCAAATCTCCAGCCTGCCTTTGCCGAAATGATAGGCCTGTTCGCAAGCTTCGCTGAATCTCGCCCGGCTTGACGGCACCAGCCTGATCCTGTCCTGGACGACGCGAAGCGATCCCCCCGTCCCGGTCGCCGCCAACCGCTCGGCCGCGTCTTCAACCCGGACCACCTCCGGAGGCGCCGGTCGGGCGCGGCTCTCCGCCCCCGCCAACAGCCGCTGATAACCCTGCTTCGCAACCAAGGCCAGCGACTCCGCCAACGACAGCTTCTCCGAGAGTTTCAATTCGAAGGCGACAAGGATCTCCGCGCCTTCCACCGCTCCGTCGCGGATCAGTTCTTCCCAGATCGCCCGGGGCGAGTCTTTTCGCACCGGGCGGCCGCAACCCCGGCAGTGCAATTGCGACAGGTGCGACCAGACGACCTTCATGTAGTCGCAAATCTCCGTCATGGTGCCGACCGTCGACCGGGTGGATCGCACGGCATTGCGTTGCTCGATGGCGATGGCCGGCGGGATGCCTTGGATGGAATCGACACGCGGCTTGTCCATGCGGTCCAGGAACTGCCGCGCGTAAGGGGAGAACGTTTCGATGTACCGCCTCTGGCCCTCCGCGTAGAGGGTGTCAAACGCAAGCGAACTCTTGCCCGAACCACTCAGACCGGTCACCACGATCAAGCGGCCGGCAGGCAGGTCCAGGTCGAAATTCTTGAGGTTATTCTGCCGGACGCCACGAAGGCTGATCACGCTGCCGGCTGCACCTTTGGACATGGTGGCGGGAATGTACTGGGGCCCCGGGAACTGTCAACGTCCGCAACAAGCCCCGCCGAACGAGCGGCGCCTGAGGCCGGGGGCAAGCCGGCGCTCCGAAGCAAGGAGTTGCCTGCGTCGGAAAGGCTCAGATCACAGTATTATGCGGAATCACCCCGTTCTTCGGGATGATCACGATCCCGTCGCGAATGTAGTAGAGCGGATGGTCGACGGTCTCCTTTTTCCCGGCCGGGCTGATAAAGCAGTTGTTTCCAATGCGCGCGTTTTTGTCGACAATGGCATTTTCGATGACCGTGTTGCAGCCCACCCCGATCCGCGGGCGTCCTGCCCGCTCGTTCATTTCAATGGACTCCGCCGACTCGAAATAGTCGCTCCCAAGCAGGATCGTCCGGTGCAACGAACTGTCCCGGTCCACCAGGCAGCGGACGCCGACCAGGCTGTTCATGATTTTGCAGTAATTGAGAATGCAGCCGTCCGAAACGACCGCATGGTCAATCACGGCGCCATTCACCTTGGACGCCGGCAGGAAGCGCGGCCGCGTATAGATCGGCGCCTGCATATCGAAGAAATTGAACCGCGGCAGGTCCACCGTCAGGTTGATATTCGCTTCGAAGAACGAGCGGATCGTTCCGATATCCTCCCAGTACCCTTGAAAGATATACGAGAAAACGCGGTGCGTCTGGATGGCCGCAGGAATGATATGCTTGCCGAAGTCGGTGAAGGAATTGTCGAGAAGCTCCAGCATCACCTCCCGGTTAAACACATAAATGCCCATGGAAGCCAAAAACTTCTCGCCGCCGCCCTCGATCTCCAGCGTCGAGTGCCATTCCGGCGGCAGCCGCAAGGTATCCTGCACCGCGGGATCTTTCGGCTTTTCCTCGAACCGCGTGATCCGCCGCTCGTGGTCAATTTGCATAATCCCAAGGGATTTGCAGCTTTCCCGGTTGACCGGCAGCGTCGCCACCGTCACGTCCGCGTGGCTCTCGATGTGCTGGGCGAGAATCGCGCGGAAATCCATTCGATATAACTGGTCGCCGCTGAGAATCAGCGCCTGGTCAAACGTGTGATTGAGCAGGTGGGTCCGGTTCTTCCGGACGGCATCGGCCGTGCCCTGGTACCAGGACGTGTCCGTATACGTCTGCTCGGCCGCCAGCAACTCCACGAAACCGCTGCTGAAATGATCGAACTTGAACGAGGCCGAAATGTGCCGGTGCAGGGACGCAGAATTGAATTGGGTGAGCAAATAGATGCGTTTCAGCTCTGAATTGATGCAGTTCGATATGGGGATATCCACCAGCCGATATTTGCCCGCCAGCGGCACTGCCGGCTTCGACCTGTCCCGCGTCAAAGGAAACAGGCGCGTGCCCTGCCCGCCGCCCAAGACGATGGAAAGCACTCGGCTGGTATCGACAGATATCCGCTTTGAAGAAAGCATAAAGGGGTCCTTTCTGGGTGTTGTTGGCCTAGTCTTTTTCCCCTTATAGCCTCGCCGTCTGCAAACAGCAAGCACCTGGAATTATGCATCCTTAGGGCGGGATAAGAACCCTCGTGCCGTTCGCCGGCTCACGAAACCGGAAGGGGCAATTTGGCGCAACGCGCCGCCTGGAGGCAGCCGATCCTGGGGAGGGAGGCAGACCTTCGGGACTGTTTTCGATGTATCAATAAGATAAATACATTGTTACGATAATGTTGCTATATTCTCATCATATACCAAGCATATAGCAACCCTATAGGAAGTATCTCGCAACATCGAAACCAGCGCGGAAGAGGCACCCAATTTGCCCTGCGTTGCCCTCTCTTGAACGGCCCCTTGGGATGCGCTTACAGCGCGTGGGGGGGGTGGGGACTTGGTTTCGGGGGCGGCGCTTCACCCCCCGCCTGCGATGGATCAGGCCGTCGGCCTGGAGCGAGAGAGCAGTTCCACTGAAGACAGTGAAGAACCGGTCCCCTGGCCTGCAGCCGATAAACTCGAACCCGACAGTCTAGAACGTGAACGGGGGCCGCATTGCGCGCGACCGCATGCGATTCGCTTCGATATCGTCGACGAACTCGGCCTTAACAAGGTCGAAACGCAAGCTCCGCTTCAATTGTTCGCAAACGTCCGCAGCCAGGCAGATGCACATCGACCGGAACATGACTTCCGGGCTCGCCACGGGTTGACGGCGGGACCGGATGCAATCGAAGAAGTCGCGGACATGGTTGAGCGGGCGCTGGGTGCGGCCTATGTAATCCGCGAGGACTTTTGAATAGTCGCGCAGCAAGGCTGGCGAGGAGACGTCCGGTTTCGTGTACCCATCGGCGGCAGCGGCCCATCCGTCGGGCCCGTCGAACCGTTCGCCACAGGCGCCATGCCAGTATTCGCAGGGTTCCCAGACCGAACCGGCTACGCGGAAGAGCACGAGTTTGATCCCGTTGGAAAGGCGGGTGACCATGGTGGCGTCCGGGCCGGCGTATTCGAAGTCGATGCTGGTGAGTTTTTCGGCTTCCATGCCGGCGAGGGCCTGGGCCACGGTGTGGGCTCCCCACATGGCGACATCCGTCGCGAAATCGTAGTGATGGTACCAGCCGCCGCCATTGACATAGCCGCGGTTGTAGGGCCGCCAGGGAGCCGGGCCCAGCCAGACATTCCAGTCCAATTCATCCCGAGGCGGTTCCGGTTCCGCTGGCAGCCAATCATGGAGGCGGCCGTCCCGCCACCGGATATCGGCATAAACGGTATGGAGGGGGCCGAGGCGCCCTGTTCGCGCCATCTCGATGGCAAACACATGGGCGGGTTCGCTAAGGCGTTGGGCGCCGGTTTGATAAACCCGGCCGTAACGGCGGGCGGTTTCCATGACCATTTTGCCTTCCGCCATGGTGAGGCAGGCGGGTTTCTCGCAATAAACGTCCTTTCCGGCCCGCATGGCCAGGACCGAAGCCAAGGCGTGCCAGCGATCGCCCGTGGCGATCAGGACCGCGTCCACGCCGGTCTGCTCGGCCAGGAACTCGCGCATGTCGCCATAGGCTGCGCAATCGCTGTTGCCATACTTGGAATCCACCATCTTCTTGGCCGTGTCGCGCGTCCGTTTGAGAACGTCGCAAACGGCAACCCATTGGACATCGCGCTCGTTGAGCATGTAACCCAGATCGTAGGAACCGCGCCCGCCGAGCCCGATCCCGCCCAGGACGATGCGTTCGCTGGGCGGCACCGTTCCGCCACGACCGAGCACCGAGGCTGGGATCAGGGAAGGGAGTGCCACGGCGCCAGCCGCAAGGGTCCCCCGGGTGAGGAATTGGCGGCGTGAAAGGGAGGGGGGTTTGTCGTTGTGCATGGGATACGTGACGTTAACGGCACGGAGTATTCCGACGTCTCCGGGGCGTTTCAACCCAAATTGGAGGCCGGAAGGGAAATCCGAGGGCCGAAATCCGATGAACGCGGCGTCAGGAAGGGGGGGCATTGGCAAGGGGGAGAGGTGCGTTGCCGGTGGTTTCGGAAGGCGCGGGAGCGTTGGGCAGCACCAGGCGGATGAGCCACGCCACCGCGAGCGTGACCGCTGTGCCGATCAAGGTGTACCAGGGCCAGTCAATGCGCGTTTCCCAAAACCAGTTGAGGCTCACACCGATCATGAACACGAGCGAAGCCATCATCCCGACGATCAGAGGCACGGGACTGCCGCGCTTCCAGAATACGCCAAGCATCAATCCGCCAAGGAGCGCGCCGCTGGTCAAACCGCGCAAAGAAAACGCGGCATTGAGAACAAAGACCACCTCACGGCTCAGGTAGGCAACCATGGCGAGCGCGACGGCCCATCCGACCGTGGAGATCTTGCTGAACCGAAGGAAGAAGCTCTCGCTGCGGACCCGGCGCAGCACCGGTTGGACGAAATCCATGGTCGAAACGGAGGCGAGGGACGTGAGCGCGGAGCTTACCGAAGACATCGCCGCCGAGAGGATCGCCACGATCAGGAAGCCTTTCAGCCAATGCGGCACGGCGGTCAGCATGAAGATGGGGTAGATAAAGTCGTTGGCCTTGATGCCCGGCCTGGATTCCGGGAGGGGAATGGCCGGAGAGACGTGCTGGTAATAGACCCACAGCATCGCCCCCGCCAAAAGGAAGATCAGGAACAACGGCAGGATCAGGAAGGCGCTCAAGATCAGGGCTTTCCGGCCATCGGCGACCGTTTTGCAGGCCAGGACGCGCTGCACGATCAGTTGTTCGGCCCCGTGGGAGGACATGGTCACGAAGGTGCCACCGATGATGCCCATCCAGAGGTTGAACGGGAGGGCGAGGGTGAAATCAGTGTTCAGCCACTGCAGTTTGCCGGCTTGGGCCGCTTCGGAAAGGACTTGCCGCATCCCGCCGTCCATCAGCGTCGGGATATAGAACAACGTGAACAGGCCGCCGCAAACGAACAACCCGAACTGCACGGCGTCCGTCCAGATCACCGCTTTGACCCCGCCGATGTAGGTGTAGATCAGCGAGAGAAAGATGAACAGGAGAATGGCCGGAAACACCTGGATACCCAGCATGAGTTGGATGGGAATGCAGGCCACATACACGCGGACGCCCGCCGCCAGCGTTTCGCTCAACAGGAAAAAGCCTCCCGCCGTCTGGCGCGCGGCCGGGCCAAAGACGTTCGCGAGCAGTTGGTACGGGGAATAGATTTCGCCTTTCAGGTAATGCGGCACCATCACCACGGCCAGGATGATGCGTGCGATGATGTATCCCAGGACCATCTGGATGAACATGAGATTGCCGCCGTAAGCCAGGCCCGGCACGCCGATGATGGTCAGGGCGCTGGTTTCCGCCGCCACAATCGAGAGCCCGATCACCCACCACGCCACGTTCTTGCTGCCCAGGAAATAATCGCGCGTGTTCTTCTGGTCTTTGCCAAACCAGACGCCCAGTCCGATAATGCCAAAGAGGTAGGCAAAGATGATGAGCCAATCGGCGGCGTTGAAGTAATCCATGCCGTTTCATCGTGCGACACCGAACCATCTTTGCCAGCCAATTGTTGCGCCACGACCGCGACGCAGGCATATCCGCGGCCCTCAAGGAACATCACGGATCACCCCGGAGAGGTTCACGCCGGGCGCGTCGACCGGGACGCGTTTGCGCCCGGGGGCCCGGACCTGCTCTCGGCGGGCGAACGGGAACGCCTGGGCTAAGGCTAAGCGATCCGAAAGAACTGCTTGATCCGAGCCGTCAGGGCCGAGCGCGTTTCGGCTTTGGGCGCCGCGCCTGCCGCGGTGGCGGCGATGGATCGCAAACCGGCCAGTCGGGTTTCCAATGCCGCAGCCAGCTTCCCGGCCAAGCCGGCGTCGGCATGGAGCAAGCCGGCAAAGTCCTGCTTCGAGACGTGAAGGACCGCGACATCGGTCTCAGCCGTGACCGTTGCGGAACGAGGCGCGCCCGTCAGCAGCGACATCTCGCCGAAGAACGCGCCCTCTTCCAGTTGGGCCACACGGACCGGCTGGCTGCTGCTGTTCTTGGAAAAGATACCCACACGGCCGGTGTGAATGACGTAGAACGAGTCGCCTGCTTCACCTTGGCGGCACAGGTTCTCGCCTCGGGCAAAGACTTCCAGCTTCACACCGGCTGCCAGGCGGTCGAGCTCTTCCGGGGAAAGCGATTGGAACAGTTCGACGCGCGCCAAGGATTCGCGGACGGTGGTGGCTTCGGCCACGGTCCGCGCTTGATCTTCGGCGGCGGCATCGCGGAAGTGCTCTTCCTGGATGGGGTAGGGGATCGAGATGCCCTCGCGGCGGAACGCGTACCAGAGGCGATCCATGACGGTGCTCTGGATGGCATCCGCCCGCGCGAAATCCTCGATGAAGAACTTGATTTTGAAATCGACCGAGAAGTTGCCGAAGTTGACCAGGAAGACCGAGGGGGGCGGTTCCTGGCAGACCTCCGGCGAATGGTGAAGCACTTCCAGGATGGCCGCGCGCGCCTTGTTCGGCGGGGTGTTGTAGCTCAAGCCAACCGTCAGGTAACAGCCGTGGTTGCGCGTGGGCCGTGAGAAATTGACGATGGACTCTTTGCCGATGGATGAGTTGGGGATGACGACATAATCGTCGGCCTTGGTGCGCAGGCGGGTGGCGCGCCAGGTCGTGTCGACCACCAACCCGGTATGACCGCCCGCCGTTACCCAATCGCCGATCTGGAAGGGGCGCTCCGCATTGAGCGCGAGCCCGGCGAAAAGGTTGCCCAGCGTATCTTGGGTGGCGTTGCCGACGATATAGCCCACCACCAGGGACGAAACGGCCAGGACGTTCAGATTCACCCCCGGGAAGAACGCTCGAACGATCAGGAAGAGCCCCACCACGGCCAGGAACCACCGGCCGATATCGCGCAAGACCAGCGGCACTTGGGGCTGGTTGCGCCAGCGGGGCAGCCGGTCGAAGAACAGTCCGTCCAGCAGCTTGAGCCCCAGGGTCAGGCTGAGGAATGCCGCGGCTGCTTTGAACGCGCTTCGGATCTGCCCGTTCATTTCATCCAGGACCGGGCTCAGGATCAGCAACCCCAGCAGGACAAATGCGAGCAGGTTCAACTGCAGGTTGAGGTTGCGGAAGATCGAGTGGCGAGGCAGCCAGCGCTGCATCAGGCCGAAGACCAGGCAAGCTGCGGCAAGCAGACCCAGCCGGAGCACGGTATCCCAAAAGTCGAGCTTCGCTCCGTTGAGCAGGAGGGACCAGGCGGCAGATTCTGGCATATCGATATGCGGGCTCTTTTAGCAGCATTCATGTCCGCCCGCAACCGGAACAGTCGCCTCCGGAGCGACGGCATGCTGCCGGCTTGGCTCGGAAATCACTCGGAGACGGGCCCTCCCAATTTCAGTTGAATTCAAAATCCTTCCGGCGCTAATGTCAGGCCACCTCGCCGGGCGATGGCCTGGCACAGCGACAATCCATAGTCAGGAACACCCATGAAACATCGAAGCAAACGCTGGTTAAGCGCCGGCCTGGTGGCGCTCGCCGTCACCGTTCTCGCCGATGCGCCTTTGACCAGCGTCCAAGTGAAGACGGGACAGATCCGTGCCACCCCCTCCTTTCTCGGAAAACTGGTCGGCACCGCCAATTACGGCGACCGGCTGCAGGTGATCGAACAACAAGGGGACTGGGCCAAAGTCACTTTCTCGGGCGGGCAGACCGGCTGGATGCACAGCTCGGCTCTCACCAAGAAGAAGATCGTGATGAAAGCGGGCGATCAGAATACCCAAGTCGCCGCGGCGGGCGAGGAACTGACCCTTGCCGGCAAAGGATTCAATTCCGACGTCGAGGCCTCGTTCAAAGCCAAGAACCAAGCCATTGATTTCACCTGGGTGGACCGGATGGAGCGGTTCAAGGTGGCTCCCGAAGCGATGCAACGCTTGCTGGCCGAAGGCGGCATTCACCCGACCGAAGGAGGCGTGCCATGAGAACCAGTCAGAGACGCTGGCCGTCCTCCGCAAAAGCGCTCGCGCTCGGTTTGGCCATCACCCTCCCCAGCGGGTGCGGAACGGTCGGTCGTATCGGCGGTGAACTCGGGCAGGCCACTGGCCTCATGACGAAGGAGCAATCCGGCGCCCTGGTTCGCAGTGCCGACGCCGTGGAGAAGACCTTCCAGGATATCACCCCGGAACAGGAGTATTACATCGGGCGCTCCGTCGCCGCGACGGTCTTGACGACTTACAAGCCCCTCGACCGCGAGCCGGCCAACGCGTACCTGAACCTCCTTGGCCAAACCGTGGCGCAATTCTCCGCCAGGCCCGAGGTCTTTGGCGGCTATCACTTCCTTCTGCTTGACACCGACGAAGTCAACGCGTTCGCCGCGCCCGGCGGGCTTATCCTTATCTCCCGGGGAATGGTGCGCTGCTGCAAGAGCGAGGACGAACTGGTGGCCGTCCTGGCGCACGAGATCAGCCATGTCGATCATCAACATGGCCTCAAAGCCATCCGTAAAGGCCGCCTGACCGCCGCTCTCACCACGATTGGAGCCGAAGCCGGCAAGTCGCTCGGCGGCGCGGAATTGGCCCAGGTCACCGCGGCGTTCGAGGACAGCATCGGCGATATCACCTCGACTCTCGTTAACCGCGGGTATTCGCGCACGACGGAGTATGAGGCGGACAAGGGGGCGGTGGCCATCATGAAGAAGATGGGGTGCGACCCTGCCGCGCTGGTCACCATGCTCGGACGCATGGAGCAACAGCTCCAGCCGGGCGGTCTCGGGTTTGCCAAGACGCATCCGGCTCCCCAGGCGCGCGTCGCCGAGGTGAAAAAGCTGGCCGGCGGCGGGGCCCAGGCTCTCCCCGGGCACGCGGTGCGCCAGGAGCGTTTCCAAAGAGCGCTGGGCAGCATCTAACCGTTCGCTATCTCGAATAACCCTGGGTCATCCAGGCGCGTGTTAGGGCGCGCGCCTGTCACGCTCATGAAACGGCTCTTTGCAGGGGGCTTGATCGGTTTGGCGGCGACAACGGCCGGGCTGGCCCTTTGGAGCACCGGCTGGCTCGAACGCCTCGAGTACGCCACCTGGAGCTGGCGGGTGGCTGCCTTCGCCGCCCGAACCCAGCCGAATCCCGCCATCAAAGTCATCCTTCTGGATCAAGCCAGCCTGGACTGGGGCAACGAGGAGAATGGCTGGGCCTGGCCCTGGCCGCGCACCGTGTATGGAGCCGTGCTCGATTTCTGCCGGCGCGGCGGCGCCAAAGCCGTCGCCTTCGATGTCCTGTTCACCGAACCCTCCAGCTATGAAGAGGCTGATGATCTGGCCTTGGCCGAGGCGATCCGCCGAACCCCGGCGTTTGTCGGCGCGCTCGCCCTCGAAGCGAAATCCGGCGGCGAAACCCATTGGCCCGCGGGAGTCCAGTCCACCCTCCCATTCGTGGGGCTCGAGCCGTGGCTCACGCCGGATCGCGCCCGGCAGGTGACTTTGCCACGCGCCTCTTTCCCGATCTCGGAGGTGGCCACAAACGCCGCCTGGCTCGGGAACGTCAGCGATCAACCGGATGCCGACGGCCAATTCCGCCGCGCCTCCCTGTTCCGCGTCTTTGAGGGACGCGCCATTCCCGGTCTCGGGTTGGCTGCGTTTCTGGCGGGCGAACGACGCCTGGGCTCCAATCCCCCGGTCACGCTTAGCGAGGGCTGGCTGCGGATCGGCAACCGGAAGGTGCCCCTCGACGACCGCGGCAGCGCGATCCTGGAGTTCCATGGAAAGAGCGGCATGCACGAGGCCTATAGCGCCTCCGCCGTCATCCAGTCCGAACTCCGGCTTCAAGCCAACGAAAAACCGGTCCTCCAGCCCGAGGTTTTCAAAGACGCCTACGTCTTCTTTGGTTTCAGCGCGCCGGGCTTGCTGGACCTGCGCCCGACGCCTCTCAGCCGCGTCTCCCCGGGGCTTGAAATCCACGCCACCTCCCTTGACGATCTGCTCGCGGGCGGGTTTCTGCGGGACGCCTCCGCGCCGGTGGTCTGGCTTGTCACCCTTGCGCTCGGGTTCGCAAGCGGCGCGCTGATCGCACTCAGCCGCAAGACCCGGCAAAGCCTCCTGGCCGTTGCGTTCTTTCTGCCGCTCCCGATCGCGATCGCGTTTGTGGCGTATCCCCTGGGCTGGTGGTGGCCCCTGGTGGGACCCGAAACCGCCGTGGCTTCCGCGCTAGCTGGCGGCATCATCCTGAATTACGCCACCGAAGGCCGGCAAAAGGCCTTCCTCAAGCGCGCCTTCAAACATTACCTGGGAGGCGAAGTTATCGATCAAATCGTCAGCGACCCGGCCCGGCTCAGGCTCGGAGGCGAAAAGCGCGAGTTGACCCTTTTCTTCTCCGATATCGAGAAGTTCTCGTCCTTCTCGGAAAAGCTCGACCCGGAAACGCTCACCGGCCTCCTCAACGCCTACTTGACCGACATGACCGATATCATCCTCGAGGAGGGCGGGTACCTGGATAAATACATCGGCGACGCCATTGTGGCGTTCTGGAACGCCCCCGCCGCCCAACCCGATCACGCCATCCGCGCCGTGCGCGCCGTCCTGCGCTGCCAGCGCACCCTTGCCGAGCGTCGCGCGCAGTACCAGTCCAAGACGGGCGTCTCCATCAAGGCCCGGATCGGGATGAATACCGGCCAGGTGACGGTCGGCAATATGGGGTCGCGCGACCGGTTCAATTACACCGTGCTGGGCGACGCCGCCAATCTCGCCTCGCGGCTGGAAGGCGCCAACAAGACGTTTGGCACCTACAACCTGATCTCCGAAACCACCTGGGCGCAGTGCCAGGACCGCTTCATCGGCCGCGAATTGGGCCGCATCCGGGTGGTCGGCCGCCAACAACCCGTCCGCGTCTATGAAGTCCTCGGCCTTGCGGGTGAACCGTTGCCGCCATGTGTCCAACCGTTCGAGCAAGGTTTGAAACTCTGCCTCCAAGCCCGGTGGCAGGAGGCCCTGGAATGTTTTGAAACCCAGCCGGACGATCCCCCCAGCACCGCTTATGCCGCCCTCTGCATCCAAAAGCTTGCCCCCGGCGCCCAACCCTGGGACGGCGTCTGGAACCTCACGGAGAAGTAGCTTTCAGCAAAAGAGGACCTCGGTCTGAGTGGCCCGGAATCGGTCTTGACATCGATTAGAAGAGGGGCACTCTGCGGTTTCGATGCGGGCGCCGCTCAAAACCGAACTGCGGAAGGCCTTTCAGATTCCGGTGGTGACCGTCCGGCCAGTGGCTCCTGGACCCGAGGGGCGATCTCGGCTTGGGCTGGGAGCGCTGCCCATCCTGCAGTTCAAGGAATTGGAGGTCGATCAGGAGCGGTACGCGGCATGGAAAGCGAGCTTGAAACGCCCGCCGTCTCCCAAACGCAACTGAACTGAGCGAGAAAAGGGATTTCGCCTGTGCAATTTGGGATTTCCGCTTTACCCCAGCGTCAACCACGGGAGCACACGGCATTTGGCCTTTCGCCCATGCGGCATCTCAGTTAGGTTCCCGCCCGATGAACGCCGTTCCGAACTCGGTCTTGCCAGACGCCCAGGGACATTTTGGCCCGTTTGGGGGCCGTTTTGTTCCCGAAACGCTGATCCACCCGCTGGAAGAGCTTGAGGCCGAGTATCAGCGCGCCCAGAAGGACCCCGAGTTCACACGCGAACTGAGTTATTACCTCGGCGAATTCTGCGGGCGCCCCACGCCGCTCTACTTCGCGGAACGCCTCACCCGCGAATTGGGGGGCGCAAAGGTCTATTTGAAGCGGGAAGATCTGCTCCATACCGGCGCGCACAAGATCAATAATTGCATCGGGCAGATCCTCCTCGCCCGGCGCATGGGGAAGACGCGGATTATTGCCGAGACGGGTGCGGGCCAGCACGGGGTGGCGACGGCGACCGTCGCGGCCATGTTCGGGATGCGATGCGTGATTTACATGGGGGCGGTGGATTGCGCCCGGCAAGCGCTCAACGTTTTCCGGATGAAAATGCTGGGGGCGGAAGTGGTTTCCGTTAAAGCAGGCCAGCAGACTCTTAAGGAAGCCATTAACGAAGCCATGCGCGACTGGGTCACGAATGTCCGGACGACGCATTACATACTCGGGACCGCTTACGGCGCCCATCCTTACCCCGTGATGGTCCGCAATTTCCAGCGTGTGATTGGCGACGAAGCGCGCCGCCAGATCCTGGAGAAAGAAGGGCGGCTTCCGGACCTGCTCGTCGCGTGCGTGGGCGGCGGCTCAAATTCGATCGGGCTGTTTTACCCGTTCCTGGACGATGCGTCCGTGCGAATGGTCGGGGTGGAGGCGGGCGGGGAGGGGATTATTCCGAAACGGCACGCCGCCCGGTTTCAGGGCGGTTCGCTCGGCGTGCTCCAAGGGACGCGCTCGTTCGTTCTCCAAGACGCGGATGGCCAGATCCAGCTGACTCACAGCGTCTCGGCGGGGCTGGACTACGCCGCGGTCGGTCCGGAACACGCCTGGCTTCGCGAGCGGAAGCGTGTCGAGTACACGTTCGCCACGGACGACAAGGCCCTGGACGCTTTTATGAGGCTGGGGCGGCTGGAGGGGATTATCCCGGCGCTGGAATCGGCGCACGCGGTGGCCGAAGTGATCCGCCTGGCGCCGTCCATGTCCAAAGAGAGCCTGGTGATCGTGAATCTCTCCGGTCGCGGCGATAAAGACGTCGCGCAAGTGGCTGACAAAGTGAACTTGCAGATGCCTGAGTGAGCCGGAAAGAGAATGGCCTGCTGGGATTTTCCTCGCATTCCCAAGGTGCGGCTCGTAATGATACTTGCGGCTGGGACGGCAACCGTAAGTCCTGACCTGGAACGTCCAATTCCATATCGAACCCTGCCCTGACGAAGCCTTATGAACCCGTTTTGCCGGACGATTGATGCCGCTCTCATAACGCTGGGCGTGATGCTGCTTTCCCCTGGCCAACCCGGATCGGCCATGGGGGCCGCGACGGCCGAAGGCCTGGGCGGCGGCGCCACCGAAAGCAACCGGCCGCCCTTCATGCACACGAATTTCACGGTCGCGGAAACGACCGTCGATGAACTCCAGCCGCTAAGCCTCCAAGTCCGCGGCGGAGACCTTGACTCCGGCGACATCGTCCAGTTCAGCCTGGGTGCGGGCGCTCCATTGGGCGCCGCGATCGATCCGGCAACCGGGTTGTTCTCGTGGACACCGCCGGCCGGAACCGGTCCCGAGACCTATGCCATCACGATCGTTGTGAAGGACAACGGAACACCGCCCCTGGAAGGTTCCGCCGCGCTCGAGATCCACGTCCGGGGATCGCAAGGGCTCGACCGCTGGGAACGGCGCAATCCTCCCATGAGCCAGTCGGACCTTGTGGGGGTGGCGCATGGGGAGGGTCTGTTCGTCGCGTTGGGCGCGGACGGAGTTCTTCTGACTTCAACCAACGCCGTGGCATGGTCGGCCAAGGAAGACGCACGCTTCGCGGATCTTGGGGGAATCGCCTATGGCAATGGCCGGTTTGTTGCCGCGGGCCTCGCCGGGACCGTGTTGACTTCGGAGGACGGCACCGAATGGATCGCGCGGGAATCGGGAGTGACCGAGGACCTGAGCGCCGTGGTCTTCGCAGAGAACCAGTTCGTGACGGTCGGCAGCGGCGGGGTCGTTCTGACCTCTTCCGACGGCGCCCTGTGGACGAACCAGATCTCAGGCACGGTCGAGTTTCTCCAGGCGATCGGTTTCGGCCAGGACCAATTCGTCGCCGCGGGCGCGCAGGGGATCATTGTCACGTCTCCCGACGGCGTGACCTGGACCGCGCAACCGCAGGTCACCGAGGAATGGCTGACCGATGTCGCCTTCGGGAACGGGACGTTTGTGATCACGTCCTTGAGCGACACGGTGGTGACTTCCACGAACGCGGTGACCTGGGTCCCCCGGCAGATCCGCGATTTGGCAAGTCCCACCCTCAATGCCGTGGTGTTCGCCCAGGACCATTTCGTTGCCTTTGGCAGCGGGTCTTTCGTCACCTCGGTGGACGGGCGCGAATGGACCCAGGGGTTCCTGTCTGGCAGCGACTTCATCTTGGACGCCGCATTCGGCGCGGGGCAATCCGTGGCCGTCGGTGGCAAGGGCGCCATCTTCACCTCGCGGGACGGTTGGTTGTGGAACAGGCCCTTTCTCCTGACCGGAATCGCGTTTGGAACGGGGCGGTTCATCGCGGTCGGGGAAGGTTCCACGATCGAATGGTCCGAAGACGGCCGCGCATGGAGGCAGGAGGAGACTGGCGCGGAACAGGCTCTTAACGACGTCGCTTTTGGCAACGGCCAGTTTGTGGCTGCGGGTTTCGGGGGCGAGATCCTTACGTCCAAGGACGGGCACACCTGGGTGCGCGAGGATTCCGGCAATTCAAACGATCTCTGGTCTGTCTGGCACGGGCAAGGGGTCCACATGACCGTCGGCGGAAACGGCACCCTCCTCACCTCCGAGGATGGGCGAACCTGGACGCCGCGCCCGTCCGGGGTGGTGGAAGACCTTTTTGGAATCACGTCTTCTGAGGACCTGATTGTGGCCGTGGGGCAAGACGGCATCATTGTGACCTCCGAAGATGGCGCGATTTGGAGCGTTGCGGATTCGGGAGTCTTGGGTGAACTCTCGCAAGTCTCTTTTGGGGCGGGCCTGTTTGTTGCCGTTGGCGCGAGCGGAACGATCCTGACTTCGGCCGACGGAAGGGCGTGGTCCCCGCAATCCACCGCCGTGAGAGAGTACCTTAGCAGCGTGAGTTTCGACGCGGGCAAGTTTGTGGCCGTCGGCGATGGGGGCACAATCCTGACATCAACCAACGGTCTGAACTGGGTTTCCCGGATCTCGGGAACGGACGCCATGCTTTATGACGCCGCCTATGGCATCGACACATTCGTTGTCGCGGGCGATCAGATCCTCCTTCAATCCGGCCCGCTCACCTCGGACCCAACGTTGCGCCTCGCTGGGGACATTCGCGAAGGCGCCTTTTCGGTGCAGTTTCTCACGGCAACCAACGCGACCTACCGTGTCGAGCGGGCGGCCACTCTTGTGGGCGACTGGACCTTGCTGGGCGATCCGATCGAGGGCAATGGGGAGGTCGTCGCGATCCGGGACCCGGACCCGCCCGTGGCCAGCCAGCGATTTTACCGCGTGCGAGCGGTAGCGAAATAGGGCAGTCAGGAGGGGCGAGGCTTTCGGCCTCAATATCTCAAACGATCCCCAGCGGAGAAAGAACCCGGCTTCGCCCGGTCTAAACGCACGCTAAACGCACGTTAAACACACGCTAAATGCATGTCGGCATGAGGTTGGCCTGTGGTTGTCATGTGTTTATCATGAGTTTAGACCGTAACCAGTGCCGCAATTGGCCCCATGAAGCGTTACGGCGGTTCGAAAATCCCACATCAGCCGTTCGCGACGGTCCCAAGCCTCACTTGAGTTCGGCCAAAACCCGGCGGATCTCTCCGGCGAGCGCCTCGGCAGGTTTCAACGACAAGGCGCGATCGAGCGCGTTCTTTGCCTGCTCTTTCTGCCCCAACTTCGCGTGCGCCACGCCGATCTTGTAGAGCAACTCCGCGTCCGGCGTCTGTTGCCGGGCATGCGAGTCCAGCAACTGGGCGGCGCGATGGAAATCCTGGCGCTCGAATGCGACTTCGCCGAGAAGGCGGTCCAGTTCGGGATCTTCTGCGAATGCTTCGCGCGCCTTCATTCCGGCTTCGAAAGCTCGCGCCGGATCTTTCAATCCCCGGACGCAAACGAAGGCCAGTTGCCGCCAAGCCGGCATAAAGCCGGGGTTGCCTTTCAGCAGGCGCTCTTCATAAATCTGCCTGGCCGCCGCGGGGTTCCCTTCCTGTTCGCGGATGGCGGCGCTGGCCATGAGGGCCGGCAGGTTTTGGGGCTCCTTCTCGAGGATCGCACCGATCTTATCGCGCGCCCGGACCGCCTGTTCAGGATTTCGAGACAGCGCCACCAATTCGAGGAACTGCCGGCCTTTGTCCGCACGGGCAAAAGGTCCGTCCAGTTCCAGTGCGCGCTTCATGCGCTGCTCGGCCTCGGCGAGGCGTCCCCGCCCGTAAGCGGCTATCGCCAGGTCATAGAGAACCTCACGATCGCCCGGCATTCGTTGGTTGCTCTCCTGCAAGAGCAGGTAGCCGCGAACGTAATCGCCCGCCAGGCATGCCAGCCGCCCGGTCGTGTGGGCGATGGCGGGATCGCCCGGTGCAAGATCGCGGGCGAGCCGGACTTGTTCGTAGGCCTGAGCCGGATCGCCCATGGCATCGGCGTAAAAGGTCGCCAGGCGCATGCGCAGCACGGGCGATTTCGGGCTGGCCGCCAGGGCTGCCTGGTAACGTTGCAGCGCCTGTTCTTTGGCGCCGTGACGTTCGGCCATGGCTCCGAGCTTCACGAGGGCCACGGTGTCCTGCGGATCTGTCGCGAGGGCCTGCTCCAGTTTGGCGGCATCCTGAGGGCTGGCCGAGCCTGGATCGATCGCCAGGATCTCCAGAAGCCGCTGTGCCCGTTCCCGGCTGGGGAATTCCTCCTTCGCCGCGACGGCTGAGCGCAAGATGGTTTGGGCCTGGGCTTCCTGGCCCATCTTGTAATGGGCGGTTCCGAGGTGGAACTGAATCTCCGGCGTGGCGGGCCGTTTGGCGGCGGCCTCGCTAAGGAGCGACAACGCCCAGGGATGGTCGCCCTGTTTCAAAACGATCCAGCCGAGCGTGTCCGCCACTGAAGGATCGTCGGGCGCCACGTCGCGCGCCGCTTTGGCATGGCGGAACCCGGCCTCGATATCGCCCAGGTTTTCGGCGCAGATATAAGCGAGGTTATTCAGCGCCACGGCCGACTTGGGGTTCAGCGCCACGACTTTCTCGTAAGCCTCCCGCGCTTTGGCGTACTCTTTCGCGTCCTGCTGGATCCAGCCAATCTGAATGAGGGCGGCCGGGTTGGCGGGATTTTGGGCCACGCTGTCCTGGAGCCTCTTGAGCGCCTCCTCCCGCCGATTAGACGCCACGTAGACCTGCGCCAGGAGCATCGACGCGTTGCTTGCGTCCGGATCCAGCTCCAAGGCTTTCAGCAAGGCGGCCTCCGCTTTATCCAAGGCACGCTCCGCCATACGGATCTTGGCCAGCAACAGCAGGGGGGCCGTGGCTTTGGGATTCGCGTTCGCCAGGTTTTCAGCCCGATTCACCGCGGCGGCGGCCTTGTTCTCGCGGAGGTCCATTTCCGTCAATTGCTCGATGGCGGGGAGGAAGCCAGGCGCCAATTCGAGTGCCTTTTCGAACTGGACGCGCGCGTCGGCCTCTTTTTGCTGCTGCCGCAAAACCAGGCCCACGAAGTGCCAGGGCTGCGGCGCCGAGGGCACGAGCGCTTTCCATCGCGCGCAAGCTGCCAGGGCTTCGTCGAACCGCTGTTGGCCGCGGAACGCCTCGGCCAGGAGCGCGTGAGCCTGGGCCACGTTGGGGGACCGTTCAACCAGGGCTGTCAGGGACCGAATGGCTGGATTCGGTTCGCCCCGCCGGAGCTGCACTTCCGCCAGCAGCAGGAGGGCCGGATCGAACTTGGGGTCCGCCGAAATCGCCCGCTCCAGGCTGGCAACCGCCTTGGGCACGGCTTGTGTGCGCAAGTAAGCCATCGCCAGCTCATAATGGAACCGTGCGGACTGCGGATACCGATCCCGCAACCGCTCGAGTTCCCCCACTGCCTCTTCGGGCTTGCCCTGCACAGAGCTAAGCAGAGCTCGCAAGAGTGCGGGGTCCGGATGGGACGGATCCGCCGTTTGCAGCCGTTTGAGCAGTTCCGCGCATTCGTCATATTTCTTTTCCAGGAACGCGATGCGCGCCAGGCTGAACATCGCGGGGAGATGGCTCGGATGCTTGCGGGTGATCCATTCCACGGCGGCTCGGGCGTCCGCCAGCTTTCCTTGGGTCAGATGGAGATCGGCCCACCGGAGCCTGATCTGCCAGTCTTCCGGCGCCAGCTCCAGAGCGCTCTTGAATGCCTGTTCCGCGTCCGCGACCCGATCCTGACGCCAGCGGAGATTGGCAATGGCGAACTTCACCAGGCTGGAGCGGGGATCCATCGTTTGCGCTTGCGTCAACTCGGCCTCAGCCGCTGCCAAATCGTTGCGCCGAAGGGCGAGATTGCCCAAGCCCAGATGGACGACTGCGCTGTCTCCCTTTTGGCGGAGAGTCTCGAGGTGCCGTTCCGCGTCCTTCATCTGCTCGGCATCGGCGGCCGTCTCCGTTAGGATCAAGAGCCCGTGTTCGTTGCCGGGTTCTTTCTCGAGCACCGCGAGTGCCTCGATCCGTGCCGGGTTGGGTTGGAGCCCCGAGAGGTAAATGCGGGCGAGCTTCAAGCGGACGTCGCTATTGCCGGGATCGACTTCCTGGGCTTGGCGAAGCGCGGCGTAGGCCATCGGCATCTGGCCGGATTCGTACAGGATCACTCCAAGCCGGTGCAAGGCCAGCGGTTGTTTCGGGTCGAGCTTAAGGACGTTGATATATTCCAATCGAGCTTGTTCGAACTGGTGCTGGTCGAAATAGCGGTTCGCCCGCTCGAGATGACTCTCTTTCCTGGCCGCCCGGGAGCAGCCAGCGGAAACGGTCAGGAGGACCAGCGCGACCAAACCCGCCCGAAACAGCCTCCAAGGAATGCGTATGCCTTTCATGTAATCCTGTAGAGCGACCATAACCCACCGAAACGTGCCGCCCGAGTCATTCGCGGGCAGCTCTGCGTTTGACCAGGATAGCAGAAGGCTGCCACGCCGTCACCTCACGGCATGGCAGGGGCGAGGCCTGAACAAGGGGCAGACCAAAGCGCCCACCCGAGCGGGCTGCCTGAACCCCTTGAGCGCCGGAAGCGGCCTCAGATTTTGTACACATCTGTGTACAGTTTTGTAACTGGCTCTCATCTAGCAACTTGCAAGCAAAAATGTCACGCTGTGTGTTCAGTGAACCGGAGTCACTCGGACCAGGCCAAGCACAAGCTTAAGCTTGCCACCCTCGAGCGGAACCTGGACAACATGGACTCCGTCGCCGCCCCCAGCCTCCACAGGATTGCGTGACGCTCCAAGTCCCTCTCGCTCAAAACCGGTGCACGAGTTTGTCGACGAGGAAACTGCTTTCGCGGATGGCCTGTTCACCGAAAGGACCAAACCATTCGGCAATCTTGCGGAAGCGCGCCACGAACTCTTCTTTGTCGCCGGTTTCGACCAAGTCAATATTCCGTTGGAGTGATTGGATGAAATCCTTCAACAACGCCTGCCGTTCGGGGGTGGCAAAGACGATTTCGGCGTAAAGCCACGGATCTTGGGCAAAGAGCCGGCCCACCATCGCGAGTTCGAGGCGATAGATGGGGCTGGAAAGCTCCAGCGTCCGGGCGATCGGCACACCGCGCGAATGCAGGAATTGGCCGAAAGCGAAGGTGGCAAAGTGCCGGAGCGCCTGGACGATCCCCATGATCTCGTCGTGTTCCTCCGCCGCCGTCTCGACGAGGACGTTCCCCCAGACAACGAGTTGGTCCAGGAACCATCGGGACGCTTCTGCGTCGCGCCCCGCGGTGACGACGACAATCTGCTTGTCCATCGTCGTGGTGGTTGGGCCGAACAGCGGATGCAAGCCCACGACCGGACCGGAGTGGGCTGTTAGCATGGCCTTGAGCGGGTCGCGCTTCAAGCTGGTGATATCCGCCAGAACACAGGTCGCCGGCAGAAAAGGGGCGATGCGAGCCGCGACGGACGCCGTGACATCAATGGGCACCGCCAACAAACACAGATCAACATCCCGCGCCAGATTTTCGGCCTCCGGCCAATCCTCGCGGTCCAGCACCCGAACCACGTAATCGGACAGCGCCAGCCAGTGGCCGAAGAACCGCCCCATGCTGCCCTTGCCGCCAATGATCAGGACTTGGGCTCCCGGCCGCACGCCACGCCGCCCCAGCGTTTCCAGTTGACCGACTCTTGAGTGGCGCAAGACGGTGCGGAAGAGGTCTTCGATGTAGTCCGGGTCCAGCCCCGCCCCCATAGCCTGCGCCCGCCGGGCGGATATCAGATCCTCCTCGCGGGCCGGATGAAACATGGGCAGGTTCTGCTGTTCCTTGATTTTGACGACCTCCTTGACCACGCGTCCGCGGCGGCCAAGCAACTCGACCAGTTGCCGGTCTATCCGATCGATTTCCTCTCGAAGCGGTTCCAGCCCCCCGGGGGGAGGGTTACAGCTCGGGACAGACGGGGCAGCATCCTGTTGGTTCATGACGACCCCGGCAACTTACCGTTCGGCGCGGCCCGCGGAAAGCCGAATTGGAGAATGGGCTCGGCAGCGGGATTGGGTTAGGCAAAGCTGAGCTGAGCTCATGACCGGCCGCACTCTGCGACGCTCGAGCCACAGAGGATCGACAACTCCACCCTTGCGCCAACGCCCACCCGAAGCAGCACCTCGCGGGGCTTGGCCTTCAGCAACGTGCGCCCCACGCCATCCCGAGGTGGTGGAGCGTTTGAGGTCGCTTTTGGAGAAATACGTGGCAGACGGCCGCAGCACACCAGGGCCACGCCAGCCGAACCCTAGCGATATTCAAATTGCGCCGTAGCGGTGGTGTCGGCCGACGCGGTTAGCCGCAGCCAATACGCGCCAAAGGCGTCAGGGAAATTGTGCGGCACCGTGGCGCCCCGGTTCACTTCGATCGTGGCCACTTCGCTCCATGTCCCGCTGCCTGTGAAGTCGGCTTCCACTGTGAACGTCACCGGGCTTTGACCGCGGTGGGAAAGTGTCAGGCGCTTGTGGTCATAGCCTGTGGTCAGATAGGCGTCGCTGGGCTGGCCAGCCTTGACCTCAGTCTCAAGCCACGGCCCGCCCCGCCCGCGGGGTTTTCCGAACTGCCAAAGGTCATCCACCGCACCGGCCCACAGCGCGCACCGGCCATCGTCGCTGCGAATGATGCGCTCGCCCCCGGCCCGCTCGGCAATGCCACTCAAGACCAGCAGCCCCCGGTAGCTGGCAAAGTCGTGAATGCGCCGATTGTGCGTGGCGATGGGGCGAATCTTGATGAACCCCCCGGCGTTCTGCGCGGGCAATTCGTAGAAGGTTCCGCCGACGTTGAGCAGGTTGCGCTCGGTGCAAACCTCCCGGCACAACCGCGCGTGCCCCAGCGGGCCGGGCTGTTCAAGGGCAGGATCCCCTTTGGGCAAGCGCCAGCGCCGGCCGCTCTCGTCCACGTGAACGAACGAGGCCCGATCCGCCACGATGAGGGGCGGCGTGATGGCCGCCGCCTTCGCGGTCCACGTCACCCCTTCCGGGTCATTGGCGCGCCGGAGCTTCAAATCACCGTCCAGATCGTATCCGCCCAATTCGCCGTCGCGGTTGCGCGCGACGAAGCGAAGGGTTCTGTGGCCGCCCCCTCGCGCGTGAAGCACACCGCCCATGGCGGACGCATCGCCGGGCTCTGCAACGCCATCGAAAATGGGACTGGCCTTCGCCGTCCGTTCGTCTTCGGCCCTGTAATGGAAGAACGCGGTCACGCCCGCCGCATCCTCTTTCGGGGTGAGGCGAACCCAGGCTCCCGTTTCGCGCCTGGCAAATTCAACCCAGGCGTTGCTCCGGGCGGGAACGATCACGTCGCGCAGCCCTGTCCATTGTCCGTCCCCTCGGGCGTCCAGTTCGATGGTGAAGCCAACCGGGTTTGTGCCCGCATGAGCGAGGTGCAAGGAGCGTTTGGCAAACCCGGAAAACAGGAAGGGCTCGCTGGCCGCCCCCGCTTTCACATCGTCGTTCAGCCAGACCGCGCCACGCCCGAGCGCCGGGCCGAACCCGTCCAATCCCTGCGGTTCGACAAACCAGAGATTCGACTGCGATTGGCCTGGGCCGGCGAGATCGCCCTTGAGCCGGTCCTTGTTGAGAAACTCACTTTGCGCGGTGTCGTCGCAACCGAAGACCAGACGCTTGTTCCAGCGGCAGAAGTCGCCGATGACCTTCAAGTAAGCAGACCGGGGCGCGATTCCGGCGGAGTCTGCGGCCGAGAAGGTTCGGGGGAACCGCCAAAAACTGCCGTGCATGGTCATCAACAGCGCTTCCTCGCCGATGTCCCGGATGCGCGGCCATTCGGTATTCCAACCATGCGCGCCGTCGTAGCAGTGCGACGCCTTGGGCAAACGGTATGCGCGCCACTGGCCGTCCTCCAGCGCCATCAGAATTAGCGACCGATGGTCCCAGCCAATACTCCAGAGGCGGTCGTCGCCGGGCGGGTTGCCCTCGATACCGCCGGGACCGGTCACATCGGTAAACTGGTTCCGGCGCACGACAGACCATTGGGCCGCCTGGCCATCCCACTCGGCGAGCACCCCGCTCGGCACCGTCGGGTCCCTGAGCGCCGCGGGAGCATGGTCGCCGTTGTTGGCGTAAACGTAGCGTCCTTGCGCCGAGTAAAACCCTTTGCCGTGGTATCCGGGCAAGCCGGCCTTGCGTCCCTGGTTCCGTTGTTCGTCGGCCCAGAGTTCTTTCACGGCCAGCGTCTGCACATCGACTTCGTAGAAACCCTCTTCCATCGTGGCGAAGACGACTTTGCTGGCCGGATCGGTTCGATGGCGCGCGACGCCCGTAGGGCGCCCAAACAGGGTGTCGTAAGGAATCACCCGCACAGAGCGATCTGCCCGGATGGCATACGGTCCGATGAACAGCTGTGCCGACTCGCGGTGAATCATGCGGTTGGCCGGTGTGCCGCCAATGCTTTCCGGCCGGATGATTTGTTCCAGCGAGGGCGTGATTTCGTAAAGCTTGTCCGTTGAGCCGGTGGGTTTGTGCGGCGCATAGGTGACAACCCAGAGCCGGTCCGCCCAGGGCACGACCGCCCCGGTGCCGCATTCGCTCTCCTTGTTGAACATGGCGAGATGCGGGTAGATGCCCGAGACGCTGCGGAGCTCGGCGGCGACAGCCAGCGTGGGAGAGTCGATAACCGCCCAAACCGCCGCCGCGCAGACGGCAATCTGCCGCAGTTTGGGCTGAATACCCCCGAACAAGCGACTCACACCCGCGATCATTCGGTCGTCATTTGTCATCTGTGTCCGCGAGCTTGCCACCGGGCCTCTCTGGACGCCAGCCCGCCGGCAAGGGCAAGCTGCCGCCCGTCGCCCGCGCCTTGACCATCAGCGTCAGGCGAGGAAGTCCTGGTGGAGGCGCTTCATGAGGGAGTCCACTTCGAGCATGAGACGCGCTCGAAGCTCGGCGTTGTCGTGGTCCATCAGGTCGATGGGTTGCGCCATCAGGCGGGCATAGCGCCGACTGAGGGGCAGGTCTTCGCGTGTGTCGCCAAGCCGCCGGATCAAGTCGCGCACCAGCGCGGCCTGGCGTTGGGCCCGTTCAACAGTCCGGAGCGCTGCCGCGAGAGTCACGGTGCCCTCCTGCAATCGCTTTAGCGTCGTGCACTCGAACGTGCGACACCGGGTTGGCCGGACGGGGTAAATGCGGCAGAGATTCCCGTCAAAACACGCGCACGGTTGTTTGAACGCCTCTTTCTGGCCCTTTCGAACCAGCTTCAGCGCTCCCAGTTGCTGGGGATCATCGTGCTCCGTCAACTCCACGTCCTTGAAGAGAACACCGTTGCAGCAAAGCCCGCAGGCCGGGCATAGCTGTGCCACGCGCCCGGGTTTCGCTCTCGGTTCGCTCACGACGCACTTCCCGGCGCGGTCGCTCGGAGGCGCTCGACCTGCTGGCTGGCGCCCGTCACTTCCTCGCGGGTGGCATGCAGGGCGACGTCGATCACGAACCGCCGGCTTTCGCCCGGCGTCAGCTTCGGCACCCGCCCGGCTGCGCGTTCCACTCGCCGGTTGTTGGGGAAGTTGGTGCCCGGCTCAAGGCCCGTGACATAGCCTTCTTCCGCAAGGTTCGTGTTCTTCCACAAGGTGAAGCAAGGGAGTTGATGGACCGCGTAAGTCAGCGACGCGGCCCGGTCGCCCGCCGCATTGCGCAGCAGCACGGTGGTGCGTCCTTCCGCATCCGCCAGCGGTTCCATGCAATAGGCCTGCTCGACAAACCCGGGGACTGGCCCCAAATACGACGCGTACTGGGCGATGTCCTTGGCCGAATGCGCGTTGATAGGCGTGACCCGTTTCGCCGCACCGGCAAAAGCCGCCCCGGCTTCAATGAGCGGTGCGCCAAAGTTGATATGGTACATCAGCTCAAATTCCTGGTCTGCCCCTCCCCGGTTGGTCACGGTGTCTTGCACCTGGAAGCGCATGGCGCCGGGTTCCACCACCAACTCCGTCCAAAGCTCGAGTTTGGGGCCGTAAAACATCACCTCATCCACCTTCCCCCGGATGCGAATGGCAAAGGGCGGAACCCGCTCAATCACCACCTCGACTTCCGAGGCAGGGATGTTGGCGATCTTGCCGTGCAGCGTGAGGTCCATCTCGGCCTGGTCGCCGGTGTTCGTGATGAACAGGTCTTTCCCTGGCGCACCGGCGGATTCCAGACCGCACCGGACCAGCCATTCATTGAATCCCTCCAGCCAGCCAAGCCCGCTACGGCTCTGCAGGTTGACAAATTGCGGATGCACCACTTGCCGAACGGGCGAATTCCACCCCAGCCGCAACTCCGGTGATTCCACCTTGAGGATGCCCATCCCGCGCGTCGGGATGACGGTCAGGGCCAGGCGGCCGTTGTCGAGGGTGATCAAGTCCACCCCCTCCTGCCGTCCCCCGTGCAGCCGCCGTTTGCGGATCTCGAACGGTCGCCCGTCGAGGCGCAGGGTTCGGCTGTCGATCGACCAATCGGCAAGGTCAATATTACGCTCAACGCTGGTCAGGACTTGGCGGAAGGGTTCCGTGGGGTTCATGGTTCGTTCTGGGTGGTTTCAATGGTTCCGTGACGGGGCGGCCTTTGCTTTAGAGCCCGCGGGCCACCGCACCGTTTCGCGTGCCTATTTGTCCCCCAACCCCCTTGCCGATGTCAATCATCGGGAAAACGAAAAGGCAGTCTCAGACCAACGTCCGAGACCGCCAATGAACCGCCTATAAACCCGTTGTGAGCCTTAACGATGAGCCCGCTGATTCCGCAGCCGCGCGGCGCCGATCAACCCGGCAATCCCCATGGCCAGCAAGGGCAGAGTCGTGCCGCCATCGGGGACCGAGCGTGACACGGACCGAGTCGGCATGCCCTGGAACAGTTGGGCAAAGGAGATTCCCCCGAACCCATTCCGACCGCTCCCGTTCGACGGAACGGCGTAACTCCCGGTGCCGTTGAAGAACAAGGCCACGATGCCACCGCCCGTTCCCGGCGTTCCGCCATTTCCGACCCCATAATGAAGGACGAGGTAAGCCGGGCCACTGATCGGAAGGGTTGGCCCCGTCCCATTCAGATTATCAAAGGTCTGGACGCTTGCCAGAGGTGCAAGTGGAACGGGCAGCGTCTGCTGACCCAGCCAGTTGTACACCTGAGCCGGGCTGGCACCGACGTCTTTCTTTGACGCATCGTTCCCGAATGGAGCGATTGGAGTGATGATCAGATCCGCCCTCGCCGATGGGGCGAGGCAGAGTGCGACGGCACACAGCCCCCCTAATAAACACGATCTCATTAACTTTCTACTCTCCTTGTGGTTTTGGTACATATGTTCTCTGCACATTGCATTCCTACGGCTGGATGGAACTGGTGTATCCTCTTTTTACAGCCGGCCGAGAAAGTAGTTTCTTGGACAGAATTGTCAAGCGGCCAAGCGGCCAACCCAAATTCAGTTCCGAACGGCGCGCCGAAGCCCCCGCGCCATCCCCGCCGCGGATCCGCGCGGTCAGGTCAGGCTCCAGCCTCAATTCAGGGTCTCACCTGATAGGCAAGCCCTTCGGGTTTCGATACAACTACGGGCACCTAGCTATACGCGAAGTCTTCTTCTTCAACGCTGAACCCGCCGCCCAAGGAGGGGCGGGTTATGTACCGCACCGGCCGGATACCCCAAACGGCATCCTCCAGGGGTCCCAATCGCACCGATAAAGGCTCGGTTTGACTTGGAAACCGGTCCTTTCTAGCGTGAGCGCACCAATGTCCAATTTGCGCTGACGTGTTGTTTTCGCTGGATCAACCCGCTCGTCCGCCCGCTCGCGTTGTGATTACCGGGGCCGGGATTGTGACGGCATTGGGTTTGGATTGGGCGGCAAACGCGCTCGCGTTCCAGGAGGGGCGCACTGCCTTCCGGACCGTCAGCCTGTTCGATGTGTCGCGGCAGCGGGCCAAAACCGCGGCCGAAGTGGCCCTTCCGGACACTCTTCCGCAAACGCGGCTGCGCGCCCGGCACGTGAAGCGGCTGGATCGGGCCGCCCGCCTCCTTATAACGGCGGGCAGGGAGGCTTGGGAGAAGGCCGGTTGGCGGCCGTCGGGACCCATTCCAACGGTCCTTGGCACGACCAGCGGCGGGATGACCTTGGGCCAGGCCTATCTGCGTCAATGCCTGGAAGCGCCCGCAAAGCACGCGAAGCAAGCGCAACGAGTGGCGCATTACCAGGCCCAGCGTCAGGCGCTCGATTTTCAGGACGCGTTTGGGTTTTCCGGACCGGTGGTCGTCCTTGCGAATGCCTGCGCTTCCGGCGCCAACGCGATTGGCCACGCGTTTGATCTCGTCCGCCAACGCCGGGCGGAGCGCGTCCTGTGCGGAGGGTACGATGCTTTATCGCAGCTCGTTTTCTCCGGGTTCGATTCGCTCCAGGCCCTTTCGCCAACGCAATGCCGCCCCTTCGACGTCCACCGTGACGGGCTTGCTCTGGGCGAAGGCGCCGCGGTTCTTGCGCTGGAATCGCTCGAGAGCGCCGAACGCCGGAAAGCAACGGTGCTCGGCGAAGTGGCTGGTTACGGCGCCGCCATGGATGTGCACCACCTGACCCAGCCGCATCCTGAGGGGGCGGCCGCTTTGGAATCGATGACCGCGGCCTGCCGAAGTGCCCGAGTGAACCCGGCGCAGATCGGGTATCTCAACGCCCATGGGACAGGGACCCTGCTCAATGACAGTGCGGAAATGCTGGCCATTAACGCGTGGGCAGGAGCTTGCGCCTCGGGGCTCGCGGTCAGCTCCACGAAGGGTGCCATTGGCCATCTCCTGGGCGCGGCAGGCGCCGTCGAAGTGGCCGTCTGCGTCATGGCGCTCCAAGGCCAGTGGTTGCCTCCGACGGCGAACCTGCAAGAGCCCGATCCCGCCGCGCGATTCGCCATGGTGCGCAAGCCGGTCCGGGCCAGCTTCGAGTATGCGCTGACGAACTCGTTCGGTTTTGGCGGGGCGAATGCCAGCCTCCTTTTGCGGAGGTGGCCTTGAATCGTGTTTTTGTGCATGGGCTCGGGGCGGTTTCGCCTGCGGGATGGGGTGTGAACTCGCTTGGAGCCGCTCTTGAGAAGGGCGAGCCGCTGCCCATCGAGGAACTGCCCCGGCCGGGCTGGACGCGGGGCTTGCGTATCCGGCGGGTTCCACCCCTCTCGACCCGCCCCCCCTGGCGGGTGCATCCGCGACTGAGACGCGTCAGTGCGATCAGCCGTTACGCAGCCAGTGCCGCCGTCGAGGCGTTCGGGGACAAGGGGCGGCAGGGCAAGTCGGGGCGGCTTGGCATCGTGCTCTGCGTCACGGCTGGGTGCGTCAGTTACACCCGCCGATTTTACGAAGAGACGCTGCGCGACCCGGTCAGCGCCAGCCCGTTGCTCTTTCCGGAGACGGTTTACAACGCGCCGGCCAGTCACGTGGCCGCCCTGCTCGGCGCGACCGGCCCCAATTACACCCTCTTGGGCGATGCCAGCGCCTTTCTGTCGGGGACCGCAATCGGGGCTCAGTGGCTCGTGGACGGTCAAGCCGATGCCTGCCTGGTGGTTGGGGCGGAGGAAATGGATTGGCTGCTTGCCGATGCGCATCATCGGTTCGAACGGTCCGGGATCGTGAGTGAAGGGGCAGGGGCCTTGCTCCTGTCCATCGCGCCACCCGAAGCCGGCCGAACTGTCCAACTCGCCGCCATTACCGACGCGCATTCGTTTGTCGAAGGCCGGTCGCGAACGGAGGCGGCGTTGGTTATGCGGAAGCAATTGCCCGCCCGTTCAAGCCACCTGCTGCTTTGCGACGGCTTGCGAAACCAGCCCAAACCCGACGCAGCGGAACGCAACGCCTGGTCTGATTGGGACGGGGCAAGGCTCTCGCCCAAACGCGTCTTAGGCGACGGTTTGGCTGCCGGATCGGCCTGGCAATGCGTCGCCGGACTGGACGCCGTCCTGCAGCGGCGCTGCGACGGGTGCGTGATAAGCATGGTCGGCCCCAATCAGCAGGCTATCGGCGCGCACTTTGCGGCCGCTGACCACCCGTAGTTCACCCGTAGATCACCCGTAGATCACCCGTAGATCACCCGTAGTTCACCCGTAGTTCACCCGTAGTTCACCCGTAGTTCACCCGTAGTTCACCCGTTCGCGAACGGGTGATCACCGAGTGATCACCGGGTGACGACCGTGTTTAGAGCGGGAGGATCCTGGAAAGAACCGGTGCGGAGAGCAGGCTCAAAATGGCTATGACAGTGGCAAGAGATGGCTGCAGAGGACCTTAACGGCCGCACCGAGCTCTAAACTTTAGTAAACTACATAGAATTGACCGTGCGAACGATCCCATTGGGCGATTCCCGCGCTTGGCTAACCTTCCCCCTCGATCTTTGAGCGAGCCTTGTGGCATGATCGCCCTGCAATGAGCGAGAACGAACTGAAAGACCGCATCAAGAAGTTGATGGTCGAGAATCTCATGCTCCAGGTCACCGAAGCAGAGATTGGCGATGACCAGCCGCTTTTTGGTCCAGACAGTCTCGGGCTCGATTCGGTCGATGCTCTTCAACTGGTCGTGGCGCTGGATAAGAATTACGGCTTGAAGATCCCCAATCCGGCCGCGGCGAAGGAAGTGCTCCACAGCGTTAACAGCATGGCGGCGGCGATCGGGAAGCTCAGAGGTTCTCAGAAGGAGGGGTAGGGGCGCGCACGACAATCCGGATTTTGGGCGCCTCGGTCCGGGCAGGTTCCTCCGGCTTGGCCGCGAGAGGTTCCTCCATCTCCAGCAACTTCAACCAGCGTTGCGCCGCGAAGGCGTGAGGGGTCTGCGGATATTCTGAGATCAACTGCCGCAGAACGCGCGTGGCGCCTGGACGGTCGCGGCGGTATCGGAATTGCCATGCGGCAATCCGGCTGAGCCACGTGGCCCGTTTGTCTTCGGGCTGGTCTGGCATGGCCACGAGAAGCTGCAATTGCTCAATCCCGAGCTCGGCTTTGCCCAATTCCTCGGCAAGCAGCAGGGCGAACTGCTCGCGCTGCGCGGCATCGTTCGGGTCGCTCTTGAGGCGATCGACACATTCCTGAACTCGGCGGAGGGCTTCGTGACGGCTGAGGCGCGGCTCGGGCGGGCCGGCCGCCTCCCCCAGGTCGGAGCGGAGTTGGGGCAGGCGAATGGGTTTCGGGGTCTTTTGGTCAATCCACTCCTCGCGGGAGCGCGGGAGCTGGCGCATGCGGACGCGAGCCATTCTTTCGAAATGGCCGCCGGGCGCGCGGCGGCAGAGTTCTTCCAGGGCGGCCGTGGCGGCGCGGGGATCGTTTGCGAGCTTCAAGTGCCAGTCCGCGAGGCGGTGGAAGGCCAGGGAAACCTGGAACGGCGTCACGCTGGGTTGGGCGCAAACCCACCGGAGGGTGCGGTCGGCTTCGGCAAGGTCGCCAAACTGGTTTGCGTAAAGGTCGGCGAGCATCATCCAGCCTTCGAAATCGTCGTCGCGCTGTTCCAATTGGTGAATGACTTCCGTTTCGGCCTCGCGGTATTTGCCCAGCTTGGCCCGGGCGATGGCACGCGCGTAACTTGGCAAAGGCTCCGGTTTCCAAACGAGCGGGACGGTGAAATGGACCACGGGCAGGAGCCATATCGACAGCGCCGCGCCAGCCCAGGGGAGCCCGCCCTTCCAGCAAACGAAGGCCGCCAGGGGCACCAGGACCGCGCTCAACACGCCTCCGACCATGGCGAACTCCCGGCGGGATTCGGTCTGGAGTCCCGTGAGGATGGCAAAGTGCGCGAAAGTGACCGCCGCCCAGTAGGAGCCGATCGCCAACAAACCCGGCACGGTCTTGCTGAAGATCAGCGGAAACCAGCGTTCTCCGCTGGATTCCGCGAAGGCGATTTCGGGAACCAGCGGCGGCAAAGCAGAACTGAGCCCGCAATTCAGCAGCAACCAGATGAGACTTGGGAGGACCAGGCCCGCCGCAACCCAACTGGCATAGGCCGGGGCGCCTGGCGAGGTTTTTGCCCCCAACAGCCGCTCCCAATAGGAGGAGCCGAGGGCAGCCAAGCCGAGCATTCCGACGATGGCCACGATCAGAAGCATGGCGTTCCCATTATAGACCCGGCACGTCCTCCAGTCTCACGAAAGCCCGGCCGCCCGGCAATCCGGAAGACGGCCTCCAGGGCCTGCCATGGCAGCAAGTCTCATTTTAGGTAGGGCGACGCGCTCCGTCGCGCGCCGTGGCTAACTTCCGCTTGACCGTGATT
>CAZODO010000058.1:0-38475 GCA_964578605.1 uncultured Verrucomicrobiota bacterium | reverse complement strand
TCAGACCTCCCCAATTCATGCCCTCGAACACCCCGGATACCGTGAGTTGCACCCATTAAGGTACGCCCCTGCCCCGCGAGCGGATTAGAGGGAAACCCTCCCCCGTCAGGACAGAGCGGCTCCGCCGCGGCATTCAGCACCAACGGTCGCCCGGCACCCTTTGCAGCCCTACTTCAAACCCAATAACTCCCGCTGCCAGGTCATCAGCGCGCCATTCTCATTCCCCTTGGCCGCCTCGACCAGGTCCGCTTTGCTGGCCAAGACAGACGAGTCCAGCCCCAGTTCGGTCGCCCGGGTGTCGCGCACCTTCTTCAGTTTGTCGAACGTCGTTTGTTGAGGCCGAGTCAGACGAATCCCCTTCCGACGCCGGGGTTTGGGGTATTGGGATGTCGGCACGCTCAGCCCCCGTTCGACGGCTTCCAGCAAACGCCCGGCGCGTTTGGCCGGGACATGGCCTGGGACCAGTGATTTCGCCGGACGCCCTTGGGCAACCGCTGCCGAGAGGGCGACCAAGCGTTCGTGGCTGAAGATGAAATAGGGCGGTTTGTTGGCGGCGACGGCCTCTTCTTCGCGCCAGAGCCAGGCCTCTCGCAGGATGGCCATCGCTTGGGGTGGCAGGCGGTCGCTCCCTTTGATCCGCCAAAGAGAGTCGCGATCAACCTTTCGCGGGCTGGAGCATTCCAGGATCACCCTGGAACAGACCTCTTCCAACCAGCCAAGGCGCCCTGCGGCCTGCAACTTCGCGCGAAGAATCTCGGCGAGCGGGTGCAGAAACCGCGTGTCGTTCAAGGCGTAAGTAGCCATGCGGTCTGGCAGCGGCCGCATCGCCCAGTTCATCTTTTGCGGCCCTTTTTCCAGCGAAACTCCCAGGTGATGCTTCACCAGGAACCGCAAGCCAAACTCCCGGTATCCCAACAACCGCGCCGCCCACATGGTATCGAAAATGGTGGCGGGAACGAATTCATAGGTCCGGTGCAGCAGGCGAAGGTCGTAATCCGCCCCATGAAGGAGCAGTTTCTTGGTGCGAACGGCGTCGAATAAGGGCGCGAGACTGCCTCCCGTGAGGGGATCGACAAGGGCGTGCGCCTCGGGCGTGCCGATTTGGAGAAGGCATAACTTCTCCGGGTAGGCATGGAGGCTATCGGCTTCTGTATCGACGGCAACCCATTCAGCAGCACGGATCTTTGGCAGGAGAGCCGCCAAATCTTGCTCGGTTTCAATCACGGGGAATAGCTAACAGCAAAATCGCGAAAAACGGAAGCCGATCGGTGCTCACCGTGTGTCCGGCGGCGCCGAATCCGGAATTGACCAGACGGCGGGGTGGCAATTATAAGTTTCGAGTCTTGGCAATGTAATGAGCATGAATCTCGCCTCCGCGTTTGCCGGTTCTTCTGAAAGGAACAGCGCCCACACCGCCCTCTTCTGGGGAGAGTCAGAATGGGCCTATGCCACCCTGCTCGAAAGGTCCGTGCGCACGGGCGCCTTCCTCCGCGAGACCTGCCAGGTGACCCCGGGAGCGCGGGTTGGACTCTGGCTAAAGAACTGCCCGGAGTTCATCTGGTGCCTTTTCGGCACCTGGTTTGCCGAGGGGGTCATTGTGCCCATCAACAACTTTCTGCGCCCCCGCGAGGTGGTCTACATGCTTGCGGACGCGGGAATCGACGTCTTGATAAGCGAGACGGCGCTTCAAGAAGGTTTGGAGGAATTGGTTGCGTCACGCCCTGGCCTGCGTGTCGTGCTCCTTGACGAACTGGATCAGCTCTCCCAGGGCGAAAGCGCACCGCCTCCCCGCCTGACCCGGGGAACGCAGGACCTCGCGATGATCGTTTACACTTCCGGGACCACCGGCCACCCCAAGGGCGCGATGCTGACCCACGGCAACCTCTTGCACAACGTGGAGTCGTGCCGGATTGTGCTCAAGGCCGTCAGCTTCGACCGGTTCGTCGTTCTGCTGCCCATGTTTCACAGCTTCATGATGACCGTGGGGATCCTGCTTCCTTTGCTCGTGGGTGGCTCGATCGTGCTCATCAAGTCCTTGCACTCCCCCAAGAGCATCATCACGGAGGCGATGGCCCGGGAGGCGACCATCCTGCCGGCCATTCCCCAGTTCTTCCGCGCCATGGCCAACGCCCAGCTGCCCCCGAACCTGTCGCTCCGACTGTGCGTGAGCGGGGCGGCGCCTTTGCCAGGCGAGGTCCTGCGGGAATTCAACGCGCATTTTCCTGTTCCGCTCCTGGAAGGGTATGGTTTGAGCGAAGCCAGCCCGGTGGTGTCGATCAACCCAATCCAGGGACCTTGGAAGGCTGGTTCGATCGGGGTCCCCATCCCCCAGGTCGAAATGAGCGTCCAGAACGATTCGGGCGAGCTTCTTCCACCCCATCAAGTGGGTGAAATATGCGTTCGGGGCGGCAACGTGATGGTGGGGTACTGGAATCAGCCGAAAGAAACCGCCAAAGCGCTGCGTAACGGCTGGCTGCTCACGGGGGATGTCGGTTATCGGGACGACGACGGCTATTACGTCATTACCGATCGAAAGAAAGACATGCTCCTGGTGAACGGGATCAATGTTTATCCGCGCGAAATCGAGGAGGTGCTCTACCAGTTCCCGGGCGTGAAAGAGGTGGCGGTCGTGGGCATACCGGATCCGAGGAAAGGAGAGCAACCCATGGCCTTCGTCGCTCCGAAAGACGGAGTGCAGTTGGACGAACGGAACCTGCTCCAGTTTGCGAAGGAGCGCCTGGCCGATTACAAAGTGCCACGGCGCGCGGTTTTCCTTGCCAACCTCCCGCGAAACGCAACCGGCAAGATTCTCAAGACGACCCTTCGCCAGCAGGCGGTGTGAGGGATTCGCGATGAGCCCAGTTCGGAGACCGCTTCCCACCAGCGTGCGCCGCTCCCTCTCCAGGTGGATCCGACGTGGAGCTCCACAACCCGAGACAGGGCGGAGGCAGAGGGAAGGGGGAGAAACGGCTGATTTGGCGTAGGGGGGTTGCCGTGAACGGTTTGCAGGCAACGGGCAGCCGTGGCACCCTGTCGATCATGAGAAGATCACTGGTGGGACTATTGGGCTGTTTGGGCGTGCTGGTGGTCGGGGCAGTCATCGCGGCTCTGGTGGCAATCGTCACCTACAACAACCTGGTGCGCCGATCGCAGGAGGTCGATCGTCAATGGGCCCAGGTCCAGAATGTCTATCAGCGCCGCGCAGACCTGATCCCGAACCTGGTCCAGACCGTTTCCGGGGCGGCGAACTTCGAACGATCGACCCTGACGGAGATTGTCGAAGCCCGGGCGTCGGTGGGGCGGGTTAATGTGAACGCGAACGAGGCGCCGGATACGGCGGCTGAGCTGGAAACCTATCAGCAGGCGCAATCCCAGCTCAGTTCCGCGCTCTCCCGGCTGTTGGTCGTCGTGGAACGTTACCCCGATCTGAAAGCCAACGCCAATTTCCTCAATCTCCAGGCCCAACTCGAAGGGACGGAAAATCGGATCGCGGTCGAGCGCGGCCGGTTTAACGAATCGGTGCAGCGCTATAACACCGTGCTCAAACGCTTCCCTACCGTGCTGATCGCGGGGATGCTGGGATTCAAAGAGAAACCTTACTTCACGGCCACGGCGGGCTCGGAAAGGCCGCCGGACGTGAGGTTTGACTTTGGCGGCGCGACTTCCGCCCCCGCCCAACGTTGATGCCGCAGCATGGTTCTCGCCCTCAAGAGGTATCGGGCCATCGGGCTCGTCGGACCGCGGCTCGGGTGGCTGGCTGTCTGGGGCGCCTGGCTGGTGTGGGCCGCTTGGGGAGCAGAGGTCATCCCGCCGAAGCCAAACCGGTACTTCAACGATTCGGCGGGCGTGGTCTCGAAGGAAGTGGCGGATCGCCTGAATCGAACGCTTGAAGAGTTCGAGCGGACAACCTCCAGCCAGATCGTCGTGGCGGTCTTTCCCAGGATGCAGTCCGATTCGTCCCTCGAAGATTACACCGTGCGCGTGGCGCAAGCCTGGGGCGTCGGGCAGAAGGAGAAGAACAACGGCGCCGTGCTCTTCGTCTTTATCGAGGACCGGCAGATGTTCCTCCAGGTGGGCTACGGGCTTGAAGGCGCCATTCCTGACGCAATTGCCAAGACGATCATTGAACAGGAGATCAAGCCAAGGTTTCGCCAAGGCGATTTCGCAGGCGGCCTGACCGCCGGGGTCGAGGCAATCCTGCAAGCGGCGTGGGGCGAGTACCAAGGGACGGGGCGGACCGTTGCTGAAAGAGAAAGACGGCCGGGCGGAGGGCTGCCCTTCTTCCTGATCGTCCTGGTGCTGCTCATGCTCATCGCTTCGTCACGCCGACGCCGCGGCACGCTTTACCGAGGCTCGGGCCATGGCCCCTGGGGCGGTTGGGGCGGCGGCTGGCACGGGGGCGGAGGTTGGGGCGGCGGAGGCGGCTGGTCCGGAGGGGGTTGGTCGGGCGGCGGTGGCAGCTTCGGCGGAGGCGGTGGCAGCTTCGGCGGAGGCGGTGGCAGCTTCGGCGGAGGCGGTGCCGGGGGCCGATGGTGATCCATGCAAACCGGCGCTTTTCTCACTCAGCTTGATGACCGCAAAATTGTGGCAGCGATTGCCGATGCCGAGCGCAAGTCCTCCGGCGAGATCCGCGTCTACGTCTCCGAGAAAGAGGTGGACGACGCGCTTCGCGAAGCCAAGCTGCAATTCCTCCGGCTTAACATGGAAAAGACCCGGGCCCGCAACGGCGTCCTGATCTACATCGCTCCACGCTCGCAGAATTTCGCCATCGCAGGCGACGTGGGGGTGGACCGGCAATGCGGACAAGCGTTCTGGGCGGAGATCGCCTCGGAGATGGAAGCGCGCCTGAAGCGGGAACAGTATATGGACGCGGTGCTTTGGGCCATTGACAGGGTTGGGGCGCTGCTGGCAGCGCATTTTCCACGGCTGCCGGACGACCGGAACGAGCTCCCGGACGACGTGGCTCGCGGCTAACGAGGCGACGCCAAGTTGTGTTCAATAATTGGCAAAAAATGTTTCGCAGAGCCGCTGGCCTCGTGGCAGTCTGCACCCCACGGTCACTGGTCCGTAGCTGTGGGTTTCGTTATCGAAGAATCGTCATGCTCTGTTGACCTCCGGCGGGAGACTCTTACGCCAGCCGCCTTGCCGCAGGCGGCTGCTCCGGGTTCTTCCACCGGATGCGCCGCGCCTTGTTTTCATTGCGGGAGCCCCTGCCCCGCGACCCCGGTGACGCAAGGCGGCAAGGTCTTCTGCTGCCAGGGTTGCCGGGCTGTATTCGAATTGCTCATGGAGAACGGTTTAACGGGCTTCTACCAGTTTGAGCAAAGCCCGCGCGTTCGAGGCCGTGACGCGCTGGCAGCGGCTGGCCATTTCCGTTATGTGGACGCACCGGCGGTGCGCGAGCGTTTGATCGACTTTTCCGACGAGCGCTCGGCGCGGGTCACGGTGCACCTTCCGGCCATGCATTGCATCGCGTGCGTGTGGCTGTTGGAGAACCTGTTCAGGCTCAAGCCGGGCCTGGGACGGTCTCAAGTGAATTTCCCACGCAAAGAGGTCTCGATCTCGTTCGATCACAAGGTGGTCCGGCTGAGCGAAGTGTTTGAATTGCTGGCGTCGCTCGGGTACGAGCCCGACTTAAGGCTGTCGAACCTGGACTCATCCGCCAAGCCAGCCGAACCGGCACGCCTTTGGATGCAGCTCGGAGTCGCGGCGTTCGCTTTCGGCAATATCATGCTGTTCAGTATCGCCTCTTACTTTGGCCTGGACAGTGCCTCCGGTCCCGGATTTCAGAAGCTCACGGGCCTGATCAGCCTGCTGCTGGCAATCCCCGTCGTCCTGTTTAGCGCGGCGGATTATTGGCGATCCGCCTGGACCAGCCTGCGACAGCGCTTGCTCAATATCGACGTCCCCATCGCGGCAGGCATCCTGGCGCTGTTTGCCGAAAGCGTGTTCGAAGTGGCGGCGGGACGTGGGGCGGGCTATTTCGATTCCCTGACAGGACTGCTGTTCTTCCTGCTCTGCGGGCGGTTGTTTCAGCAACGGACCTTTGACCGCTTGACGTTCGACAGAGATTTCCGGTCCTTCTTCCCGCTGTCGGCCATGCGCGAGAAGGATGGCTGCGAAGAACGGATTGCGCTTTCTGAGATTCGTCCCGGCGACCGGCTGGCAATCCGGAATGGCGAGCTGATTCCCGCGGACGCCCGGCTGGTCGAAGGGGACGCCTGGATCGATTACAGCTTCGTCACGGGCGAATCGGAACCGGTCCGCAAAGCGCTGGGCGACTATCTGTATGCGGGAGGGCGCCAAGCCGGCGGAGTCCTCAAGATCCAAACGGTCAAACCCGTCTCCCAGAGTTATCTGGCTTCGCTCTGGAACCAGGAGATCTTCCAAAAGCCCAGCGACGACCAGTCACTCAGCACCCTGACGAACCGATACAGCCAGCGGTTCACCGTCGCCGTCCTGGCCATCGCCCTTGGGTCCGCGGCGTTCTGGTGGGCCGCGAACCCTGCCCTGGCCCTCAATGCCTTTGCCGCGGTCCTGATCGTCGCGTGCCCCTGCGCGCTTGCCCTAGCCGCTCCGTTCGCCTTGGGCACCGCGCAGCGCCTGCTTGCGATGCGCAGCGTGTTTCTCAAGAACCCGTCCATCCTCGAGCGCCTGGCTGCGGCCAACACCCTGGTCTTCGACAAGACCGGGACCCTGACAAGCGGGGCCAGCCGGACGACCTGGCACGGGCCCTCGTTGACCCGCGAAGAAACCCGGCAGCTTGCGTCCATCTTGCGCCAATCGATCCACCCCCACGCGGCACGTTTGCAGAGTCTGCTGGCGGTGGCAGACCCTGAGCCGGTGAGCGGTTTTGTGGAAATGCCCGGGCGCGGCATGGCGGCTTCGGTGAACGGCCACGAGGTATCTATTGGATCCCCATCTTGGCTGGAGTCGAGGGGCCTGTCCCTTCTACCCGGAGCCGATGAAGGAGCGGCGGCCAGCCGGGTGCATGTGGGCCTGGACGGCGCGCATCGCGGCTGGTTCGAGCTGGCGGGCGCGATCCGCCCCGAGATAGAGACGGTGCTTGCGGAATTATCCACCGAGCACGAACTCGTCCTGCTGAGTGGTGATAACGATCGCGACCGGGAACGCTTCGCGCGTCTTTTCGGTCCGGCGGCGCCCTTGCACTTCGAGCAGAGCCCGCTGGACAAGTTGACCTTCATCCGCCGGTTGCAGGACGGAGGCAAGCGGGTGGTGATGCTGGGCGACGGTCTGAACGACGCCGGGGCCCTGAAACAGAGCGATGTTGGGGTGGCGGTCGTGGAGAACATCGGAGCCTTTTCTCCCTCGAGCGACGTCATTCTGCCGGCTGCATCAGTGCCGGACATTGGCCGAATTACGCGTTTCGCCAAAGCCTCTGTTAGCGTGGTTTATGCCAGCTTCGTGATTTCGACCCTTTACAACGTGGTGGGGATTGCCATCGCGGCGCGCGGGCTGCTGGCTCCGGTAATCTGCGCGGTGCTGATGCCGCTGAGTTCGGTCTCGGTGGTGGCCTTCGCGTGCCTGGCGACGCGCTGGCTTGGTGATCGAATCCTTGGGAAGGCGGACGGGATCAACGACTCTGAGGCGGCATGGGGGCGGCGAAATCCGCCAGGGAAGGGGGCGGCATGAGCATCCTGTTCCTGTTGATCCCGCTGAGTGTGCTGCTCGCGGCCGGCTTTTTGGGGGCCTTCATTTGGGCAGTGCGCTCGGGCCAGTATGAAGATACGTGCACGCCCGCCATGCGCTTGCTGGCCCACGACCTTCCCCCCCGGCTTGAACCGGACGCCGAGAGGGGCAACTCCGCAGGGAACCTGAGTGTTCCGGAAGCGGTGTCTGCGAACAGGGCAGCGCTTCCGGTTCAACCCGCCTCTCCGGGGGAACCAGGGCGTCCGCCCGCTTCGATTCTGAGCACACCTGAAAGTCATCCATGAAACTCGAAACCTTCAAGTATGACAACCGGATCGTCCGCGCATTCGCGATCGCGACGGTCTTTTGGGGCCTAGTCGGGATGAGCGCCGGCCTCTTTGCCGCGACGGAGCTTTTCTGGCCGTGGCTCAACCTGAACCTGCAGTACATAACCTTCGGCCGGCTCAGGCCCTTGCACACGAACGCCGTCATCTTCGCATTTGTCGGGAACGGCATGTTCACGGGCATCTATTACTCGTTGCAGCGGCTGTGCAAGGCGCGGATGTTTAGCGACACCCTCAGCTGGCTGAACTTCTGGGGCTGGAACGGCATGATCGTTGCCGCGGCGATCACCCTCCCGCTCGGGCTGACGACGAGCAAAGAGTACGCGGAGCTGGAATGGCCGATTGACATCGTTATCACCCTGGTTTGGGTCTTCTTCACCCTCAATCTCATCGGCACGATCTTGAAGCGGCGGGAGCGGCACCTTTATGTGGCGATCTGGTTTTACATCGCAACAGCCATCACGGTGGCCCTGCTGCATATTGTCAATTCGCTGGCGGTGCCTGCCACCCTGTTCAAGAGCTACTCCCTCTATGCGGGCGTGCAGGACGCGCTGGTGCAATGGTGGTATGGCCACAACGCCGTGGCCTTCTTCCTGACCACACCTTACCTGGGTTTGATGTATTACTTCCTGCCGAAAGCCGCGGAGCGTCCGGTCTTTTCCTACCGGCTGTCCATCATCCATTTCTGGGCGCTGATCTTTGTGTATATCTGGGCCGGGCCGCATCACTTGCTTTACACCGCTCTGCCCGACTGGACGCAATCGCTCGGCATGGTCTTCTCGGTGATGCTCGTGGCGCCGTCCTGGGGCGGCATGCTGAACGGGCTGCTGACCTTGCGCGGCGCATGGGACAAAGTGCGCCAGGACCCGATGCTGAAATTCATGGTGGTGGCCGTGACGGCCTATGGCATGGCAACCCTGGAAGGCCCAACGCTCGCGATCAAGAGCGTCAATTCGCTGTCGCACTATACCGATTGGACGATCGCCCATGTGCATACGGGGGCGCTTGGCTGGAACGGCTTTCTCACGTTCAGCATGCTCTATTGGCTGATCCCCCGCTTGTATAACACCAAGCTCTGGTCGGTGAAGCTCGCCAATTACCACTTTTGGATCGCCCTTTTCGGCATGATGTTCTACGTCGTGCCGATGTACTGGAGCGGCATCACCCAGGGGTTGATGTGGAAACAGTTCACCTCGGAAGGCTTCATGCAGTACCCCAACTTTATCGAAACGGTGCTCCAGATCGTTCCGATGTACCGACTGCGCGCCATTGGCGGCTCCCTTTACCTTTTGGGCGGGTTCCTCATGGCGTTCAACCTCTGGCAAACCGCGCGCAGCGGCCAGTTTGTGAGCGAACAGGAAGCGCAGGCAGCCCCTTTGCGAGAACAGCCCCTCCATGAGGAAAAGCATTCCTGGGGACATCGCTGGCTTGAGAGCAAGCCGCTCACTTTCACGGCGCTTTCGTTGGTGGCCGTGTTGATCGGTTCCCTGATCGAACTGGTGCCCATGTATGTCATCAAGTCGAACGTTCCCACCCTTGCGAGCGTCAAGCCCTACACGCCGTTGGAAGTGATGGGGCGCGACCTTTACATCCGTGAAGGCTGCGTCGGCTGCCATTCCCAAATGGTCCGGCCGTTCCGTTCGGAGACGGAACGCTATGGCGGCCAGTACTCCAAAGCCGGTGAATTCGTTTACGATCACCCGTTCCTTTGGGGTTCCAAGCGCACCGGCCCGGACGTGCACCGGGTGGGCGGGAAGTATCCTGACGCCTGGCATTATAATCACATGGAAAACCCCAGTTCCACCTCGCCCGGCTCGATCATGCCGCGGTATCCATGGCTTCTGACCCAGAAGATGGCGACTTCGTCCCTCCCGGCACGCATCTCCGCCTTGCGCAAGACGGGCGTGCCCTACCCCGAAGGCGCCGAAGCCTCCGCCTTGGCCGATGCCAAGGCGCAGGCGGAGAAGATCGTGGCCAGTCTGGAAACGGCCACGATCCAAGCGGACCCGGATTCTGAGATCATCGCGCTGATTGCGTATCTCCAGCGCCTGGGAACGGACATCCGGGGAGAACCCGCCCCCGCCAGTCCCGCCCGGATTTCGGAGGAACGCGCCCCGTCGCCCACCGCGCAAGTTCACGGGCAAACCCAAACCCTCAACTGACGCTGCCTATGATCGAGAATGTCCTGTCTGCCATTGGCGGGATCGGGGTGTATGGATCCATTTCGATCTGCCTTTTTATGCTGGTCTTTTGCGGTTTGTTCGTCTGGGCGGTGCGTTTGAAGAAGCCGCTGATCGACCGAATGAGTTCTCTGCCGCTGGAAGACGACTGCCCGCGCAACCCAACCGAGCATCGCCATGAATGAACAAGATCCCCTGTTGCTCAGCCACGAGGCCGACGGAATCAAGGAATTGGACAACCTGCTGCCGCACTGGTGGGTTTGGCTCTTTTACCTGACGATCGCGTTTGCCGTGGGTTACATGATCTATTACCACGTGCTCCGGTTCGGGGATCTCCAGATCGCCCAGTTCGATCGCGAGTTCAAGGAAGGAGAAGCGATCAAGGCAGCCACCCTTGCCAGATTCGAGTCCTCCCTGGCGACGTTGGAGCCGGAACGCGACCCGGTGGTGCTTGCCAAAGGCCAGCAAACGTTCGCCACCTTGTGCGCTCCCTGCCATCGGGGGGACGGTGGCGGACTGGTCGGCCCCAATCTCACGGACAATTATTGGATTCACGGCACCAATTTCGTCGATACCCTCAAGGTCATCATCAATGGTGTCCCTGAAAAAGGCATGCTAAGCTGGAAATCCATGCTCAAGCCCAGCGAGATTCACACGGTCGCAAGCTATATCTACACGCTGCGCGGCTCCAACCCGCCCAACCCCAAGCCGCCGGAGAACGAGGTGCAAGCGCCCCAAGGCCCCTCGGAATTCGAATGAGCGCCCGCGACCCGGTCCCCAAAGCCGCCTCGGCCGTCCGAGATATCAACTGGACCGACTTCCGCGATCACCTTTCCACCGCGGACCAGTCCGGCCGGCGCCGCTGGCTTTATCCAAAACAGCCCGCGGGGCGCTTTTACCGATGGCGGACCCAGTTCAGCTGGCTGCTTCTGGCGATTCTTTTCGTCGGGCCATTTATCCGCATCCATGGGAACCCGCTCCTCTTGTTCAACATTGTGGAACGGCGGTTCTCCATTCTCGGCCAGACCTTCTGGCCTCAAGACGCCGTCATTTTCGCCTTGGCGACCCTTCTCTTCCTCACGGGCATCTTTATCTTCACCGCCGCCTTTGGCCGGCTATGGTGCGGCTGGACTTGCCCCCAAACGCTCCTGATGGAAATGGTGTTTCGCAAGATCGAATACGCCATCGAAGGCGATGCCCCCGCCCAGCGCGCCTTGGACCAGGCGCCCTGGACCCGGCGCAAGCTCTTCAAGAAGCTGGCGAAACACGGCATTTTTCTCGCCCTCTCCTTCGTTATCGGAAACACGCTGCTGAGCTATATCATCGGCAGCGAGCAACTCATCCAGATCATTACCGACAACCCGGCCCGTCACTTGACCGGCCTGGGGTTCATGGTGCTTTTCACCCTGCTTTTTTACGCCATCTTTGCCCGGTTCCGCGAGCAAGCCTGCACTTTTATCTGCCCGTACGGCCGCCTGCAATCGACGGTGCTTGACGAGAACACCCTGGTCGTGGCCTACGATCACAAGCGCGGCGAGAAACGCGGGCACTTGCCTCGCGGCCAGACGCCCGAGCAGCGGCAAGCCCAAGGCCTTGGCGATTGCGTGGATTGCCGCCAATGCGTCCGCGTTTGCCCCACGGGCATCGATATCCGCGACGGCACGCAAATGGAATGTGTCCATTGCACGGCGTGCATCGATGCTTGTGATGCCGTCATGGACAAGGTCGGCCGGCCGCGCGGCCTCGTCCGATACGCGTCGCTGAACAGCATTGAGCGCGGCGAGCGGTTCAAGATTACGCCGCGCATGATCGGGTATGGCGTGGTGCTTTGCGTTCTCGCTGCCGTTCTCGCCGTGCTGGTTTTCACACGCTCGGATCTCCATGCCACCTTGCTGCGCGCGCCCGGGGCTTTGTTCCAGCAGACTCCCGCAGGCAACGTGAGCAACCTTTATATCGTCAAGCTGGCCAACAAATCCACACGCGACATGGCCGTGCGGCTGGAATTGCGGCACCCCGGTGGAACGTTGAAGCTCATGGGCGGCAGCGACGCGTTGAAGGTGCCCCGCGGCGAACTCGCCCAAACGTCGGTGCTGATCGAATTCCCCCGCGCCGAATTGACGTCCGCCACCACCCCGCTGGCGATCGATGTGGTATCCGGTGGTAAGCGGCTTCGCACCCTGGACACCACGTTTGTCGGGCCGCGCGGCTGAGCTGAGATTATGTCCAACACTTCTGCCAGCGCGCGGTCCCCCTTCCCGATCTGGCCGGCGTGCATTATCGCTTGCTTCGTCCTCTTCATCGCCGGCCTGATCGCGTTTATCGTCTTCGCCTCCGCGCAACGCAACGACCTCGTCCGGCCCGACTATTACGAAGCGGAAATCCGGTATCAGCAGCAGATCGACCGAATTCAGCGCACCCATAGCATGGCCCAACCGGCTGCGATCGTTTACGACGGGCCGCGCCGCCGCATCACCATTCAACTGCCCGCCGCTCACGCCCGCGCCAGCTCCGGGCAGGTGCACCTTTATCGGCCATCGGATGCCCGGCTGGACCGGGAATTGCCTCTGGCACTCGATGCTGAGGGCCGCCAGGCCCTGGACGCGGCGCCGCTCCGGTCCGGGCTCTGGAAGGTCCGTGTGCAATGGTCGGCTGGCGGTGAAGAATTTTACCTCGATCAAGCCCTTGTTCTGCCGTCATCCTGAGCCGGTCCTCCTCCTATGAACGCCTTAACGATTTCAACCGCGCTTCTGCTTGGCCTCGTTGGCAGCCTTCATTGCGCCGGGATGTGTGGTCCGCTCGCGCTGGCGTTGCCCAACGTGGGCCGAACCCCGCTGACCTTCTATCTCGGGCGCGTGGGCTACAACGTGGGCCGCGTGACGGCGTACGGGTTTCTCGGGCTGGTATTCGGGTTGATCGGCCGAACGGCGGCGCTGGCCGGGTTTCAACGGTGGGCATGCCTCATTTCCGGCGCCGTCCTCCTGCTGGCGGTCCTCCCGGGAACACGCGCCAGCCTGGGAGGGTCCAAAGCGAAAGCCCTTGCGTTTGTGAAATCCGGGTTCGGAACGGTGCTGCAGCGCAGAACGGTTGGCTCGCTCTATTTCCTCGGCGTGCTGAATGGATTCCTTCCCTGCGGCCTTGTTTATGCGGCCTGCGCGGGTGCGGTAACCGTGGGAAGCGTTGCTGGCGGCGTGGCTTACATGATCCTGTTCGGGGCGGGCACAGTCCCGATGATGTTCGGGATCAGCCTGGTGCGCCGGACCTTTCCGATCGGGGCCCGGCTCGGTTTGGGGCGGTTCGTCCCGGTCTGTATCGGGTTGATGGGGGTGCTCCTGATCATTCGGGGCATGGGCCTGGGAATTCCTTACCTCAGCCCGGACCTGTCCAAGTGCCACTGAGCCCGGACAAGCCACACACCCTCCCGTGTCTTGCTCCGTCCATGGTTGACAGGGGTTCTGTTTGGGCAAAGGCTCTTCCTTATGCAGCCCCAGAAGCAACTCGGACGGCGATCTTTCCTCAAATCATCCAGCGCGGCGATGCTCGGCGTGCTGGCGCTGCCTCAACTCGTGCCTGCAAGGGTCCTGGCAGCTCCGGGAAGGGTCGGAGCAAACGAGCGCCTCACCCTGGCCCATATCGGCGTGGGCGGCATGGGCGGGTATCACTTGAGCGAGATGGTCCAGCGCATGAACCAGGGCGTGGTCAATATCGCGGCGGTGTGCGATGTGGACCAAACCCGCATGGAACGTGCGGCGAAAACGGCGGGACCCCAAGCCGTTCCTTATCGCGATTACCGCCACATCCTGCAACGGAAGGATATCGACGCCGTGGTCATTGCCACACCCGACCATTGGCATGGCGTCCAGACCGTCCATGCGGCCGAGTGCGGAAAGCATGTTTACGTGGAGAAACCGGCGTGCTGCACCATCGAGGAAGGCAAAGCCATGGTCCGCGCCGCCAACGCGAACAAGATCGCGGTGCAAGTCGGGTCGCAGGGCCGGTCGCAGCCCGAGGCTTACGCGGCCCACCGGTACATGGCCAACAACATGCTTGGCACCATCCGGAAGGTGACCTGCTGGCATTACGCCAGCCCGGCGGACACCCACCCCATCCCGGATAGCAACCCGCCCGCGGAATTGGACTGGGATATGTGGCTGGGCCCGCTGCCATGGCGCCCTTACAACGCGCGCTACGCCCCGGGCAGCTTCCGCTGGATGATGGATTCGGGCGGCGGCCAGATCCGCGATCGCGGCGCGCACGTCATGAGCAACGCCCTTTATTTCATGAACGCGGACCATACCGGGCCGGTCTCCATTGATGCCAAAGGGACCCTCCCCACCCTGGGAGCCTGGGACACCGCCATCGATATGGAAGTGGTGTATGAATTCAAGAACCCGGATTGGACCCTGATCTGGAGCCAGCCCGGCGAGCCGATCGACTATTTCGATGCGGAAAAGAAGAAGAAAGAAGGAATCCGCGACAGTTACGGCGCGGTGTATCACGGGGACAAAGACAAGCTGATCGTCTGGGTAGGCGACAGCCAGGTGTATACCGAATTGAAGGCGGTGAATTACAAGCCTGGCCCAGGCGGGGTGGACGTTTACAAGAGCCCCGGCCATTACGAAGACTGGTTTAACGGGATCAAGACCGGGAAGAAAACCATCATGAATATCGAAGCCGCCGTGGCCACCGCAAACCTGTGCGTCCTGGGCAACCTGTCCCTGATCCTTGGCCGAAAGCTGAACTGGGACCCCGCGAAGAAGGAGATTGTGGGCGATGAACAGGCCCGGCGCCTGATGAGCCGTCCCCAGCGCTCTCCGTACCATCTGTGAACCCGATACCCATGCGGCTCGCCAACCTGAACGCTTAACGAACAACGTCGAGATCCAATGAAACCTGAATTAGCCACCCCCACCATCGCCGCCGCCGCCATCCTCAGCGCTGCCGCCCCCGCCGCCCGCGCCCAAGCGGTCGATGACCTCCTCGCGAAGATCAAAGACAAAGATGACAAGGTCCGTGGACCCGCCTGGCAAAACGCCGGGCCCGCCGGTGCCCCCGCCGTCAAACCGCTCGCCGCGGTCATGTCCGATCCCGATTTCGAAATCGCTCGCGCCGCCAAACGCGCCCTGTGGCAAATCGTCCGGTATGCCGGGCGCCCAGGAGCCGACGAGGCACGGCGCGCCGTCAGCCGCGAATTGATCCCCCTGCTCGAAGGGCAGCCCGCGCCTGTGCGACGCGAAGTGCTCTGGATGCTTTCGGAGATTGGCACCCGCCGCGCCGTCAGGCCCATCGCCGTCCTGCTGGCCGATCGCGAGGTCCGCGAAGACGCCCGCGCGGCGCTGGAACGTATCCCGGGCGATGAATCGCTCAACGCGCTGAGAGCCGGGCTGGAGTCTGTGCCCGAGGAATTCAAGCCTGCGGTGGCCCATTCGTTGCGCGTCCGCGGTGTCGAAGTATCCGGGTATCCCAGCCAGAAGCTGACCCCGACACGGCCGGCGCCCGGAAGCACGCAGAAGACTCTGTAAGGCCGGGCGGTGCCACGTTTCCTAAAGGGCCGGGCCGGCCATGGGGCATCGAGCATTTCCAATAGGGCGCCGAGGCCCGTGCCCTGCCGAGAAGAGTCCTACGAATGTGCCAACAGAAAGTTTGAACAGATCTCCCGTTATCTCTCCAAAAGCGGGTGACCCGCCCCGCCGCATGAGTTCCGCCCCGCCCCAGGGCCCAGGTCCGGTGCCTCCCGTCGGCCCTTTCGGGAAGCTCCTTCCCTGGCTGCCGATCGGCGTCGCGTTGTGTGGCGGGATCATCTTCTTTTTCTGGCTGCTTAGCGAAGCCCGGTTGCGCCTTGCTGAACGCGTGCCAGGAACCGATCGCGCCCCGGGCGCCGAAGCGGGCAGCGGCACCAACGCGGTGCTGGCAGGCACCCTGACGCCGGGTCCCGGAAGCCCGAGCGATCTGCCCGGGAACTGGCCGGGCTTTCGGGGGCCTGACCGAAGTGGGATCGGCACGGAATCGGCTTCGCTTGCCCGAACTTGGGAAGGGTCCGGCCCGCGCGAGCTTTGGGCCATCGACGTCGGGGAAGGCTATGCGGGCGCCGCCGTGGCAGAGGGGCGCGTCTACCTGATGGATTACGACCGCGAAAAGAAGCACGACGCCGTGCGCTGCCTTTCCCTCGCGGATGGCAAGGAGATCTGGCGATTTGCCTACCCGGTAGCCGTCAAGCGGAACCATGGGATGTCCCGCACCGTGCCCACGATCCAAGGAGACACCCTGGTGGCGATGGGGCCGAAATGCCATGTCGTCTGCTTGAATGCCAAAACCGGGCAATTGAAATGGGGCCTGGACCTGGTCAAGCAGTTTGGCACGGTCGTCCCCCCCTGGTATGCGGGCCAATGCCCTCTTATCGACGATGGCAAGGTCATCCTCGCCCCGGCGGGACGCGATGTGCTGTTGATGGCCGTGGACCTGGAAACGGGCGCGATCCTATGGCAAACCCCGAACCCAAAGGGCTGGAAGATGACGCATACCTCGTTGGTAACCATGGACTTGGCTGGGGAAAGAACTTACGTCTACTGCGCCAGCCTGGGCGTAGCAGGCGTCTCCGCGAAAGACGGCCGAATGCTCTGGGACACCACAGATTGGAAAATCAGCATCGCCACCGTCCCCTCGCCGGTCGTCCTGCCCGGCGGACGCCTATTCCTTTCAGGCGGCTATAACGCCGGCAGTCTCATGCTCGAGGCAAAGGAAACGGGGGGCGAATGGACTGTCCAAACCGTCTATAAGCTTGCGCCCGAGATATTTGGGGCCACCCAACAGACCCCCGTGCTGCATAACGGCCACTTGTACGGGATACGGCCGGACGGCCAGTTCGTTTGCCTGGATTTGGATCAAGAAGGCAAAGTGCTCTGGGCCAGCGGCCCCAATCACAACTTCGGTCTGGGTCCGCTCCTGCTGGCCGATGGGCTTATCTTCGCCATGAACGATTCCGGCACCTTATCCCTTATCGAAGCCGTGCCGGACAAGTTCAGCTTGCTGGCTCAAGCCCAGGTGCTCAAGGGCCGCGAATCCTGGGGCCCTATGGCGCTGGCAGGCACCCGCCTCCTTGTGCGCGACCTCACGCGCATGGCTTGCCTCGAAGTCGGGCGCTAATCCGCCCCCACCACCGCCTTGGACCGCCCTCTCTTGAAAGAGGCCTCGAGATACGCTCTCCCTTCGCTCTTCACCCGTTGATCACCCGGTCCTGACTCGGTCGTCACTCGTTCACGAACGGGTGAAGAACGGGTGATCACCGGGTCTTGACCGGGTCAAGGCCGGGACCAATCGCGCACCAACCTATCGGTGACCGCCCCTCACACGCTCGGAACTCGGAGTTCTTTCGGCACCTTCGGTTTTCGGTTTTCGGTCTTCGGCTTTCGGTCTTCGGATTTCGGTTTTCGGTCTTTCCCGTGCCTCGCTGCGCTCCGGGATGGCCGAATGTTCACATTGCTGACCAATTGTAACAACGCCCAAACAGCTTGGCACCAGCCACTTGCATTCACTGAAGCCCTCAGGAAAACCCGATGTTATAACATTTGTAATACACACCGATCGCCTCGCCCGACGGTTCGGCCCTGCCGATGCCCCGCCGAATTTCCCGCGACAAATTCGCCAGGCGCGGGTTTTAAGGAAAGCTGGCGTGAGGGCGCTTGCATAGGAACTGTCGAAATGCAATGAGCAGGCGCTGGAATGAGGTGGTCAATAGGAATCAGAGGCGGCATGGCTCTCGTTTTGCGAAATAGCTTTGGTTCAGTCTGGTTACTGGCCCTTTTGACGGTCATGGCGGGTTGCGGCCGATCCGAAACCACCATCCCGGCCGCCAGCCCGCCTGTGCTTCCGGCCGAAGGGCTTCCAGATCTGTTTGCGGACGGCACCGTGCCCCGGATTGAGATCGAGATTCCGCGATCGGGGATGAGCGCGTTGCGCCGGACAAATTGGGGCCGGGGCGAGGATCGGCCTGACGTTCGGGCGACCGTTCGCGAGGGCGGCATCGTTTATCAGCATGTGGCGGTGCATCTGAAAGGCGCGGCGGGCAGCTTTCGCTCCGTGGACGACCGCCCGGGACTGACGCTGAAATTCGATAAGTTCGTTCCGGACCAGGAGTTCCATGGATTGAACAAAATCTCGCTGAACAACTCCGAGCAGGACCCTTCGCGTCTCAGCGAAAAGGTCTGCCGCGAGATGTTCGATGCCGCCGGCGTCCCGGTCCCGCGCGCGGGGCACGCTTTGGTAACGCTGAACGGGCGCGACCTGGGGCTGTACGTCCTTCTTGAAGGGGCGAACAAGCAGTTTTTGAAGCGCTATTTCAAAAACGCGAAAGGCAATTTGTACGATGGCGGGTTCGTCAGTGATATCAGCGAATCGCTCCATGTGAACAGCGGCGATAACCGCGACGATCACCGCGGCTTGAAAGCCCTGATGACCGCCCTGAAGGAAACCAGCCAGAGCAACAGCCTGGATCCGCTCAAGAACGCGCTGGATGTGGATCGTTTCGTCACCATGATGGCGCTGGAGGTCATGATGTGCCACTGGGACGGATACTGCTTGAACCGCAATAACTGGCGCGTGTTCCACGACCTCGATTCCAACCGGATGATCTTCATTCCGCACGGGGTGGATCAAACTTTCGGCGTGGGACAGCATCACGATCTGTCGCGGCTCGATCGAACTGGTTTCCAAGGGCGGGTGGCCAACGTCATTATGCGCACCGCGGAAGGGCGGCGCCTTTTGCGCCAGAATGCCGGGCAGCTTTATACCAATGTGTTCGACGCCGACCGGATCAGCGCGCGCATCGACGCCATCCAGGCCGGCCTGCAACCCGCCCTGAAAGAATGGAACAACTCCGCCGCGAGCAGCCAGCAACGCCAGGCAAACAACTTCAAAAACAGGATTACCCGGAGAATTGACGAACTCCGTGCCCAGCTCGGAACGCCGCTGAAACCAATCCAGTTCGGCAGCGACGGCGTTTTGCGCCTGACAGGCTGGAAAGCCTCCACCGTCCGCGCCGGTGAACCCCGCCTCGAACAAACCCGAGATGCGCGTGGCAAGACCCTTCTGGGCGTGACCGCGGCGCCGCCGCTAAGCACCGCGTCATGGCGAACGCGGCTGATCGTTCCCGAAGGCCAATACCGGTTGGAAGGGCTCCTGCGTGTCCAGGGCGTGGTGATTGATCCGAACGACAGCCGGTCGGGAGCCGGCATTCGGATTTCGAAAGGCGAGATGCCCAAGAAACTCACCGGGACGTCCGATTGGCAGAGGTTCACGTATGAGTTTGAGGAACCGGAAGCGACGGATGTCGAGTTCATTTGCGAACTGAAAGCGCAGCAGGGAGAAGCCTGGTTCGATCTGGAATCGCTCCGGCTAGTGCGCCTGCAAAGGTAGAGCTGGCCCGCCGGGCTGGCCCGCGGTTTAAGAAAGGAAGAGCATCTATGCGACAGCACGAATGGGCCGGCCCGGATAATCCCGGCGAGCGCGGCGAGCGCGTCGACGTCGAGGCGGTCGCCCGGTTGGCGGAACAGCGCACCAGGCTGACGGACGAACTGGGCAAGATGATCGTCGGCCAGCGCGATGTCATCGACAACGTTTTGCTGACCATCTTCTGCGGCGGGCACGCGCTGATCGTGGGTGTGCCCGGGCTCGCGAAAACCCTCCTCGTCCGTTCGCTCAGCCGCGCGTTGAACCTCGCGTTCAGCCGCATTCAATTCACGCCGGACCTGATGCCTTCCGACATCACCGGCACGGACATTATCCAGGAGGACCCTTCGAGCGGTCAACGGCGCCTTGAGTTCCTGCCCGGGCCGATCTTCGCCAACCTCATTCTCGCCGACGAAATCAACCGCACGCCGCCCAAGACACAAGCAGCCATGCTCCAGACCATGCAGGAACACGAGGTGAGCATCGGGTCCAAGACCTACCCGCTCCCGGAACCGTTCCATGTGTTCGCGACCCAAAACCCGATCGAGATGGAAGGCACCTACGTGCTGCCGGAAGCCCAAGCCGACCGGTTCATGTTCAGCATCCATTGCGGGTATCCAACGCATGCGGAAGAGGAACGGGTCGTGCGCAGCACCACCGGGACGCTGGTGCCGGAATTGCGGCCGGTGCTGGACGCGGCTGAGATCCTCGAGATCCAGAAGCTGGTGCGTGCCATGCCGGTGTCGGATGAAGTGATTCAATTCGCGGTCCGGCTGGTGGCGCGGTCGCGTCCGGAAGATCCGCAAGCGCCCGCGTTCGTCAGAGAGTACGTGCGCTGGGGCGCCAGCCCGCGGGCCTCGCAGTACCTTGTGCTGGGTGCCAAAGGCCGCGCCGCCGCCTCCGGCAAGCTCTGCGCGGATTACGAAGGGGTGAAGTCCGTGGCCCGCCAGGTTCTCCGGCATCGTATCCTGACCAACTTCAACGCGCGCGCCCAGAAGATCACGGCGTCGGATATTGTCGAAAAGCTGCTCGGTGAAACGCGCCCGTAATGGGCGTCTTTCTCATGGCGTCAACACTCAACATGGATGCGCGGGTTTTGGCGGCCATCGAGGATTTGCCCTTGCTCGCGCGCATGGTGGTGGAAGGCTTTCTCGAAGGGCTCCATCGCAGCCCGTTCCTGGGTTACTCGAGCGAGTTCTCGGCTTACCGCGCTTATACGCAGGGCGATAACTTGCGGCATGTCGATTGGAAGGTCTGGGGACGCACGGACGCCTTTTACGTGAAGCAGTTCGAAGACGACACCAACCTGCGCGGGCATATCTTCCTTGATACCAGCGCGTCGATGGACTTCGGTGAAGGCCCATTTAACAAGTTCGATTACGGGCGCACCCTGGCCGCGGTCCTGGCCGAACTGATGGTCCGGCAGCATGACGCGCCCGGGCTGGTCCTCTTTGGCCACGAGGCACGCCTGGCTCTTCCCACCCAAACCAGCCGCCATCACGCGGACGAAATCTTCCAGCTCCTTGCCCGGGCCCAGGCGGGCGGCGGCACCCGGATTGACCCCACCTTCTCTCGCATTGTGGACGGGATGTCGCGCCGCGGGATGGTGGTGGTGATCTCGGATTTGTTCGCCTCGGGCGGCCCGGTCGTGGATCTCCTTCGCCAGCTTCATGCCCAACGCCAGGAAACGATCGTCTTTCACCTGTTGTCCCCGGAAGAAATGGATCTCCCCTACGACGGCGAGTGCCTCTTCGAAGATAGCGAAACCGGGCAGGAACTGCCGGTGCATGCGGATATCTTCCGGGCGGATTACCAGGCCCGGCTCGCCGATTTCTGCGCCTCCGTGCAAAAGGAGTGCACGACATTCGAAGCGGATTATCAACGCTTGCGCACCGACGCCCCGCTGGATACGGCGTTGATCGCCTACCTCGAACGGCGGGCGGCAATCTAGGAGTGGCATGCCTCCGCTCTTTCTTACCAACCCCTGGATGCTCGCGGGACTGGCGGCGCTCTCCGTCCCGATCATTATTCACCTGCTCTTGCGCCGCAAAAAGAGGCGGGTCCGCTTTAGCACCCTTCAATTCTTCCTGCGGCAGGAGGAACAAGCGTCGGCCCGGCGCAAGCTGCGCCATTGGTTCCTGCTCGCGCTTCGCATGCTGATCCTGGCGGCTTTGGTGCTGGCTTTCGCCCGCCCCTGGGTGCGTGACGGATCGGCAGCGGGCGAAGGCCGCCCCCAGCGGCAATGGGTTTTTGTGCTGGACCGATCGCTCAGCATGCAAGCGAGCGTCCCGGGCGGCACCAAATGGGACCAAGCCAAACAGGAAGCCCGCAAACGCTTGGCCGAACTCGGCCCGAACGACCGGGCTGCCCTGGTCACGTGCGGTTTTCAGGCGGAAACGCTTTCCGCCTGGGCTTCACCCGCAGCCGTCAGCCAACGGGTCGCCGAGCTCGAACCGACGTCCGGCGCGGCTTCGCTTAGCGATGCCTTGCAGCAAGTCCAGCATCTGCTGTCGTTTCGCGATCCGTCCGCCGAGGCAACGCTTTGCGTCATCAGTGACTTCCAACGGAATAGCTGTCAGAACCTCGGGGCGCACCCTCTGCCACGGGAGATCAAGATCGAGGCGGTGCCCGTGGGAGACCTGCTCACCCCGAACCTCGCCATCACCGGGCTGCAAAGCGAAACCAGGGACGGCTCAGACCCGCACGCGATCGTTTCGAGCTATTCGGATGAAGCCTGCCCCAAGCTCGAACTGGAGCTGCGTATCGACGGGACCAACCGCTCTTCCGCGGCCCTTTCGCTAGAAGCCGGCGCCTCGGTAATCACCAACCTTGCCATCCCTCCGCTCCAGCCTGGATGGCATGATATCGCCGTCCGAATCGCCGGGCGCGATTCTCTCAAAGGCGATGACGCCCGGTTCGCCACGCTCTTTGTTCCCGAACCGGCACGGGTCGCGATGGCGGAAAGCCGCCTCTCGAACCGCGTTTTCGAAGAAGAAAGCTTCTTTGTCGCCACGGCGCTTGACCCAAGCCAGGGCAGTCCCAACGGCCGCCTCAGCCGTTTTACGGTTGAGAAAGTCTCGATGGAGACCCTGGCAACCCGGCTGGCAGCGGGTAAGCGATCCTCGGGCTGGGACCTGGTGGTGGTGCCGGGATTGGGCCCAGCCGCGCCGGGTTTGGGCGCCGCGTTGTTGGATTACGTGCGTGCCGGGGGCGGGCTTCTGCTCTTTCTAGGGGGTGGGGCGAACCCCGCGCAGTACAACAGCGATCTGCAGGCTTTGATGCCAAGCCCGGCCGGGACGCTGGAGCAGAATTCCGATCCCCTGGCGCTTTGGCGGATCGGCCAGTGCGATACCAATCACCCTGCCTTTGCCCCGTTTCGCGCGCCTGACAGCGGCGACCTCTCCTTGGCGCGGTTCTGGCAGCGGTTCAGTTTCCCGCCGTGCGACCCCGGTCTGGTGCTGGCAAGCTTCGAGGACGGAGTGCCCTTGGTGCTGGCGGGAACCGTTGGCTCCGGCCGAGTCGCGATCGTGAATTCCTCCGCGGATACCAGCGGCAACGATTGGCCAAAGCACAAGACATTCGTCCCCTGGCTGCATGGCATCGCGATGCACCTGGCGGGATTGGCCAATGCTGGGCGGTGGCAGGAACAGCCTTCTTTCGTTCCCGGAGTTGACCAAGCCATCGAGCTTGGCCTGTCGGCCGTCGGGAAGACCTTTCACATGTCCGTTGCGAATGGGAAACCAAAGCCCCTTATCGCCGATGCCAAGGGACGCTTGCGCGATCCGGCTCTGAACGTGCCGGGTGTCTACTCGCTCACGGACGAGAAAGGGACCGAGGTGCGCCGGTTCGCAGTCAACGCCCCCTCGCAAGAATCTGACCTGGAAGCAATCACGAACCACGATTTCGAAAGTCAAATTGTCCGGACGGCAGACGCGGGACAACCCGGCCTTCAAGCCGGCCTTTTCGGGCTTGGCGATGGCCAGAAGGAACTATGGCGAATGCTGCTCTTGGCCGCGCTTGCGCTGTTGATTGTGGAAATGTTCGTGGCGAACAGGACCCTTGCGTAGGGAAATGAGATTACGAGTAGGATTACGATCACGATTACGACAAGGAGGCGCCAATGATGAGCGACTCATTCGATAACCAACGTCCTGAAATTGCCAAAAAGCGGCTGGCCGAAGCCTCCCGCAGCAAGGATCTCTCCGCGCGGCTCGCGTGGACCCTTGGGATTGGCGAAGGCATTCTGCTCGCCATCGGGGCGGTCGCACTCGCCGATTATTGGCTTGTCCTGCCGGTATGGATCCGGTCCGTTGCAGCCGGCGTGATCGCGCTGCTCGCGTTGTGCGGCATCGTTCGCCTGGCCGGGTTCCTGCGCCGCCCAACCGCCATCAAAGAGGCCGCCCTCGACCTGGAAGCGGCCCGGCCCGAACTGGGCTGCGAAGTCTCCACCGCCGCGGAGTACCTCGCGGGCGAGCGCCAGGTCATGCACCAGTACGAACCGGAACTGGTCGCGGCCCTCGAAGCCAAGGCCGCCGCGGAATTGGGGCGCGCCCAAATCCCGTATGAACGCCGGCTGATCCTCCCCGCCGCACTCCTGGCCCTGACCGCGATCGCGGCCCTGGTCTACTTTGCGTTCGCGCCCGGGATGCTGACCGCGCTGCGCCGGACGGTTTTCCCGCTGTCCGAAGCGCATTACACCCAGGTCCAGGTGCAGCCCGGCAGTATCGAGCTTCCGGTCGGATCCAATCTCGACATCACGAATATCTTCACCGGGCGCACCCCGAAATCGCCGGAGTTTCATTGGCGGCAGGAGGGGAGCCAGGCCTGGCAAACAGCGCCGCTCACCCTGTCGGCGGACGGAACCTATCTTTATTCGCTTCAAGATCTCCGTCACAATGTCCAGTACCGTGTCACTGGAGGCGATGCCACTTCGGAAATCTTCCACGTCGAAGCCTATATCCCGCCCGAGGTGAAAGAACTGAACGTTCGCATCGACACCCCCTCCTACACCGGCCGGGCGCCCGGCAACCAGTTGTCGCCGAATATCACCGCTCTGCGAGGCAGCAAGGTCCAACTCGAGATCGAGCCGTCCACCGCGCTCTCCGGTGCCCAACTCCGGTTCCCCGGCGGCACCAACGCAATGACGCTCGTTCCGGGTCCCGGCGGGTTATGGACCGCGCAACTCACGGTCACCAATCACACCGAATACTGGATCGATCTCTTTGACCAGAAAGGCCGCCGCGGCGGGAGCACCAATGCGCATCCGATCCACGCCCTCCCGGACACCCCGCCGGTGGTCGCCATTCAATCGCCCGGCCAGGACATGCGCGCCTCCGCCACCAACCGCGTCCCGCTGACGCTCTCCGTGGCCGATGATTTCGGAGTGCAGAGTATCCGGGTTGTTTTCCACAAGCTTGGCGATCCGGAACAAGTCCGCCCGGTCACCGTTGCAGGACCCGGCAAGCGCCAAGCCGCCCGCGCCGAACTGGACCTCGCCAGCCTGGACCTCAAGGAATACGACGTCGTCGCTTATCATGCCGAAGCCCAAGATAACAACACCCTCGACGGACCGGGCATTGGCAAGTCACCGGTTTACTTCGTGGAAATCACGCCGAGCAAACCCGGCCCGCCCAATCCGCAAATCCCCTCGCCCACCTTGAACCTCCTGGCGCTCCAAAAGCAGATCATTGCCGACACCGCCAGCCTCGATGCGCTCACCCCTGCCGAGGCCTTTGGCAGCCTGGCCGTCCGGCAAGACGGCGCGGCTGAGTTCGGCCAGATTTACCTTGCCGGATTGCAGCGCAGCCGGGCGCCGCCCCAGGCCGTCACCGAAATGAATTCGGCGCTGAGCGAGATGTCCGCCGCCAGCGCCAGTCTCAATGCCCGGAAACGCGATGACGCCCTTCCCGCCGAAGAACGCGCCCTCGCCCACCTTTACGAGGTTCTCAAGCAATTGCCCGAACTGGAGAACTTGCCCACAGAACCACCACGCACGGCCACCAACGCGCCCCCCAGCAATACCCTCGCCGTCATTCTCAAAGCCATCCGGGAAAAGAAGCAGTTGCCAACCGCCGAAGCACAATCGCTCCAAGACGCTCTTGAACAGGCGCAAGCGCTCGCGGACGCCCAGGCCGCCGTAAATGCCGCCCTCCGCGAGGCCCAACGCGCGGGTAGCGACGCCGAACAAGGGCAAGCTCAAGCCCAGGCCCAGGCCCAGGCCCAAGGCCAGGGCCAACAATCGCCGCAGGGTCAAGCCCAGGCCCAGGCGCAAGGCCAAGGGAAGGGGAAAGGCCAGGGTCAAGGTCAAGGCCAAGGCAAGGGGCAGAAACAGAATACGGCGCAGGCAACTGAACAGGACCCCAAACAGCCCACCGGTCCGTCCATTGACAAGGGCGAAGGGCAGCAGGGCGATCAAGCGTCCGATCAGCAGAACCAAACCGGCGCCCAAAACCAAACCCAGGCAGAAGGGCAATCACCATCCGAGCAGCCAGGCGAAGGCAAAGGCATAGGGACCGAACAAACCCAAGCCCAGGCTCAAGCCCAAGGAAAAGGCCAGGGTCAGGGTCAAGGCCAAGGCCAGCCAAGGGACGAAACGAAGCCGGGCGAACGCGCGACCGAATCGAGTAACCCGGCGGACCTGGCCCGACGCGAAGCGGACCTCCAAAAACTCGCTGCGGATCTCGTCGCTAAACTGGAGAAGCTGGCGGGCAAAGACGCGCGCGTCAGCACCAAGGCGGGCCAAAACGCCCGGCTTGGCTCCCACAAGATTGCCAATGCCCTCGACGAGATTCGAAAAGGCCGTTTTGGCGCAGCCGGAGTTTATGGGTTCCAGGGTGAACTGGCCTTGCGCGAGGTGGTGACGCAATTGCAGCGCGCGGCGCAGGCGCGTCCGGAGCTGACGGATGTCGCGAACGAAGAAGCGCCGAAAGAATATGAAGGACTGATCTCGGAATATTTAAAACGCCTATCGCATGCAGAGTAGGTGCATACGCACCCAAACGATGTTTCAAAGAACCTTCAAGTATGATCTCACTAATCTACCTCAGTTTCAGTCCGGGTAGGGCGACGCGCTCCGTCGCGCGCCGTGCCTAACTTCCGCTTAACCATGATTAACTCCGCACAAGATTCATTCCGCCCAGTCTGCAGAATGCTTGAAGAAAGAGAAAGTAAACCAACGGCGGTCGACGGAGCGACCTGCCCTACCTTGAACGGCCCTACCTTGAACGGCTCTGGTCATGATTGATCTCTCTTATGCCCCTGGCCCGCTCTGGCTCGTCGCCGCAGCCGTCCTGCTCGCCGCGGTGGCCGCGAGCTACGCCTGGACACGCGGCCGATCGCGTCCATGGCAACGGCTCGTCCCTGCCCTGCTCCGCTGCGTCACCCTTGCAGCCATTATCTTCTGCCTGCTCGGGCCGGTCTGGGTCGACGCCATCAAGCGTCAGCAACGCACGCGGACAGCGGTGCTGCTGGATACGTCGCGCAGCATGAGCATCCGGGACCTCCCGGAAGAGCGGTTCCGAAGTGCCAAAGCGTGGCTGGACCGAGACTTTCGACCGGCCATTCCTGCCGATACCGACGTCCAGTTCTTCACGTTCGACGCAACTCTGGGCGCGCCTGGCCCGATCGCGGGGGTCAAGCCGGAAGGCGACGCCACGGGGTTGGCGGAGGCGTTGGAGGCGCTGTTATCGGCACCGGCCGACACGCCCATCACCAGCGTCCTGGTCTGCTCCGACGGAATCGAAAACGTGCGCAAAGATCCCGAAGCCGCGGCCAGAACCTATCGCCGCAAAGGCATCCCCATTCATACCCTCCTGGCGGGAACCACGAACGAGATGCGCGACGTCATCATGGAAAACATCCAGGCCAAGCGCACCACGCCCAACAGAGCGCCCACGAAGGTCACGATCAGTTTGCGAGCTCCTGGGCTGGGAGGCCAGACTGTCCCGGTGCAGATTCTGCGCGAGGGCAAGGTGGTGGCGGCCCAGGACGTGCGATTGACGGGGGGCGAACAGAAGGTCCAGGTCGAGTTCACGCCGCGCCAGAAAGGATTCCAGGTGTATGAAGCGCGAATCCCGGCGCGCGAGGGCGAGTGGCTGGCCAGCAACAATCGCCGCTTGTTCGGGTTGGACGTGATCGATCCGGTCATCCGGGTCATTTACATGGAAGGCACCCCGCAACAGCCGAACAGCCCGATCCCGGAATGGAAATATTTGAAGAGCGCGCTGGAATCCGACCCGGATATCAAGGTCACGACGCTTTACCGTCAGTTTGGCGCCAGTGGCAAGGAACTCGACGTGGTGGATACCGACCCCGAGACCGGCGAGAAGATTTACCCCGTCGAACATGCCCGGCGTGGTTTCCCCAAGACGCTGGCGGAATTGCTGGAGCATGACGTGGTGATCCATAGCGATATCCGGAAAGAGTCGTTCACCAGCGAACAGCTCAAGAACATGGCGCGTCTTGTCGAAGAGTTCGGGGGCGGGTTCGTGATGATCGGGGGCAACTCGGCCTTTGGCAAAGGCGGCTATCACAAGACGATTATCGATCGCATCATCCCGGTGGCGATGCAGCAGGACAACGATTCGCAGGCCCAGCCCTTCGCGATCCGGATTCCGCCCATGGCCTGGCAGCACCCGATCATTGCCTTTGGCCGGACCCAGCGCGAAACGGAGCTGATCTGGACCACGAAATTCCCGCCCCTTTACGGCTGCAACCTGGTCAACCGAGCGAAGCCGGGTGCGGTCGTTCTCGGCTTGAACCCGGAATCAAAGGGCAGCAGCGGCTTCCGGTTGGTGCTGGCCGTGCAAAGCATCGGGCGGGGCCGGACGATGGCCTTTACTTCCGATACCACGCGCACCTGGGGCAAGGATTTCGAGACGTTATGGGGCGAGAAGCTCAATCCGAACCTGCCCCTTGACGAGGCCAATTGCGATTCCCGGTACTACCGCCAGTTCTGGGTAAACGCCGTGCGCTGGCTGGCGGCGGGCAGAATCGGGCGCACCAACAACGCCGTAACCCTGGAACTGGCACAAAGTTACTGTGCGCCCAAGGAAAAAGTCCGGGCCGCCGTCCGCGTCCAGGACAGGAACCTGGCGGAAATCACCGATGCCAAAGTGCGGCTGCTGGTCGTCGCCGGCGGAAAGACGAACGCGGCGGCAACTCCGGCCTATGATGGCGCCAGCCGCGCCTTCGTCGCCGAACTGAGTCTGCCCGACGCGGGCGAATTCACCGTGACCGCGATGGCCGAGCGCCGGGGAATCGAAATTGGCGAAGATCGGCAGCTTCTCGTTTGCGAACAGATCGACCGCGAAATGCGCGACCTTCGGGCGCGTCCAGAACTGATGGCCGCCTTAAGCGAGATCTCGGGCGGCCAGAGCTTATCGCTTTCCCCTGACCCGGAACAACTGGCAGCGCTCTTCCGCGTCCCGCCGCCCGCCGCGGCGGAATACCGTCGAAAACCGATCTGGGATCGGGGCTGGGTGCTGGCGGCCATCGTCGGGCTGCTCAGCCTGGAATGGGGCTGGAGACGCTGGATCGGAATGGCGTAAGCCTAGTCCCGAAGGTCTGGCTTGTGCACCACCACGAGGGCGTTGCCCATGCCGCGTTCATCCCCTTGTGACGGGTTGTTCATCACCTGCCCATAAACCCAGCAGGTGGCGGAACCGCCCCCGTCCAGGTTCAGGGCTTCGGTGCATCCCAGCCGGACCATGTGTTCGGCAAGCTCGCGGACGTTCATGCCGACAGAGACGCCGCGCTGCCGGCCGTCGACCTCCACCAGGAAGAAATAATCGTCGTTCCAACCCACGGCCGCGCGCGGATGCCGGGCGCGCGAATCGTCACGCTCGATGACTTTCCCATCGCGCACCATGGGCGGTCCCCCGCCGATCCCCATGGTTGCACCCGTGAGATCAGGCCAGGTATCGGTGGAAAGTCGAAGGATCGTGCCGGGAGGGACCTCCGGAACCCTGGACACCAATTGCCGGCCCATCGAAAGCACCAAGGTATCGCTCGAGATCGGGCTGTTCCCCGTGTCGCGCACTTCGCGCACCCGGGCGGAATAGGACATCCCCGGCTTGAGCGGCAGCCACGCATTGGTGCCATGGCGTTCCAGGATCAGTTCCCGTCCCCCGGCCGTTTGAGTGCGCGCCCCCGCGATCGACGTGTAGAGCACCGCGGCATCCCGGGCCCGGGGTTCGTTCAGACCGAAAGGGGTCTTCCGGCCGTCCGGCCAAACCACGTGCAAGAGCGAAAGGACGTTGGTCATGCGCGGGTTGCCCGAAGCATCCATCCAAAAGCAACTCCAGTCGCAAGGGGCGCTGACGAGTTCGCCCCGCATAATCTGCAGCCCTTTGGGATCGCCAAGGTACGGTTCCTGGCGCCGGAAGAAGTCTCCATTAATCCCGGCAACCGGGTTGCCTGCCTCGCGCGGCAGCATGCGAATCTGGTCGCTCAGGGTTGCCAACCCGAAGCGGGACCCGCGGGCCAGGCAGGTTTGCAGTTCGAACTCGGGATTCTTGCGATCCACCTTGATGATATGCACCGACCACGGTCCCTGGGGGATTTGCACATGCTGATAGGAAAGACCGCGTGCCGCCTTCGCCAGTTGCTCCGGGGTGGAAGCGGCGGCGGTCGAAAGGAGCGCTCCCAGGAGGGCCGCGGTGGCTGGCAGGCAAACAGGGCGAGCGATCCGCCAGAGCCAATTTGAACGTCCAGTTTTCACATCATGTCGCAGGGGAAGCACACACCCAGGGCCGTTACTGCGCCGCCACAACTTCGGACCGGACCAGCACAAGCGCGTTCGCCGTATCGCGTTCGAAGCCGAAACAAGGCCGGTTAACGACTTGGCCTTTGACCCACATTTCCGAAGACCCGCCGCCGTCCAGGTTCATGACTTCGTGGCAACCCTGCCTCACCATGTACTCGGCCAGCTCAGGCAGGGTCATGCCCACCGAAAAACCGCGCTGGCGCCCATCCACTTGGACAAAGAAAAAGTAACGATCGTTCCATCCAAACGCCGTCCGCGGATGCCGTTCATGGGGCCGGTTGCTGCGGACCGGCTGGATCTTGCCTCCGCGCACCAAGGGCGGGCCGCCGCCAAGCCCCAAGGAAGCGCCTGCCAGACTTGGCGACGTGTCCGTGGAGATCTCGATCACGTCGCCCGGCCGCATCGCCGGGATTCGCGGCAGGAGAGTCCGCCCCACCGACAGCACCAGGGTGTTGGGATTGATGCGCGAGTTGCCGGCTTCGCGGATCGTCTTGATCACAGCCTGATACGTTTCGCCAGCCCGGAGCGGAAGCCACGGGCCGTCGCCCGTGTGTTCGAGGATAAACTCGCGCCCGCTGCTCGCACGGGTGGTCGCACCCGCACGCGGCGTGAAAAGGACTGCCTCGTTCGAATGGCGCTCTTCGTTCAGCCCGAAGGGGGTCCTTTCGCCGCCGGGCCAGATCACTTTCATCTGCGATGCCACCGGGCCAATCTGCGCTTTGCCATCCGCGTCGATCCAGAAGGCGGCCTTTCCATTCGGCGCGCTCACCAGTTCGCCCCGGCAAATCTGGAGTCCGCGCGGATCGCCCGGGTAACTCTCGTTCTCCGTCTGGTAATAATCGCCATTGATCGCGGCCAGGGGTTCGCCAATCTCCGCGGGCAACCGGTTCAACTGTTCGCTCAGCGGGCTCAGGCCTAGGGTCTTGCCGCGGCCAAGAGTCGTTGTCAGTTCCAGGCCGGGCCGGGACCGGTCGATCTTGACCAGGCTGACCGACCATGGACCGGTGCGAATGCGGTCGTTCCGGTAAACAAAACCCTCCTCATCCAGCGCCTCGTCCACAGGCGCCGGCGCCGCGACCGGTTCGCTCGCGGCAGGCTCGATCTCCGTGACGGGCTTCGGGATGGGCGGACGCGGCCGCTCCCGGCGTTCGAACGACGGTGCGGACGGCGCCTGCTGCCCGCAACCCGAAGCCGCGAACAGGGTGGCGGCCAAGACCCAGGAAAGGGCAGCGCGAAAGAAGCGCCCCCCCTGCGCGCGGTGACAGAGAAGGTTCGGGGGCGGCGATTGGCGTCGCTGCAAAGGGTGCGCAATCCAGTTCCGCATTGTCATGGGTAGGACGTTTCCTCAGGTGATCTGGTTCATCAAGCGGCCGGTCATTGGCCGGCTGGCGCGCGGCTTGCCCGGTCCGGGAGCGCCCCGGGAACCTCGTTGAAGTCAAAGTCGGTCACCGCCTGGGCCGACAAGTTGGCCAAAACACGCTGGAGAGGCAGCACATTCCCGGAAGCATCGGGATGCACCCGGTTCGAAAACAGCATCCAGAAGGTGTCTGAGAACGGGTCGAGCCAGATGCACACGCCCGTAAACCCGGTATGCCCATAAGAGCCCAAGGGGAAAATGCTGCCCCGCGGCCGGCTATAGTCCGAATCGATATCCCACCCCAACCCGCGTCGGGCTTCCACCGCCGGAGGCGATTGCACACTGGTCATCACCCGGACGGTGTTGGGTTTGAAAAGGGTTTTCCCTTCCAACTGCCCTTCGTTCAGCAGCATTCGCGCGAACCGCGCCATATCGGCCGTGGTGGTAAACACTCCGGCATGGCCCGCCACGCCGTCCATTCGTTGCGCCGTCGGATCGTGGACTTTGCCCCGCAGCATTTCGCCATCCACCCGCTCGGTCGGCGCGATCCTGGCGAACTTGGCGCGGGGCGGCAGGTAACCCGTATCGACCATCCCGAGCGGTTCGTAAATCTCGCGGGCGACAAACGCGTTCAGCGTGCTTCCCGACACGCGCCGGACCACTTCGCCAAGCACAATGAAATTGATGTCGCTATACCGGAAGAATGTGCCTGGCGGATGGGTAAGCTTTTCAGCGCAAGCCAGCGCCATGGCCTTGTCGTACCCGGACCAATCCGGGCTGCGGCTCAAACCCGCCCGCAACCCCGACGTGTGCGTCAAGAGATGCCGCACAGTCACGCCTTCTTTCCCCCGGGCCTGGAATTCCGGGAAGTAACTGGCCACGGGCTCATCCAGGCCAAGTTCGCCCCGTTCCCAAAGCAGCATAATCGCGGGGGCGGTGGCGAGCACTTTGGTCAGCGACGCCGCGTCGAAGATCGTGTCTTCGGTCATCGGCTCCGATTCGGGGGTCACGGCGCGCAAGCCGTAAGCCCTGTGATACTGGCTGGCCCGATGCTCCAGCCAAAACACGCCGCCGGGCATCTTTCGGTCGGCAATGGCGGCGTCGATGGCCGCATCCATCTCCGCCAGTTTCGCCGGGTCCAGGGCGGCCGATGGACGGGTGGCTATCGCGACCGGCTGCCAATCGCTGGCCGAAACCAAGCGCCCGTCGCACAATGCCGCCGCGGTCACGAGGGCAAGCCCTGCCCCTGCGATTCGCGTTCTGAGATCGTTTGCTACGTGGCTCATTCAAACAGGGGCAGGGCGGACCGGCTCGGCCCACCCTAATTAATTCACCCTTGCCTTAGTAAGATCAACTCTGGGCGCATCCGTCACGTCAAACACGCGCCAAACCTTGCGCTTGTCCATAAACCCCGTTCCCGGCCGATTTGTCGCAATTTTCCTGCGCCGCCTTACTTGCAAAACCCCGGCTCGCCGTTCTCGGGCGAAGGCGCCGCGAGCGCCGGTTTCACAACAGCTTTCCGCGAGCCGTTTTCCGGCCAGACCAGCCAAACCCCTGCCGCCAGCAAGAGCAGGTCTTCGAAAATCGCGAGCAGGCCAATCTCGCGACCGCCCACCGTGCCGAAACAGCCGCAATCGATATTCAACCCGCGCGCGAGGGCGGCGGCGATGGCGCCAATGAACAGGAGGGTCATGGCGTTGATCATCCAGGCGCTGGTGCGCCACCAGATGCCCAGCACCAGGAAGGCGCCCGCCACGACCTCAATCCCAGGCAGCGTGATCGCCGCCAAATTCAACGTTTCATGGGGAAGAATCCGGTAATTGCCAATGGCTTCGGCGAACGCCTTCGGGTCCGGCAATTTGACCGCGCCGGCTGCGATATAAAACCCTCCAAGAAAGATGCGAATGGCCAGGTGCACCCAATCCCGAAAGCTGAACTCCCGCAGCTTCATGGCGTCGCCCCCGTTTCCGTGGGGAACCCGGCCTCCCGCCAGACCGTCCAGCCGTTGAACAGCATCTGGACGCCGGTAAAGCCCTGTTCCTTGAGCCGGGCCGCCAATTCGTGGCTCAGTTCGCAATCTTCGCCATCGCAATAAACGATCACCGGCGCGTCCGGCGGCAGCATGGGCGCCAGCCTGCCGAAATGCTCGTCGAACGCTTCCGCCGGGAGGTTCAGCGCGTTGGCGATATGCCCCGCCTCAAAATCCGCCCGGCTCCGCGCGTCGAGGAAGAACCCGCCGGCGCCCCAGAGTTCGCGGGCTTTATCGAGCGGGATGAATTCGCCGGGGTTCGGCGCCTGTTTTGGCGGGGTGATGAGGGGGACGCCTTTGGGCGAGAGTGCGTTATTGAGCAATCCCAGACCTGCTCCCAACACGAGGATCAGCAGGATCCGATGCATGGGTGACGGCGCCCCGAAGGGTTACTTGCGGGCCGCTTGCGGGACCGGCTGCGCCACCGGGCGCTGGACCAGGTTGATCCACACTGGCACTTCCACCGTGGGCTGGCTGGGGACGTTCGTTTCGAGCCGGATGACGCCATTCACGCTCTTGGCCGGGATCGAGGTCAACGTGGCCACCAGCTCGACGCTCTTCCCGTCCGGCTTGGGAACGACTTCCACCCTCAAGTTGTCCAGGGTGCTCGAGACATTCTTCACTTCCAAAGCGTCCGCGAGCAGGGTGCGCATCACCACCCGCCGCGACGTCACCGCTTTGTCCGGATCGGTAATGGGCCAGTAAAGGTTTTCCGGTGTCCAGTTCAAATCCCCCAGCACCCGGCCGGTCATGGTAAGATTGAACGCCGGCTCCTTGCCGCCATCCACGAAAACCCGGACATACTCCGTGAAATAGCCGGGACTGCCCTCCGGCTTCAACGCCAGTTGGATGCGCGCGGTGTTCTCGGCGGCGTTCGGCTCGCGATCGGCCTTGGCTTGAATCCATTCCCGCGTCGGCTCCATCTTGGTGACGGTCAGCGCTTTCCCGTCCGTGCGGGTCACCTGGGTAACGAGGTTTGTCTCCTGGCCCTTCCGCAAATTCAGGTAATAGCTTAACGGTTTGGTATCATAAAGCGGTATGTAATTCGCCTTTAGCGTCAGGGTTGCCCTGGGATTGGTCGGGTCGTTCGAATCCACCACGATATGCTTCTGCAAGATCGCCCGGCTCCGGCCCAGAGCAAGCGTGAAGGCCAGCTCAGCCTTCTCGCCCGGCTTCAGCGTGTCCGGCTTCACGCCCGCCACCGTGCAGCCGCACGTCGTGGTCGGCCGCCCCATCTTCAAAATGCCATCCCCGGTATTCTCGATGATAAACGTGCCCGCCACCCGGTCCACGTCCGTGACCGTCCCAAAATCGTAGACGTTCTTGTCAAACTTGATCCTGGGCCCCGACACCTTGCCCGCCACGCCCTGGATACTCTGGGCCGCCGCCATGCATAGGCCCGCCAACCCTAAAAGAACCGCCGCTGCTAAGATTCCTCGTTTCATATCGGCTAATCTTGAAATGAATGCGCCTCCTATTCTACCCGTCATGCCCCCCCATGACAAGGCCACTCCAGATTTCTTGGCGCACGGCGACCAGGGAGCCCGCAGGATGAACTGCAGAGAGCAAGAGCACGAGCAGGAGTGGGATCAAGAGCAAGAACGCTTTCTCTTACGCTTTCTTACTCTTATCTCGTTCGCTTCCCCCCCACCCCTCATCCAAGCCCCGCGCCCGCCCCTGCCCCCAGCAAATCCCGCTCTTCCGGCAGCAATCGACCCCGCCTCGCCAGCCCAACATACTCCTCCGCTTCCCCCCTCTCCCCACACGCCCGCAACATCAGCCCGTAATACGCCGCCGTGCTTGGATTTCGCCTGGCGCTCTCCGGCAAACCCGACAGCAACGCCAACCCCTCCTTCGTCCTCCCCAACAGGTGCAGCGAATACGCATGCGTGCAGGCAAAGGCCGCCCGACCCGGATCTCCCTCGTAAACCTCCCGCGCCAGCCGATGCGCGCAAGGTAGGTTGGTCCCCAGCAACAATGATGCGGCAGCCACGTTGTTCTTCACCGTCAGGTTGCCCGGATCCCGCTCCCATTCCAGCGTGAATACCCGCAACAACGACCGCGTGTCCCCCTGCAACTCATACGCCCGCCCCAGCACCCCCAACGCCCAACGCGATTGCCAACCGCTGGCCTCCAGAGCCGTCGCCCAAAGCAATGCCTCCACCTCTTTCTCCCATCGCCATTCGCCCGCCAACTGGACCAGCAACGGAATCCCAGTTGGCATGCCGGCTCGAACCGCCCGTTCCCATTCCATCTGGGCCGCTTCCTCTTTGTGCTGTTTTCGGAAGGCCAGGGCGAGAAAGGCGTGGCGCAGGCATTCGTCCGGGCCCCACTTGCTCGCACTGAGCCAAGCCGCTAAAGCCTCCCAATCGTGCGCTGCACCGTAGCAGCCAATCTCGGCCCGCCGCACCGGGAGGGAGCTGCGGACGGCGCCCGGGAGAGCGGCGGCAAGAGCGATTCCTGCCTTGCCCTGGCCATGATCCGCCAGCCAGGTGAGCAATTCCGCCGTTCGCCCGGTTTGCACCGCCTCCAACTCCAATCGGGCCAGGAACTGGTCGAAGGCTCGCGGTTGCCCAATGCCCTGCGCCGGTCCGTGAGCAACCCCTCGGGTTGGGGGAGGGTGCCCAACCTCGAGGGATTGCCCGGACTCCTTGGCGTCTGAAAGTGCAGTTTGGCCCTGGGTGCGCTCCGCAACGTTCTGATCCCTCTCGATCGCTTCCAGGATCTCCAAGTGGGCCAGTCGATCCTCGAAAGACGCATCGGGCCGGACAAGAAGCCGAAGCGAATACCGTCGAGCACGCTGCAAGTCCCCCCGGGCGGCCGCTTCCCCCGCCAAGGCCCGGAGAACGGCCGTTCCGAACACCGCATCCGACTGCATCGCCTCAAGTTCCTCCCGCGCTTGCCTCACCACCGCGCTGTCGGTCGAATGCAGCCGGACGATCTGCAAGTTGATGGCGTGGGCACGGTTCGTTCCGTCCAGGGCTGCCGCTTTGGCAAGATGCTCCTGTGCCGACTGTAAGCTCCCCGCGTAAAAGGCCAGTTCCGCCCCGGCTTCATGGTAAAGCGCGCTGCCTTCCAAGCCGGCACCGTGAAGGCGCTCCACCGTTTCCCGCGCCAGGCCCACATTGCCGAACCGAACCGCCGCCCGGACAAGCGCCACCCTGTTCGACACGTTTTCCGGCTCAAGTTCCGCCAGGCGCTGTCGCCAGTAAACCGCGCGGGGCGACCCGGATCGTTCCGCCAGCTCAGCCATCACCCGGCAGCCCCTTGCGCTGTCGAGATCGATCTGCCGGTCTGGCCGCTTGAGAGTCGATGCCGGCGCAAACCCGCGTGACGCCGGTGTTCGTTCGGGCAAAGGACTCTCCTGGTTCAGGCGGCCATGGCGATAGAGGACCGTGCCGGCTCCCGCCAGACAAGCGAAAGCCAGCGCAAGCCTCGCGAACTGCCACCGCCGCTTGAAGCGGGATTCGTGGAATGGCACCTGCGTCAGGGAGGGGGTTGGCCCGCTCGTTCTCGACCCGGCTACAGGCACCGGCGCCTGGCCCGGGACACCATGGCGAACAGGGCTAAGAGTCCCGCTGAAATGACGCCTGTTGCCGCCGGTTCGGGCACGGCCGTGATGTCGTTGACCGAGAAATTATCCATCCAGATGGTCCCGGTTCCCTCGGTGAAACCAAACTTGAAATCAGTCATCGATTGGCCTGCGGTCGTGGCAGCCTGCCCCAAGAATACTGGGTACGATCCACACCACAAATCCCAGTTATCGTTGGCGATGGTTTGCAGCGACTTATTCGGCGCCGTGTATTCCAGAATTTCGCCGGAATTGTTTATGACCCAGGTTAACGTGTATTTATTGCCGAAGGTCCTTTCCTCGTAATTCTCTGCCGCTATTGGGTCGCGAAAACCGTATCCCCCATACCGATCATTGAAGTTCAAGGCAAATTGGCTATGCACTTTAGAGTTGGCCTCCCGGAGGTTAAGATCCGGTGAGAATCCAGATCCAACCTGCCAAACAGCCACATTGCTCTTTTTCTCCGTGCCGCTGACATTGATGTCGAATCGGTAAATGAGCGCCTCCGATGCAGCCAGATCGGTGCTCCGGGTGAAACCGCGATAGAAGGTCCCGCGGGTAAAGGTGATTCCTCCATTCTGAATGCTACCGCCCACGATCCTGTTCCATTGACCTGTGTCTGGGCTGAACAGCTCCGCATAATCGTCGGCGACCGTCGACGCAGAGAAGTCCTGTGCAAAGATAATGTCCCCCCGGGTTGGTTGGATGTAACTGAAGAGGATAGCAATAGCCGAAGCCAATAGACGAATCTTCATAACGCTCTTTTCCTTGGTCTATGGGGTTTCTGACGAGCATCGTTTTGCACATCCGTACAACCGACACACCCGTCATAACCTCCTTAAACGAGAGAATTGCCGGTTCAGCGGCAGTAATCAAGAAAAACTTTTCACAAATTCGCCCAATCGCCCCGCCGTGCGCCAAAAGTAACTGTTACCCGAGAGGGGGATTCGTTGTGCCAAAAGGGGTGTTACCCGATGGCTGTGTTGTTTTGGGTTTCAGTGTTCGTTGTTGTGGTAAGTCTTTTGGGGTTCGATAGCGAGTTAAAAGCAGCAGGGGGGCGGCTGTCGAGCCCCAGCTCGCGCCCCCAAATCAGCGCCTAAGCGCACAAAGCAAAAAAAATTTGGGGAGGGAGGGGGTC
>CAZODO010000057.1:0-38903 GCA_964578605.1 uncultured Verrucomicrobiota bacterium | reverse complement strand
TAACCTTGGTGTAGCAACTGTTTTGCTCACCTGCCAACACCCATGTCATCTACCTCAGATTCAGTCCGGCCCCACCCTTTTCTGAGCAAAATGAGAACACCCCGGAACAGCGTTGCGCTCACTGCGCCCATGAACCTCAAAACGCGCAAGTGGTTGGTAACCAAGTCAACTGTTTTGAGGTTCATGGGCAGAATTGCTGGCTGGCGCGGAATTCGGCAATACGCTCGCGCAAGGGAGCGTCTTGGTTCAGCTGGCAGCCCGTTCTTGAATTGCGACGCCTTAGCCATCGCCCCCTGGTGAAGATGGAGGCTTGACAGCGGTCGCCAACTGTCATACTGTCATATGTCAGTTGGTTACTATGATCTTCCAGATCGATTTTAAGTCCGGCAAGCCCGTCTACCTCCAACTGGTCGACCAGATCCGCTACGCCGCAGCCTCCGGCGCCCTGCGCCCGGGCGAGTCGCTGCCTTCCATTCGGCCCTTGGCGGAAAAGCTCCGTCTCAATCGCAATACCGTCGCCAAGGCGTACGCGGAACTCGAAAGCCAGGGCGTCATTGAAACCGCCCAAGGCAAAGGTTGCTTTGTTAAAGACAACCACTCGCCCTTTACCAAGTCCGCGCGGCACAAGCTCCTTTTGAAGGACATCGATGCCGCCATCGTGGCGGCGCATCATCTCCAGGTCGACCAGCAAACCTTCCTCGAGTTGGTGCAGGAACGCCTCGATCACTTCGAACGGGAGAAGTCAGCGGACGCGGCACCCCCGTCGGACATTGTTACCAGGAGGACCCCATGAACGAACACTCCCTCGCCATCGAAATCAGCAGTTTAACGCGACGTTATGGAAAATTGGATGCTGTCAACGCCCTCAGCCTGACCGTCCGGGCCGGCCGCTGTTACGGGTTCTTCGGGCGCAACGGCGCCGGCAAGACCACGACCATCAAATGCCTGCTGAACCTGCTCCAACCGCATTCAGGGACCGTGCGCCTGTTCGGACTGGACCCTTGCCGCGCCGAGGTCGCCGTCAAAGCGCGCCTGGCATACGTCCCGGATACGGTGGCGTTCTATCCTTGGATGTCGGTGCGCGACACGCTGGGTTATCTTGCGTCGTTCCGGGACCACTGGAACCGGGAGATCGAATCCGACCTGCTTGCGCGCTTCCAATTGGATCCGGATCAGAAAACCAGTGGTCTCTCAAAGGGCCAAAAGACCCAGTTGGCTCTCATTGGGGCGGTTTGCCCGGAGCCGGAGTTGCTGATCCTGGACGAGCCGACCTCGGGATTGGATCCTATCGTACGGCGTGAGTTCATCGAGACGGTCATTGGCGCCTACCAATCGAGCGATCCGGAGCATCGGACTGTCTTCGTTTCCACGCACCTGATCACGGAGTTCGAGGGATTAATCGACGAGTTCACGATTATCGATCAAGGGCGCGAGTTGCTGACCATGGCTGCGGACGAAGCCCGCACTCGGTTCCAGCGCATCAAGGCTCGATTTTCCGATCAACCGCCTGCCCTGGTTCTCGCCGGGGCGCTCGACCGCAAGCAGGACGGCCGGGAAATCGAAGTCCTGGCTAACGGCAACAGCGATTCGATTCTCGCGGAGCTGCAGTCATATCGACCTGAAAAGTTGGACCGCGAAGCACTGTCGCTCGAAGAGATTTTTGTCGCCTCCAGAACTTTGACTCGGAGAGTGTCATGAACACGTTGATCCGAAAGGAAATCAGGCTCCTGTTTCCCGCCTGGGCGCTGACGGTGGCGGTCTTGGTGGGAACGATTCTCGTCGCTCCGATCGGCGTTTTGGATGGCCTGCTCATTGTTCTGTTCACCCTCGGCGCAATCTTTCTTGCCCTCCTGCCGTTCGGGACGGAATTCAGCCTCGGGACGTTCTCGTCTCTATTGGTCCAGCCCACACCACGTCAGCGGCTGTGGCGGACCAAGGCTTGGGTCCTGGCTTTGGCGTTGCTCTCGATGCTCGCCATCACGCTGGCCGGGTATAGCATGCGGGTTTGGACATATGAACTCGGAGCCCCCTCAACCCCGAGCCCTGGGGACATGGAGGACTTCGCTCGAATCTGCGGGCTGGCGGCTCTGTCGGCGTACGCGGGCGGGCTCTGGACCACTTTGCTGCTACGCCAGATTTCCGCGGCATTCTGGTTCACCCTGCTTGTCCCACCGGCCATCCTGGTTGTCGCTTTCACCCTGCCTGAACGCTACGCCGAAGCCGACACAGCCAACGTGATCACGTGGCTCCTGCTGATCTATGGCGCTGGGGCCACTTTCTGTGCCCGCCGGCTCTTTCTCCGAGCGCAGGACGTGCAATGGACGGGGGGCGAGATCGCGGTGCCGGCCTTCTTATGGCGCCAGCGGACTGCGGCGTTATTCCGGGGACGGCGACCTCGCCGTGCACTGTTCTGGAAGGAAATTCAAGCGCATCAGAGCAGCGTTCTGATCGCAGGCGGACTCTTAGCGCTGCACATCGCGGTGCTTTTCTTCCGGGCGGCTCCACGACCGGATGCCGCCAGCACGATGTTTTACCAGTTCTTCTGGGTGCTCTGGCTGGCATTGCCTTTGTTGATCGGAAGTTCGAGCGTCGCCGAGGAGCGAAGGCTTTGGACACACGAAGAGCAGTTGTCGCTGCCCGTCGGGCGGCGCACGCTACTCGTGATCAAGCTGGCGGTGGCATTGTTGCTCGGTGTTTTCCTGGGCGGCTGTGCGCCCTGGCTGATCGAGAGCACGGCGCAATGGTTGGGTATCGGACAGAGCCCCTACAAGGAATTCGGCCCCGCGTCACTGACAAACGGAGTCCTCCTCTGCGGGCTGGCTGCCTGGATTACCTTCGCCACGTTCCACTCTTCGACTTTGGCGCGGAACACTCTTCAGGCCGCAGGAACAGGCGCGGTGTGGACCCTTGTGTTGACGGCGATCGCGATTTGGGCCGCTAACGCTGAAACTCCGTCTCAGGGTTTCCAGCCACCCCCGTTGATAGTGTTGACAGGCGCGCCCGTTCTGATGGTCACTTTGCTGGTCCTGGCTTGCCGAAATTTCCACCAGATCCGCCCCCGCTGGACAGCGTGGGTTGCGAATGGTGCGGCCGTGGCCTTTGCTTTGGTCCTCTCGGGCCTCGCCGTAGCCGCCGTGCACGGGCGGGTCTGGGAGATCGCGACACGGTTCGAACCCGCTCCTGGCTCCGATCAGCTTGCCGGTCCCATTCGCCCGCAAGTGATCGCTCTTGGGGACGTTTTCGTGCTGCTGCCCGACGGCCGGCTGTGGGCAGCAGCGGACTACGAAAACCGACGCATGTACCCGTACTGGGTCAACCAGGGAGCGACTGAGACCTACTTCGCCCGCGTGCCTATTGCCGGCAGCTTTGTTGGCAGCTCGAACTGGGTGAAGATAGCCGGCAGTTACGGCGAGACCGTCGCGCTGCAGACGGATGGAAGTCTCTGGAAGTTGTATCAGTCGGAAGCAGCGGAACAGATCTGGAGCGAATCCAAGTGGACCGACATCTCTGCTGCTTTCGGCTCTTTCGTCGCACTCAAAGATGACGGGACTTTGTGGGGATGGGGATACAACCACTCCGGGCAGCTTGGCCCTGGCAGTAAATTGATCACCCGCGATCCGGTCCAAATCGGCAAAGACGACGATTGGAAGACGGTGTTTGCTGCCCCCAATAGCTGCATCGGAGTCAAGAAGAACGGGAGCGTCTGGCGGTGGGGCCAACTGGCCTTCACTCAAGGGTGGAATGTTAGGAACGCGGCGCGAGAGCACCCGATTGAGTCGCCGTTGAACGGTTCCGACTGGCTGGGTCTCAAGAGCACCGGAGCGCTCGACTTGATCCTGCGCCAGGACGGCACGCTTTGGGCCGCTGGCCGTTTACCCCGAAAAATACTCGGAATGCGTATGCCGCCGACGCTTTTCAGCTTGGATCCCGTCCGACTGGGGCCCAGTTCGGACTGGGTGCACTTCGATTATGAGTCTAACTCGATGGTCGCTGTGAAAGGGGGCGAAATCCTGTTTCAGGAGGGAATCTACAGATCGTCGGTTCCGTGGATTTCCGATGTCTGGCGCCCAAGCCGCCGTTCGGACTGGATCACAGCCACCGTGTACGGCACGGGCGGATGTCTCACCCTCGCAAGAGACGGAACTCTGGCGGCGTGGGGGCACCCCGCCGGTCCGCCCGCCGGCTTTCCGGGGCTGCTTGCCCCAAGCCGAAAGCCACTCTGGACCGTCAATCTGCTTGCCGGCTTCGCCCCGACCGAGCCTGCAAGGTAGCGTGGCAAAGCCCGCAAGGAGCTTCGGGCGCCTATCGCGGATCAAGCTGCCGAATCTCAACCTTTCGAAATTCGCACGGGTGGCTCTCCGATTGCAGAGAAATAAAGCCGCCAGACACTTCCAGAGGTGCACCGGCCTTGAGCAGCTTCTGGGCATCGGCGTCTCCCGGGTCCAACTGCGGTTGTGCGTACTCGAGCACCGTCTCGCCTCCAATTCGGTGGATGATCTTTTCGCCGCCATGAACCTCAATCTCCGCTGTGACCCACTGGTCGCCATGGTAGGTCTTCGAACGTGAATCGATGCAGTGCTGGGTCACGAGCTTGCCGTCCATTACGACGTGCGTGCCCGGCGTGCAGAGGTTCCCCGTCGAGCGTTTGCCCGTTCCCGCGCCGCCGAGCAGTTGGACCTCCAGGCAGACCGGGAAATCCTGGCTTCGGCCCATAATCGCTGGCGGCTGACAATGGAGCATGATCCCGCTGTTGCGGAAGGCCCACCCTGGTCCGTCCGGCAACTGCTGGCCCACAAAGCGGTATTCGACGCGCAGCACGTAGTTGGTGAATGGTTCCTCGTAGAACAGGTGACCAAACCGGTTCTCGAACTTGCCCCCCTCGTAACCGTCATACCGCACGCAGATCGCGCCGTTCTCCACCCGGAAGGTATTGGCGTAATTCTCACCCAGCGCGTATCCCTTGATTTTCGGGGTCCAACCTTTGAGATCCTTCCCGTTGAATAACGGCTGCCAGATTTCGGCTGCGGACACCGGTTGCAGCCAGGCGGAGGTGCCTAACGCGACAACGGCAAGCATCACCGAGAGCGTCTTTGCGTATGAGCCAATTGAATTCATAAAGGCATCCTGGCGTCTCGCCGGTTACGGTCCAGCTCAAAAGGTGTTGTGAACAATTTGTTCTCATTGATGTAACAGGCTGATTTCAAGAAGTTTAGGACCCATGATGACGATTAGGCACCAGTCTGTTCCACGTTTGTCGTCCGGTGAATCTCCGGATCTTGAACCGATCGGCCGCCCGATCCGTGAGTTGACGAAGCCCGGATGCACGGGAGCGCAGGCTTTCTTCCGTCAGCGAATGGTCTATGCTCCGGCTATGATCGATCACGCACACCGCCCTTCTCTTGCCTGGCAGCACGTTTGCGTTGCACTTTGGTTCGGCGTTGGAATGGCCGCAGCGGCCACCCTCCTCGCTGCCGAACGTCCTGCCGTTTCCTACCCCAGGGCCACCTCGAGTGATACGGCGGTGGAGCCGGACTGGTCCGAACGCGTCAGCATCACGGTGGGTCCTGAGAACGCCGATTTGGTCGGAGCAAACGACCGGGTCATTCAAGCCGCCGTGGATTACGTCGCGCGGCTTGGCGGCGGCACGGTAAAGCTGCTTCCGGGCACCTATCGGCTCCGGAACGCTGTGTACCTCCAATCGAAAGTGCGTCTCTTGGGGAGCGGCAAGGATTCGGTGCTGGTCAAAGAAGCCTCGGTGAAATCAGACCTGGCGGAGGATAGCGATTGGTACGATCAGGAGATCACGTTGGCAGACGCATCCGGGTTCGCGGTGGGCGACGGCGTCTGCCTGCGAGCCAAGAACCCCCACACCGGCGCCAACACAGTGATCAAGAGGACGTTGATCGCGCGGACGGGGAACCGGTTCAAGCTGGACCGGCCACTGCGTGAAAACCTCTGGAAGATGGGCAATGCTACCGCTTCGACTTTGTTCCCCATCCTCAGCGGCGAGTTCCTCTCCGACGTCGCGATTGACAACCTCACGCTGGACGGCAACAGATCGCACAATGACAACCTCGATGGCAATTACGCGGGCTGCATTTTCCTCCAGGATTGCAGCCGGATCACCATTCGCGGAGTCCACGCGCTCAATTTCAATGGCGACGGCATGAGCTGGCAGATTTGCCATGACGTTCTCGTGGAAGACTGCGTTTCGGAGAATCATACCGGGCTCGGTTTGCATCCGGGCTCAGGCTCGCAGCGGACCATTATTCGTAACTGCCGCCTGGTGGGGAATGACATTGGGATCTTCTTCTGCTGGGGCGTGAAGTATGGCCTTGCCGAAGGCAACAGAATCGCCAGTAACCGGGTCGGAGTTTCCATCGGGCACCGCGACACCGACAACCTCGTCATTGGCAACGAAATCGTCGACAGCCGCCACACAGGCGTTCTCTTCCGTCCGGAGCGGGGCAGAGACTTCGCCGGTCATCGGAACCGCATCGAGAACAACCGAATTGTGAATAGCGGATCAACCAATGGCGTGGCCATCGACGTCCAAGGCCCGACCGAGGACGTGATCATTTCGGGCAACCAAATCGTCGAAAACCGCGAACCAGCGTCCCGGGTTGCTGTCCGGTTGGGGCCGGAAACCAAAGCCATCGAATTGCGAGACAACCAGGTCACAGGGTTCGCCACCGCGGTGCAAAAGCTCTCTGAGTCTGGCAAGTAACGCCAGGAATCCGCTTGCTTCGGTTTCGCCGCTCCCGCGATAATCCGGAGCCGCATCCGGCAATGACCATGAATAACGTTCGGCTAGGAATTATCGGCCTCGGCAACATCGGCAAGTATCACGCCGATTACCTTTCCAAAGGCAAAGTGGCTCGGTGCGAATTGACGGCGGTCTGCGATGCCTACGCGCCGCTGGAAAAGTACAAACCGCTCAAGACATTCACTGACCCCGATCAACTCTTCCGCTCCGGCGAGATTGACGCCGTCATCATCGCCACGCCGCATTACCAGCATACAACCCTCGGAATCGCGGCGCTCAAGGCGGGTCTGCATATCATGGTCGAAAAGCCCATCTCCGCCCACAAAGCCGACGCCGAACGTTTGATCGCAGCAGCCGAGCGGAATCCGAAGCTCGTCTTCGCGGGCATGTTCCAACTCCGCACCGAACCGCGCTATTTGAAGATCCAGAAGCTGATCCGGGATGGGCACCTGGGCGAGATCACCCGCGTGATCTGGATTATCACGGATTGGTACCGGACGGACGCCTATTACGCCAGCGGCGGATGGCGCGCCACGTGGAAAGGCGAGGGCGGCGGCGTGCTCTTGAACCAATGCTTGCACAACCTGGACACGCTGGCTTGGCTTTGCGGCATGCCCAAACGCGTCCGGGGTTTCTGCTGCCTTGGGCGCTACCACAACATCGAGGTGGAGGACGATGTCACGGCTTACCTGGAATACGCCAATGGCGCCACCGGTGTCTTTGTCACGTCCACGGGCGAAGCGCCCGGGACCAACCGATTCGAAATCGCCGGCACCCTGGGCAAGGTGGTCCTCGAAAACAACCGGCTGACCTTCACCCGCAACGAGAGTTCCATGATCGACTTCAGCAGGACTGCGAAGGTGGGCTTTGCCAAACCCGAGACCTGGAACGTGGAAATTCCCTTTACCGACGCCGTAGTGCCACATTCGATTTTGATGCAGAACTTCGTCAATGCCATCCTTGATGGGACGCCCCTGATCGCGCCCGGCGCGGAAGGGATCCACTCGGTCGAACTGGCCAACGTGATGCTGTTCTCGTCCATGCTCGGTGCCACGGTCGAACTACCCATGGACAGCACTGCTTACGAGAAGAAGCTGGGCGAACTGATCGCGAATTCGAAGTTCGAGAAGAAGGTCGTCGAGATCAAAGGGGACGATTTCACGCAATCGTTCCACCGCTGACCCGTGGGGATTCACCGCGGATGGCGCGGTTGACACAGATGGGAGAAGGCGAATCGGATACCCGCAGAGGTTCGCGCGGGCTTTTTCCTTGTCTGGGACAAGGCAGGCGCCCAACTTACAGCCATGATCCTAATGGGTATTGGCGACGAAGCGGGCAGCTTGATTGATTCCCAGGTCCGCGTCACCACCGAGTTGGGTTGGCGCCATATCGAAATGCGCGGCGTGGAGGTGCCCGGGTTTACCAAGGCCAACTTCCACGATATCCCGGACAAAGCGTTCGATTTGGCATCAGCGAAATTGCAGGAAGCCGGGATCGCTCCGTACTGCTTCGGCTCAACCATCATGAACTGGGCGAAGACCATCGAAACCCCCTGGGACGTGACGCTCGCCGAGGTCAAACGCACCATCCCCCGAATGCAGCGTCTGCACACGAAATTCGTCCGCATCATGAGCCTTAAGCCGCGCGACGACGAATTCCGCATTCCCCAGGAAGTCTTCCGCCGCGTCCGCGAAGTCACCAACATGTTCGTCGATGCAGGCATCACCCCCGTGCACGAGAATTGCATGAATTACGGCGGGATGAGCTGGAAGCACGCCTTGGAATTGCTCGACAAAGCGCCGGGGCTCAAATGGGTCTTCGATACCGCCAATCCCGTGTTCAACTCGGATCGGAGCAAGCCCAAGCCTTGGCCACGCCAGGACGCCTGGGAATTCTGGACCCACGTGCGGGACCACGTGGTCCATATTCACATCAAAGACGCGACCTGGAACCCGGCAAAGAACGACGCCGACTACAATTGGCCCGGCGAAGGGCAAGGCTGCGTCGAGCAGATCCTTAAAGACGCCCAGGCGCGGGGATACGCCGCCGGCGTCAGCATCGAGCCGCATATGGTGGTCGTATTCCACGACGCCCAATCCAAAGCCAGCGACGACGCCACCCGCGCCAATTTCATCGAGTATGGCCGTCGCTTGGAACAGCTCATCGGCCGGGTGCGCAGCGCCTGATTCAGTCCGGTGATTCCTCGCTGTTCCAAGCGAGATACCGCTCACTGAAATACGGCGTCTTTTCGCCTGCGGATTGCGGAGTGGTTCAAGCCGAAGGCATCCGCCCTATCGCAAGCGGGGTGAAGCGAGCCCCGGTTCGATCTTCCGGGCACGGGAGTTTTATGGCCAATCTCCCGTCTGACGGATTGAATAGGCGAGCCCGGCACCCGGGCGAGCACGGCCTGAACTTGGTCCAAGAGAAATTGCTATGTCACCACAGCGAACGTTGAGAACCCACGGAGTCAGCCCCTTTAGGCTTGCGATGGCCTTGGCCCTGTTCGCATCCTTGAACATGAGCGCTGCCGAACCCCCGTTAGATCGCGGGCGTACTCCTGCCGGAACGAAGCTGCCCGTGACCGAGATCATCCTTTATTCGAGTGGCGTCGGCTATTTTCAACGGGATGGAAAGGTGGAAGGCAATGCCAAAGTGGACCTGCGTTTCAAGGTGGATGACATTAACGATCTGCTCAAGAGCATGGTGGTGCAGGACCTGGACGGCGGACAGGTCAGTGCGGTCACCTATGGCTCTCGCGATCCGCTGACCAAAACTCTCAAGAGCTTCGCCATCGACCTGACCACCAATCCCACCCTTGGCCAATTGCTCGACCAGGTCCGGGGCGAACGGGTGGAAGTGTCGCGTCCCAACCCCCTGGTGGGAACCATCCTAGGCGTGGAACGTAAGACGGAGCGGTTGGATGAAAAGCGCACCGTCGAGGCGGAGTATCTGAACTTGCTGACGGCAGAGGGCCTGCAATCGCTGGCGCTGGCGCAAATCCAGCGGGTCAAGCTCTTGAACGAAGAACTCCAGGCGGACTTGGAGCGCGCGCTCGAGGTGCTCGCACTCGGCCACGATACTCAAAAAAAGACCGTTGCCCTGGCATTCACCGGAAGCGGCGCCCGGCGGGTAAGCGTGGCTTACATTGGGCAAACACCCGTTTGGAAGACCAGCTACCGGCTCGTGCTCGATGAGAAGGAGCCCTTCCTGCAGGGCTGGGCGATCGTGGAAAACACTTCGGACGAAGAATGGGACAATGTCCGGCTGTCCCTGGTTTCGGGCCGCCCAATTTCGTTCACTATGGACCTCTATCAACCACTCTATGCGCCGCGTCCGGTCGTGCGACCCGAGCTTTATACCTCGCTGCGCCCCCAGACTTACTCGGATTCCCTCGAAGAACGAGGTGTCGAGATGGCGAAGAGCTACGGGGGACGGGCACTCGCAAGCGCAGCGCCAGGAGGCGGAGGTTTTGGAGGTGGAGCCGGATTAGATGTCCAACCCGCCGTTCCGCAAGCCCCCGCCGCCGCCGCCGCTCGCGCGTTCGGCAGAAGTTCGGTGGCTGGAGCTGGCCTCGCGGATGCCGGCATCGTTCGTCAGTACTTCTTCCAGGCGACGCCCGCAGAGGCCGAAGGTTCGCAGGCTGGCGAACTTTTCCAATACGTCATCAAGACGCCAGTCAGCCTGGCCCGGCAGAAATCGGCCATGCTCCCGATCATCAGCCAGAAGGTGGAAGGGCAGAAGGTGTCCATCTACAACCCCGCCGTTCACGCCAAGTTCGCTCTGAACGGTTTCCGCCTCAAGAACAGCACCCCGCTGCATCTGATGCAGGGGCCAATCACCGTGTTCGATGCTGGGGCGTATGCGGGCGACGCCCGAATTGAGGACCTCGCTCCCGGCCAGGACCGCCTCGTCAGCTACGCGCTTGATCTGAAGACCGAAGTGGAGCCGAAATCGGGCGACGGACAGCAGCAATTGACCGCCGTGAAGATTGAAAAGGGCGTGCTCATCGCCACCCGGAAGGCCACGGAAGAGAAGACCTACACGATCCGCAATCGCGATCAGAAGAAAAAGACGGTGCTTATTGAGCATCCGTTCCGTTCAGATTGGGAACTGGTGCAGCCCAAGGAAGCGGCGGAACGGACTCGGGAGGTATACCGATTCTCGTTGGACGTCGCCTTGGATGGCGCGGGCACGCTCGCGGTCCGCGAAGAAAAGCCGCTCGTTGAAATGGTGCAACTGGTCGATTCCGGGTTCGATGTCATCGCCTACTATCAGCAGGCAAAAGTCGTCAGCCCGCGCGTGAGGGAAGCGCTGGAGAAAGTGGTCACCCTGCGGGATCGGTTAAGCCATACCACTCAGGAGATCGCGCGCCGCGAGCAACGAATGAATGAGATTTCCAACGAGCAAAACCGCATTCGCGAGAACATGACCCGGCTGAGCCAAACGTCCGAACTTTACTCGCGATACCTCAAGAAACTGGACCAGCAGGAAACCGAGCTGGAGAACCTGCGCGAGCAGGTTGAGGCCCTCAGGAACACGGAAACCCAGCAACGGAATGAGTTGAACGAATACCTGCTGAACCTGGATGTCGGTTGACATCCTGCAGGTTCCCAAGGACCCTGCAAGACCCGCCTGGCGCTGGGTTTTCGGGCCGGTGCGGGCGAGCCCGGAACGCGACCCTCTCCCTCGCGTTTCGCAGACCACGGTCCCTGCCCCACGTTTTCAGGATTCGACATTTGCCGGGTGCTTGCCCATAGTCCCCACCCAGAAATGAAATCGATGACTGGTTACGGGCGCGGTGAGTGGGCCGAAAACGGCTTGAAGATCACCACCGAGATCAGCTCCGTCAACCGAAGGCAGACTGAAATCAACGTTTACCTTCCGCGCGAATTGGAAGCGCTTGAGTTGCAGGTTCGCGACGAGGTCAACAAGCGGATTGCGCGCGGCCGGTTGACGGTGAAGATCGCGTTGCATGCCGGGGAAAGCTTCTGCAGCGGGCGCGTTCAGCTCAACATTCCCCTGGCACGAGAGTACGCGAAAGAGATCACAAAACTCGGCCGCGACCTGAACCTCGCCGAAACCCTCACGCTGGACCTGTTGCTCCGGGCTCCCGGCGTGTTGCGGACCGAGGAAGAACTTTCGGACACCGAGAGCATCTGGCCCATCGTCCAGAAATCGCTCCAAGCCGCGATGGACCTGCTGGTGAAGATGCGCCGGCAGGAAGGCAAACACCTGGCCGCTGATCTGCAAGCGCGGATGGCGGAAATGCGCCAATCCGTGGCCCAGATCCGGGCTCGGGCGCCGGAAATGGTGAAGCGGTACCAGGAACAGCTGCGGAAGCGGATCAAGAATGCCGGTTTGGAATTGCCGACGCTGGAGGACGACCGGCTGGTGAAGGAAGTCATCTATTTCGCCGATCGTTCCGACATTTCCGAAGAGTTAACCCGGTTGGAGAGCCACTTCAAACAGTTCGCGGGATCCCTGAAATCCACGGAACCAGTCGGCCGCATGCTCGATTTCCTGGCACAGGAGATCAACCGCGAAGTCAATACGATCGGCTCCAAGACGACCGACAGCCTCATTTCACGCGAGGTGGTGAAGCTCAAGACGGAACTCGAGAAGATCCGGGAACAAGTGCAGAACATCGAATAACCCTTGCGAATGTCGCCGTCGGCTACCAATTCGCTCCTGGTGCTCGTCTCAGCCCCGTCAGGCGGAGGGAAAACCACGATCACCGCCCAACTGCTGGCGACGGACCCCAACACCGTCCGGGCCGTCACCTGCACAACACGCGCGCCCCGAGATGGCGAGAGCGAGGGGATTGACTATTATTTCCTCGATCCTGGAGACTTCTTGAAGCGAGTGCAGGCGGGGCATTTCCTCGAGCACGCCACCGTGTACGGCAACAGCTATGGCACGTTGAAATCCGAGGTCCTGGGGCGGTTGCGACTCGGCAAAGACGTGCTCCTGAATGTGGATGTGCAGGGCGCGGCGGCCATCCGGGCCAAATCCGAAACGGAACCGGAACTTAAACGCGCGCTGGTGACCGTCTTCCTCACGCCGGAATCGTTGACGGTGCTCGAAGAACGGCTCCGGGGCCGGGGCAAGGACTCGGCCGCCGCCATCCAAAAGCGGCTCAGTTACGCCCGGCAGGAGATCTCCCAATGGCGGCGCTTTGATTACCTGATCTTGAGCAAGAGCATCGCGGAAGACCTGGCGCGGCTGCAGTCCATTATCGCCGCCGAACGAATGCGAAACTTCCGGGTGCAGCCGCCAACGCTGGACTAGAGATGGCATGAAGAACGTTGTCCTTGGCGTGACCGGATCCATCGCGGCCCACAAAGCCCTGGATATCGCAAGTGGGCTCGTCAAGCGCGGCTGTGAAGTGCACGTGGTCATGACAGCCGACGCGATGCGATTCGTCACGCCCCTGCCCTTCAAGACGCTTTCGCGCCACCCGGTCGTCACCGATATCTACGACGAAGAAAGCGGGTGGAAACCGGCGCACATCAGCCTGGCGGACGATGCCGACCTGCTCCTGATCGCTCCGGCGACGGCAAACAAGATTGCCAAACTGGCGCTGGGGATTGCGGATGACGCGTTGACCGCGATCGCCCTGGCGCTGAACCCGAAGGCGAAAGTCCTGATCGCCCCGGCGATGAACGGCAAAATGTGGCTTCACCCAGCCACCCGGTCCAATGTCGGCATTCTTCAAGAGCGCGGCGTGGAGTTTATCGGGCCTTCGGAAGGGATGCTCTCGTGCGGGTACGAGGGCATCGGACGTCTTTGGGATCCAGAGGCGATTGCGGCCCGAGCCTTTGAGATGGTCGAAGGCAGCGGCCAGGCTGCAACAGGCGGATCTCAGGGCCCCGCCGCGTAGGCGCCCGGCTCGGCCCCTTCAAGACTCGGCCTCGCCCCAAGCTCAACTCTGCTTTACACCCTTCGGTACGGTGACTACAGTCGCCCTATGGCGTCGCAGTTTGACGATTCAGATTTTGTCGATCGTGAATACCAGAGTTCACAACACTCGTATTCTGGCGCGCCTGCCCAAGCGGGTGCCGCGAGCTTTCGCCCGCCCTCACGCGAGGAACTCGATGGCCGCGTCGGGGATACCCAGCGCAAGCTGGCCGAGCTAAAACGCGCCCAGGAAGAACTCGAACGCGAACGGTCCTCTTTGGAAGAAGCGCGGCGGCGCCGTCTCGAGTTGCAGACCGGACGGGAGGAGATGCTCCAGGCGTTGACCCGCGGAGTCTCGCTGATGGAGCAGGCCGAGTTTGCCGCGCGGCGCGATGCGGAGCAAATGGCGAAGACTCTCAACGGGCTGCGCGACGTGCTGGCCGCAGTGCAAGGGATTCGAGAAGACACCTGGACCCAGGAGAATTGGAACGTCGAACTGACCAAGGCGCTGGCCCACATCGAGAACGCCCGGATGGAATGGAACCAAGCGCGGCTCAAATGGTCGATGCTTGACGGACAAGTGGAGGCTCGCACGAAGCCTGCGGCCGCCGGAGGGCTGCCGGATGCTTGGGGCCAGCAACCGTTCTGGGAACTGTGCAAATTCGGCGCGGCCCTCACCTGGCCGGTCGCTCTCGTAGGGTTAGCCGCCCTGATCGTCTGGCTCATCCTGCGGCTCCCATGATTCGCTGAGCAGACTATGGGATTTCTGAAGAAAAAGGCCGATCCCATTGTTGATCGAAGCAAAGCGTTGAGTGCCCAGATCGCCTCGCTCGAAGCGGAAATCAAGCGGCTCGACCAGCAGTTGCAGCAAGGCGCCGTCGCGCAGCCGCGCGTCCGTTCCACGGTGGCTCCGGGGCGAAACCCGGCTGCCCCGGGGCCACGGCAGGCAGGGGAAACAAGGGAACCCGTATTCGAGCAGGTTGAACCGGGAACGCTCGATCCGCCGTCTTCCCCGGAGCATTTCAATGATCTCGGGGTAAGGAAGTACGATCTGGCCGGAGCCTGGCGCCGGTTGCGCATGCATTTCCGAGGACCACCCGCGAGCAATCCAAGGCTCGTGACCTACCTGGCCGCCGGAAGTATCAAGGGCCTGCGCCCGCTCCGATACGAGAAGCGCGTGGCTCGCAATCGGTTTGTCGCACTCTTCCTGATTCTGTTGGCTTTGCTCTGGGGAATCATCTACATGTTCGTCCGCTCGTGAAGCCCTTCGTTAGCATTAGGAAGCTCATGCGAGACTTTCCGCCCCCGAGCCTCCCGCACTCCGCCAGCCATTTATGATCCGGGAACCCTTTGACAATGTCGCCATTCAGCTGCGAGATAACGATGATGTGGCCTTCGTGAAGCGAGCCATCCCCGCCGGGACCGTGCTATTCAAGGGGGCCTTCGAGCTCACGGCTGCGCAAGCGATACCCGTCGGTCACAAGATCGCCCTGAGGACCCTCGAGGCGGGCGTCCCGGTTCGGAAGTACGGCCAGATTATCGGCACGGCATCCCAGGCGATTGCCCCGGGCGAGCACGTTCACACCCATAACCTCGCCATGCATGACTTTCAGCGAGAGAGCGAGATTGGCGTGGATTTCAAACCAATGGCCTGTTATCCGCCAGCCGAGAGACGGTCTTTCCACGGGTTTGCTCGGCCGGGCGGGCGGGTGGGAACTCGGAACTACATTGCGGTGATTTCCAGCGTGAATTGCTCCGCGTCGGTTTCGCGATATGTGGCGGAGCAATTCCGGAATCCCAGCTTCCGGCACGACTTCCCGAACGTGGACGGCGTGGTGGCGTTCACGCACAAGAGCGGATGCGCACTGCAACCGGGCGAACCGCATGAGGTGCTCCAGCGGGTCCTGGCCGGGCTGGCGCGGCATCCGAACATCGCCGGATACGTATTGATCGGCTTGGGATGCGAAGTGGCCCAGGTCCACCTGCTGGTCGAGCGGCACCGGTTGGACAAAATGCAACCGGGCGAGAGCGCCCCCACTTTCCTGAATATCCAGGCGGTGGGCGGTGTCCGAAAGACCGTGGAGGCGGGGGTCCGGGCGGTTGCCGCGCTTCTTCCCGGGGCCAACGCGCTGCGGCGTTCATCCCACCCGATCAGCAAGCTCATTCTTGCGGAGAATTGTGGCGGATCGGATGGACACAGCGGGATTACGGCCAACCCGGCGCTGGGGGTGGCTTCGGACGAGTTGGTTCGCCACGGGGGGACTTCCGTGCTGGCCGAGACGCCGGAGATCTATGGTGCCGAGCACTTGCTCGTCCGGCGCGCGGTGAACCGAGAGGTCGGCGAGAAGCTGTTGTCCCTGATCCGGTGGTGGGAGAACCATGCCCGCCAGCATGGCGCGACCATCGATAACAACCCGTCCTATGGGAACCGCGAGGGAGGGTTGACCACAATCTACGAAAAGAGCCTCGGAGCCCTTTCCAAGAGCGGGCAGGCGCCACTCGCGGCGGTGTACCAGTACGCCGAACCGATCACCGCGCCGGGCCTCTGCTTCATGGACACGCCGGGATTCGACCCGGTCAGTATGACCGGCCTGGTGTGCGGAGGATGCAACATTGGCGTGTTCACCACCGGTCGCGGAAGCGTTTACGGGTGCAAACCCGCGCCGTGCATTAAAGTCGCCACCAACACGGCGATCTACAATTGGATGAATGACGATATCGACCTCAACGCCGGCACGATCCTCGATGGCACCGAGTCGATCGAACAGGCCGGGTTGCGCATCTTCGAAAAGATCGTGGCGGTCGCCGGCGGAGAGAGAACCAAGAGCGAACTCGCCGGCATCGGAGACGAGGAGTTTGCACCCTGGATTCTCGGCCCGACTTTCTGAACGGAAATCCAGGTGCCCACCCTTCGCCAAGCTGAGCCGGCGCGCCGTGGAGCAATCCTATCCTGGCTGGGAGCCTCGGATTTGAGCGTTGCGCGTAATCGGAGGGATGTCTAACGTCACATCATGCGTAATCTCTTGGTGACAGGCGGCGCGGGCTTTATCGGCTCCAATCTTGCGCTTGCCCTGCAGGAGCAGTTCCCCGACGTGCAGATCGTCGTGGTAGACGATTTCCGGTCTGGCGACTTCCGCAATCTCCAAGGCTATCGGGGCGATTTCGTTGCAGCGGACGTATCACGGCTCGATTGGCAAAAGCAATTTCGAGACGTGACATTCGACACGATCTTCCATTTGGCATCAATCACGGATACGACGGTTCACGATCAGCTCCTGCAAGCGCATGACAACATCGAGGGCTTCCGTGCGGTGCTGCACTTTGCCGAGCCTACGCAAACACCCGTCGTCTATGCGTCGTCCGCCGCAGTCTACGGGATGGGCGGCGGTTCAATGAAGGAAGACCAGGTGCCTGCGCCTGCCAACATTTACGCCTTTAGCAAGTGGCAACTGGATAACCTCGCCCGGGCGTTCAGCCGCAGGAGTCCGAGCTGGAAAATAGTGGGTGTCCGGTACTTCAATGTTTATGGACCGCACGAAGCGCACAAACGAGCGGCGGCAAGCATGATCTACCAACTTTACATGCAGATGAAGGCGGGTAAGCAGCCTCGGGTGTTCCGGGCCGGGGAACAAAAGCGCGACTTCGTTTACGTGAAAGACGTGGTGGCCTTCACCATCCAGGCCCGGTCCGCTAAACGAAACGGTGTTTACAACTGCGGCTCCGGACAGCCTTTCTCCTTTAACCAAGTAATCCAGGAATTAAATCGGAATCTCGGCACGAAACTCGAGGCCGATTACTTCGAGAATCCCTATCCTTTTTACCAACCGCATACGGAAGCCGATCTCACCTTGAGCCGGAGCGAATTGGGCTATGTCCCGAAGTTTCCGCCGGCGGCGGGGATTGCCGACTATGTGGCCTTCCTGGAAAACCAGAAGCAATCAACAGGTTCTTGACTTATGGCAGAAACGCCAACTCCAACAAACAACAACTCCGGACCGCTGCGCAAATTCCTGAAAGGGGTGGCAGGCTTGCTGGTCCTGCTGGTGATCGCCTATTTTGTGGTGTCGAGCTCCGCCTTTTTTAAAAGCGTCATCCTGCCTCGGGTCGGAAAGTCTCTGAACGTGGAGATTACCACGAGCGACGCCTCACTCAGCCCTTTTTCGCAGGTCACCTTTCAGAACCTCAAGGTCCAGCCCGTCAACCCGGGGGCCGCGGCAAGTCGGACAGAACCGTTGCTGACGGCCGAGCAGGTGAAAGTGCGATATAGCCTGCTCTCCATTCTGCGCGGGGATTACGTCGTCAAAGAAGTTTCGCTCGTCTCGCCAACCATCCAGTGGGTCAAAGGGCCCGATGGCCGTAGCAATCTCGACCCAGTCCTGAGGCAACAGGAGCCCAACCCCCGCACCGCGTCAGATAAGCCTCTCCGACTGGCACTGCAAAACGTGTCGATCAAGAACGGAACTCTTCGTTCGGTCAGCTACGGAGAAGACGGAGCGGCCACCACCACCGAGCTAGGCCAACTGAACCTGAACCTGGATCGCTTCGCGAACGCCCAGGCCGGGAAGCTGAACCTCGAGGGCAACCTGAGACTTGCCCATAGCCCTCAGGCCGGAGCCCCAGGGACCAACAACCTGGCAGAAGGCAAGCTTGCGGGAAGCTTTGATTTTAAGCTGGACAGGGACCTCTTGCCGCAGACCCTCACCGGAAAAGCCGATGTGGCTTTCACTCGAACCGAAGGGGCCTACGCCGATTTCGCCGGGTTTGGAGGGAGTATGCAGGCGGACTTGACCCCCTCTGAGGTCCGGCAACTGGTGCTGCGTTTCGAGCGGCAGGGCGAGAGCCTTGGCAGAATCCAAGCCAGCGGCCCACTGGATCTCGCCCAGTCGGAAGGCCGCCTCAAGATCGAAATTCAGTCCATCGATCGCCGTGTTCTCAACCTCTTCGGCGCCACCCGGGGTTGGGATTTCCGCGATTCAACCCTGAACGCGACCAATTATGTGGATGTCGCGCGAGAAGGTGAAGTGCTCGGCGCCGAAGGCAGAATCGCGGGGTCCAGGATCAGCCTGGCCCAACCGAGCGGCGCCACTCCGGAGCTGAACGTGGACTTGGATTACAAGCTGCGCGTGAACTTGGGCGAGAAGTCCGCGGTGCTCGAGCGCTTGATTCTCTCCGGGCAGCAACAGGAACGGCAGATCCTGCGCGCGTCTCTCGACCGGCCGATGACCCTCACATGGTCGCCTGATTCACGGGGTTTCGCCGAATCTACCTTCAATCTCGCACTGACGGGCATCGAGTTGAGCCAATGGCGTTCGTTGCTCGGCACCAATGCGGCGGCGGGACGCGCTGACCTGGAATTGACGGTCCTTGCCAAACCCGATGGCAAGGAACTGACGGCGAGAGGAAATGGCCGGGTAACCGGCCTAGCCGCGCAACTGGGAACAAACCGAATCGAGCAGGCGACGGTCGCCCTGACTTTCGGTGGCGTGTTGCAGCATTTCAAGACGATCACCTTGAACCAGTATCGGCTCGAAGCGAGCCAGCGAGGCCAACCCATCCTGCAGTCGGACGGCTCGGGTCATTACGACATGTCGAGGAGCGACCTCACCCTTCAAGTCAGCGCCGATCTCATGTTGCCGGCGTTGCTCCGGCAGTTTCCCACCCCGGGACTGACGGCTTCGAAAGGGGTTGTCCGGGCCAGTTCAGCGCTCCGCTTTCGAGACCGCAAGTACACCGTCACCGGCAACGTCTCGCTGGGAGATTTCACCGGCACCCTTTCAGAGTATGCCTACGCGGACCTCCAGTCGGTGCTCGACTACAATCTCGATATCGACCAACCGTCCGTTCAGATTCACAGCGCGACACTGAATTTGCGCCGCGGCTACACGCCCGCGGGAGCGATCGCGGTAAGCGGTAATTACGCCCTGGATACCGGCGCGGTGCGACTTGATTTCAAGATGATGGAGGTAAGCGAGGGCGCCCTTGGTCCTGTGTTAACTCCCGCACTGGGTGAAGGGAGACTCACATCAATCTCTCTGAGCGGCAATGGCTCGGCGGCCCATGCGCCCGGCGTCGAAACATCCATCAAAGCCGGACTGCAAGTGACCAACTGGGTTGCGGCAGGAAGTGCAGGTTCAGCTTCTCCAAGACTGGGAGCCGGGATGCAAATCGACGGATCCCTGCGCCAGGGCGTCCTGGAACTTCGGCAGTTCCTCCTCAAGCTCACGCCGACTGAGCAGGCGAGCAATGAACTGTTGGCCATGGGCCGTCTGGACATGCGGACGGCCAACGCGACGCCGAGCCAACTGACGATTCACTCTGATTCCCTGGATCTGACGCCCTACTACGGGCTTTTCGCCGGAGGAAAGGCTCCGCCTGCTTCGCCCAGTGCGCCCGCGGGAACCACGAGGCAGCCCTCGACAATTGCGGCTCCGGCAGCGCAAGTTGAACCCGAACCGCTCTCCCTCCCGGTTCAGCAACTCACAGCGAGCTTGGGAATCAGGCAGCTGTTTCTGAAAGAGCTTGCGATCACCAATTTCAACCTGAACGCGCAGGTCAGCCGAGGCGAAGTCACCATCAAACCGGCCGCAATGCTGGTCAATGGCGCACCGGTAAACGGCACGGCCGTTCTCAATCTAGGCGTGCCTGGCTATGCTTACGAATTGTCCTTTATGGCCGACCGGGTTCCGATTGAGCCTCTGTCCAACACTTTCACGACCAATGCGCCTGGCCAGTATACCGGCGATCTGATCGCCCGGGCCGAGTTGAAGGGGGCCGGAATGACCGGCCCCAGCCTGCGGAAGCACTTGACGGGAAATGCTTCTTTGAACCTGACGAACATGCACTATGAGATTGTCGGGCGTAAGACGAAACGCCTCATCGACCCGATTGCGCTTGTTCTTCGGGTGCCGGAACTCACCCAGACCCCAATTCACTGGATCGCGGCGCAACTGCAGGTGGGAAACGGCCAAATCGCGCTGGAGCAGTTCAAAGTGCAAAGCCAAGCGTTTTTCGCCGAGAGCAACGGAAGAATCCCCATGGCCGATGTGCTCACCAACTCGCCTTTGGACCTGCCGGTCACCCTATCTCTCCGCCGCACACTGGCTGAAAAGGCGAACTTGCTCCCGGCCAACACGCCGACGAATGCGGTCTACGCGCAACTGCCAAGCTTCGTAAAGATCTCCGGCACGCTTGGGGAGCCAAGTTCGGAGATCAACAAGGCTGTGCTTGGGGGACTCATGGCTCGATCCATCAGCGGCATTCTGCCCGTGGGTGAAACGGCGGGCTCCGTCCTCCAGAACATTGGGGGAGTTTTGTCCGGTCAACGCGGCGCCACCAATGCGCCGGCAGGCACGAATGCTTCGGCGAGCATCGTCGAGGGGATTAGCGGCCTTCTGGATCGCTCTGGCCAGAGCGCCTCCCCCACGAATGCGCCCTCAACGACGACAACGAACCGGCCGGTGCGGCCCAACCCGCTCCAGGATTTCTTAAGACAGATCCGGTAACCGGAGACTCGCCCGGCTGGCGCCTAGAGCAACTCGAGAAGCCGGTGCAACTCCGCCTCAGTATTGTAGAAATGAGGCGAGAGGCGGAGATAAGTTTGCCCCGTTCGATCGGAGCGCAGCGACGTAATCACCTGGGCGCTTTCAAGCTGCTGGTGCAAAGGGCGCATGTCCAAACCCGGCTTGTGGAAAGTGACAATGCCGCTGGCGTTGTCCGAGGAAGCACGCGCTTGCAGAACAGTATATCCCTTCGCCTCCAGTGCGGGGACCAACCACCCGCGTTTCTTTAACAGATCGCGCGCTATGTTCTCCACGCCGATCTCCAACAGCAGTTCAATCGCCGCGTTCAGCCCGACCAGTCCGAGAAGGTTGTGGCTCCCCACTTCGTACCGCGCCGCGTTGGGCCGCAGGCTGATCTCCTCCTGGGCCACGAACTCGGGACAGCGAACGTTGTTCCATCCGAAGGCCACAGGCTGCAGGCGTTCATGCAACGCTTTGCTCACGTAAAGAATCCCCGCTGCGCACGGACCCAGCATCCATTTGTGCGCGTCGGCGGCGAGGAAATCGAGCGCAGCCGCTTTGACCGGGAACGCCCCGACGGTTTGAATTCCATCGACGCAGAACAAGATGTTGCGCTCCCGGAGCGCCGCGGCGATCTCCTCGATCTTCACTCGATAACCGGCGATGAAGTGGCATGAGGCCAAGGCCACCAGCCGCGTGGACTCATCCACCTGCCCAAGCACATCCACCAGCCTTATCCGGCCGAGCTCGCGAACGTTGAGAAACCGGACCCGAACGCCCCGATCAGCCAGCGCCAACCACGGGTAGACATTCGAGGGATAATCGTCCAGATAAATCACCACGTTGTCGTGCTTCCGGAACCTGAGTCCACCCGCCACGTAGCTCAAGCCCAGCGAGGTGGGTCCCACGAAGGCGATCTCTTCCGGTTCCGCCTGGAGGAGCCGGGCGGCGAGTTCTCGGGATTGGCCCAATTGAAACGCAGGCACCAAGGTCTCCTGGTCACCCTTCGTGCTTTGCTCGGTATACTCTCGAATGCGTTCGGAAACCCGCCTCGGCAAGGGGCAGACCCCCGCGTGGGCGAGAAAGACCTTCTCGCGCGTTACGGGGAATTCGTGCTGGCGGAGTTCTTCGTTCGAATGAAGCTCTTCAATTGTCATAGGGCGGGATGCAGCGATCCGGCATCATGGCGACGTTGCTAAAGACCCATGCTGCCGATCCTGCCATAGTAGGCCGACCAGAACGAAACAACCTGGTAAGCCACGATCAGCAGCACGATAAGGTAGACCATCCGGGGCAGCCATTCCGCCATCGCACGCAACTTTCGCACGCCCTCCTCCTGGTAATGGCGGTGGAGGCGTTGCAGGGTTCCATCCAACTGACCGCTGATTTCGCCGGCGCTGTAAAGATTGGAGAAGAGGTCCGGGAAAGCACGGCTCTCCCGCACGGCTTCGGCCGGGGTTTGGCCAGCGAGCACGCGCGTCCTCCAGCTAAAAACGGTCCGCCGCAACGCCGGTGAACCGCTGGCTTCTGCCGCCAATTCCCATGCTTCAACGATGGAAACGCCGGCGTTGAGCAGGCTTTCGAGAGCCATGGACAACCTCGCCAAGGCCAAATGATCACGCGCAGCTCCCAGGACGGGTACTGCCCGCAGGAACCGATCCCAAAGAGCCCGCCAGGACGAGCCGTGAGAGGCCTGCGCCATGTGAACGATCAGCAGACCCGCTCCGTAGCCGGGCAACAGGATCGCAAGCTTCGAAGCGATGTATCCTGGAATATCCCCATGCAAAACGAGCTGGGTGAGCGCCGTCGTTGGGAAGATCAGGATGGCCAGATGGAGAACCAAAGCTGGATAGACCAACGCCCCCATGACCTGTTGCAGCAGCCTGGCCTTCTCTTCATAATACTCGCTGAGAAAGCGGAAGCACACATCAAGCCGTCCGCTATTCTCGCCGGCTTGGATGAGTGCCCGGTCCAGCGCAGGAGCCCAACCCGATCCCAGGCATCTCAGCCCATCGGAGAAAGTGGCGCCCTGATTGAGTTCGTCCAGCACTCGGGTGAGCGGCACGCGCCAAGCCCTTGCCGGAGGTGACCTTTTCACCATCTCGAGCGCCGGGATCAGGCCGACCCCAGCCGCGATTAGTGAGGCAAGCTGCCGGAAGAGTTCCGCGCGCTGCGTGAGCTGTTTTGGGGAGATGATGAGCGGCATAACCACGCATCCGCTCACCCTGCTCTAAGCGGTCGCGCGGTCCAAGCTGGTCTTGAGATCGCGTTTGCTGCGCAACCCCACCATCTGCTCGGTCACTTGCCCGTCTTTGAAGAGCAGAAGCGTCGGAATGGCGCGGACACCATGCTTGCCTGCCAAGCTTTGTTCGTGGTCAATATTGACCTTGCCAATCTTGACGCGGCCATCGTACTCCTGCGCCAATTCGTCGAGAATTGGCGCTATCGCTTTGCATGGACCACACCATTCGGCCCAAAAATCCACCAGGACCGGCACTGAAGATTTGAGCACCTCGTCCTCGAAAGTCGCTTCGGTCAAGGTGAGAATATTTGCGGAAGCCATAGTTACCCCTTTCTACATCACCTGGCAACGTATCATCCGTCTGCGCCCTGAGCCAGTTCAGGAAGCTCCAGCGAGCATAAACACCCGGACCAGAGCGAGCAGGCCCACAACAGCCGCGGCGATGGCCAACCCTTTATCCGCCATGCTCAACGATGGCGCGGCGACCATAGGGCGCGGTGCGGGCGCTGGCCGTGGAATAGAGGAAGCTGCCGCCGCTTGGCGGGAAGCTCCAGTCTGAGGAGTTGAAGCTGCCGAAGCGGCGGTCGCTGCCACCGGGGCTGCCGGAGCGGGAGTGGCGGACGCGACGGCGGCCGGCGAAGGAATCTTAATCGTCGGCGCGGCGGTCGGCTTAGGGGGCAGGTTGATCCGCACCGTCTCCTTCTTGGGCTGCACTTTGGCAGATTCAGAAGGCTTCGGCGCAGGAGCTCCGGAAGGGCCTGGGGGAGTGATCTCAGCCATAAACGTCGTCTCTTTTTGGGCAAACTAGGGGGCGCACCGCGCCGTGTCAAATGCTTATTCCTGCCCGAGCTATTTCGGGCACAACAACACTCAGAGGCTTGGGCGTGAGCGAATTAGTATCGCTCGCGCCGACCGGATTCACGATCTCCACCTTGTCCGCCGCGGTACCCGCTGCCACTGCTCCGAGGCGGGCGCTCTTCCCTCGGCCGGGCGATGTTGACCGTCAGAGGGCGGCCCTGGAGTTCTTTCCCGTGGAACATTTCGACGGCCTTATTGGCCTCTTCCGGTGTGGCAAACTCGACGAAGGCGAACCCTCGCGACTTTCCGGTGAACTTATCCAGCATCAACGTCACCGAAGTCACCACGCCTGCTTGCGAAAAGAAATCCTGCAGGTCGCGGTCCATTGTCTGGTAGGACAGGTTACCGACGAAGAGTCTATTTTGATTCATTTTTGATGTGGGGTGTTAGTACAAAAAGCCAGTGGGGAGATTCTGCACTCGCACGAATCACTGAATGTCACCGAATTTGGAGAGCTGACAATCTGTCATACTGACACCAGCACTGCTGGCTACTTGCACTAGCTCAACGATATCAAACCGGCGCTAGGAGTCAACGACAGAATGAGATGCCACAGCCGCTGGAATCTCACTCGCGTTGCCCAGGGTGAGGGTCGATTGCCGAACCGGTCCAGGAGGTAACGGATTGGAAGCGATCCGGAAAGGGCCAGGAAATGACGTGCCGTTCTTTGGAACGTTGGTTCTGCGCTCTGGCATTTTCGCCGGTGATGCCCTTGGCCATCTCAGGCTCGTGACTCGGTCATCATCGTGACCACCGCGTGAAAATCGCGGTCGCTGCCATCTTTAAAGAGCACCCCTTGAGGCTTGAGCAACCGCAGCCCCACATAGCGGAGGGGTTTGCTGTCCTTTTGCTCATCCTTGTCCCCGGGCACAAAACCTACTTCCGCCCACTGCCGCAGGGTGCCGTCGTCTTCCTTCCCAAAGGTCTTCCAATCGCTCTCACCAACCGTCCGCAGCGCTTGAGCCAACGCTTCGCTCATCAGCGCGCTGACCGCAAAACCAATCCGTCCACCGGGTTCCTTTTCCCGCTCCGGATCTTTGAGCCAAGCCAGCAACCCCTTCTCGTGGCAGGGATACTTGGCCGCTTGCTTGTGGCTCTCGATGATCGTCGCATCCTGATCAACTGTGGCAATCCGATGCTCCCGTCCCTGCTTCTGGAACAACTTGGCAACGCGCCGCACCAATCCGCTCTGCACTTCCTGCAACCCCTTGATCGGTTCCCTGGAAGGAAGAAGGAAGCTCTTTTTATCCTCCCGCTTGGGCCGCTGTTTCTCCAGATCCATTAGCGTGGAAACGTTCCAACCCCCCCCGGATCGCCGTCAATAGAAAGCCCACATCTGTCCCCATCTCTTCCTGGAAACCGGAAAATATGGCGAGGATCAGGGCGGGGTGGCAGGGGCTTGCTTTTCGCTGGGAATGCTGGGCGGGATCGGATAATTAACCAGTCCATCCTATGAACCCAAACGCCCGCTCATCGAAAGTGACACGCCGCCATTTCCTCGCCAGCACCGCGACTGCGGTCACGGCCTTCACCGTCATCCCCCGGCATGTGCTTGGAGGAGCCAAATTCGTCGCCCCGAGCGATAGAGTCTACATCGCAATCGTGGGCGCAGGCGGCCAAGGCAGAACGAATGCGCGTGCGCTGTTCCAGGAGAAGGATGCGCACATCGTGGCGGTGGCGGACCCCATCGAGCAGTTCGATCTCACACCGTTTTACTACAAGGGATCGGCCGGGCGGAAGCCGGTTAAGGCGGAGATCGAGGCCCATAACTCCAAAGCTGCACCGGGCAATGAGCTCAAATGCACCGAATATGAAGATTTCCGAATCATGCTCGAGAAGGAGAAGGGCATCGACGCCGTCCTGTGCGCAACGCCGGACCACAATCACGCGTTGGTGACGATCACGGCGATGCGCCAAGGGAAGCATGTTTACTGCGAGAAGCCGCTGACCCATAACGTTTGGGAAGCACGCGAGGTCGCCCGGGTCGCCAAAGAAACCGGTGTGGCAACGCAAATGGGCAACCACGGACATTCTGGCGATGGTATCCGTTCCACCTGCGAATGGATCTGGGCCGGGACGATCGGCGAGATCCGCCAGGTGCACGCCTGGACCAGTGCCGGGCGCTGGGGACACGAACTGGGCGGCCGGCCCAAAGAAGCGCCGGTTCCCGCAGGCGTGAACTGGGATCTGTGGATCGGCACGCGAGACGTGCGGCCTTATAGCCCGGCTTACACACCCGTAACGTGGCGCGATTTTTGGGCGTTTGGTTCCGCGCCGATCGGCGATATGGCCTGTCACAATCTTGATCCGGCCTTCTGGGGGCTGGATTTGGCGGAACCGAGCAGCATCGAAGCTTCGTGCCCCGGCAGCGTCGACTCCGAGATGTGCCCCTTCGGCTCCATTTACCGGTATCAATTCGGTCCGCGAAAGAATATGCCGCCCGTTGAAGTAACCTGGTATGACGGCGGACTGCTCCCACCCCGGCCTGACGAACTGGAAGACGATGACGCACTCGGTCAGAGCGGCAATGGCGTCCTGTTTATCGGCGACAAAGGGAAGATCATGTGTCCAGGATGGGGCGGCCCGCCCAAGGTCCTGCCGTTCTCCCGAATGGACAGTTTTAAGTGGCCTGAGAAGACGATTCCCCGTTCCAAGGGGCATCACCGCGATTGGCTGGACGCATGCAAAGGCGGCAAACCCGCCAGCAGCAACTTCGAATACGGCGCCAAACTGACGGAGTTGGTGCTCCTGGGGAACGTTGCTTTACGGGTTGGCAAGAAGCTTTCTTGGGACGCGGCCAACATGAAGGCCAAGAATGCGCCCGAAGCCGACCGTTACCTCAAAGAAGAGTATCGAAAGGGCTGGGAGATAGCCTGATTTCAAGGTTCAACCTGCTGAGAATATGCTGACGCTCGAAAAGTATTCGTTTGGGATCGGTGATCGATTCGCGCACCAGGCCAAGGCCCAACTGCAGGCCTGCATCCTGGCAGCGCAAAAAGGAGCCGAGGTCGTCCCCGTCTGGAACAAATCCAACCGCGAGCACCTGATCGTTGGATCGGAACCGGCCAGCGTTCGCGTCGCAGCCGACGCTGCGGTGCGCGCCTTGAAATGGGACCGGCCTTATCACGTCGACGCCGATCATATCCGGTTGGAGACGGTGGATCGCTTTATTCCCCATTCGGACTTCTACACCATCGATGTCGCGGATTCCATCGGGCGTCCGGCCGAACCTTCTGCCGTGAGCGTGTTTATGGGACGCCACGGCGAACTGGTTGGGCAGGCCGAAATCCCGGGGATCGCCAAACCGATCGAGACAACTCGGGTGCAGGTTGAGGCGATCGCCGGGAAGTACCTCCTGGCGATTCGCGAAGCCGCCGAAATCTACCGGCACATTGCCAAAGCGAAAGGAGCCCGCAATTTCATCACGGAAATCTCGATGGACGAGACCGACAGCCCCCAAACGCCGCCGGAATTGCTGGTCATTCTTGCCGCAATCGCGGATGAAGGGGTGCCCGTTCAAACAATCGCGCCGAAGTTCACCGGTCGCTTCAACAAAGGCGTCGACTACGTCGGAGACCTTGCGCAATTCGAGAAGGAGTTCAGCGACGACCTGGCGGTCATCGCCCATGCGGTCAAACGGTATGGATTGCCGGAGAACCTTAAGCTGAGCGTCCATTCGGGCAGTGACAAATTCTCTCTTTACCCGATCATCCGGCGCGCTTTGCCGCGATTCGGAGCTGGGCTGCATCTCAAGACCGCGGGCACAACGTGGCTCGAGGAGATTATTGGACTTGCCGAAGCCGGTGGTGAGGGGCTTTTGGCGGCCACGGAGATTTACTCTCAGGCCTTGGACCACGTGGATGAGCTATGCGCGCCTTACGCCAGCGTCATCGATATCGACCTAAAGAAACTGCCTTCAAGCGCGGAGGTGCAAGCGTGGGATGCGACCCAGTTCGCGTCCACCTTGCGGCACGACCAGTCCTGCCCAATGTTCAACCCGCATTTGCGCCAGCTACTGCATGTGGGATACAAGATCGCGGCGAAGATGGGGGATCGTTACTTGCGGTTGCTTGCCGAGTTCGAACCGAGCGTGGCGCGAAACGTCACCGCAAACCTGTTCGAGCGTCACTTGAAGCCGCTATTTCTCGAGTCGTAGGCGCGTCAGTGTCTGAGAAGTGCCAACCGGAAGAAGAGCTATCGCCCCGTTTCCTGGACGCGAAGGCCCCGACAAAGCTCATTGAAGTGGCTTCTCCAATGTCGTCGAGGTTCCCCGCGAGGCAGGATCCCAGAACAACACCTTCTGTTTCGAATGGCACAGTTTTCGAGCGAGGCGCCAGCATGTGCCGGAGACCATGCCTCAAACCTTCATTGACGAGGGCTTTCTGTGGCTGCTTGCGTCTCTTCCGAACTCGTTCGAGCAACGCTGCCCCGTCTTCGTCCAGGTTCAAGGTCGTTCTCACGCATCAAGGCGTAACACCCTTGATGTTGCGGAGTCAAATGGTGAGCATCCGTGCATCACTTGCAGTGCACTGATCCATCTGTTTCCGTGGTGTTGCCGGCGTTTGACGCGGTTCAGACGCTGCAGCGGGCCCTGCGAAGCCTGCAGGCCCAGAGCTTGGCGAATTGCGAAGTGATCGTGGTCGATGACGGTTCGGCAGACGGGACATTGGACCTGGCGAAGGGCTTCGCGGCCGACGATCCCCGCATCCGCGTAATCTCCCAGGCACACGCAGGGATTGTGGCCGCGCTGAATTCAGGTTTGGCCCAAGCCCGCGCGCCTTTTATCGCGCGGATGGACGCGGATGACGAAATGCATCTGGAGCGACTGGCGCTCCAGGCTGAATACCTGAACCGCCATCCCGAGATCGGGTTGGTCAGCTGCCTGGTGGACTTCGAGGGCGACCGGGCCAGCGCCGGCGGCTATGCCTTGCACGTCGACTGGATCAATCAGTTCGTCACTCCGGAGAGCATTTCTATCCAGCGCTTCGTAGAGTCGCCCTTCGCTCATCCGTCCGTCATGTTTCGGCGCGTATTAATCGAACGTTTCGGCGGGTATCGAGAAGGCGACTTCCCCGAAGATTACGAGCTCTGGTTGCGATGGCTGGATGCCGGTGTGCGGATGGCCAAGGTGCCCCAATCGTTGCTGGCCTGGCACGATTCTCCAGGGCGCCTGTCTCGGCAGAGCTTGCGCTACCGGCCGGAGGCCTTTTACCGGTGCAAAGCGGTGTACCTCGCGCGCTGGCTCCGCGCAAACGTGGATTCCCGGCGCCGCCTGCTGGTTTGGGGTGCCGGGCGTCCCACGCGCAAACGGGCTGCCCACCTTCTCGAGCACGGGGTCGAGATCTCAGGGTATATTGACATCGATCCGCGGAAGATCGGGCGAGAGTTGGGCGGCTTGCCGGTGATTGGTCCGGAGGCAATCCCAGACGCCGAGAGTTGCTTTGTCCTGGGCTACGTTGGAAAACGCGGTGCACGCGAACTGGCCCGCGCGCGTCTCCAGTCGCGCCGTTCCATCGAAGGCCGTGATTTCCTTATGGTCGCCTGATCTCAGGACGCTGACAACACGTGGGCGCCGCCTGCCGGCCGCGAGACGAACATCGTCGGTTCGAGGCGGGTCTTTGCGAGGTAGCTTTCGGCCACCCGAGCTGTAATGGTGGTCAAGGCATCAGCCCGAACCAGGGCGACCGCACAACCGCCAAAGCCTCCGCCAGTCATGCGGCAGCCGATCACCCCGCCTCCGGTCCCTATCGCCTTTGCGATGTCAACGACGGCGTCCAGTTCGGGGCAACTGACCTCATAATCGTCGCGCAACGAAGCGTGGCTGGCATACATGAGGTTACCGACCTGCGCCCAGTCAGAGGCGGGAAGGGCGCGCGCCGCCGCCAGGGTGCGTTCGATCTCGCTGATCACGTGGCGCGCCCTGCGGAAGATGAGCGAATCCAGCCGGTCGCGCGCACCTTCGAGATCTTCCAGACTTGCATCGCGCAGAGCGGGGACGCCGAGGGCTTTTGCGGCGGATTCGCATTGGGCGCGGCGCTGCGCGTACTCGCCCGTGGCGAGCGCGTGGCGGACGTTGGTATTGATGATCAGGACAGCGACGGAAGGATCGGTCAGCGGCACCAGATCGACCTGGTGCGATCGGCAATCGAGGAGGATGAGATGGTGTTCGCGAGCCAGGGCTGACGTGAACTGGTCCATGACGCCACAGGGCACCCCTGCGAAATCATGCTCCGCGCGCTGGCACAACAAGGCTTTCTCGACAGGATCAAGGGCTGATCCTGTGATGGCTTCAAGCAAGGTAGCGGCGGCCACCTCCAGCGCGGCGCTGCTGGACAAGCCGCTTCCGAACGGCACCGTGGAATCCATCAGTGCGTCGAAACCCGGGATCGTCACGCCTCGGTGTTGGAAACCCGCCGCGACACCACGCACGTAATTTGACCAGTCCGGCTGGCCGCGTTCAATGGGTGCCGCAAGGTCAAACACCGCTTTGCTCGAAAGCGCCTGGCTATAGACAGCGGCTTGGCTGCCCGCCGTCGGAGCGGCTGCTATGACGGTCCAGCGTTCGATAGCCATCGGCAGAACGAAGCCGTCGTTGTAATCCGTATGCTCCCCGATAATGTTGACACGCCCGGGGGCAGCGACGGTCCATTTGGGTGCGCGGCCGTAGCGGCGCGCGAACTGATCCGTGGCATGTCTTGCGAGTTGATCGAGAGTCATGGGGGCCCGATGTTGGGCTATCAGCTTAATTGCCGCGTGCGTCGCGGCGTATCATGGTTTCCATTCGCGGGCGTTGCTGCCTTCGCCGATCACGGGAAATGCGGAGATCCTCAGACGAGCGGCTCCCATCGGGATCAGCGTCAGGGTCTCCGCAGGCTCGCTGCTCTTGACGGGGCTGTCCTGGAGGACGCCCACCAGGCCGGTTTGGTCGGTTTTCCATGCCGCGATCTTCTTCGCCTTGGCGCGGAGCTGGATGGGCGCGGTCTCCGGTGTGAATGGATTGGAGGGAAGCGGACCTTTCTGTCTGGCAAGGTCGAACGCGCCCTCTGGATCGTTCTGAGGCAGGACAAGGCCATAGTTCCACGCGGTGGTCGGCAGCACTTCCCATTCTGGCCAAGCCGGGTTCTTTCCGTGCTGGCGCCAAGTCTCGCCAATGCGCAGCGAGAACGTGAGCGGCCCGCGGTCTACGGATACGGCATTGTGGTTCTTCTCCCACTTCGTGATTCTGACGTTCATCGGCAGGCGCAACGTCACGGTATCGCCATTCTTCCATTGGCGTGCCACCTTGGCGTAAGACAGAGGCCGCGCGTCAGCTTTGAAATCTGCGCCATTCACCTTGACCGAAGCATTCTCGCACCAGCCCGGGATCCGCAAGTAAAGCGGGAACTCCACATTCTTCGGCGTGGTGATCCTCAAGGTGACCGTTTCGTCAAACGGATAGTCTGTGCCTTCCGCGATCGTGACGACCGAGCCGTCGCCGACCTTGGCAGTGACTTCGCTCGCAGCGTAGAGCGATGCGCACAAACCGCGGTCGGCCGTCGCCAGCCAAAGCTCTTCGGCGTAGTACGGCCAGCCGTGCGAGACATTATGCTGGCAGCAGCGATACCCTTCGAACGGGCTGTAAGAGAACATCGTCCCGCCGTTCTGAACGCCCGGGCTCTTGTTCTCTTTGTCCAACAGCACTTGGTTGGCGCACGTCAAATAGTGGAGCCCTTTCAGATCCGGGGTCAAAGCGGGCGGCAGTGTGTTGAACGCCAGTTCTTCACAACGGTCGGACCACAGCGGGCTGGTCGAGATCTTGGTCAGCATCTGGAAGCTGTGCATGAACTCCACGATTCCGCAGGTCTCGAATCCTTGGCGGGGGTCGTCATATCCAGGCCGGCAATTCTCGTCTCCGGCAAAGCCGCCACCGGGGAACTGCCCAAACCGTTCGCGGACAATCTGGTAGTTGCGCTCCGCGGCGCTGAGGAATTTCGGATCGCGCGCTTGAACGTAGTAGACTCCCGGTTCACGGAAGCCCTGGGCGATATTGACGTTATGCCAATTGTGCACGCCCGTGGTCCAATCCTGCATGTTCTCATGGATCTTCTTCGCAAGGTCGAGCAGCCATCGTTCGCCAGTGCGGTTGTACAGCCAATAAGCCGTCTCGATATTGTCGCCAAACCGGATTCTAGGCCAATAGCCGTGGCCGAAGCTCGAGGGCGGAAGCTGGTTCAGCCACCGATGGTACTTGAGCAGGAAAGGGATCACCCGCTCGTCATGGGTGTAATCATGGAAGGACTGCAGCACATTCAGCATCACCATGTGCGGCCAAAGGTCAGGTTTGCCTTCGAGCGAGGTCTTGAGTGCGCGCGGTCCGAACCAGCCGCTGGGCTCCTGGCTGGAAAGCACGGCATCGATCCATTTGCGTGCTTCCTGGATGATCCGCTGGTCCTGCAGGACGTATCCGAGATCGCCAAAACCCTTGAGCCAATAGGGCAATTCCTCCCAGCCGCTATGCCCCTGGCCCTCTGCTGATGCCCAGGCGTTGCCTTCGAACTTGCACCATTCCGAAATCTCGGTCAGATGCCCGGTCATGCCATCGGCTTCCAAGGCAAGTTGATGCCGAAGCCAGCCGCGGGGAACGATGCTGCCGATGGGCAATTTCATCAGGCGGCTGGGCAACAGGGGCTCGCGATTGGCCGTGTAGAGCGCGCCGCGCGGGTCGGTCCCAATCAACTCGTGTGTGGCTTGCCCGGTTGCGGCAGGGCTGACGGGCGTCAACTGGACCAGGCCCAGGTCAATGTACTGTCCGCCATCGGTCTGTCGGCAATGCACAGCCACAACGTGTTTGCCCGGCTTAAGAGCCGCCTTCGCCGCGGCGCTGAGATCCACCACCTCATAGCCAGTCGTGTAACCTCCTGCGTTGGCCGCGAGAATCCCATCGATATAAACCTGCACATCTTCATCGTGGTGCATGCGCAATGCGAAATCGGCCGCTTTAACCTCAGGCAGCGTGAACTCGCGGCGCAGCCAAATATCCGAGGTGCTCCATTCGGTGCGCACGACCGCGCCGGGGGTTCCGCGGGTTCCGAACCCGCCAGGCGCTTCTTTCCATGAGGACGCGTCAAAGTCGCCTTCAAACCAGTTCCTCGGTGGCCTCTGGGTGGTCAACCGCCACCGGATGGCCTCCTGTTCCGAGGTGGGAATCACAATACTGGTCTTGGGTGGGGTGGGCATGGGCGCCCAATTCGCCGCTTTCGTCTGGTCGCGTTTGGCGTACTTGCTCCAAGTGGCCGTGTCGTAAAGCATCTGGAGGAAGACGCCGCCCACAACCGGCCGGGCGGTGAAGCCCACCTTTCGCGCCGTCTTCGTCTGGTACCAATCCGTCATGGGCGAATGGTCCGGCGTCTCGTTGAGGAAAAGGATGACCGGATTGACCAGGGCTTCGAAATCCTCCCGCTTCTGTGTCAACGTGGCAGTCCAGAGGATCCAATCGAGCTTGGTGTAGGTGGCACGGTTATCGAGGGGCAACCCGTACTTGTTCTGCATCGTCTTGTAGTGATCCATTTCCTTGCGCAGAACCTCCGCGGGGAAAAGGTTCAAGCCAAGAATTCTGTCCCAGACCAGGTTGTACTTCTGGCTCCATGTCCCCGATCGATCGAACGCCAGCCGGTAATGGTCTCCGTCATCGGCTTCTTTGACCCAGCGTTCGGCAAACTCTTTCGCGAGCTTCCGATATTCCGCGGCAGCGTCGCGATCCCCCCGCATCTCACAGAGCTTCGCGAAAGCGCCCAGACCGCAGATGGCTTTGGCGCTCAAGTTGACGTTATGCGCCAGGTGTCCGGCAAAATCGTCCGTGCAAAGCTGACTCTCTGGATCGAACCCTTTATTGCGGAGGTAATCCGCCCAGCGTTCGAGTTGCGGCCAGTAAAGCCCCGCGAAATCGGCGTTGCCTTCCATCTGCGCCACCGCCGCCATTATCAGCAGCAGATTGCCGCTCTCTTCGACCGGCATCTGGTTCTCTTCGGTGCGCTCGCCTCCGCCGTAAACCTGACCCGCGGCATGGGGATAGGTGCCGAGATCGTGCGGTGCGAATGGGAATTTCCAACGCGGACTGGCCGTGTAATTCATGAACGGCACCAGGAAAGACTTCGCTACCGACGGGCCAAAGAGCAGAAACTGCGGTGACATCGGATAGAAGATATCCGACGTCCCGATGCAACCGTTCGAGTGGTTCTCCTTCGAGAACTGCAGAGGCTGCCCGTTCTCATCGGCCACAAACTTGCCTGCGGCGAAGCATTGGCGGTAGGCCAAAGCGCAAAGCTTCGCGTAATTCTCGCCTCCGGCCCGGGTAAGATCCGCCATCAGTTCCGTATCGAGCGCGCGGCAGCGTTCTGCGAGGGAGGAATACTCCTGGGCCGACGCTTTCAAGAGATCGGCCGCTTCCCAGCCGTTCCGCCGCCAGAACGGCCGGAGGTTCTTGCCCATGTACTTGATGGAATAGAGATCGTCGTAAGCCAGCATCAGCCAGCGCGATAGCGGTTCTTTGCCAACCGTCCCGGGCCTGAGCACAAACGCCGCGACCCCGGCGTTTTCGGCCGGTCCAGAGGTGAGCGCCTGATCGTAGCGCGAGGCCAAAACGCCTCCGCTCGCAAAATCCATCCGCGCGGCGATCGGCGGAACCACCTCGGACGCGCTCGACTGGGCGCGGGGGGCGGCGAGGTAGAGGTAACCCCAGTCGATGCGGAGGTCGTCGCCTTTCTTTGCCAGGATGGGCTGGTCTTTGGAGCCAACCCGCAGCACGTCCAGGCCGGAGACCGATTCCCGCTTCCATTCAACCTGCTGGCGCGGTTCGTTCACCGCAATCTCAGCTGCCGCGTCGAAGTAGATGGACACCTCGTGCGACTTGCCGTCGGTGGACCGGAATTCGTAACCGACATACGTCACCGGGCGCGACAGCAAGCCAATGTCGTCCGGTATTGCGGGGGTCATGAACGTGAGCGTCAAAGCGACGCCGCCGCCTTCGAAGGTGTAAATGCTCCGGGTCGGCAATACAGAAAGGCTCTTTTGTGCAAGCGGCGGGACCAGGAGCGGTTCCGCCCCGAGCACGCGGTAAGCCTTTCCATCGATCCGCACCATGCTCGTCAGGCGGTGGGGCTTGCCCGTCCAATGGGTCGTGTCGCTGGACGCCAGTTTGTCGGCTGGCGACCAGATGCTGAAATACGGATCACATGCCACCAGGGGCGTCGCGGGCGGGGTGAGTTTGCCTGATTCAGTCTTTCGCGCAGCCGGAGCGGTGTAAAGCGTCTTGTTCGCCGCGGTGATGGCATCGATATCCATCTTCACCAGCGCACGATCGTACGTCATAAGGCCGTTCACCTCGATTTCCACATCCGTGGTTTGTGTGTAAACCGCCGCCGACAGGCCGCCTGTCCCCGTCAACGGATGAAGCTTATCGATCAAGCGAAGATAAGCTTCGGTCAGGTCGGCGGAATTCTTGAAGCTTCGATACCCCCAGTTCCTTTCCTCTTGCCATGTGTGGCCGGAGACGGGCAGGCCCAGTCCGCCGAATTCACCAAGCACCCCAGCGCGCCGGCTTTCGATTTTCGGCGCCGACGGACCTGGATAGACGTGAATGTCATTCACATCCCCTGCCCCGCGGTCCGTCCAGCCGCTGGCATGGTTCACGAGGCGGGTTGGATCCCATTCTTTTACGAGATTGGCGATCCGGACGGAATCCCATTGGCCCCAGCCTTCGTTGTAAGGCACCCACATGACGATGCAGGGATGGTTGCCAAATCCCTCGACCAAAGCCTTGAGTTCCGTCTCGAACTGTTGGGCGGATTCCGGGGTGCGGGTGATGTCGGGGTCACGGCCGCCGATGTACTTGTCGCCGCTGGGCATATCCTGCCAGACGAGCAACCCGAGTTTGTCGCACCAATAATACCAGCGGGCGGGCTCGATCTTGACATGTTTGCGCGCCATGTTCATCCCGAGCTTCTTCGTCATCTCGATATCGTACCGGAGCGCTTCGTCGGTGGGCGCGGTGTAAAGGCCGTCCGGCCAGAAACCCTGGTCGAGAGGCCCGAACTGGAAGTGGCGCTGGTTATTGAGCATCAACCGAGGCGTCCCCTGTTCGTCTTTGGCCACCGAGATCTTGCGCATGCCGAAGTAGCTCGAGACGCGGTCCACTTCGCGCCCGTCTGCCGAAACCGAAATCTTCAAGTCATAAAGGAAGGGCGAATCCGGCGTCCAAAGTTTCGCGTTGGGAACCGCGAGCGTAATCGCGGGCGCCACGGGGCCATCCGTCCCTGCGCCGGACACCTGGATCATGCCGTCAGCCACGCTTCGCCCCTGGTCGAGCACTTCGGCGCGCACGGTGACCTCGCCCGCCGCTCGAGCGCCCACGGCGACGGTGATGGATCCGATATCGACATTCGGGGTGAGCTTGATCGATTCCACGTGCGTCTTGGCCACGGGCTCGAGCCAGACGGTCTGCCAAATGCCGCTCGTCGGCGTGTACCAGATCCCGTGCGGATTGCGGATTTGTTTGCCCCGGGGCTGGGTGCCGGCGTCGGTCGGATCGAACACAGCCACCACCAACTCTTGCTCCCCGGAATCTTTGAGAGAGGACGTGATATCAAACCGGAAGGCGTCGTAGCCCCCTCGGTGCGTCCCCATTTCTTTCCCGTTCACATAGACCGTGGTTTCCCAATCGACCGCCCCGAAGTGCAGCAGGACATTCTTGCCCTGCCAGCCATCCGGCAGTTTGAAGGTGCGCTTGTACCAGAGCCGCTGGTTCTCATTCACGCGCTTCATCACTCCCGAAAGCGCCGATTCCACGGGGAAAGGAACGAGGATCTGCCCCTGGAAGTCGTCCGGCCGGGCGGCGTCTTTGGCGACGATGGCGTAATCCCAGAGGCCGTTCAGGTTCAGCCAGGCCTCGCGCGCCATTTGGGGCCTGGGATATTCCCGGTGCACGTTCTCTGGCGAAACGTCTTTGGCCCACCGCGTCATGAGCGGACCGCGGGCGGGTTGCCATTCAGCAAAGGACGGGAGCGCGGCAAGGGCCAGGATGAGGAGGCCAAGGTTGAGGGTCGCATGGAGGCGTAGCGGGGGTTTCGTCACCAGTTTCATGGGTTCTATAACATCTATTTGGTCTTCTAGTTTTCAGAGAAGGCAGAGCGCGTCGAAAGAGACGGCCATCGGACCGGCAAGGCTATTCACGCCCGCCTGTTCTCTGCCAGAACGGTCAGCCGGGCGAGCGATCCGCATCGGCGGGAATAAGGCCGCTCCTTGCTCGCAGAATTCTAGGGATCAACCTTGGCGGCCTGAGCCGCGTTCACGGTCCAACTCCCGGCAAGCGAATTGTCATTGTTCCAGCGCCGGTGCCATTTGTCGTTCTTGGGATCGATCACCTCCGAGCGGTTCGCCGCTTCCGCGTGTCCGTCGCAAAACATCAGCACCGTCCGGCGATTATGCCGATTGGAAGGCCATTCTGCCGGCGTGGTGGGGTCGATATTGGCATCGAATGAACCTCGGGCAGGTTTAGGGCTGGAGCCGTCGCCCGGTTTGCTGTCGGCCAGCATGATCATGTCCGAGGGCGACCTTACCGCCGATTCATTGACTTCGTAAGAAATCGTGTCCACATCGCCACCCAGGCCCTTGTCAGAGAACGCAGGAGACGCACCCCAATCGTTGTATCCGATCGAGAAAAGGGACGTGTCGCTGATGCCCCAAATGTCCCGTCCGCCCCCGACGAAGTTCGGTGCCCCCAGGGTCTTGTTCACATTGGTATCCCACCGGCTGTCGGGTCTCGCGGCTGGACAGGAAAAAACGCTGCGGTTCGTGCCCATCTCGCTGAGCAACCGTCCCGGCCAGATATAGCGAAACCCGCCCACCGCGAACAGACAGCCCGGATACTTCCGATGCTCCCCCACATACATCACGGTCGCGATGCCCAATTGCCGCATATTATTCAGACACGCTGTCTGGTGCGCTTTGGACTTCGCCTTGGCCAAGGCAGGCAGGAGCATTCCTGCGAGGATCGCAATAATTGCGATAACCACCAGGAGCTCGATCAGTGTGAACGCCCGCGAATTGCGCCTGGGCAACCACCGTCCCGCTCTTCCGCAAACCGCCTGCGGTGAAACTGCTCTTGAAACCAAGTGCTGGATGCCGGTTCTCATCATATTCGTCCTCAATTATTCTGGGCCGCGGTGCCTGGCTCTCAGTCCAGCCAAGAGACTCGGGCATACAAACGGCTTGGTAATGGAACTATAGATAAGGGAACTATAGAGCTTCCCTGGAAAGAGACAATCAGAGAAACCGATCCGCCAAGGCCACTCGCCAACGCCGAGAGCGGGACCGGCGGCCGGTGCGATCTGGTTCCTCTTTGTCTTCGGTGGAATACGGGTTCTCTTCTGGACCTGTGGATCTGCAACAGAACGCTTTACACAAGAATTCCTCCCCAAAATCGACGGGCAGCGTCCATTGCCCCAGTTATAACGAGGTTGCTCGTTCGTTCCGCGATCATCCGCAGCTCCTCCCGGTCTAAACACGGTCGTCACTCGGTCATCACCCGTAGATCACCCGTTCACGAACGGGTGATCTACGGGTGATCTACGGGTGATCTACGGGT
>CAZODO010000056.1:0-39254 GCA_964578605.1 uncultured Verrucomicrobiota bacterium | reverse complement strand
CTCCCGGTCACCGGGACTCAGAAGTTCTACCGCGCCAAACAGTAAGCGCCAGGCGGGAGTTTTTCACGTCTCTTAGCATGCCGGCCGCTGAAATCAGCGGCCGGTATTTTCTTGCCAATAGGGCTGGTTTGGGTAGTCTTTGGCCGACCAAACGCAATCCCCGCAATTGGTTAGCCTGCTCACAAGTCGAAACGAATGAGCGGTGAAGGGGGCGCTCTGGAGACGTGAGACAGCGAGCGGCTCGGGAAAATCGGGTAAATCAGAAAGGTCCCGCAGGTATGAAACAACACACCAGAAATGTCTCAACTTCACCCGGAAACGGGTTCCGCTTGAAGGCGGTCTTTGCAGCCGCCTGTCTTGCCTCGACCGTGATTGCCGCCTCAGCGGCCACACCAGTTCTGAACATTGAATTCAATGAAGGGAATACCAGCTCCGTGACCGAAAGTATTCATGGCCTGGTGGGTGCGCCTCCAGGCGATCCCCCCACGTCCGTGACCGATTCACCCTCCGGGCAGGCGGGCGATTACGCCATCCAGTTCGAGGCAGGGCAATACATTCAGATGGAAGATCCTGACCAGAAGATGCAGTTGGATCCCGACGACCCGTCCTTCACGCTGCAAGCCTGGGTGAAGTTCGATGGCGATCCTGCCGCCCGCATGGTGTTCTTCTACAACAACGGCCCGGGCGGAGCCATTTCCTTCTCCGTCAACACCGGACGCACGGTGTTCGTGACCACCCTCGGCATCCTGGATGCCGGATCGGCAGCGACCATTCCCGACGACGGCAAATGGCATCATATCGCCGTCGTGCACGAAAACGGAGTGGCCCTGCGCTACTACGTTGATGGTGAACTCGGCGAAACGCGCGATTACACCAGCGGCGTCATCTTCACGCGCACCCAGACCTTCTTCACCCTGGGAGCGGAACCGGGCGGCGGCCTTGCCTATACCGGATCCCTCGACCGGTTGAAGGTCACCAGCGGGGTGCTCACCCCTGACCAGTTCGATTCACGTCCGACTGTCGGGCCGGTTGCCGACTCCGACAACGATGGCATGCCGAACGATTGGGAGACAAAGTATGGGCTGAACCCCAACGACGCGAGCGACGCGGCCAAAGACTGCAACAACAACGGAGTCACCAACCTCGATGAGTTCAAGGCCAACCTGGATCCGTGTGACGCCACCGCGCCGGCGCTCGTGTCCACCAAGGCGACCGGCACCTTCGACACCGTGAACCTCACGTTTTCCGAGGTGTTGGATCCCGCCACCGCCACCAACGCGGCCAATTACGCGATCAGCCCGAGCCTGGCGATCTCCGCCGTCTCCTATAAATCCAAGGTCGTGACGCTGACGACGGCGAAACAGGCTCCGGGAACCGCTTACACGGTGGCCATCAAGGATGTCGCGGATCCCTCTAAGAACAAAGTGGCCGCCGATACCAAGGGCGAATTCTACTCCTACATGATGGGCACCCAGGGCTTGCTCAAATTCTCGTATTGGGGTGATGCGACAGGCGGCGAGCAGATCCCGGGCACACCGGTGGACAACCTCTACGCCGATCCGCGCTACCCAGCCTCCCCCGACCTGGTGGGGGCCGTCTACTCATTCAACAGCCGGGACTTCTTCCCGGACGACGCACACGAACTCTATGGAGCCACCATAGAAGGGTTCATCACGCCCACGGAGTCGGGAGACTACCGCTTCTTCATCTACAGCGATGACGCGTCCCAACTCTATCTCAGCACCGATGCGACCGAAGCCAACCTCGCGCTGATCGCGGAGGAAACCAGCTGCTGCAACAACTTCACCGAACCCGACAGCCCGCGAACCTCGGAGCCCATCTCGCTCACCGCCGGCAGAAAGTACTTCACCCGACTTGTCTACAAGGAAGGCGGCGGCGGCGACTACGGCCAGGTGGCCTGGCGCAAAGAGGGTGACACCACGGCGGCTGCGTCCCTGAGACCCATCCCCGGCAAGTACCTCTCGTCCGCGGTCGAACTGCCCATGCCCTCGGAAGGCGCCTATATCACCAGGACCCCGGCGCCCAATGCCACCGCGGTTCCGCCTATCCCCACGATCACGATTGTCCATAGCGACGGCAAGACACCGTGGACGGCCGACAACGTCACCCTCAAACTTAACGGGGTCGCGGTGACGCCCACCTTCTCCAAAGAGAACAACGTTGCGACCGTTACCTACAAGCCTGCCGCATTGCTCCCGAGCAAGGCCACGCAAACGATCACGCTGGGATACACCGATCCGAGTGGCAAACCCGCGACCGAGGAATGGTCCTTCGAAACACTGGCGTTCACCGGCCCCACCCAGGACCTCGTGAAGAGTTACGACGGTCTGCTGCTCGGCACGGCCAAGTTCACCGCGGACGCCGGTGGCAAGTCCGGCAAGGCCGGCGATTACGGCATCGACTTCGGCACCGGGAACAAAGGCAAGCAGTCGGTCTGGGTTTATGACGCCAGCTTCCTCAACGAGGCCACCGCCAAAGACGAACTGAGCATCGTGGCCTGGCAGAAGCTCCATTCCGTGAACAACTCGTCCCTGTTCTGGGGCAATTCGCCGTCCTCGAGCGGAAGTGAACGCGGCTTCCAGGTGCACACGCCTTGGGACACCGGCGGCACACTCTACTTCGACACCGCCGGGTGCTGCGACGCGACCACGCAGCGGATCAACGCGAGCATCGCCGAGTTCGCGGATTACTCCGGCGACGTAACCTGGTGGCAAGACTGGCACCACCTCGTTGTCCAGAAGAAGGGGGCCGTCAAGGAGATCTGGATTGATGGCAAGCTGTTCCTGTCCGGCGAAAGCACCAGTCCATTGCCGACGGACTTCAACCAGCTCTACTGGGGTTATTGCAAGGGTGACGACGCCGGGTTGACCGGTATTATCGATGACGCCGCCATCTTCTCCACCGCCTTGACCGAGGCCGACATTGCGAAGCTGGCAGCGGGCACGCTTCCCAACGCTCTCGGCGGCACCGCCAAGCTGATGGCTTACTGGGACTTCAACGACGCGAAGGCGGCGGCTCCGCCCACCCTGAGCGCCGCACGGACGGCGACCGGCCTGACCCTGACGTTTACGGGCACTTTGCAGTCGGCGACGGCTGTCAATGGTCCGTGGACCGATGAAGCGGGCACCAGCCCCGCCACCCTCCCGGTCACCGGGACTCAGAAGTTCTACCGCGCCAAACAGTAAGCGCCAGGCGCGCAGCTACGCATTCGATGCACGGGGGATCGGCTCAAGGGCCGGTCCCCCTTTCCGTTGCGCAGAACAGTCTCTGGATGCGCGACTTTCCCCCGACCGGCCCAAGGGCAGCTCCATTGCAGAGCCCCTCGCGCTGCATTCAGTGTAAACGCACGATAAACGCACGATAAACGCACGATAAACACATGGTAAAAGCATGTTCTCATGTGTTTACTATGCGTATGACATGTGCTTGTGGTGCGTATGGAATGGATAAGTGCCATAATTGATTTGCTATAACTATCTATTAGCGTTGGTTTTATCTTTCGGTTTCCCTTGCCCATACCCCCTCCTTCCAGTATCAAATACTCGAACGTTTGTTGTCAGAAGCTATGCCGAATATTCACAGAACCAACTCCTTGACTGCGAGATATCGAAAAAATCGCGGATTCACCCTTATCGAACTGCTGGTCGTTATTGCCATCATCGCAATTCTTGCCGGAATGCTCCTTCCCGCCCTTGCCAAGGCCAAAACCAAGGCGCAAGGCATCATGTGCATGAACAACCACAAACAGCTCACGCTGGCGTGGCGGATGTACTCGGAAGATAATCACGACAAGATTCCCTTTGCCTACGCGCCGGCCGGGAGCGCCAATGCCCCTTACGCCTGGGTCATGGGTATCCTGGATAACAGTGGCGCGAACCGCTCCAACTGGGATCCGGACCAGGATATCAAGAAGAGTCCCCTTTGGCCTTACTGCGGCAACACCTTGGCCATCTGGCATTGCCCTGCTGACCAGTCTAAAGTCAGGGTCTCCGGCCGGGGCGAATTACCTCGGGTCCGCAGCATGTCCATGAATAACTGGGTTGGAGGAAATGAAGGTACCCATGGCGGATGGTCGGGTCCTGAGTGGCGGGTTTACCGCAGTTTGAACGACATGATTGATCCGGGTCCGTCGCAGACGTTTGTGCTCCTGGACGAGCGCGAAGACAGCATCAATGACGCCTTTTGGGTTACCGATATGACCGGTTACCCCAATGCGGCCCAAACGAAGATTATCGATTACCCGGCTGCCTACCACAATAACGCGGCCGGCTTCTCGTTTGCCGACGGGCATTCCGAGATCAAAAAGTGGACCGATCCACGCACCGCGCCCAAGTTGAGCAGAGGCACACCGCTCGCCCTCAATGTTGCGTCTCCGAACAACCGGGACATCGTCTGGCTGCAGGAACGCTGCACCCGCAAGAACTAGTCTGTTGTGTGGCAGGGCGGACCGATTCGGCTATGGATTAAGGGTCGGATTGGCATGGATGTAGCTAGTTGAATTTGCATGCAGAGCAGGAGATTGGCGGCGGTTTTAACTGCTCGATTTCCCGCTCACATTGAGCGGCAGAGTGCAGGAAGGGCGAAACCGCGCTGGGGGCGGAGGGGGCGGTTTGCATTCACACTTATCGAACTTCTTGTCGTTGTAGCCATTATTGCCATCCTTGCCGGACTGCTTCTTCCCGTGTTGAGCCATGCGAAAGCCAAGGCCAGGATGGCTCAGTGCATTAATAACCAGAGGCAACTGGCTCTGGCGTCCTTCATGTATACCGGCGACAACGATGACCGGATCGTCTCGAACGGGGCGGCCACCCTGGAAAGCCTTGATGGCAAAACCCTCTGGGTGGTTGGAGCCACCCACCGGGAACGGGAGATCTACACGAACCTGAATTGTCTTATCAATGGCAATTACGCCTCGTTCGCCAATTACATCAAGAATCCTCAAGTGTACAAGTGCCCCTCGGACCGGGAGTTGCTCAACATTAACGGGGTCAAGGTGCCGCGGCTCAGGAGCTATTCGATGAATGGCTACTTCGGGCGGGTGCCTGTCGCATGGTTCGACACCCTGGAGCACCAGTACTTCACGAAATCCGGCGACCTGAGCGCCGTCTCGCCTTCGGACCTTTTCCTGTTCCTGGATATGAACCCCGAGAGCCTTTGCCATTCGGCATTCATCGTGCACCTGGGAACCATGAGCGCGAGCGGATTGTTCTACCATTATCCGTCCGCGGAACATGAACGGTCCGGGGTGATGACGTATGCGGATGGCCATATCCAGAGTCATCGGTGGACGCATCCCAATACGCTCAACCCGACCAACATGGATGACCACCTCTCCAACTACTCACCGAACAACCTGGACCTGACCTGGCTCAAGCTGCATAGCACGGTCCCCAAATGAAAGGCTGGGAGGGCGCCGTGAGAGCCGCTAAGGTGCCCGGGTGCACAAGACCAAACGACTCCCTGTCGCGCTGACCATTGCCGGCTCCGATAGCGGCGGCGGCGCGGGCATCCAGGCTGACCTCAAAACGTTCGCGGCGCTCGGAGTGCATGGCACCAGTGCCATCACTTGCCTGACCGCACAGAACCCGACCGCCGTGCTGGCCGTCCAGGCTGCCAAACCGGACATCGTTGACGCCCAGTTGAAGGCGCTTTCTGACGAACTCCCCCCGGCCGCGGTGAAGACCGGGATGCTTTACTCGGCGGAGATCATTGAGGTGGTGGTGCGCTGGCTCGAGAAGCCCGGCCGCCCGCCGCTGGTCGTCGATCCCGTCATGGTGGCCACCAGTGGCGCTTCGCTCGCCAAGGATTCTGCCGTGCGCGCTCTTATGACCCGGCTGTTGCCCATCGCCGCCCTCGTCACACCGAACCTGCACGAAGCCGGCGTTTTGGTCGGGGACAGGAAACTGGGTTCCATCGAGGACATGCGCTACGCGGCGCGGCGGATTCAAGGGCAGTCGGGCTGCGCCGCCTTGGTCAAGGGCGGCCACCTGCGAGGGTTCAAACAGGCAGTGGATGTGCTTTACGATGGCAAAGCCGAATATCTGCTGGAAGCGCCCTTCATCCGCGGCGGCGCGACGCATGGCACCGGATGCACCTACTCGGCAGCGATCACCGGTTATCTCGCGTTGGGGCACAGCCTCCATCGGAGTGTCGAACTGGCGAAAGAGTTCATCACGCAAGCTGTGGCCCAGTCCTATGCAGCCGGGCGGCATCGCGCGCTCAATAGCTTTTGGAAGTAACATTTTGCTTGAACCCCGCTGAGCAAGAGCCGATAAGCGGACCATGTTGTCTATGAAATCCCATCTTTGTCTCTCGCGGCTCGGACTGACCGCAGCCGCCACCTTCTTGCTCGCCGGTGCCGCCCTCGGTGCGGACTCGGATAACCCTTTCATCGGGCGCTGGGCCCTGACAATCCCCGGCGGCGGCGCCGGCTGGCTCGGGATTACCCAGGAGAAAGGCTACCTCGATGGCAGCATTCTGTGGGGCGGCGGCAGCGTCGTGCCCGTGGCAAGCGTCTTCTTGAGCGACGATGGCGACACGCTGTATGTCACGCGCATTAACGAAGTGCGGCGCCGGGACGCCAGCGGCAAAACGATCCGCACGCACCAGTTCACCGAAGCTATCGCCGCCCGGCTTTCAGGCGATGAGTTGCACCTCCGACGCTTTATGGGCCGGTCGGATGGCCAGGGGCTTATCGACGAGGAATTCACCGGCAAACGCATCCCGGCCCTGCCCCCGGCTCCGGACCTCGCGAAGTTGAAGTTCGGTGATCCGATCAACCTGTTTAGCGGGCAAGACCTGACCGGCTGGAGATTGACCAGCCGCGGCGCGGTCAATGGCTGGAGCGCGGAGAACGGCGTGCTCATCAACCGCCCGGTGCAAGAGGAAGGCAAGCCGCACAAGAACTACGGCAACCTCCGCACAGAACGTGAGTTTGAGGATTTCAATCTTAAGCTGGAAACCAAGGTCAGCGAGAATGGGAATAGCGGGATTTATCTCCGCGGCATTTACGAGGTCCAAGTCGCCGATACCTACGGCAGGAAGCTCGATTCCCACAATATGGGCGGAGTTTACAGCCGCATTACGCCGGTGACCAATGCGGAAAAACGGGCCGGCGAATGGCAAAGCTTCGATATCACCCTGGCCAAGCGGCACGTAACCGTGATCCTCAACGGGACCAAGATCATCGATAACCAGCCGTTGCTCGGCTGCACTGGCGGCGCCCTTTGGGCCGATGAATCACGCCCCGGCCCGATCTATCTGCAGGGCGACCATACCGGCGTCGAATACCGGAACATCGTTCTGCGCCCGGTCGTCGAGTAGGTTTCGAAACGGTCCAATCTGCCGAGAAGTGCCACTGCCTATTGGCCGTGGCACTTCTTGAATTTCTTGCCGCTGCCACACGGGCACGGATCGTTGCGGCCGACTTTGCGGGGAGCAACGTACTGTTCACCCGCGCTGACTACTTCGGCATTCTCTTTGGCCGCTTGGGCTTCGCTGCCCCGACGCTGGAACCCGGCCCACCAGCGGGTTTCCTCGACCACATTGGTGATACGCCCGTTCACAGCCGTGAACGGGTGAAGAAGGCTTCCACGAGGCATTTTCTCCACCGTTTCAAGGTCCTCCAGCTTCATAAAGGAAGGATCGATAAAGCCCTGCTCGCGGGCTTGCCGCAGGTCCGGGAAAACTCCGAGAAGCTCAAGCTGGATGCTCAAACGGGCGAGTTCGTTCCAAACGACGCCTTTCTCCCGCTCCAAACCTTCCCGGGCCACGAACTGGAACCAGCTTTCGACCTGGTCGCGCGGCAGTTCGCCCCATACGGACAGAACGGCAAGCGCCCGCATCGCCTGGGCGCGACACACGGGGTTGGCGGCACGGTTCAGGGCCAGGGCCTTGATCGGTTCCACATCCCCGCCGCAGACCGAAGCCAGAAAGCGCCCTCCGTGCTGGCTAACCGTGTCGCCACCAAGCTCGAGGGCATCCTCGCCAGGAAGGGAAAACCAGCGCAGGAAGAGCGGATAGACAGCGGGTTCGCGCCATTTCGCAAGGAAATAGGCGGCATAATTGAAGAGCATGCCATGCTTCGAGAAGTCCTGCGACGGCTCCGTCACCCCGTCTTCGACGGCCTTGAGGAACGGCCCCGTCAGCGCTTCACGATGCTGGTTCGCGGTGGCGATCGCGGCCACCGGCTGGGTCTCCCTCACCACCGAAAGCTGCGCGAGGATTCGGTCGGGCGGCAAAAAGCCTGGGATTAGCACCGGCACCGCACCGGGCGCATCCTGCGCGGAAGGGCTTGGGGCTGGCGCGCCCGAATCCGGCTGATTCGGCTGTTCCGCGGGGTTGTGAGTGGTGCTCATAATATATCTTCGCGAGATACAGAACGGTTTTCAGGCGCTTTTGTCCAGCGGGTTCGCCGTTCCAAACGAATTCGCGAAGATCTCACGCGGGATGGCACGGCAAAGTCGCTCGAAGCCAGGGAAGTTCCATCGGTTGGGGAAATCTCGGCATTGACGGGGCTTAACCGGTTGAACGGCACAGTCCGCTCCCTCGAGGAAAACGCACGCACCGTCGGGTTTTTCTTCCAACGCCAAGCCCCGCCGGTCCGAACTCAGGCGCGTGCAGGTTTGGATAAAGTCGAACTCGGACATGCGTTTATACGCCGCGAGCTTCGTAATCTCGTCGTCGTTCAAGCGGACCTGCCCCGGCCAGCGGCAACACGCCGTGCAACGCTGGCATTCATAATGCACCGGCATGTTCCGAGCATAACCCAAAGACGGCCCCGTTCCAGCAGGGAACCGGAAGGGGAGCGCTGTCGCCCCCCGCACTTTCGCGATCCAGAGATTCGTCAGGGGCAGACACACCCATTAGTATAGTGGCGTGAAACGAGTGTGTGTCTTTTGCGGCTCCAACCAGGGTCTGCTCGCGTCCTTCACCCGGGCCGCGCAGGAACTGGGCGCCGCCATCGCCCGGCGCCGATTTGGGCTCGTCTATGGCGGTGGGAACGTCGGTTTGATGGGGATCGTGGCCGACGCCGCTCTCGCACAGGGCGGCGAAGTCATTGGCGTGATTCCCCAGGCGCTCGTGGACAAGGAGTTGGCCCACCGCGGACTCACGGACCTCCGCATTGTCCGGTCCATGCACGAGCGGAAGGCGCTGATGGCTGAGTTGTCTGACGCCTTTGTGGCACTCCCAGGCGGGTACGGGACGCTGGAAGAGCTTTGCGAAATCGTGACCTGGGCTCAGCTCGGGCTGCATCGGAAGCCTTGCGGGCTTCTGAACGTTGCCCGGTATTACGATTCGTTCCTGGCGCACCTCGATGGCGCCGTCGCCGCGCAGTTCATCCCGGAGGAACACCGGTCCCTTGTCCAAGTGAGCGAACAACCCGGCGCGTTGCTCGATCTGCTGATTCTGGCCCATCCCCCAAGCGTGGAGAAATGGATTGGACGGGACGAGACGTAAGCCGCCGCGCCGATAGAACACGCTTCATTCTCCAGGCGCTGGCGCGTATAAAGAGCCATGCGATATCACTCCCTGGCCCCCGCGAACCCGTCAACGTCCAGTCGTCTTCGGACCCGCGCTCTCCTTCTGACGCTATTGCTGAGCTTCGCTGGTGCGGGGGCCCCAAGCGACGCCGCTCTCGCCGAGGCACGCCCGGAGGCGGGGCCTCGCAGCACGTGGCCAAGATTCTACACCGTGCAACGAGACGAGGCGGAAGGTGTCCTGCGCTTGCGAACAGATTATTACGTCTTTGAGCACAACCTTAGAAAAGGGGGCGCCCTGAGCCGTGTCAGGCTGGTTCACGGACAGGCGCCCAGCTTGCTGGTCTCCCCGGTCGAGGCGCGGGTTCGGCAGGGGACGGTGGAGCTTGCCGATACCTTCGATCCGAATCCGAAGGTGACCCATTCAACGGACGGCTCGAAACCGATCGTCACGGTGGAAAGCGTGCTCACGGATGCGCAGGGACAGCCTTCCAAAGTGCAGGTGCGGACGCGCTACGAATATCGTTGGGGATACGTCAAGGTGCACCGGGAGTTCCTGCCACCCGGCGGCGTCCTGGAGGCGGATGAAATCACACCTCTGGCCACCGTCATAGCGCCGGAGCTCGCGGAGTATGGGTATCGCGAAGGGAAGTCGGAGGCAGAAGGGGCGCCGTCCTTCTCGTTTGGCAGCAGTCGATGGGGCAAGCTCCGTGCCGGGCATGCGGAAGACAAACCCGTCCAGACTCCCTTCGTCCCGCGTTCGATGATGTTCGTGAATCCAGGTGTGGAAGGATTGGAATGGTTTGTGGGCTCGGATCTCGCGCCGTGGGAATTGCTGCCGGGGCGCCGGGGCGAGGGCCGGTGTGTTCTGGAGCGATCGAACGAACCCGCGGGACTGTCCCTGAGCATCTCGCCGCTCTGGAGCGAGGGCGGGTCCAAGACTCTAACGAACCGGCTGGCGTTCACGTTCTTTCTGGCCGTGCCGCTCCACGAAGGCCACGCCCTCAAGCCATGGTTACATACCTCCTTCAACCGCAATCGCGGTGATTGGGTTTCTGCAGAGACCATTCGGGCTTGGGCGGAAAAGGGAATCCAGACGGTGCATTGCCATAATGACGGCGATTACTACGATGATGGTCTGTTTTGGCGGGATGGTTCTTATCCGCCCTATCCGGATATGGACCGTTACGACCAGGTGTTGAAAGCCTGCCGGGAAGCGGGCATTCGGACCGCCACTTACTTTTCGGACAAGGAACTGCATCCGAGCACGACGGAGTTCAAGGAACACGGCGAGACCTGGGGGCGGAAGGACCACAAAGGCAACCTTCAACACAACTTCCTCAAGCCGCAAAGCGAGTTTGGCGTGCAGATGTGCTTGCGATCAGGCTGGCTGGATTTTCTGAAAACCTCGATCGATCGGGTGCTGAAGAACCATCCGCTCAATGGCGTTTACTACGATTGGAACGTGGCCCTCTTCTGCAAGAACCCGCTCCATGAAAAGGGCCCTGTCGAGGGACAGGAAGCGGAGGGGCATTGGGATATCGAGGAACTCCTCGACCTGATGGAGTGGACCCGGAGCCGCGTCGGTCCGGACGGACTGGTCATTATTCACAATACGACCACGCCCATGTTCGCGATGGAGAACTTCGCCGATCATGTCGTCGCGACCGAGTGGGGCTATGGAAAATGGACCGAACGCGCGCCGGGCCTGCCGGATTTGCCCCTGGAATGGTCGCTCGCGGGAGCGCGCTCGCGGGGCGTGATCAGCTACGGCACCATCGACAACAACGCGCCTCGCCGGTTGTTCAAGGTGTTTGCCATGCAGGCTCTTCTCGGGGGGGTTGCCCCATGGCCGGCCAGCCCGGAAACCTTCGAACTGACGGCGTTGCTAAAGCCTCTGGGAGATCTCGAAGCGTACCGATTCGCCGATTGGCGGAACCGGGCGGTGACCTTATCGGACGACCGCTGCGCTTCGGCCATATACAGCCGCCCGGGCCAGGCATGGGCGCTCGTAGCAAACCTGGATGCGGAACCTAAGGAAGTCACCTGCGTCCTCCGCCCGGAAAACCTCCCCTACCCAATGGAGCGCCTGACCTCTGCGACTTGGCTTGGCGCCTCTCCGGAAAGTCTTGAACCAGGCGCATTGCTTCGGGGCGCCAAGCTTCGCCTTGCCCCGGACGCATTGGTGCTGATGGAGTTGCGCTAGTTACGCCCCGCGCGGCTCCCCGGGGCGCGTGGCGGCCGCAGCTCCTCTGACTTTGGAATGCCGCCGGCCATAAAAGAAATAGATGACGAACCCTATCGCCATCCAAACGATAAGGCGCGCCCACGTATCCGGCGGCAGTCCATACATCAACCACAGGCAGAAGATCACGCCCGCGGGTGAGATCAACCAGAAGACCGGTGTCCGGAAAGGCCGGTGGATCTGGGGGTCCGTGAAGCGCAGGACGAAAATCCCGGCACAGACAATGGCAAAGGCCAGCAGCGTGCCGATCGAGACCAGTTCGCCCAACAACCCGATGGGGAACAAGCCGGCGACGACCATGGCCACGCACCCCGTCAGGATGGTGGCCAACCAAGGCGTGCGGAAGTGCGGGTGGACTTCGCTGAAAATGGTCGGCAGCAGCCCATCCTTGGACATCGCATAGAAGATCCGAGGCTGGCCGAGCATCATGACCAGGATGACCGAAGAGAGCCCGGCGATGGCACCGATCTTGATCACGGGCCGAAGCCAGCCTACCCCGGTCCCAGCCGCGTTGATCGCCACCGCAATCGGGTCGGGCACGTTCAGCTCCGAATAATGGACAATGCCTGTCAAGACCAAGGCCACGACGATATACAGCGCGGTGCAGATCCCCAGCGAAGCCAGAATGCCTATCGGCATGTCTCGCTTCGCGTTCCGCGCCTCTTGGGCTGCCGTCGAGACGGCGTCAAAACCGATATAGGCGAAGAAGATCACCCCTGCCCCGCGGAGAATGCCGCTCCAACCGAACGTGCCCGGTGTCGTTTCAGGGGGGACAAAGGGAATCCAATTGTCGGCATTGATATAAGCGACGCCAACGGCTACAAACGTGAGAATGACCGCAAGTTTGATGGCAACGATGATGTTATTGAAGAGGGAGGATTCCCTGATGCCGACGACCAAAAGGACCGTAACCACCCCCACGATCACCATCGCCGGCACGTTGAGGACCGCGCCCGTGTGCGTCCAGCCTTCCGTAAACAGACGCCAGATGTTCCACCCGGCATCCAGCGGCGCCACATGGTCATAGGGGGCCTTGGTGAAGGCGGGCGGGATGACCATGCCCAGGTCTTTGAGAAAGGAGACAACGTAGCCGGACCATCCCACCGCCACGGCCGAAGCCGCGAACAGGTACTCCAGGATCAAGTCCCAGCCGATAATCCAGGCGACGAATTCACCCAGGGTCGCATAGCTGTAGGTGTAGGCGGAACCGGAAATGGGGATCATCGCCGAGAATTCGGCGTAGCACAGCCCCGCAAAGGCACAAGCCAGCCCGGCAAAGATAAAGGAAAACACAATCCCTGGCCCCGCATATTTCGCCGCCGCCTGGCCGGTGAGGACAAAGATTCCGGCTCCCACGACGGCGCCGATGCCCAGGAGCGTCAGGTTAATGGGGCCGAGGGCGCGTTTGAGGCTATGGTCGGCAACCGCTTCTGCTTGCAGGTCGGCCACAGACTTCCGGCGAAACAAGTTCATAGATCTTCGAGTTGCTCCTGGCCCCGTCCTCGCTCGTCCACAGATCGCCTGCGATTCCGCGGTCCACCTGATCTTGATAGGTGAGCAAAGCTACGCGAGCCCTGCCGAGGCGCCCGGCTCTGAACAAGAATCGGATTTACGGACGCCCGCTTTTTGCTCGAGCGGTGTTCCGAAGTCAAGCAAATGCCATTGGGCGAACGAGAAACACCGTGAGGCGATGCCGTGTGCTACCCCCGGCTTTCCCGAGTTCCAAACGAGCAGAGTTCTAAACGAGCGTTGACACCCGGGAATCCCCTCTCTAATGTAAGCGCAGATACTCAAAAGACATTCAGATCATGCTACTTCGAATCAGCTTGGTGATCGCAATCGTTGCGGGGTTGGCAACGCTTTATTTCAGCCATGTGAAGGTGGCGGATCGGATCACGAACCTGGAATCCGAACGTGACACCGCTCTCGGCGCGCAGCGAACTGCCGAGGAACAGCAGCGAAAAGCCGAAAGGGAAAGGCGCCAGGCGCGAGAGGAACTCGAGAAGGCCAATAAAGACCTCGCCGAAATGACCGAAACCTTGAAGGCGACCGGCGCGCGCCTTGCCGAACAGGAGAAGCGCGCCAACCAGTTGAACGAGGACCTCACCCGAATCACCGGAGAGCGCAATGAAGCCCAGACCGCGCTGGCGGTTTGGAATCAACTCCAGGTCACTCCGGACCAGGTCAAGAACTTCAAGCAAACGCTTGCCCAGTCCAACGAGGAACGGGACCGTTTCGCCGATGAAAACCAGATTCTCCTCAAGAAGAACAACGAGTTGGCCGTCGAACTGAGCCGGTACAAAGGCGAGGAGATCGATCCGAAGATGCCCGCTGGCCTTGCTGGGCGGATTTTGGCTGTGGATCCCAAGTATGATTTTGTCGTGCTGGACGTTGGAGGCAATCAAGGTGTCGTCGAGAATGGCAAACTCCTCGTCAATCGGGATGGCAAACTCGTGGCCAAGATCCGCGTGACCAAGGTCGAGCCCAACCGCAGCATTGCCAATATCATGCCGGACTGGAAGCAGGCCGAGGTCATGGAAGGCGACCAAGTGGTGTATTAATCTCCCCCCTGGAGTGTTCAAATGAAGCGGAACCGCGCTACGGGTTGGTTGCTGCTCCTGGCTGTTGTTTTCGGCATCGCGGCTGGATGCGCGACGCCTGAGAGCGACAACATGGCCGAGCGCCCCTGGAACGCTCCCAAGAATTGGGAGCACGGCCTTCCGCCTTCCCTTATGGAAGGTCGCTAGTCGCTTTTTATTTCGCGTATTCCACGCAGCGCGTTTCCCGGACCACCGTGACCCGGATCTGGCCCGGGTAATGGAGTTCCTCCTCAATCTTCCGGACCAGCGAGCGGGCTAAAGCCTGCGCGCTGGCGTCATCCACCTCGTCCGGTTGGACAATCACCCGAAGTTCGCGCCCCGCCTGGACCGCGAAGCACTTGTCCACGCCCGGGAAGGACATGCCAATCTGCTCAAGGTGCTCCACTCGCTTGATGTAGGTGGTCATGGTTTCGGATCGTGCCCCGGGACGGGATGCACTGATGGCGTCGGCCGCGCTGACGATGATCCCTAGCAGGCCGGAGTGCGGCACTTCGTCATGGTGCGATGCCACGGCATTCACAATCGCCTCCGACTCGCCATGCTTGCGGATGAACTCGGCGCCAATGATGGCATGGGAGCCCTCAACCTCGTGGTCCAGCGCTTTGCCGATGTCGTGCAGCAGGCCGGCCCGCTTGGCGGAGGCGATATCGATATTCAGTTCGCCGGCGATCAATCCCGCCAAATGCGCCACTTCGATGGAATGATCGAGAATATTCTGGGAGAAACTGCGCCGGAACCGCAACCGCCCGAGGAGCTTCATAACCTCGGTCGGCATCGGAGTTACCCCCACTTTGAAAACCGCCTCTTCCGCAGCGCGCAGGATCGTTTCGTCCATTTCCTCCGAGACTTTCGCCACGACCTCCTCAATTCGGGTCGGGTGGATGCGCCCATCGAGGATCAAGCGTTGCATGGCTTCACGGGCAATCTCACGTCGCACTGGATCGAAGCCTGAGAGGACGACGGCGTTGGGGGTGTCGTCAATCATCACCGTGATCCCCGTCGCGGCTTCAAAAGCGCGGATGTTGCGGCCTTCCCGCCCGATGATGCGCCCTTTGATCTCGTCGCCCTGCAAGGCAACGGTCGCCGTGGTCGTCTCGAAGGTGTGCGTGCCGGCGTACCGCTGGACGGCAAGGCTGATAATCCGCCTGGCCTCCTCCTCCGCCCGGGTGCGGGCGCCTTCGAGGATGTGCCTGGTGAGGTCGGAAGCGTCGCGCAAAGCGTGTTGCTCGACTTCTTTCAGGAACTGCGCCCGGGCCTCCGCTTCGCTCAAGTGGCTGACCTGCTGGAGCTGTTCCTGCCGTGCCGCGACCAGTTCCGCCACACGCCGGAGCTCTTTCTGGACCTCCGCTTTGGCGCGCTGGAGCTCCTGCTTCTCTGCCGCAAGATCTCTCTCCTGGCCGACAAGCCCTTCGAGCTGGCCGTTGATCAGCTTTTCACGCTGGGCAAGGCGCTGCTCGAGTTCATTGAGTTCCCGGAGGCGGGCGGCGAAGACCTTCTCGCTTTGCTCACGCAATTTCAGGGCCTCTTCCGCCGCAGCAAGGCGGGCTTCGCGGGTGACGGTTTCCGCTTCCCGCCGGGCCGTCTCGAGGATCGAACTGCCCAGTTGTGTTGCGGAAGCGCGATCCCGCCTGTTCCGCCATTGCAAAAGCGCATACCCGCCGGCACCCCCGATGGCCAGCATGGGCACGGACAGCATGACGGTCTCCAATCCAGTCATCTCGTAACCGCCCGCGGGCGGAAGTCGCGCCAGCGCCCTGGCGTCACCAAACAATGGAGCAAAACATCGTGCGATTCCAGAGGTATCGAAGCGCGAATCTGTTCCTCGTACGCGACGCCGCACTTGATCCCCTGCACATTCGCCAGGATGCGGTCGTAAAACGCGCGGCCGCGGCCAAGCCGGCCCCCCCGCAAGTCGAACGCCAGCCCGGGCACCAGGACCAGGTCGAATTGGGCGAAAGGCACTACCGGGCAATCGCCCTTGGGCTCGCGGATGCCGGAATACCCGGGCGAGAGCTGCGAAATTGGGCAACCGATCTCGCAGGCCTGGTACAGCTTGGTGGCGCGATCGAATCGCGGCAATCCGACCCGCTTGCCTTCGCCAAGCGCGGCATCGACCAGCGGGGTGATGTCCAATTCGTCCCCCCGCGGCGCGTAGCACAAGACACAGCTCGCCCGCCGCCAGACCTCCTGGTCCTGGAGACGTTCGCAAAGCCGCAGCGAGTCCTGTGTCCGCTGGACCGCGTCGATCCCCTTGAGAGTCGCCCGCATTTGGGAGCGGAGGACCGCTTTCGCAGCCGCCAGCTCGGACCCCAGTCCAACCTCGCCCACCCCGGGACCCGGCCCGGTCGCGTTGGCGTCGCTTTGGGAAGCTTTCTGGTTCATGGTTTGTTCTGTGCCGCTGCGGCCTGCAGGCCTCGCCATTTCTCGACTCGCTCTTTGATTTTCTTTTCGACTCCCTGCTCTGTGGGCTCGTAGTAGCGCTTCACTTCCCCAAGATAGTCCTGGGCGACAAAGTGCTCCGGATGATCGTGGGCATACTGGTACCCTTGACCGTGCCCGAGCCGCTCGGCACCCCGGTAGCTGGCGTCGCGCAGATGATCCGGCACCGCCAACGTTCGGCCCGAACGGACATCCTCCAGGGCCGCGTCGATAGCCATGATGCTGGAATTGCTCTTGTTGGCCGTCGCGATATACAACGCGGCTTCGGCGATGGGAATCCGCGCCTCGGGCCAGCCCACAAACTCGGCGGCCTGGTGGGCTGCTGTGGCTAGCACAAGCGCCATGGGGTCGGCCAGACCCACGTCTTCCGCGGCGCAAATGAGCATTCGCCTGCTGATGAACCGCGGGTCTTCGCCCGCGTGGATCATCTTCGCCAGCCAGTACATCACCGCGTCCGGGTCGCTCCCGCGCATGGACTTAATGAACGCCGAGATGGTGTCGTAATGGGCATCTTCGCCCGAGTCATATACCACGGCTTTCTTCTGAATGCTCTGCTCGGCCGCGGCCAAGTCAATATGCACCGTCTCATCGGGCCCGGCCGGAGTCGTTAGCGCCGCGATCTCCAGAGCGTTCAGCGCTTTGCGCGCGTCCCCGTCGGCCACGCGGGCGAAGTGCCTTAGGGCATCTTCGTCCGCCCGCAACTTGAGGTGCCCCAGGCCCCGCTCCGGCTCCCGAAGGGTCTGTTGAAGAAGCCCGAGCAGGTCCGCTTCCTCAATCGGCCGGAGTTCAAAGATCTGGGAGCGCGAAACGAGCGGCGAATTGACGAAAAAGAACGGGTTGTGCGTGGTCGCGCCGATCAACCGGACGACGCCATTCTCCACGTCCGGAAGGAGCACGTCTTGCTGGGCCTTATTGAACCGGTGGATCTCGTCGATGAACAGGATCGTGGGCTGGCCGGTGTTCGCCAGCCTGTTCGCCGCCGCGGCAAGGACCCGGCGCATGTCCGCGACGTTCGATTCCACCCCGCTCAGCCGCTCGAACTTGTTGCGCGTATGCGCCGCGATGATCTGCGCCAGGGACGTCTTGCCGACCCCCGGCGGCCCGAAAAAGATCAGCGACTGGATACGATCGGACTCAATGGCGCGCCGCAGGAGCTGGCCGGGACCCACGATGTGCTGTTGCCCGACGAACTCCTCCAAAGTGCGCGGCCTCATGCGGGCGGCCAAAGGCGGAGACGAGGAGGGCCGGGCAGCTCGGGTGAGCGGCACCGCCTCTCTTCCTGAATCAAACAAATCGCCCGTTGCCATGGTTCTGGTTGTCCGCGGAAACGCCCCGGCTGGAATGTAAAAAAAACCCCGCCGTAATGCCGTGTGTAACAGTTCCTCTGAACTTGCTAGAAACAGGTGGAGCCATGCCCGGCAGCTTTCGACTTCCAGTCAAGGCCTGTCGTTTGCCGCTGATGGCTGAGGCTCCGGGATTTTTTCTTTACGGTTCAAGGACTTTGTTTCTAAACACGCGCATGGCAGGGTAAAGTCAAAGTCGTTTCCAAAGAACTGAGCGCCTCATCCCTCACCGGCCCAGGCGCCCTCTCAATCTTGTCTCAATATCGGCCTTTTCCCTCATTCTCTCAAGGACATTCTCAGGAATTCATTTTAGGTGGCGCGACGCAACAGACCGTCCTGGCAGGGGACGCCATGAGAATAGCTCGGCGTTTTAACGCCTGGTTTCGAATTGGCCGTTGAATGAGTTCCGAACGGGGCGGCTGAACACAGGGCGTTGGCCAGCGAAATCAGTCGTCCCTTTCAAGACTTAAGTCGTTGATAACCAAGCATCCGGCATTGAAAGGCCGGGTCTGCCCAGGGATATAACACGTATATAACACGTATTTAACAGGTATTTAACTCGTTCATCTATCGAGTGAAATACCTGTTAAATACGGGTTGAATACGTGGGATGATGGGATGAACGGCCGGTCCGGACCCAAAATATCAAGCATCGGCCCGCTCTGCTTGCCGCATTCGGCCGCCTTTCGTCCTGATTGCACCGGCCATTCCAAGGGGCTAACCTCAAACCTCACTTGGGAAACCGCAGCATGAACGACAGAGAGCAAGATCAGGAAGCCGCTCGAGGCGGGAAGGGCAGGTTAATACTCGGGCTTATAGGATGGCTGGTCCTCGCGTTCGCTGCGGCGGCTATTGGAGGGGCGTTTCTTCCCGGGGAATGGTATGCGCAACTGCGAAAACCGTCCTGGAATCCGCCCGGTTGGATCTTCGGCCCGGTCTGGACCGTTCTCTACGCCATGATGGCGGTTGCGGCATGGCTGGTCTGGCAACGAGGCGGGTGGGGGCGCCAACGGGTGGCTCTATCGCTATTCGTGGTTCAATGGCTGTTCAACGCGCTCTGGTCCCCGATCTTCTTTGGGATGCAACGCCCGGGATTGGCCTTCGTGGACCTGGTGCTGCTGTGGATCGCCTTGATGGCAACTTTGGTGGCTTTCTGGAGGGCTCGGCCGATGGCGGCCGTGCTGCTGGTGCCTTACGCCGCTTGGATCACGTTCGCAGGGGCGCTGAACTTCACCGTTTGGCGGCTGAACGCCTGACTTCGTTCGGAAGGCTGGCTCGCAGTCGGCGCTCCGAAGAATCAGAAGCCAAGCTGAGAGTCCGTCCGAACAGCGAACGACCATGACAAGGAACACGCTGCCGGGGTATGCTTCGCATGTGCAAACGGCATTTCCAAACGCAGAGAACGTGAAGAACTCGCCTTGGCGAAGCGCGATTGTGGCCTTGTGTGTCCTGGTGGCGGGAGGTTGGGCACAGGTTGCCAGCGGCGCCAACTCGGGGGGAGAAGCGGACCAGGAGCGGGACCTTTTCGCGGATACCTGGGTCGCGACGGACGCGCTGGGGCGGAAGGTCCCGAGCGCTGCCGAATGCGGGCCATTAAGACCCGAAAAGTGGGTGGGCATTTTCTATTGGACCTGGCACCGGCCAACCCAAGGCGGCCCGCACGACAATACCAAGCTGATCGCCACGGCCGAAGACGGTCGCGTGAATTGGCCGCCTCGGAACGCGCCGCATCACTGGGGCGAGCCCGAGCTGGGCTATTACCTGATGACGGACCCGTTTGTGATCCGCAAACATGCCAGCCTGCTGGCGGACGCTGGGATCGACGTCATTCTTTTCGATACGACGAACCCGCCCTTCACATGGAAGAACGAGTACGAGGCGCTCTGTCGCGAGTACACCAGCCTCCGAAAAGCGGGTGTGCGCACACCGTCCATCGCGTTCATTGCGCCGTTTGGCGATCCGCGCCCGGTCACAGACCAGCTCTGGCGCGATCTGTATCAGCCGGGGCGCTGGGAAGACCTTTGGTTCAAGTGGGAAGGGAAGCCCCTGTTGCTCGCCGACAAGAACTACATCAAGGACGAGGCGATGCTCAACTTCTTCACGTTCAGGCGGCCCATGCCCGATTACTGGATCGGTCCCACGGGCCCGGACCAATGGAGCTGGCTCGAAGTTTACCCGCAGCACGTCTTCAAGAACAGCCGGGGCGATGTCGAGCAGCTCAGCGTGGGCGTGGCCCAGAACGCGTTGCCAAACACGCCCGGACCCGCGCCCATGAGCCATCGAGCCGGGGCCATGGGCAGGAGTTGGCATGACGGGAAGCGAGAGGACCAGCCCGGGGCCGTGAACCTGGGGCTGAATTTCGATGAGCAATGGCGGCGCGCGATGGAGGTCGTTCCAAAGTTCGTCTTCGTGACCGGGTGGAACGAATGGATCGCCGGGCGGTATGACGAGTGGAGCAAGTATTCCGAATCGGAATGTTACTTCCCGGGCGGGCTTTTCGTGGATCAGTACACGCAGGAGTTCAGCCGGGATTGCGAGCCGATGCGCGGCGGGCATGGCGACAATTACTATTACCAATTGGCGTCGTGGGTGCGCCGCTTCAAAGGAGTTCGCGAGCGCCCGCTATCGTCTGGGCCAAGCGCCATTAGGATCGACGGTGAATTTGACGACTGGAATGAAGTGAAGCCCGAGTTCCGGGATGCCGTCGGCGACACCCAGCACCGGAACCATCCCGGATACGGCAGCCTGGTTTACCGCAATGACACCGGTCGAAACGACTTTGTGCTGACCAAAGCCGCCTATGACGCCACCCGCCTTTACTTCTTCGCGCAGACGGCCGACGCGATCTCGCCGCGGACCGATCCGCACTGGATGCTGTTGCTTCTCGATGTGGATCAGGACGCCAAATCCGGGTGGCTCGGATACGACTTCGTCGTGAACCTCGATGTGCCAGGCGACACGATCACCAAGGTGCATCGCTGGCGCCAAGGGCAATGGGTCGAAGCGGGCGAGGCCGAATACCGAACGCGCGGCAACCGCATGGAATTGGTTTTGGACCGGAAGCTGGTTGGCGAAACGGAAGGCGATCCGGCGTTTGATTTCCACTGGGCCGACAACATCCAAAGCTTCGAGGGTGTGTCGGAATTGGGCGTCAATGGCGATAGCGCGCCGAATCGGCGCTGGAATTACCGTTTTGAACTCGCCACCTCAAAGCAAGCGAGCGCCGCCGCGTCGCAAGCCGCCGCGTCCTGGGTGCAAGTCCTCGAAGACGACCGCGCCATCAAGATCGACACCGATAAGCTTGAGGCCGTCATCCCGAAGAAGAATCCCAAACATTGGATGACCGGCATCGAGAAAGGCTCGTTCCTCGACAAGGCAACCGGGTTCCGCGAGGTGGGCGACGGCTTGATGGTGGTGGATTGGCTGATGGAGCCAGGGAGCGACGAGCCCTACGCGAGCCAATTGCACGCCCCCGATGGCCATGGCGTGGGCCGTTACACCTGGTACACGAACGAAACGGATCCGGACCGGCGCCACTATGCCTTAATGTCCCACGGCAGCAGCCATCGCAAGAAAGCGATCGAGGGTCCGCAACTCTGCCATCGGATGAAGCCCGTCCAGCCGGAGATCATTCGCGGCAAAGACTTCGTAGCCGTCCAGACCACCTACAACTTCGAGTATGCGGCTCCGGGGCGGAAGGCCGGATCGCGCTGGACGCAACTGATCGTTTTCCCCAAGGGCAAGCGTTACTTCCTGCTCATGGACAAGGTGGATACGGTGAACGATTCGGATGAGATGTTCCTCCGCAACGACACCCCAGGCTGTGTCCGGCACGAGCAAGGCGACACGTTCAGCGAGATGTACCTGAGCTATCTGAGCGGCCCCAACGGCGTGCGCATTCCCAGTCGCGAATTCTTCGAACCCTTCCCGCCAGATCTAAAGTTCGGTTACCGCCGCGATACGCATCAGGTCCCGGAGCATTTCATCCGGGCGTATCATCTGCGCGACAAGGAGACGGGGCGCGAGGGTCCATGGCTGGCCGGCCTGACCCTGGAACCCTCCGTCGTGTATGAAGCGTGGTGCAGCCAGCGTCCGGGCGGGATCATCGTCATGATTGAGGAGATTCACGGAAAGCCGATCAAAGCAGGCCAGTCATTCAGTGCCGCCCATATCGTGGGTTACTTCGACACGATAGAAGAAATGCACGCCCTTTATGACCAGCACAAAGGTCATACCGGCCTTGCCGCCAGCCCCGACGGCTGGCGCCTGGTTCGTTAATGAGATTGGCGGCTCAGCGCTTCATCCGCGCCGCCGCCTCCTGACGCGCCTTTGCCAACGTGTCGTCAATTGAAACAGCCCGGCCGCCCCGGCGCACGCTTTCATCCGCGGCTTCGAGGAACGCATAAATTTCAAGCGTTTCCTCGACGCTGATCGGGGCTTTGCCGGTTTCGAAAAATTGGGCGATCTCCACGAGGAGCGGTTCGTACCCTTCAAACTCGCCCGCGCGCGCAATGCCCTTCTCGCAGAACGCCGTGGCTCCGTAGCCTGTCTGCCCTTCCAGGATGCCCCGGAACGTCCCGACCCGGCCGTCCTTCCAGACACCCACCACGAAATCCGCCGTGGGAGTCTTGGCGCGAGTGACCATCCCGCAACCCGGACCCATGACGGTGAAGAGCATGTCGCATCCGTGAATCCCGTAATAGAACAAGTCCGGGTGCCCGGGCAGAATCGATTTGCTGCTCGAGAACGTCTCGCACCCCAAAACCCGTCCCAGCTTGGGGCTATGCCGCAGGGCGGCGGTGGAAGGTCCGTACCGGAGCGACGAATTCGAAAAGAGCGGTGTCCCGCTCTCTTCCGCCAGGCGGTAGATCAGAACAATGTCCGCAAGCGAAGCGGCAACGGGCTTGTCGATAAACAACGGCTTCTTCGTTGCGAGTACGGGGCGCGCCTGTTCCAGGTGGGGGCGTCCATCAATGCTTAACACCATCACAGCGTCCACGCGCCGGACCAGGTCCTCAACCGAATCAAGGATCTCGACACCCATCTGGCGCATGGCGGCGGTGTTGGCCGCGATATTATCGGCGCTGAACGGAATATCGGCGCTTGGGGCCGCAATCGCCGCCACAACCTTCATATTCGAGATCGGCGGCTTGGCCGCGGCGTCATGGATAATCCGAGTCCACGGCACCCCATGGGCGTCCAGGCCGATAATACCGACCTTGATCGGCTGTGCCGCCGAGGCGAACGCAACCGGACCGGCGGCCATGAGGAGAGCGAACACAACTGCGAGCGAACATTTCATAGGTGAAGAAGTATCGGCGGCAGACTCTTGCGGCAAGCGCTGAAATCATGAGACCGGCTTGAGCGTCGTCGAAGCCAGAGGTACCCTGCGCTCAATGTCTACACGCATCCGCTGCGCTGGTGGACGGGGGCGTGGGGCGGACAGGGCGGCTATCCCAGGCTCGAGAATATGCGGATCTCGAACATGGCCGTTGAACTGCCACTCGACACCTTGATCGGCCCGACTTACGACGGCATCGACGTCATTACAGGCGGCGGCGAGTTCAAGGGCTTCGAGCTGTGGGCGATGTTGCTGAACCACGGCTATCGCCTGGCCGCTGCGGCGCATGCTGGACGCTGTTCCGCTGACCTTCCGGCTTGAACGCAGCCGGTAGGGCACGACCGCCTCGGCGCGCCATTGGCAATCTCCAATTTCCGAAGGGCGGTCCGGACCTGCCTGTCTGGAGCCGGGCTCCTTTTTCGATTGTGCATGGCTGGGGCGTTCGGCCAAACTCCGTCGCATGAAAACACTTTCCCGTCGGCAGATGATCTGTGGCGCCGTGCAGGCGGCCAGCGTTTTGGCCTTTGGAGGAGCTTTGGCGCCGTTGTTCGCCGCTCCGGAAACGCGGCGGTTCAAAATCGGGGCGTGCGACTGGTCCATTGGCAAGCTTGGCGATCCGACCGGCATGGAACTGGCGAAACGGCTCGGGCTTGACGGACTCCAGGTCAGCCTTGGCACGCTCGGGGACAAGATGAAGCTGCGCCAGCGCGAGGTGCAACAAACCTATCTTGAAGCCTGCAAAACGACCAGCATGCAGATCGGTTCCCTGGCCATCGGCGAAATGAACAACATTCCTTACAAGAGCGACGAACGCGCCGAGCAATGGGTTATCGATAGCATCGACGCCTGCAAGGCTGTCGGCTGCCAGGTTGTCCTCCTGGCCTTCTTCGGCAACGGCGATCTGAAAGGCGACAAAGCCGGAATTGATGAGACGGTCAAACGGTTGAAGAAGGCCGCCCCCAAAGCCGAACGCGCTGGCGTCAGCCTCGGCATCGAGAGCTGGCTCAGTGCCGAGGAACACATCGACATTATCGAGCGAGTGGGCTCCCCGGCTGTGCGCGTGTATTACGACGTGGCGAACTCGCTCAAGATGGGCTACGACATCTGCAAAGAGATTCGTTGGCTGGGGAAAAAGCACATCTGCGAGTTTCATATGAAAGAGAACGGCTTCCTGCTCGGCCAGGGCGAGGTCGATTTTCACAAGGTCCGCGCAGCCATTGAGGACATCGGGTACGAAGGCTGGATGCATATCGAAGGCGCCGTCCCGTCCGGCGAACCAATGTTCGAGAGCTATTTGAAGAACTGCGCTTATCTGCGGGGGGTTTTTGCGGTTTAAGGGCTTCGGACGTGTCCCGCTTGAAACGATCGATGTGGCGTTCTCCGACTAGCGCCCAGAAGCCGCGCAGCGACGCCATCGGGGACGGGACGTGGATGACCCAGGCCGGGTTCAAAGATATTAAGGCGCCAGCCAAGAACCTGCACCGGTTCAACCCGCCGCCCCTTTGGGCGCATCTCACGTTTTCCGCCTTGGCAAGATCCCGTAAGCCTGGCCACAGAAAGCGCCGATCGGACGGCCAATTGTAGCACAGGATGCTGACAAAAAGTCATCGCCGGGGTTAAGGTTCTGACGCTCAACACCTTGACTGGATGAGAACAAATTGTTCCCATCCCCACCGGCCGCTCCGCCGTGCCCACGATCCAGTTGACCTTCTGCCGGACTTAAGGTGATGGTGTAGCAGGCGATGTTCCTTGGAGTGACCTTCTTGCCAGCTTTCTCGACGTTGTGGAGCATCCTGGAAGAGACACGCGCGGCCATCTGTATGGAAATTGACGACGTCTCTGGTTTCGCACAAGCTCTGCATGTGCATGCAAGCCGGGCGATCTTTGAGTGCGGGTTCGGTGCCGTTTGCGCACTGCTCGGGCCCAGTCGATCGCTTCTTATCGCCGCGTGGTTCTTCGCTGTTCTCTTTACAGAGCGGTGCATTCAACCAGCTTTGCCGGAGGACGCCACGGCGCGGTTCTTTAATCCGGATTCGATCCAGATTATCCACCTCGACATTGCCCGTACGGATCTCGATCGCATGCGCCTTGCTCTTCCGGAGCGGATCACTGTGCCGGGCACCTTCCGGTGGGATCAGCAAACAATCAGGGAGGTAGGTGTCCGTTACAAAGGCGACAGCTCGTCTGCCCGAGAGTCCCCTTATAAGCGCTCAATTCTGATCGAATTTTCCGAGTATAAAGCCGGTCAACGGTTCCTTGGCCTGCGGCATGTCGCCCTGGATAATGCAATCCAGTTCGGCAGCCTGTTCAGTGAACGCCTTATCACCGACATGCTCCGGGCCGAAGGTGTGAAAGCCTCCCGCTGCAATTATGCGCGGGTTGACGTGAACGGGGAATTTGCGGGCATTTACGTTAACGTGGAACGGATCGATCGCTCGTTTCTCGAACGCAATTCTGAGTCCGCCAAAGGCCCGCTGTTCAAAGTGGATCATGGCGGACCGGGAGCAGATCTCCGTTACATCGGCTCTGATCCTGCCCTGTACCACGACGCATTCGAGCTGCACTCCGGTGACGCGACCAGGGGCTACGCCGCGTTGGTGCAATTCATCAGTTCACTCAACCAACCGATGCCCACTTGGAAGCAAGAATTCGATATCGACAGTTTCGTCAAGACTACGGCCATTCTCCTCTTGTCCGGCGCATTTGACCAATACACGGGCTGGGGACCGCACAATTACTATCTCTACCAGGACCCGTTAGATGGCCGTTGGAGCTACATCCCGTGGGATCTGGACGTCGGGTTCGCCGACTGGCCTTTCGGTCGTGTGCCCGTTTTGCAGGGTTGGAACGTAGCTTGGCCAGTGCCTGTTCCGGGGCGACCCCTTATGGAAAGGTTGGTATCCGATCCGATTCTGCTCGAGCAATATCGTCGGCAAGCCCGAAGAATCCTGGAGACGTGGTTCCGCCCAGATGTCCTGATTCCCAAACTGCGCGCGCTCTATGCGCAAATTCAACCTGCCCTGGAAGAAGACCCCTTTCCGCGACGTCGCGTCACCGTGCCCTCCGATTCAGGGTTTGAGGATATTCTGGCTTCAATGGAGGCATTTATTCAGAGCCGTTACACTTTAGCTCGCGCGCAGCTCGAGGCGCCCGGGGATCGGCCCGCACCTGTTCCCATGCGACCGGGCGATGACAGTGGCCCAAAGCCTGGACCGCCGTCCGCAGACGCACCCAGCGGTCTTCGCGCCGTCCAGGTCGCTCGCAACAGTGTAATCCTGGAGTGGGTGGACGCTGCAGATGGAGAAGTGGCATTTGTCGTGCAGCGATGCACGGGTGCGGGATGCACGGACTTTGGGAATGTAATCGGGCTCGACGGGGCGAACCTGACAACGGCGACAGACCCCCACGTTGAACCAGGCAAGACATACCGTTACCGGGTCTACGCGGTGTTCCCGAGTCCTCAAGGGCCCAGAGGTTCGGGTGTCTCCAACGTTCTGACCGTGAGCGTCCCCGAAGAGAAATGACGTGTGTTAAATAGCTCTTCTTCCTTCTTCGTCCCATTTTCTTCGCCATGGGGCCTTGCGTTGTCCGAGGCGCTCCCGCAAATCAGACGCTCTGACATGGAAACCACGCGTAAATGCAAAGGCTGCGGAGCCGGTTTGAGGATTGACCATCGTAACGGGGCAGCCAGGTGTTCCGCCGCAAGAAGGGCTGTCAGAGGCTTCGTCGAGCGCTCGGCCAGCGACTGCGTCGGCAGCGGCAACGGTCCACCCAGCTGCAGGTAAAAAGACCCTCTTCGACGGGAAGGCCAAGTAGGCGGCCTCAGGCGGCTTCACTCATTTCGCCGCCCGATATCTCCACGGAAAACCCGGTGATTCTCGGGCTGATCTCCATGATTACGGGCTCGACCGATCTCGACCAGATAGAGCTACGCTTAAGTGCGAAATGGCAGGGGCACAGGGATGCCCGGCTCATTCTGAGCCGTTACGGGACTCACATCGACGCCGAGCACGAACAACGGGAGTTGGCCAAACTCAAAGCAGCCACCGGGCAGAAATAGCAGCTATTCCCCCTGCGCTTGGCCAAGAAGGCAGCTCCTAACATGGTTCTGTCTGCCGCGCACGGCCAGCTTGGAATACTTGCGTGTCACGCATGGCGATGTTTCATTTATGAGCGTCCTTTACGAAGCGGTTGAAAATATCGAAGCGGTCTTTCCGCGCAGCCGGGAGCGGATTGCCTACCGGGGGTTGCTCCGGGTGTTGGATTCGGGGGCTTCGCCGGTACGTCTGGAGTTGAAATTTGTGCCGCCCCATCCGTTCATCTGCAACATGCCGGAGAGGCATTCCATCCGGGGCAAGAGCGTGACAGAGGTTTACGTCAAGTTGACGCGATTCCTGCGGAGGGCCGGATTTGAGTTTGGACGGTGATAGCCAATGAACGCGAGGCCGCCACGCAGGAGGCCGCGCAAACAAACGATGCCGGAGCGGCAACCATCGAACTATGGCGCAATACGGTGAATGGAATCGCAAGGGGGCAACCCTCAGCGATGTAACGGCTCAAAAGGAATATGGAGTGAGCCGGGATTTCATTGTGACCGGCATCCGAGCCGGGAAGCTTGAATGCCGCGAGGGAGCGACATGGGGCAACCCCTACTTGAGAGTTCTCAGGAGCCAGCTTGAGCGGTACATCGCCCAAAAGCTCGGCTCAAGCCGTCTGGCGGAGACCAAGACCCAGACCGAGTTGCGGAAGGTCAAAAAGGAGATTGCGGAACTCAAGAAGAAGCTGGCTGCACTTCAGGCAAGAAAGGCCGAGATTGAGCATAGCATCGGGAAATAGCTGGCCGCATCCGAGCTGCGGCTGAAGCATTCTTGCCGCCTGAAAACGCGCCTATGATAATGCGCTTCACGTGCCTCGGTCTTTATGGACTATAGGGACGCCATCATGGAGACACTTGATGCAGCCGGGCAAGTGAAGCTGCCGCATTACCAGCTCGATGTGGTCACCATCGCACGGCGGGAATTCGCCAAACGGGGCTGTTGCGACCACAAGTTCATTGCTCCCATCGAAAGCGTCCTCCGCGAGTGCTTGCGGAAAGCTGACCGTCACGGCTTCAAAGCTGACCGAGGCCATTTTTTTTCGACCTAAACTAAGACAAACATCATAAACCAAAACATCATGAGCCATACCGTGTCTGAACCGCAGTTGTTACAAGCCTTGCAGTGGCGATACGCCACAAAATCATTTGACCCGAAGCGCAAAATCCCCGCCGCAACATGGGCGACCTTGCAGGAGGCGCTGGTGTTATCGGCGTCGTCGTTCGGGTTGCAGCCGTACCAGTTCATCGTGGTCAACGACCCGGCCACCCGTGCCAAGTTGCTGCCGCACGCATGGAATCAGCGGCAGGTCGTGGAGGCTTCGCACTTCGTCATCTTCGCCGCTCGCACGGCGATGACCGAGGCGGAAATTGACCGGTTTCTCGGTCGCATGGTGGAGGTCCGTGGTGGGAGCCGCGAAGCGTTGACCGGTTACCGGCAGATGCTGACCGGCAGCCTGCTGGGCAAAGAGGCCAGTGCCCGCATTCCGCACTGGACCGCCCGGCAAGCGTACATCGCACTGGGCAACCTGCTGACCTGCGCCGCATTGCTTGGTGTGGACGCCTGCCCGATGGAAGGCTTCGTGCCCGCCGAGTTCGACAAGGTGCTCGGCCTGACCGCGCAAGGCTACGCAGCGGTTGCCTGCATCGCATTGGGTTACCGCAGCGCCGACGACAAGTACGCCGCTATCCCGAAGGTTCGGTTCTCGGTGGCTGAACTGGTCAAAATCATCTGACCCATATCCTTCCACCATCGCCGCGAAGCTGCGCGACCAAAGAAAACTCCATGCCGACCAACTCACTCATTCGCACACTCGCGGCGACTCCAGAAACCGGCACCACGATGCCGGTCCTGTTCATCGGGCACGGCAGCCCGATGAACGCCATCGAGGACTCCGAGTTCAGCCGGGCGTGGGCTGCGGTTGCCCAGTCGCTGCCAATGCCCAAGGCCATCCTGTGCGTCTCCGCCCACTGGGAGACTTCTGGAACCCGTGTCACAGCGATGGAACAGCCCAAGACCATTCACGACTTCTACGGCTTCCCGCCCGCGCTTTTTGAAAAGCGTTATCCGGCTCCCGGTTCCCCGGAATTGGCCCGGATAACCGTGGAAACCCTCAAGCAATCGCATGTTCAGCCGGACTCGGAATGGGGGCTGGACCACGGAGCATGGTCGGTGTTGTGCCAGATGTACCCCAAGGCTGACGTGCCGGTGGTTCAATTGAGTCTCGACCAGCGACAGGCACCTGCCGCCCACTACGAATTGGGCCGGGAGCTGCGGGCGCTGCGGAAGAAGGGCGTGCTCATCATCGGCAGCGGGAACATTGTCCACAACCTCCGCGAGATCGTCTGGGAGGACACGGCGTTCGACTGGGCGCTGGAGTTCGACGCCAAGATGAGAGACCTGATTCTGTCCGGTGACCACAAGGCCATTGTTGACTACTCCAAGCTGGGTCGCTCCGCCCGTCTGGCCGTGCCCACCGCCGAGCACTACCTCCCGATGCTCTACGTGCTGGGAGCGCAGGATGCGAATGACGGCGTGACGTTCTTCGCCGACAAGGTGACGCTGGGGTCCATGTCGATGCGGTCCTTGAGGTCCGGCTGATTCAGCATCTGGCCGCGCCGTCACAGGCGACAAACCTCGCACATGGCGTTGAGCGGAGGGCCGGGCGGCCCCGCAGCGAGCTTAGCGTCCCCACTATTCGCCCCTGTGCGCCGAGCTCTGCGGCATAGCAGCGACCAGCCCATACTTCGACAGGACAGCCTTGACCTTTTCAATAGCGGGAGGCCCGCCCGCATTCGCAACTGCCGCACACTCCTTAAAGAAATCCGGGCCGATGAGCGCAGGCGTAACCACGGCCAGTGCTTTTGCATCCGTCTGTTTCAGGTTATTGAAACCATGAACTGCACCGCGTGGAATAAAACAAGATTCACCCGGACCAATAGGAACCGTTCTTCCATCCACGGTAAACGTGAGCACGCCTTCAACTCCGTAAATGGTTTCATCGTACCGTTCGTGCGAATGCGGCAGCGGAACCTTGGCTCCAACCGGGACGGAAAATTCAAACAGGGCTACCGAACCGTTCGTGTCGGCAGCTTCGAGCAGGAACTTAATGCCTATTTGTCCGATGCGAATAGTGTCGTTTTTCATTGCGACCGTGGTTCGGGCGTTTTACCCGTGCGCGTTGTGCGGCCTAACGATTATTCAAATTATTAGCCACTCTCACACTAAACCGCGTGAATCCGACGTGCAATACGTCGAACGCAAGAGGCCCGGTGCCGGACCAGCGCCGCCGGGCGGACAGGCACGTCCCGAATGACTGCGCGTTCACTCCGGCGAAGTTTCCGAGGACGAGCTAAGCGCGTGCGGCTGCCCAGACTACCGCATTTACAGGGACACGCGCAAAGTAAACACCGCTTCTTGGGAGCGACACGATTCCGTCCGTTTTCAAAACGAAGACCAATCCTGCTGGTGAAGCAACGCCACTGAGTTTATGGTACGCCCATGAAGCCGTTCCTGCCTTTGGGAACCCGTCCGCCGGGGCCGTTGCTATTCCTGCTGGCCGTCGGAGGATTGATAGCTCTCGGTGAGTATTGGATGCGCTGCCAACTCCCCCGGAAAACGACCATGCACCGACGCAGGGCTGCCCCGTCGAAAGTGCGCTGCGCTTCTGCCGTCGGCTGAGTTCACCACCGCCATCAGGCATCCAGACGACAAACGCCCCAGAATAACTCACAGTCTGCTTACCGTTTAGGAGCGATTGTCCAATGGAAAACGCCGGAAAGCAGACCAAGTGGCACGGGGTGGCAGTTCAACCCATCGATTGCAGCAGGTGGGTGACCGTGTCCAGGCTTCGGCATTTCCTGTCCTGCTTCAAGCCATCGCCGCTTGTCCCTTCGCCTTGAAGTGGCGGACCAACCCAACCACTCCGCCCGCCGAGGCCAGCATTCGTCTGCTTCAGAAGAATGGAATGCGCGTGGAGAATGCCGGGAATCCAGAAGAAGATGCAGAGAACGATATTGATGAGGGTGCCCTTGGCCACCTTGGTTTTCAAGTAGACCGCCAGCGGCGGGAGCAGAATCGCCAGAAGAATCAGGATTACTTTGCTCATAATGCGGTGCCTTTCCTCGCGGCGAAATCAAACGGCTGGCTGCGGTGGTCAAGGGATTGAACGTCACCGGAGGCTGCGGCGGCAATAGGGGTTCGCTTCAGTTAGTGGGGAGCAGTAGTGTTGAGAGCCATCCCCGCGCTGACCTTCGCCAGACGCTCCCCTTTGCTGCCCGCCTTTTGTTCTTTCTCCTCGGTCTGTTCACGAGCCAATAGCCCAGCTTCGAGTTGCGCCGTGTCGCCGCCGTCATCCCGTGAAAAAATTGATAGAGCCACCAGCCAGCGAGCCATATTTCGCGCTTGCCCAGCGGCGGGAATTGTGCGCTATCTGTGTTGCAACGGTCTGGAAGCCTCGTTCGAGGCAAAATCCTCGACAAAGCAATGGCGAAAAAATGCTCTATCCCACCGATATTTTTATGAAGAATGTTCTCAAGTATCTGCTGGCAACATCCCTGCTGGCTGGCGCTCTGGCGAGTGCCTCACCGGCGAGCGCAGCGGACTCAACGCTTAAAGCCCAAGACAAAGCGACAGCAAGGGCTAAAGAAGTGACGGAGAAAGGCAAAGCCAAACGGGATTGGTATCCCTTCGGCGGCATCGTCGCATCGGTCGATAAACAGGCAAAAACCATCTCCCTCAAGAAAAAGGAGGGGGAGCGCGTCCTTAGACTCGACTCCAAATCAACGCTCGAAATCAATGGCAAAGCTGCCGCGCTCAGCAGCGTGAAAGTCGGCGACTACGCCCACGGCAAACTTCACAAGGACAGCGCGGGAAATGAAGTCATTACGGATGCCAAGTTCGACAAGGAACCACCGAGCAAGGAAAAGCAAACCCTCGACAACGAACCTCGGAAAACACCCGCGCCCAAGTCAAAGCAATAACCGCACAGGCAACATCTCGGATAGAAAACAGTATCCTCAACGCACGCAATCGATGCCATACGAAATCAAGAAAACGGGGCGGCGAGGGAGGATTTTGGCAGATGACGCGCAAGCGGACCATGGCCTTGGGTTTGCTTCCCATACGATAAACTGTAACACCATCCGAACAACCTCACACATATAGAACGAAACCGGCCTCGATTCGTCCGCGATGGTCGGCAGAGCAGAAGAATCCTCCGCGTGGAATCGTGCCTGCTTGCTCGACAACCTTCCTAATTATCCGGCCAGCCTGCTTGCCGGTGAGGATTGTTGAAAGCGCTCGCATCCGTAGATGCCGAACTGGGTGGGGTTCGATTTGCTCCAATCGGATTCGAGTGAACCCCTCGGCCTTGAACTGCTCGATGGCGCGATTTGGCCAAGCGTCAAACCAGCGGGCAGTGGCAAAGAAGTACTGCCGGGCATCGAACTTGGTGACTCTGCTCATTGCCCCTCAGCGAAGTCGTTCAGAAGGTGCTCACGAGAGGCGAACTCATCCTCCGGCCCTGGCAGCCTTGGCGGTCCCACCGGCAAGGACAAGAAGCAGGCTCGCGGGTCAACCTTGTCCGCGACCCGTGCCTGTCTCGACCGAGCGACCCGGCGCTTCCCTTTTGGCAAGTGGTTTCGACATTAAGTGTTTACCTCAACCGCTAACTGTAAACGCAAACTTCGGGATGTGCGCTAGGCCGGTGGATTCGGCACCTAATCCGGCGGCGTGAATCCGCCGCAGATGGTGTCGCCCCGTAACGACGCGGACATGTCGTCGTGGGCCAACTCGATGCCAGCGTCGCTCAGGAGACGCCGAAGCATCGCGTGGGTCTGCCTGCTCGTCCTGAGAGCGAGATGTGTTTCGCGTCCCAGCCAGAACGTCATCATCGACCTGTCCTTGTTCAACTGGAGCTTGATACGCTTGAAGCCCGCCCTTCTGAAGCAGGCGCGAACTTTCCGATTGTAGGGGTCATGGTAGCGCAAGAAACCGATGGTCAGTATTCTCGGGCGCATAGCGATTTTCTCGGTCTTTTGTTCGCAATGGGCAATATCAACCCCGTGACCTCAACGGGCGGTTGGGCCACGTCCGGATTGCTGGCGTCGTAATCGTACCGGCGGTTGCCCAGCGCGGCGATGAGTTCGGTCGCCATCTCAAGTGACTTTTCCACGTCGGCGGTGTTCAGGTATTCGGTATGCGAATGCCAGTTGCAGGACCCGGAACTGACGTTCATGGAGGAAAACGGGAAACGCTGCCGCAAACCGGTCGCGTCGGTAAACAGATGCCTTTGAAAGTGAACGAAACCGAAGCGCCTCAGTACTGGCATGGCGACCTCAACCGACCACTGGGTGCGGTGCTGGATGCCGGCGCGCGCGACAGATTAGCCAAAGGCTCAGAACGAACAGGATGAAGCCCAGAGGCATCGTGGTCATGTAAACGGCTTTGTTGGTGGGCAGCGTCCATCTCCAGACTGCCACCGGCGCGTAGACGGCAATAGCCGTGACCGGCGCGAGCAGCAGCCACAGGCAGCACTGAGGACGGGTGTGGCCGACAAACGTCTCCACGAGGTCAGGCCGCCGTTCATCGAGACGGTTCCGATTCAGCCCGCAGGCGCAAGCCACCAACAAGGGAGGCAGGATGAGCACCGAGCGAGGCGTGGCCGGGATGCGGACTCCAACGAAGAATAGCGCAACAATTCCGAATAAGGCCACCCTTTCCCACTTCCCCGGTCGGAAGCAGTCCGCCGGCACCAGACCCAGCACCGCCCAAGCAAGGACCAAGAGCACGGAGCACACCACCGTATGAGTGGCGAAGGCAACCAAGGATGTGCTGGTTTTGTCCAGTTCCGCAGGCCACCACCCGGCCCACAGTCCCCAGCCCAAGCCCACGGCGACCGAGAAGATGGCGAGGCTTGATGATTTTCCCGCCCTCAAGACCTTGCCCTGCCAGTACCAACCGATGCCGACGCTGATGAGGGCGTGCCACGCTAGTCCGGTGAACGAGATAGACGACGGGAACGGGCCATCGGCGCTGCCGTAGAGAGTATCGACTACCACGCCCTCGTCCATCCAGCCGTAAACGGCTCCCGCCAGAAACACGGCTGGAAAAGACGCGACCCTGCATTGGCGAACGAGCAGAAGGAAAATCCACGCGAGCAGGCTGTAGACGAGCCAACCAAGCACAAAGTCGGCAGGCTTGTCGCCGGGTCTCAGGAACGACCAGAACACGCGCTCGGAGAAGAAAAACAGGATGTAACCCGTAGCCAGAACGACGACGAGCTTCTGTATCCAGCGGCGCATGTGACTGACACCGTAGACTCAAGGCTCACCGTCAGAAAGAGAAAAGCTAATGCTAAGCGGACCACAACCCGCCGACCGGCACGCCGCTCCGGCGGTCGAGACCACCGGCAACACGCAACCACCGCTACGCCTTCTCCGCCACCGCCTTGAACCAAGTGTAGAAAAACGTCCCCTCGTCAATCTGGTCTACGCGGGACAGGTCGGCGATGCCCTTTTCGTAAACCTCCTTCGGCACCAGATTGTCGGCCAGTATCCGCTGCTCGGCCGACTGGACCATCGGAACAATAATATGGTCCACCATGCCGTCGCGCAGGGCAGGTTTCAGCCGGTCCGCGTAGAGCCAAGCCGGTTCACAGGTTCGGAGCTTAAAGCCAGCTTCCGTCAGCAGCGGTGTGAGTCGGCGTCCAATATTGGGGTCGTGGCCAATATTGCGCTGTGCGGCGATGAGGCCGTTCCATGCGGCGATGGACTCCGGCGTTTCGGGATGCCAGAGGCATGAGCCGTGGTCCCCCTCGATGACCGTAATCGTGCCGCCGGTTCGGAGTACGCGTTTCAATTCCTTCAATGCCGCGACGGGTGCGTCCAGATGCTCCAAGACAAAACAGACGAAAATCTGGTCGAAAGTTTCGTCTGCAAGGCTGAGCCGGGTGATGTCCTCCCGGTGGAACGTAACACTGTTAAATCCCGCCTGTTCCTTGAGCCGATTAGCGGTTGCTAGCGACTTTTCGGAGATGTCGATGCAAGTGAACACCGCATCGGGACTTCGCTTTTGCAAGAGTCGCGTCTGGGCACCGACGCCGCACCCAGCCTCCAGCACCCTCGCGCCTGCGGAAAAGGCTGTGCCGGTATGCAGGATGTCCTCCAGAATCTCAGCCTGCTCGTAAAGCCGCCGGGTTTCGCGCTCTGAATAACCATGAACGTAGGCCATATTTCACGCTGCCTTCTGTCAGCCGTGCCAGTGTAGCCAATCACCGTGACGGTGCAAACGTGCGGGATGTGGGTTGCACACGGTCGCCGGGCGGGAGTACATAGAGGGCATGGCCACGCCTGCTGATACCTCCGCGCTCGAACGCCCGGATAAAACCCAACTGGCCCGCATCGTTTTCTTCGTGTTCCTGCTCACCTTCATGCTGGCGCGAATAGTCGTGTTTCTCATCATGTCCCGGCGCATCCCCGACCTGTACCTGCATCTGGGCGGTTCGCACATCCACCATCTCAACTACGGCATCTTCCTGCTGGCCGGACTGGGTGCTTTCTTCCTCTTCGGCAAGCCCGAAGGGCGCGGCCTTCAAGCCGCCGCCGTAGTATACGGCATCGGCATGGCCCTGACCTTCGACGAGTTTGGGATGTGGGTGCGGTTGGGCGGCAGCTACTGGCAGCGGGCCAGCGTGGATGCTATCGGCGTTGTCGCTGCGCTTTTCGGGTTGATAGCTTATGCGCCCGCAGTGAAGAAGTTCCGGCTCCGCCACTGGTCGCGCGTCATCATTTTGGTCGCCGCGCTGGCGACCTTCTCCATTCTGCTCGCCGAGTCGTTCAAATATGCCCACCGGGTCATTGGGCCGAAGCTGTATCAGATTGAGGCTACGTCGCCGCCCTGAAACGGGTTGGCAAGCTCCGCGAAGCGGCTTCCGAATGCCGTCCGGGCTGACGAGCGTCCTCGATTTTGATAATAGTCCAGCAAGCTTGACCGAGACTGCTGCCGAATATGAATGCTAAAACACAGGTTCTCATCTGGGACTCGCCGACCAGAATCTTCCATTGGCTGCTCACAGGCAGTTTCGCTGCTGCTGCCGTGCTGGCTTTCCTCACGGACCACCGGGGCAGCCTTTTCCCGTACCACGCACTGTTTGGTCTCGTTCTCGCGCTCATGGTTGCCCTGCGCGTGCTCTGGGGTTTTATCGGGACACGCCACGCCCGCTTTGCGAGCTTCTTGTTCAGCCCCAAAGCCGTGTTGGCATACCTGAAGGGAGTGCTCACCCTCACTGGCGTGCGCCACATCGGCCACAATCCGGGTTCGGCTTACACCATCTTCGCCATGCTATTCCTGCTGGCTGGGATTGGCATAACCGGCCTCCTGCTCGGCACCGGCAACCGGGCAGTGAAGGAACCGCACGAGGTCATGGCCAATCTTCTGTTGGCCGTGGTCGGCATCCATGTGCTTGGCGTGATTGTCCACACCGTCCGCTTCCGGGAAAACATTATCGGAGCCATGTTCACCGGGAGGAAAGAAGCCGAAGCTACGTACGCCATTCCATCCGCCCGTGCCGTCGCTGCCGTGCTGTTCCTTGCCGTGGTCAGCTTATGGGCAGTTGCTCTGTTCAAGAGCTACGATGCTGGTGCAAAATGCGTCAGGCTGCCGGTAGTGGGAAAGACGCTTCACATTGGCGAAAGTGCCAAGGAACGGCGGGTTCCGGTCGAGCTTGGACGATGATGCACGCGCAAAAGCCGCCGGACCTTCCAGCCCGCGACTTCCCGCAGCGCAGTTGACCATCTCGGCGATACCCATCGCGTCGTCGGGCCAAAGTTGTACCCTGCTAAGGCCAATCCCGCCCTCCTTCATCGCCGGAGCCGTCCACCGGACACGGCCAGCGTTTACAGCACCGGGGAGGCTCAGGCCGAGTTCCTAAGACGGGGCGAAGCTGGTGAATTTGCCAAGCAGCACAAAGTACCGAGGCGGCGCTAAGCAGCTTGGTTGTCTCTCGCTGGTTGTCTACAGTAGGCGCGATGCAAACGATTCTGCCATCCGAGTTCAAACGCCAGATGGTTGTGATGCTGGATGGCTCCCCTCATGTCATCGAGGATATGCACACCAGCGGGACCGCCCAGACCCGACACAAGCTTCACACCCGCCTCCGCCACCTATTGACAGGCCGCGTGATTGACCGCGTTTTCGCCGACAACGAGCGCGTGCCGGTGGCTCCGCTGGAGACCCGCCGCGCCACCTACAGCTACGCGCACGCGAGCACGCACGTTTTCATTGATATTGAGACGTTCGACGAGTTCGAGTTCAGCGACGAGCAAATCGGCGAGCGCCGCTGGTTTCTCAAAGAGAACGAGGAATACAAAGCGTTGCGGCTGGATGGCAGGCTGCTGGACATCGTATTGCCTCCACAAATATCGCTCAGGGTGGTGGACACCGCTCCGTCCTCCCGTTCCGACCTGAACTCGTCGTGGAAGGAATCGAGGCTCGAAACCGGCCTCCAAATCATGGTTCCGCTGTTCATTGCCAACGGCGACATCATCCGCGTGGACTCCGCCGAAAAGAAGTACTTGGGAAAGGATATGACAGGGAAATAGCAGTGCTTCTGCCCGGCAGTCATCAGCGAGACGCTGAGGTTGTTGCGCGGTCTGGCGAAGGCTCCGGCATTCGTATACAACACCCCGGACATGAACGACGCCGCGCTCAGGCACCTGACTCAGGCTGACCCCATCCTCGGCGAAATAATCGCCAAGGTTGGCCCGTGTACGTTGGTGCCGGACCATGCTCGCTCGCCGTTTCAAGCGCTGGTGCAGGCCGTGGCTCACCAGCAACTGAACGGCAAGGCTGCCAACACTCTTCTGGCCCGGTTCATCGTTCTCTTCCCACAGGGTCGGTTTCCGACAGCGCAGGAGGTTCACGATGTAGACACCGCCAAGTTGACAAGCATCGGCTTCTCGCGGGCCAGGGCCGGGTACGTGAAGGAAATCGCCCGAATGGCTCTGGAGGGGGTCGTGTCAGGCACCGGCCAGATTACGCGCATGTCGGATGACGAAATCATTGAGCGGCTGACCACGATAAAAGGCGTGGGGCGCTGGACGGTGGAGATGCTACTCATTTTCAGCCTAGGCAGGGCCGGTCACAACTGGCCAGCAACTTGGTGTCGGCCTGTTGGAGCTCGTGCTGATGATGGCTTCCGAGGTCGGCTTTGGACGATGGGTGTTTCGGGCGACGTGGGGGCGGATTGCCGCCGACTTCGACTTCCGTAAAGGCAACCTGCTGGCTTTCGGAATGCTGGTCTTGTTCCTCGCGCCGCTGCTAGTCCTAAAACAAGCGTGTTCGAACGCTAAGAGCAACAGAAACGGACTTTTAGAGCAAAATCTTGTCGCGCGGCCAGTGTCGCTAGGCTTGCAGACCTCCAAACCGCTGCTTTTCGCTCAAGTATGACTGTATCGGGTATATACACCCAGTTTTCGTGCTCCTATGAACACACGTCCTCCGTTTTTCGCTATTAAGGAAATTCCAGTCGGCCAAATTGCGAATAGCTCAGCTTGTCTCAAGTCGCCGCAGCCGTTCCCAGGTTGCGCAGAAGTCTTTCAGCCAGCCGCTATATCCCAGGACCCGGTAAATGATTGTCAGGGCACGGCCTATAAAGCCACCGGATGGGAGGCGGTGGGATGCACGGCCCAGT
>CAZODO010000055.1:0-39851 GCA_964578605.1 uncultured Verrucomicrobiota bacterium | reverse complement strand
CAGACCTCCCCAATTCATGCCCTCGAACACCCCGGATACCGTGAGTTGCACCCCGAGGCAATGAGGATGAGGCAACGCAACGTGAGTTCCATGTTTCAAGGGCGCCCCAAGCCGAGTAACCGGCCGGGCCTGCGGTGGTTCGCTGAGCCGGTTACCGTCTCCCCTGGAGCAACCTCCCGCCAAGCCGTCGTGAGGAGCCTATCGATTCCGCTTGCGCGGGCTCGGAACCGGACGAGACTAGGCGCATGAGTAGTGGCGCGATCAGGGGACGGGGCGCGTCGAGCAATCCGCCGAACCGGTTCGAGGAGTTGGTTCTGGAGCCGCTGGACGATTTCCCCGTGGAGGAAGGGCCTGGGCCGCGAACGCGCTTTTACCGGGACGCCTCTCAGAGCATCATTACCTTCAATGACAGTCCGGATATTCCCTTTCGGGCCGCGATCAATCCTTACCGTGGCTGCGAGCATGGCTGCTCATACTGCTATGCGCGGCCGACCCATGAGTACCTCGGCTTTTCCGCGGGCCTGGATTTTGAAACGAAAGTCATGGTGAAGGAGAACGCTCCGGAACTGTTGCGAAAAGAGCTCTCTTCACCTCGGTGGCAGCCCCAAACTCTCGCCTTGAGCGGCGTGACGGATTGTTACCAGCCGATCGAACGCCGGCTGCAGCTGACGCGCCGATGCCTGGCCGTTCTGGCCGAATTTCGAAATCCCGTTGGCATCGTGACGAAGAACGCGTTGGTGACCCGGGACATGGATCTCCTGCGCGAATTGGCGGCGCACGACGCCGTGCGCGTCAATCTGTCGATTCACTCGCTCGATCCAGAGCTGGCGCGCCGGTTGGAACCGAGGGCGTCGCTGCCACGGCAGCGCCTTGGCGCCGTGAAAGCCTTGGCGCAGGCGGGAGTTCCTGTGGGGGTTATGGTTGCGCCGATCATTCCTGCGCTGAACGATCACGGGATACCGTCGGTCCTGGCCGCGGCAAGAGAGGCCGGAGCCGATTGGGCCGGGATGGAGGTTCTCCGGCTTCCTCTCATGGTGGCACCTATTTTTCAGCAATGGCTGGATACCCATGAACCCGGCAAGAGAGAGAAGATTCTGAACCGGATTCGCGCGATCCGCGGGGGCAAATTGAACGATCCGCGTTTCGGAAAGCGCATGGTGGGGGAGGGGATTTTCGCCGATCAGATCACGCAGATGTTCCACGTGGCCTGCCGCAAAGCGGGATTTCCCGAAGAGGGGCCTGGGCTCTCGACGAGCGCCTTTCGCCGGCCGGAGGGAGCGCAGTTGGAACTGGGCCTTTGAGCTGATCATGGAGGGAACACGCAGGTCACTTTGGGCCATCCGGGTGCTCGTTTGATCGAAAAGGGACAGGTGGGCCAAGTTCCGTTCCAAAAACCAACGCCGGTTCAACATGAGATCACCCCGGAACAGGATTGCGCGCACTGCGCCCTTGAACCTCGCGTTGCGCAAATAGTTGGTAATCAAGCCAACCATTTTGAGGTTCATGGGCAGAACGCTGAATTTGAAATCCGAAATCCGGAAAACCGATGGGGCGAAAGAGATCCGAGTTCCGAATCCGAGCTCCGAGACGGCTGGGGTGTGTGAGGCGCGGTCACGGATAGCTGGTTAGCAAGTGGTCGCGGAGGTGCGGCCGACAGTAGGAAAAGAGCATTATTGCGTTGGAGAGGCAAGGATGGGATGATCCGGCCGGTTGCTTAACTTGGCTCGTGGTGCACGCCCATGACGTACCGCATCGATTTCGTGCTGTTTGCGCTCTACCTGGCGTTTAACATTGCGCTGGGGATCTGGGTCGCCCGGCGGAGGACGACCGGCACCAAGGACTACTTTCTGGCGGGCGAAGGCTTGCCCTGGTACACGATCGGCGGATCGATCATCGCAGCCAACATCAGCACCGAGCACTTTATCGGCATGGTGGGGGTGGCTTATGCCGTCGGGTTCGTCGTGGCGCAATGGGAGTGGGGCAACTGGTTCACCTTCTCCGCACTGATCTGGATCTTTCTGCCTTATTACATCCGCGGGGGTCTCTACACGATGCCGGAGTTTCTTGAACGGCGTTACAACGCGACCTGCCGGTATTTGTTCGCCGTTTGCTCGCTGGTGCTCTGGATTGTGGCGCAGATGTCGGTGGTGATGCTGGCCGGGGGGAAGGCCATGAAGGGGATGTTCGGATGGAGCGAGACCGCGACAATTATTGGATTGGCGCTTCTGGCGGGCAGTTACACCATTTACGGCGGTTTAAAGTCGGTGGCCTGGACAGATTTCCTGCAGTTCGTCGTCATGATGCTGGGGGGGCTGGTGGTGACGGTGGTGGGATTGCACCGGGTTGGCGGTCTGCACGACCTCATGCTGGCCGAACCCGACAAGTTCAAGATTATCTATCCCATCACGCACAAGGAATATCCGTGGTTTGGCGTGTGGAGTTTGTTCCTCTCGATCGGCATCTGGTACAATTGCACGAACCAGTTTATCGTTCAGCGCTGCCTGGGCGGGCGGAGCGAATGGGACGCGCGGATGGGCGTGGTCTTCGCCGGGTTCATGAAGATCCTTCTGCCGCTGCTGGTGGTGATCCCTGGAATCGTGGCGTTCAAGCTCTACCCGAACCTGGCAGACAAAGACCAGGCCTTTCCAACCCTGGTGCGAGAACTCGTGCCGCTGGGGCTGAGCGGCGTTGTGATGGCGGGCCTGGCGAGCGGAATGCTCTCGCATATCAGTTCCGTGCTCAATTCGTGCAGCACGGTGTTCACCATGGACCTCTACAAACCGTTTCTCGGGGAGGGAAAATCGGAACGGCACATGGTTCTCGTGGGGCGGCTAAGCGCGTTTGTGATCCTTTTGATCGCCACGCTCCTGGCCATTTGGTTCAGCTACCGGCAGCTCGGCGTGTTCGTCCTGATCCAGAATGTGGGGGCCTGGGTGGCGGCGCCGATCGCCGCGGTTTTCATCCTCGGCGTTCTGTGGAAAGGAACGACCGCCATGGCGGCCACGCTGGTGCTCTTCTTCGCGTTCCCCTACACCGCTTTCGTCGAATACTATCTGTTCAAGCATGTGTCCTGGCTGATGCCTTTCGACAATTGGCTCAACCGCACCTTCCTCGTTTGGGCGACGTCGATGGTTGCGTTGGTTGTGCTATCCTGGATCACGCCTTCACCCGATCCCGAGAAGATCAAGGGCATCATCTGGTCCTGGCAAATAGCCAAGCTGCCTCCGTCGGAACGCGAACGAAATCGCGGGGCACGAAATCTCTTTCTATGGTGGAGCATCTTTATCATCATCATGGCCGCGCTCTACGCGTTCATGATGTGGTTCCAATTCTGGGGCCCAGGTTCCGGACGCGGATGATGACCGCACCCTAGCCATCGAGCATGAAAGCCAGTCTGTCTCTGGAGAAGATCCTTGGTCCGGCGGGAACGAAAGTCGCCGCCGCGATGCGGGCGGGCGTCGCGTTTCTGGACGCCCATAACACTCGGGAACTCCTCGCCCAGGTCGGAAAACCGATCCGCACCATCCCCGCGTTTCGGCCCATTGACAAGTCGGCCCTCCAAGATTCCTATGGCGGAAACCAAACGGGGCCGAGCGACGATCTGCTTGCCGGGCGGGGACTGTTTTATATCACCGAACAGAAGAAGCTCGTCCTGGACTGCACCTCGGGGCATTACCAAATGCTTTGGGGATATAACGCGCCCGAGCTCTGTGAAGCGATCGCGACGGCGTCGCACGACGGCGTCGTTTGGGATAACCATTCCAACATCCCGCAGGCGCCGCTGAAATGGTTGGGACATCGCCTTACCCAGGCCGGCGGCGATTCTCGAAAGGAGGACAGGCTCGATTCAATCCTGCTTGGCATTTGCACGGGTTCTGTGGCCTGCGCGGCGGCTCTGAAAATCCAGCTTCGCGTCTTCGAGCGGACGCGCAAGAGCAAAGGCGTCCCGATCCTCCTTGCGCTGGCCGGCAATTATCATGGGACCGACATGATGCCCCAATTCATGCGGGGGATGTGGCCTGGCATGGCGCCTTGCTTTGAAGTCGTGACGGTGGAACCGAACCGTCCCGAGGCGCTCGAGAAGGTATTTCGCAAACACGGTTCGCGTGTGGCGGGTTTTTGGGCAGAGCCGGTCTTGATGAACCGGGAGGCGATAGCCGTCGACGCGGACTACCTGCTCTTGGCGGAGCAACTGTGCCACGAGGTGGGTGCGCTTGTGTGTATCGACGAGATCCAGACGGGCTTCTGGCAACCGGAACTGTTTCAATACCGCGCGTTAGGGCTTCGGCCAGACTTGGTTGTCTTGGGGAAAGGGCTGACGGCCGGGTATCATCCCCTCTCAGGGTTGCTCTTCAATCACCGGCACGATCTGCTCGAGCAGTACGACGCGATCAGCACCAACGGGTCAGCCGCCATGCCCGCTTTCGTCGCGCTGGCCTCAATGGTATTGATCAGCGAACGGGCGGCGCAAATCCGGGCGGCGGCGCGTCAAATTGAGCAGGGTTTCAAGGAATTGGCAACTGCCTTTCCGAAGCGCGTGGAGGCGGCGCACGGTCGAGGGCATTTGGCAGGCTTAAAGTTTCGCCAGGTAGAGGACGCTAGGCGTTTCCAGAAGCGGCTGCTTGACGATGGACTCTGGACGCGCGTCCACGCCTATCACGAAGGCCATCGCACGGTCTTGACGAAGCTGGGACTCCTCGCCGACAGCGCCGTGGTCGATTTCCTTCTCGAGCGAATGCGAAACGCGCTGGAGAACAGGCGAAAATGAATATCCGAGCGCTGGAAATCGCGACAGCGACAAGCTGGACCGCCCCTGGTGAGGCGGTCGGACTCTCTCTCACATGACCGGTACGCTGCGACCAAGAATCGGGCTCCTTGCCCTCACGCTGGAGTTTTACGAGTCGCTACTCCCACAGTTGCGCGCGTCACGAGAATCCTGGCTGCGGACTGCGGTGATGCCTGCGTTGAGTCTTCACGCGGACGTTTGCTTTAGCCGGGCAGTGTACCGTCGGGAGGACATCGAGACGATCGTTCAGAGATTCGAAGCCGACGGCGTGGATGCCTTGCTGGTGATTTTGCTGACCTATTCACCGAGTCAATTGGCTCTGCCCGCGCTCCAGCGAACGCGGTTGCCAATTATCATCTGGAACACCCAGGAACTGCTGGCTGTGGACGAATCCTTCACGATGGACGGCATGGTGGAGAACCACGGAGTTCACGGCACCCAAGACCTGGCGAACGTCTTGACCCGCGCAGGTGTTCCCTTCTACTTCATCACGAGCCATGTTTGCGCTGCGCAAGGACAGGAGGAATTGCGGGACTTCTTCGCGGCCGCAGCCGCCGTGCGACGCCTGCGTTCCGCCCGGATTGGACTGCTTGGATATCCTTTCCCTGGGATGGGCGATTTCGCGGTGGATACCACACAGCTCGTCACGACTTTGGGCTGCTCATGGATCAATCTGACGGTCGAAGAATATGTGCGACGTTCCGCTGCGGCGTCAGGTGCCGAGTTGGCGGCCTTGATCCACGAGTATGTGCGCTGCTTCGAAGTCGCGAAGGAGGTAACCCTGACTGATCTTGAGGCGACTGCCCGGGCGGAACTGGCCATGCGCGGCATGGTCACGGATCACCGGTTGGACGCTCTGACCTACCAGTTCATGGCGTTTGGCGACGATGAACGAACCTCGACGCTCCCTTTCGTCGCGGCGAGCCGGTTGATGGCGGAAGGGATCGGTTTCGGGGGCGAAGGCGACCTGGTTGGCGCCGCCGCGACCGCGTTCTTCAATTGGCTGAACCCTCCGGCCACGTTCTCGGAAATCTTTACGATCGACTTTGCTGGCGACGCCTTGTTTATGAGTCACATGGGTGAGGCGAACGTTGGAATGGCTCGCGCGGACCGAAAGGTGCCACTGCTAGCCCGGCCCGCGCCCATTACTCGCACGCGAGACCGCCAATTGGCGCTCGTGACCAGCCTCGAACCGGGACCGGCGACCTTCGCTGCCCTTGCGGCCGGGCCGGTCGGGAAATGGCGGATCATCACCGCGGTTGCCAATATCGAGGATTACGGACCCTTGCCGGGCTTCTGCGTCCCGCACTTTAAACTCCGGCCGCTGTCCGGCGTGGAACGATTTCTGACCGATTATGCCAACGCGGGAGGACCGCACCACAACGCGGTTTGCTTTGGCGATGCCCGACGCAAGTGCCAAATGGCCGCGAAGCTGATCGCGGCGGATTACATCGAGATCTGACGTATGCTCCTGGGTCTGGATCTGGGCACCACCAATGTGAAGGCGTTGGTCACGGACTGCGCGGGCCGGCCCTTGGCCGAAGCTTCCTCTCCCGTCCGGTTGCATTGCACCGGGAATGGCGGTGTGGAACAAGAGATCGGCGAGATCGAGCGCGCCGTCCTCACCGTGATCAGGCAAGTGGCCCGCGAAGTCGGCGCGCCCGCCATCGAGGCCATCGGCGTCTCGAGTCAAGGCGGAGCCCTCCAGGTGACCGACAGCCAACAGCATCCCGTGGGACGAGTGATCAGTTGGCTGGACGAACGCGGCCGGCCGTTCGACGAGGCCTTCCTGGCCGAACGGGGGCGTGAGTGGTTTGCCCAGCGCCTCGGACGTGGACGGGCCGGGTTGGGGATCGGTCAAGTCCTGAGGTTGCACCGCGAGCGTCCTGGCATGTTGGAGAGACCAAACCGGGTCCACTTTGTCGGTGACCTGGTTGTTTCGCGCCTTTGCGGACAGGCAGCACATGATGGCACATCCTGCAGCCTGACCATGCTCTACAACCCGGAGCTTCGCACCTATGATCCCGACTTGCTGAAACACCTCAAGCTTGGACCGGATCAACTGCCGGCTTTAATCGAAGCGTCGGAACCTGCCGGTGAACTCCGACCAAAGATCGCTCAAGAAACGGGCCTGCGTCCGGGGATTCCCGTCTCCGGAGCGGTTCACGACCAGTACGCTTCCGCGCTCGGTTGCGGGGCGGTGAGCGCCGGGACTGTGATGGTTGGCACGGGAACCGCCTGGGTGCTCCTGGCGGTCCATGATCAGCGCGCCGCGCCTGTCACAGACGAAGCCTTTGTTTGCGGTCACGTTGTGGAGGGGGTCTGGGGCCAGATCCTATCGCTGGTCAACGGAGGCTCGGCTTTTGCCTGGTCGCTCAAGCTCATGGGCTTGGACCAGGCGAGCGCAGCGGCGATTGAGGCGCTTCTCGAATCGACCGAACCCGGGAGTCGTGGGGTGACCTGCTGGCCGTTCCTCGCGTCGGGGGCGCCCACGGGATGCGCACCGCAAACCCGGGGCCTCCTGTCCGGGCTTCAGCTTTCGCATCGCCCCGCCGACCTGCTGCGCGCGGTGCTGGAAGGGCTCGTTTACGAACTGAACCGGCACCTTGTTTTCCTGCGCGCGGGCAAGTGGGCCATTCAAACGCTCGTCATCGGAGGAGCCGCGGCGTCCAGCCGTGTAACGGCGCAGATGGTGGCCGATGTTACGGGGCTGCCGCTGGCCGCCTGCGGAACAGGTGAAGCCAGTGTCCGGGGCGCGGCCATTCTCGCTCGAAAGATGCTTGAGCCGAAAGCGCCCCTGGCTGCGCTCGCGAATGAAATGGCCCCGCCTGCCCGCCGAGTTCACCCCGGTGCCGAGTCCGCCTTTTATCGCGAGGCGTTCGAACGGTATGCGCGATCTCTGCCATCGAGGAACACCGCTGCATTATGAAACCCATTCCCCTCCATTTTCACTGGCAATATACCGAGACCGACCGGGCGTTTTGGGAAGAGCACCTGGAAGGCTGGCTGCCCCAGCGGATCCTGGACGCGCACACGCATGTCGCCGATCCCGGGCATCGCATTGCGCCCATGACCGAGGCCATGCGCCGCCAGTACTGGGTGAACGAGGTCTTCGAGCCGATCGACGCCCCCACCGCAGCGCATTGTTACCAAACCGTTTTCCCCGGCCGCACGTTCCGTTGCCTGGCGTTCGGCGTCCCTGACTTGGATTTTGATATCGACGCGGGCAATGCCTACCTGCAGCGGGAGTGCCCTCTGCGGGGCTGGCATAGTCTCGCGGTCATTCGGCCGCAATGGCGCCAGGACAAAGTCGCCGCGCTCCTGGACGCGCCTGGGGTCATCGGGGTCAAACCGTACTACTCCTTGATCAGCGCCAACCGTGAGACGCGGGATGCTCATCTCGAAGCGAGCATCTTCGACTGCCTTCCGCATCCAATCCTCGAGGTGGTCAACGACCGGCGCGGTTGGGTCACCCTGCACGTGCCGAAAGCCGCGCGGTTGGGTCATCCCGATAACCTCCGTGAAGTGCGCGAGATCCGGCGGCGCTACCCCCACATCGTACTGGTGATCGCGCATCTCGGCCGTTGCTACACGGAAGCGCACGCGCTGGAGGCGCTGCCGCAATTGGCAGAAGACCCCGGCCTTTTCTTCGACACCTCAGCCGTGGTCAACCCGGCGTCGCACCGGGTTGCCTTGGAGCACCTCGGAGTTCGGCGCCTTTGTTACGGCTCGGACAACCCAATCTTCTACATGCGCGGCCGGCGCCAGTATCGAGATCGCACCTACATCAATCGCACCAGTCACCCGTTCCACTTCAATCGCGATCGTGAGGCGCCCGAGATTGAAGCCACTTACACCCTCTTCATGTATGAAGATGTGAAGGGACTAAAGCAGGCCTGCACAGACCTGGGGATCTCGGCGCGTTCGGAAATCGAAGCTCTTTTCCACGATAACGCGGCGCGTCTGATCGCCGGCATTCTTGACTATAAAAGGCAGCGCCTCGGGACCACAACACCATGAACACCATCCGATTTGGCCTGATCGGCGGCGGCCTTATGGGCCGCGAATTCGCAAGCGCGACCGCGCGCTGGTGCCATTTGCTGAACGCTGCGGCCCGTCCGGAGATTGTCGCGGTGTGCGATCAGAGTTCGGCGCCTTTCGAGTGGTTTCGCGCTCACTTTCCGGCGGTTCAACAGTTCACGTCCGATTACCGGGAACTCCTGGCCAATCCGTCCGTGGATGTCGTTTACATCGCGGTGCCGCACCATCTGCATCAGGAGGTGGCGTGCCAGGCCATCCAGGCGGGCAAACATGTCATGCTTGAAAAGCCTGCGGGTATCGATCTCCCGGCCAACCAGGCGATTGTTGAAGCACTCGCCCGGCAGCCCTCCGTCACGGCGCGATGTGCATCGCAATGGACCTTCTATCCCCCTGTCCAGCGTATCGCGGACGCGATCGAACACCGGGTTTTCGGCCGGATTATCGAAGTGAACGCGGCCTTTTTACACTCCAGCGATCTCGACCCCAAGAAGCCGATTAACTGGAAACGGATGGTGGAGTTCAACGGGGAGTACGGCGTCATGGGCGATTTGGGCATGCACGTGTGCGCCCTGCCTTTCCGCGCCGGTTGGGTGCCCCGAAACGTGCGTGCCGTCCTCTCGGACATCGTCAAAGAACGTCCCGACGGCAAGGGTGGCATGGTCCCGTGCCGCACGTGGGACAACGCCACACTTCTCTGTGAGACGTCGGAGCCCGAATCCAACGAACTGTTTCCGATGACCTTGAGGATGCACCGGATTGCGCCGGGGCAAAGAAACACCTGGTCCATCGAAATCCTCGGGACCAAGGTCTCGACCAGGTTCTCCACGGGCAACCCGAAGCGGTTGGATTGGCTCGAATACAGCGGGGGCGAACAGGTCTGGGGCGAGGTCGAGACGGGCTATGAAACCGCGTTCAAGACTATCACAGGCTCCATCTTCGAATTCGGTTTCCCGGATGCGATCCTGCAGATGTGGGCCGCTTTCCTCCAGGAACTCGTCCATGGGCGCCCGATCAGGCGATTCGCGGGTTGCGTGACCCTGCCGGAAGCGGCGCTGAGCCACCGCTTGTTTAGCGCTGCTTTGCGTTCTCAGAGGAACCAGTCCGTCGAGCCTGTCTAAGCCAACCTCCAATCCCGAATGAGCCATGATGACATCTGCACCCTTCGCTCTTCCGAACCCCGCGCGTGATGAACGCCTCTTCCATTTGACCCGACGCAAGTTTTTGCATCTGGCGGCGGCGGGAGCGGCGGGTAGTTGTTTGCGGTTCAATCCCAGGCTTTTCGGTCAAGAGGCCATTGCCGCATGGGACCCGGCCAAACCTCTCGTGAACCCCGCGCGCCAATTGCGGGTTCGTCCCGTCCTCATGTACTCCCTTCCTACTCCTCGAACCGAGAGTTCCTGGAAATCCTGGGGTGGTGTCCAGACGGAAGCGGCACTGGCAGAGGAAGCCGCGCGGATCGAACAGGAGCTTCGGCAGTTCGCGGCCCGCGTCGACTTTCCTTTGGAAATCCAGCCGCTGATCAAGGTCAACCGCCCTGAAGCTGCGCAGCAACTGCGCGAGCTTGGCCATGACGTCACGCTGGTCTACGCCTGCACGGGAAACGGCGATTTGCTCAGGGCCTGCCTTGGCATTACCCCGGACACCCTGGTGTTTGTGCGGCATCGGTCCGGTCCGGTCTACTACTGGTATGAAGCCCTGAGTGTCAGGTATTTGGACACCGTCGCGCCCGACTCGGCTCAAACCTTGGCTCACGGTTCGTCCGTTCATGTAGACGACGTGGTGGTTGACGATTACGCCGAAGTGGCCTGGCGACTGCGCGCCCTGAGTGCCGTGGTCAAGCTCAAGCAGACGCGGATCGTGGCCTTGGGAGGCGTCTGGGGCAAATACAGCGCGGATGCTCCAGAACGGGCGTGCGAGGCGTTTGGAATTCGGATTGCCGAGGTCAGTTACGAGGAGTTTGGCAAGCGGCTTGCCCGGGCTCTGGCCGATTCTGAACTCATGTCTTTGGCGAGCGCCTGGACGGATCGATACCTGGCCCTGCCAGGCACCGTCCTGGAAACCGAGCGCGCCTTCGTTGTGAACGCCTTTCTTCTTTACCGGCTGTTCCGGGAGTTGATGCAGGAGAACGATGCCGCCGCGTTCACCGTCAGGAATTGCATGGGCACCATCATCCCCATGTCAAAGACCACGGCTTGCCTTTCGTTGAGCTTGCTGAACGATGAAGGATGGCCGGCCTTTTGTGAGTCTGATTTCGTCATTATCCCGGCGGGGATTCTCCTCCGGTACATCTCCGGGAAGCCGGTGTTCCTGCACAATTCAACCTTCCCGCACCAGGGGATCGTTACGTGCGCCCATTGCACTTCGCCGCGGCGGATGGACGGCCACCGCATTGAACCGGCCCGGATTCAGACCCATTACGAATCCGATTACGGCGCGGCACCCAAAGTGGAAATGCCCTTGGAGCAGACGTTGACCTTCCTTGACCCGGAATACACCACCGGCCGTTGGCTGGGATTTCGTGGGACCGTGCAGGACAACCCCGGCTACGCCGTATGCCGGTCACAGCAGGATGTCAAGATTCAAGGCAATTGGAGACAACTGGTTCGAGAAGTTCGGGACTCCCACTGGGTGGCAGTGTACGGGGAGTTCCTGAGGGAGGCTGGATACGCAGCGAGGAAGCTCGGTGTCCGCTGGGTTAACCTGACAGACGCCGCCTGAGCGAGCGCCATTGCGCGGCCGTCAGGTGCGCGTCAGATCCACCGCGCCCGCCAGGCTGATGGCATCTTCAAGCCGGGCAAGCTCGCAGGTGAGCCGGGCAACGGTTCTTCGGTCGCCCAAAGCGATCGCGAGCAGGTTCTTGGTTCGCAGCATTCGCAACTGCTGATCGAGTTTCCGAACGTTGATTTTGGTTAGCCTAGGGTCCATACGACTTGTTTCCTGTTTGCCTTTGCCGGGGTCACGCTCGGGCAGGTCCATAGCCGACCCACCGCCTTCGGAAGCGCCAGCCCCCAATTCCCGACTTACCGTCAGGGTTGTTGCAGGTTGCGTGCCAGCAGCCGGTTCACGGGGTCATTTCGCCTCTGTCCCACGTAAAAACCCGAGGCCCCGAACGCCGGAGAGGCGTCCCGTCGCCGTTTTTGGAGCGCCCATGGGTCTGACAGCAAAACCTGTCGAGTTTTGGCAACGGTGATGTTATCCTGGCTGGGTGAGGACGCCCAAACGGCTCCCCCGCCGCCGGATTCTGAAAGCAGTTCGTTGCGCGGAGGCGGAGGAGACGCGGCTCAAAAGCGTGCGGTTGGCGTGCTGGAACGAACTCAGCAGAGACCGGTCAAAACGCCATAGGCCCTATCCAAGCAGGTTAGAGTGACTTCAACAGCCGGACCATTGCTATGACAGCTATCCAGAAGACAATCGCGGTCGCCGTTGCCCTCGGCGTGCTCGCGGTGGGGGTGCATCAGGCCTTCCAAGCCTCCAATTTGCGCAAGGAAAACCAAAGCCTCCGTGACCGCCAACAGCAAGCACATTCCGCTCTGCTGGAGCAGGTCGAATCGTTGGAGCGTGAGCGTGACCGCACGAGCAACCAATTGGCCGCGGCTTCAGCGCAACTGGAGGCCATCAGGAAGAACCCGGCCGAGGTCCATAAACTCCGAGGTGAGGTTGGTCGCCTGCGACGCGAGAACGCCGCGATCACTGAGAGCAGCCCTCTGAGCAGGGTCACGGCGAATCCGGAAGCGGTGAAACTTATGCGCCAACAGCAGAAAGCGGGCATGGGGATGATCTATAGCGGTCTTGCTTCCAAGGCCAAGCTGACCCCGGAGCAAACCGAGCAATTGAACAACTTGCTGGCGGATCACATCATGGACAACGTCAACCAGGTGACCAGCCTCCTCAAAGACAAACCCGGCGTGGACAAGATCAACGAGGTCTTTGCCGCCCAGGATGCGGTGCTGGACGGGGAGATCCGGGCACTTCTGGGGGAGGACGGGCTTGCCCAGTACAAGGAGTACACCCGCCAGTTGCTGGGAACACTGACCGCCGAGCAGTTCAAACGAGAGTTGACAGGCACGGACGAAATCAAGGTCGAAAAGGCGAAGCAACTGTCTCAGGCGCTCGAGGAAAGTCTCCGCGAGACGGTGGCGAACGCGGGACTGCCCGACGATTACCAGGCTTTGCCGATCCTGAACTTCCGCAATATTGCTTCGGAGCAGCAAGGGGATCTCGCCTTGAAGGTGCTGGATGACATCTACCAGAGGACGGCCAGGCGCGGAGCGGCCTTTCTTTCCCCGGAAGAGCTCACCAAGCTTGAGGAGTTCAGAGGCAAGGCCATCGAGAACAGCCGCGGCGCGCTGACCCTGAACCGGACTATGATGGCTCCACTTTCCGACTGATCCGACACGCCAAGATTACGCCTCCAGTTTCCGCAGGTAATGCAACGTCTGTCGAAGTTTAGGGCTGCGCATTCGCTTTGCCGATGTCATAAAGACGCTACGATCTATGAACGCAACGACTCGCAGAGCCTTTCTGAAAGCATCCATCGCGTCAGCAATGGCGCTCGGCATGCCCCGCCTGGTGTTCGCCGCCGAAGGCCAGACCGCCCGAACAAGCGCCAATGACGCCATTCGAGTCGGTATCGTTGGGCTTGGAGGCATCGAGACGCCCGGCGGCGTGGGCGGGCGCGGTCGGCAGCTCATCGACAAGCTTTGGCGCATTCCCGATGTAAGGATCGCCGCGCTGTGCGATGTCGACAGCGCCATCCTCGAGCACGGGGTCAAACGCTTCAAGGATCGGGGCGAATCGGTGTCTGTTTTCAACGATATCCGACGGCTGCTCGATGACCCCTCGATCGACGCGGTGGTGGTGGCCACGCCGAACCACTGGCACGGGCTGGCCGCCGTTTGGGCCTGCCAATCGGGCAAGGACGCTTACGTTGAGAAGCCGTTTTCGCAGAACCTTTGGGAAGGGCGGCAGATGGTGGCCGCAGCGGCCAAGTACCGCCGCGTGGTGCAAGTCGGAACACAGAACCGGTCGAGCGCACTGCTTCGCCGGGCTTTTGACGAGCTTCGGTCAGGCGAATTGGGCGCATTCCGGTATGCCCACGCCATTGTTTACCGGCCGCGCGAGGGCCTCAAAAGGGTGAATGAACCCAAGCAGCCGCCAGCTACCGCCAATCACGACCTTTGGTGCGGTCCCGCGGCGCAACTTCCGCTGATGCGCCCTGAACTGCACTACGAATGGCACTGGTTTTGGAACACTGGCAATGGCGAAATGGGGAACAACGGGGTCCACATGATCGATCTGTGCCGCTGGGCGTTGGGTCAAAACAAGCTCCCGCGCCGCGCGTTGAGCATCGGTGGACGGTTTGGGACGGACGATGCCGCGGAAACTCCGAATACCCAGATCGGCTTCTTCGATTATGCGCCGGCGCCGATTCTTTGCGAGGTTCGGAACCATCGCACCACCAGGAGCGCAGATGCCATCGGCCGATTTCGCGGGGCCAGCGGCGGACTCTTGATCGACTGCGAACATGGCTATTTCGCGGGCGACTCGTCCCGTGCCGCTTTGTTCGATTACGACGGTAAAAAGATCAAAGACATCGAAAATCCGGAACGCGGCACGGACCTCGAAATCGCGCATTGGAAGAACTTCTTCACCGCCATGCGCACCCGAAAAGCGGGCGAACTCGCTGCTGATCCGGTTCAGGGACATGTCTCGGCCGGTTGCTGTCATCTTGCCAACATCTCGCATCGGCTCGGGAAGACGGCGGCATCGGAGGTCATCGCGGAACAGGCGCGGGCGGACAATGAGTTGGCGGACGCGTTCGAACGGTGCCGTGAGTACCTGGCGAAGAACGGAGTCGACCTGGGGACGCAACCGGCGGTTCTGGGCGCCTGGATCTCGCTGGACCCGGCGGGAGAGCGCTTCACGGGCGAGTCTGCGGACGCGGCCGCGCGCCTTGCGAGACGCGAGTATCGCCCTGGTTTTGCGGTTCCGGAGATTGCCTAACACCGTCATTGCGCCCGCGGGAAGGCGATCGCTTCAAAACGGTGGCACGAGCGGTCAGGTTCAGTCTCTTGCCACGTGAGCCGCAGGAACCCGCCACTGAAAGAATTGAAACGATGTCGTACGACTCCATGAAACACTATCAGCCTTCGTTGAAAATCGGAGTGACTCACGTGCAACCCCAGCCCCATGCGCCGAGAAAGAGCCGAGCGTGCGCGGCACTTCTGCCCCTTAGTTTTGTGGCGCTGGCTCTCGCGATCAGCGCGCCCTGTGTCGCCGAGGAGTTGCAGGTCCGGACCAATTACCATTCCATCGTCCTCTATTACAATCCCAAGGTCCGCATTGACGGTCAGCTCCGCACGGTTCGGGAAGCCTACCATTACCGGGATATCGATGCCCTGTGTCGTGATTATATCACCTTCTTGAAGCGCGCCAGCGGCGGGCAAGTGAATTTCGCTGTTGCTGAAAGATTCGAGCTGGACGAGTTCCCGCCCGAGACCGATCCCGACGTGACGTTCACGCCAGAGAACTACGACGAACACAAGCGGAAAGGGTATGACATGTTCAGCTCGGGCAAGCCGGATTATGTGGCCATTTGCCGCGATTCCAGATTCCGGATTGTCCCGCGCGTCGAAGCAGGGGAGGTGGACGCGGTCTGGGTTTTCGGGCCCGACTGCACCGGGTTCTGGGAAACCGCCATGGCAGGCAAAGACTCCTACTGGGTCAACGGCGAGGCGTATCCCGAAGTGGACTGCTCGAGGCGGTTCGTAGTCTATGGGTTCGGCATGGCCTCGCACCAGGGCGTAGGCTTCATGCTCGAGAACACGGCGCACATGGCGGAGAACATTCTCGGCGGCCGCATCGCGTCGGGTTGGCCGGCGCAGCACGAGGTTAGCGGCTGGACCACTCTCAATCTCAATAATCCCGCCCGCGCCCGGGTAACGCGGCGCTTGAATGATTGGGAGTTCTTCACGGTTTCCGACGCGGTGCATTGGGATACCAAACTTACGGCGCCGGGCGGTTCCCAAGCCGGGTTGTCGCATTTCCCGCCCACCGCGTGCGTGAACTACGGCTGGTCGGCTGTCGGAATCAACTTCGACGCGCCTTGGCATGTTGAGCATTTCCAGACTTACGGCGGTTCGTGGCGCTTGGAGAACGGGAATTACTCCGTTTCCAGTGAGGCCGATGCCAGCGCTATGCTTTCCGGCAGCCATGACCTCGAAGATGAGCAGGGGAAATATCGAGTGCCGGTGATCGTCACCGACGCCGAAATCGATGCCGGGATCGCTGTGCAGAGCGAATCGGATGGGGCCCACGCAGGGTTGCTGCTCCGCTGTTCGCGTTATGCGGATGGCGCGGACCAGGTCAACGGGTACTATCTGGAAATCGATCCGAAACGCGACCGTTTGGAATTGGTGCGGCTCAAGAACGGTGCCCGGACCGTGCTTGCCGAGCACGCGATGCGCATCGACCCAGGTGCGGTGGTGCGGCTGTTCGTTTCGCTTCGCGGACCCGTGATTCGTGTGGCGCTTGAGGCTTCCGGCGCGCCGGTGATCACCTATTCAGAGGCGGCCGACCCGGTTGATGGGGCGGTGGGGTTCTGGAGCTATGGCGGCGCTGCTTCGTTTTCTCATCTCAATGTTGTGCCGGTGATTTCCAATTACGCCGAGACCTGGCGCACGTATCCCAACCTTGGCACCAATATCCGCACCCTTAGCCCCCTCGCATGGCAGGGCGATGGGAAATCCTATGAAGACAACGATTACTGGTTCGCCTGGTGGTACGAGCATCTGCCCAAGAATCCCGGAACCCATGAGGTGCGCGATCCCTCGACCGGGGCGGTGCTCGGAAAGGCGCTCAATTCATGGTGGCCGTACATTTTTGACATTAACCGGTTCGATACCCCGTTCCTGCCTGACGCCACTCTCCGTTCGGCCCAGGCGGACGCGACGCCTCCCGCCTCGCCGTCGAACTTTCGCGGCCAGGCGCACGGCGCCGGGAAGATCCGGTTGGACTGGGAGGAACCGGAAGACAACGTCGGCGTCACCCGATACGAGGTCTATCGCGATGGCAAGTTGGTTCGGGAAACGCCGCTTCGTTACTTCACAGATGCCGATCCAGAACCCGGCCGCGAACACACTTATTTCGTCAAAGCGCGAGACGGGTCGGGGAACCTCTCGGCGCCCGCGACGCCGGTCACGCTGTCCACTGGACCCTCCGCTCTGCTTCCCGTGGGGGTGGCCCGGGTCGATATCACCCCGGAGTACCCTGTCCGTTTGAGCGGGTTCGGTTTTCGCCGGGCGGAATCCGAAGGCGTCACGCAGCGGATTTGGGCCAAAGCCCTGGTTTTTGCCGATCCAACAGAAGGCCCTGCTGTGCTGATCACCGCAGACAATCTCTGCGTGCCGGATGACGTCCGATCGGAAGTGGCGCAACGGCTTGCGGCGAAGATCGGCCTTCGCCCCGAGCGCCTGACGATCACAGCCACTCACACGCATACCGCTCCGATGCTCAAGAGCGTGGCGCCAACGCTTTTTAGCGTACCCATCCCCGTCCAGCATCAGGCCAATATCGACCGCTACACCCGCGAGTTCGTCGACGAACTTGAAGAAGTGGCGTTGGCCGCCGCCAAGGACATCCGGCCGGCGCGCCTCTCCTGGGGAACGGGAAAGGGCCAGCTCGCCATGAACCGCCGGACGAAAGGCGGGCCAGTCGATCACGATTTGCCGGCGCTCTTCATCCGCGACCCGGACGGCAAAGTGCGCGCCGTCTATTTCAGCTATGCCTGCCATTGCGTCACGCTGTCGAACAATAAGATCAGCGGCGACTGGGCCGGGTTCGCTCAAGATGCCCTCGAGCAACAATTCCCCGGCGCGATCGCTTTGGCTTCGGTCGGTTGCGGCGCGGATTCGAATCCCAACTCCGGCGTGACGGGTGACAAGGTCGCTGTGTGTGAACAGCAAGGGCGCACCCTCGCGGATGAAGTGGTCCGCCTTTCGAAAGGCTCCCTGCCGCCGATCACGGCCGTCCCCTCGATCCGGTTCGCGCGCGTGGATTTGCCCCTGGATACTCCCCGCTCTCGTGAAGAATGGGAAACGCGGGCCAAACGCGCCGATGCCATCGGGTTCCATGCGAGGGTGAATTTGGCCCGGTTGGACCGTGGAGAGTCGTTGCCAACGAAACTGAATTACCCGGTGCAAACTTGGGTATTCGGTGACGGTTTGGCGATGGTTTTTCTGCCCGGCGAGACCGTGGTGGATTACGCCCTGCGGCTGAAACGTGAGTTCGACCACGCCCGCCTTTGGGTCAACGGGTACTCCAACGACGGGCGCTGCTATATCCCCAGCGAACGCGTGTTGAAAGAAGGGGGCTATGAAGGCGGCGACGCCATGGTTTACTACGACTTGCCGCAACGGTTCGCTCCCGGGTTGGAAGAAAAGATCATCTCGGCGGTCCACCGCCAGATCCCGGTTTCTTTCAAAGCGGGCATGGGGTCCGGGAAATAGCGGCGGTTTTAGCATGTGCGTTTGGGCCGGTCGCGTTCGGGCCTTCGGAGCGTCGGCATCCGTGCCGGCTTCTTTCTCTCTTACGGTTTCGGGGCGGCATTCTGATCTGGCCGCGCTGGATCCGCACTGATGACCATCTTTTGCTAAAGATAAACTAATATTAAAGTATTATTTTACTAAGACATCATAGTTAAACCATAGCCGAAATATAGTATAACCATAGTAGAATAACGAGAGCGCTTTTTACCTTCCGCCTCCGCGCCGCTTCCGTCACACTACCCGTGCAGCTATGAAACTCTTCGATCTCACCGGCGAAATCGCCGTCGTCATAGGCGGAACCGGCGTTCTGGGCGGCGCCATGGCAGAAGGTTTGGCGGATGCGGGCGCTCACGTCTGCGTCATGGGCAGAAATGCCGATCGCGGCGAAGCTCGCGCCAGTCGCATCAATGCCCAAGGCGGCAAGGGCCAGTTTATCTGCGCCGATGCTCAACACCGAGAGAGCCTCGAAGCCGCGTTGAAGAGGATCGAGGAAACGGCCGGCGCGCCCACGATTCTTCTCAATGCTGCTGGGGGCAACGATCCCAGTGTCACGCTCGGTCCCGGACGCAAGTTCCAGGACATCCGTGTCGAGGACTGGCAAGCCAATTTCGATCTGAACGTTGTGGGCGTCCTTCTCCCTTGCCAGGTGTTCGGCTCGGCGATGGCGGCTCGGGGGAAGGGGGCGATTATCAACATCGCAAGTGCCGCCTCGCGGATTCCGCTTTCGAAAGTCGTAGCGTATTCTGCCGCGAAATCGGCGGTGGTGAGCTTGACGCAATTCCTGGCGCGCGAATGGGCAGGGCAGGGGGTGCGCGTGAACTCGATCACCCCCGGTTTCTTCCCGGCGGAACAGAACCGCAAGATCCTTTTCAAGGAGGACGGAAGTCCGACCGAGCGCACCCAGATGATTCTCTCGCATACCCCCATGGGGCGGTTTGGCGCGCCGCAGGAGTTGGTGGGGGCGGCGGTATTCCTGGCCAGTTCAAAGGCGAGCGGTTTTATGACGGGCGCCGATGTGCGCGTGGACGGTGGGTTTCTGTGCCAGACGATCTGAACGGCTGGATTTGAGGTTATGATCGCGATCACTGCCGGTCCTCGTGAAGCCCTGACTGAGAGCCAGGTGGCTGATGTGGTGACTCAGGCCTGCCCGTCCAAGGAATATCAAGGCAAGAAGGTGTTGCTGATCATTCCGGATGGAACGCGCACGGCGCCGGTCGGCGTGGTTTTCAAGGCGCTCCTAAAGGAGTTGGGTGGCGTCACGAAGGCGTTCGATGTCCTGGTGGCTCTGGGCACCCATCAGCCGATGAGTGAAGAGGCGATCTGCCATCGGCTCGAGATTTCGACTGCTGAGCGACGGGACAAGTATGGCAAAGTCCGGTTGTTCAATCATGCCTGGGACAATCCGGCCGCGTTGGCGAACGTCGGGTTGATTTCTGCGGAGGAGATTCGCGGGCTTTCAGGCGGGTTGTTCGCCCAGCACGTGCGGGTCCAGGTCAACCGGTTGTTGTTCGAATACGACCAGGTGATCATCGCCGGGCCGGTCTTTCCCCATGAAGTCGTCGGGTTCTCGGGAGGCAACAAGTATCTGTTCCCCGGGGTGTCCGGACCGGAGGTGCTGAACTTCTTCCATTGGCTCGGGGCTGTGGTGACGAACCCTAGAATCATCGGAAACAAACGGACGCCCGTGCGGAAGGTCGTGGATCGCGCCGCCGCGCTAGTCACTGTGCCAAAGCGCTGCTTTTGCATGGTGGTCGAGGGGGAAAGGTTCGCCGGGCTGTTCGCGGGCACACCCGAAAGCGCGTGGGACGCGGCCAGCGACCTTTCGCGCCAGGTGAACATCGTGCGCAAGGAGCGCCCGTTCCATACGATCTTATCGTGTGCCCCGCCGATGTATGACGACCTTTGGACCGGCGGGAAGTGCATGTACAAGCTTGAGCCGGTCCTGGCGGACGGGGGCGAACTGATCATTTACGCTCCGCATATCTCGGAGGTGTCCGCGACGCATGGCCACACGCTTTTGGAGGTGGGCTACCATTGCCGGGACTATTTCCGGAACCAATGGGATCGATTCAAAAACTATCCATGGGGTGTGCTGGCACATGCCACCCATGTTTACGGTTTGGGAACGTTTGGAAACGGCATTGAAACGCCGCGGGCACGCGTGACTTTGGCCACGGCCATTCCCCAGGACACCTGCCGCCGGATCAACCTGGGTTACCGCGATCTGTCAAGTATTCGCACCGAAGACTTCGCGGGGCGGGAAGAGGAAGGGATTCTGCTGGTTCCAAAGGCCGGGGAGATGCTTTATCAGCTGCAGGACCCGCCAGTCTGGGCCCGGCCTTGAGGGTCGGGGCAAGGCTTCTGAAACAATTCAGTCGCCTCCGGGGTTAACGGAACAGGAGCGCTCATGGTTGAGGGCGCGCGCTCGGGCAACCGACAGGTCATTTCAAGAATGGCAAGAGTCTTGCGCCGCCCGAAAGGGCGGCTGTTCCCACGACAGCGACCGCGCCGCCGATGAGCGACCGAACCCGGGGCCGCTCGCCTTCCACCAGCAGAGCAAACGGGATCACGACGATCGGCGTGATGGCTACGATCGGGAGGACGACGCCAGTCGGGGAGGTCGCAAGAGCCCATTGGAAGCAGCCTACGCCGAGGGTGGGTCCGGCTAGCGCGTTAACGAGGACCCAATGCCATGACGCCCGCCATCGGCGCGCGATGCCCTGTGGAATGGTTCCCCTGCCATAGGCGGAGTTGGGCCTGGCGATGACCATGCTCAGCGCCGCCACGGCCCAGCCTGCCAGGATCCGTTGATAGGCGGCCGTCAACCCGTCGATCGACTCGCCCGCTCCGGCGGCAATTTGATACGCTTTTCGGCTCAGAACGGCACCGTATCCCTGGCCGATGGCAGCAATGATTCCAAAGACAATCCCCGTGATGAGCACCCGCCTTGGGACGGGCAGCCGGCGGTCCGGCGCGAGAGCGATCCCGACGCCCGCCAAGATGGTGACGCTGGAAAAGATCTGAACTCCCGTCAGCGTTGTGCCCAGCCAGAGCCATTCGACCAAGGCCGCAAGAGGCGCCGCCAGGCAATGCACCAGCAGAATCGCCAGGCGCGATCCGAGCCGGGGCAGCGCTTGATACAAAGCGAGATCGCCCAAGCCGAACCCGACACAGCCGCTCAACAGGAACCACGGAAACGCCTTTCCGGAAAGGCCTGAACCGGCGGTGTGGGCCCAGGCGGCCAGCAGGAGAGTCGCCAATGTGATGCGCCAGAAGTTCGCCTGAAGCCCGCCCAATAGCCTGGTCGAACGATTGGCCGAGACGGCGGAAATCGCGAACAAGACCGTCGTGAGGAGCGCCGGAACCATGCGGGGGCCAGTCTGCCGGTGAGGAGCTGGCTTTTCAACACGTGACAAATGGCGCCTCGATGGTAGGGTGCGCTGCCAATTGAAAGGAAGCTATGCGAACAAGAGCCCTTCTCCTTTGCTGCCTGGCCTGTCTTGCCTTCTTCAACCGTGAGGCGTCCGCGGCGTTCAATATCGACATTCCCTATGAGCGGTTTGTCCTGACCAACGGCTTGACCCTCATCGTGCAGGAAGACCATAAGGCGCCGATTGTCGCGGTGAACGTCTGGTACCATGTCGGCTCGAAGAACGAGAAGCCCGGCCGCACCGGCTTTGCTCACCTGTTCGAGCATCTCATGTTCAACGGGAGTGAGAACTTCAACGACGACTACTTCCAGGCCATGGAACGAATCGGGGCCACGGACCTGAATGGAACCACCAGCGAAGATCGCACCAATTACTTCCAGGACGTCCCGACATCCGCTCTCGAGATCGCGCTCTGGATGGAATCGGATCGCATGGGGCATCTCTTGGGCGCCATCACGCAGGAGCGCCTGGACGAGCAGCGTGGTGTGGTCCAGAACGAGAAGCGCCAGTATGAAAACCAGCCCTACGGACGCGTGGAGGAGCTCATCCCCAGGGCGACTTACCCCGCCAATCACCCGTACTCCTGGACCGTGATTGGATCAATGGAAGACCTGAATGCCGCTTCGCTCGATGATGTGAAAGATTGGTTCCGCACTTATTATGGGGCGGCAAACGCGGTGCTGGTCATTGCCGGGGATATCGATGCCAAGACCGCTCGGGAAAAGGTCGAGAAGTACTTCGGCAGCATTCCGTCCGGTCCGCCGGTCGCCCGGCACGAAAGATGGATCGCCAAGCGGACGGGTTCGCAGCGCCAAATCATGGAAGACCGGGTGCCGCAGGCGCGCCTTTACAAGGTGTGGAACGTGCCTGAATTCCAGGCCCTCGATTCCGATTACCTCGACCTGGTGGCCAGCGTCCTCGCTTCGGGAAAGAACTCGCGCCTTTATGAGCGCCTGGTTTATCGCGACCAGATCGCCAGTTCCGTCGTGGCCTACAACGAGTCGCGCGAGATCGCCGGACAATTCCGGGTGGTCGCGACCGCGCGTCCGGGCGAGGATCTTGCGAAGATCGAGGCGGCCCTCGACGAGGAAATGGCGCGTTTCCTGAAGGACGGGCCCAGCGAGAAGGAATTGCAGCGCGCCAAAACCGAAGCCCTGGCCGGGTTCATTCGCGGCGTCGAGCGCATCGGCGGATTTGGCGGGACCTCGGATATCCTGGCGATGAACGAAGTTTTCGCAGGCACCCCGGATTTCTACAAGACCAAGTTCGAACGGACCCGCGACGCCACGGCCGTTGAGGTGCACAGGGCAGCGAACGCCTGGCTCTCGGACGGCGTCTACGTCCTCGAAGTGCACCCCTTCGCGGACTTCAAGACCGTGCAGGCGGACGTAGACCGCTCAAAGCTTCCGGCTTTGGGAACCCCGCCTGACGCGAAGTTCCCCCCTCTCCAACGCTCCCGCCTTTCCAACGGGATGCAGGTAGTGCTTGCAGAGAGGCACTCGGTCCCGGTGGTGCTTTTCGATCTCGTCCTGGACGCCGGCTATGCCGCCGACCATTTCGCCAGCCCCGGCACCGCCCGCCTGGGCATGGACATGCTCGACGAAGGCACCCGGAATCGCACTGCGCTCGAGATCAGCGCGGACCTGGCCATGCTCGGCGCCGAATTGAGCGCCGGGTCCGATCTCGACACGTCCTCGGTCTTCCTCTCCGCGCTCAAAATGAACCTCGATGACTCGCTGGAGATCTTTGCCGACGTGGTGCTCAACCCGTCCTTTCCTGAACAGGAGTTCACGCGGCGTCAAAAGCTGCAGCTCGACGCCATCCAGCGCGAGAAGTCCCAGCCCATGGGCATGGCCCTGCGCGTCTTGCCACGGTTCCTTTACGGGCCGGACCATCCTTACGGCACGCCCTTCACGGGTTCAGGCACGACGGAGGCGGTGTCGAAATTGACGGTGGGCGATGTCCAAGAGTTCTACCGGACCTGGTTCAAGCCGAACAACGCCACCCTGATCATTGTGGGCGATACGAAGCTCGACGAGGTCACGCCGAAACTCGAGAAACTCTTCGCGCACTGGACACCCGGCGAAGTTCCGCGCAAGAACATCCGCAACGTCCAGCTCCCAGATAAGCCCGCCCTCTACCTTATGGACCGCCCGAATTCTCCCCAGTCCATCGTGTTCGCGGGAGAATTGGCTCCGCCGAAATCCGATCCCGACAACATCGCCATGGAGATGCTGAATACTGTTCTCGGCGGGGCGTTCACCTCGCGCATCAACATGAACCTCCGCGAGAACAAACACTGGTCTTACGGCGCCCGAACGATGCTTGCCGATGCGCTCGGCCAGCGCCCCCTGATCGCCTACGCTCCCGTCCAGACCGACAAAACCATGGAGTCGATCCTCGAGATCGAAAAGGAACTCACGGGGATCATTGGCGATAAGCCCGTCACGACCGAGGAGTTGGAGAAGGTCAAGAAACAGCGGACGCTCGAACTTGCCGGGGAATGGGAAACCATGGGCGCGATCAACGGATCGATCAATGAGATCGTCCGATACCGCTTGCCGGACGATTACTACCGGACCTACGCCGGGAAGGTGCGCACGCTCGATACGGATGCTCTCGTCGGCGCGGCGAAGAAGCTGATCCACCCCCGCCAACTCATTTGGGTGGTGGTTGGGGACCGGGAAAAGGTCGAAGAGGGCCTGCGTCGGCTTCGTTTCAGCGAACTGCGGCTTATCGATACCGACGGCGAAGTGATCCGTTGAGCCGGGCAGATTTGGCGGATCGAATTACCTTAAGAACTCCCTTGGGTGCAACAATGGCATGAATCCGTTGTAAACTCATGTTAAACGCATGACAAATTCATGGTAAACTCATGATAAACGCAAGGTAAACTCATATCTACGTGCGTTTAGCGTGCGTTTAGCGTGCGTTTACAATGCGTTTGTATCGAAAGCAGGGGCAGCCGTGCGTGATTCGGTTCCCCATTTCGAGCGTAACGGTGGGCGGTTATTTCAGAGAGGCCGCACTGGAAACTGCGGCCGTCATCCCGGCCTTGGCAGGCACCGCGACGGCGGGAAGGGCCACGGTGAACTCGGAACCCCGGCCCGGTTCGCTGGCCACGGAGACGCTGCCGCCGTGCGCTTCGACGATGGCTTTGACGAGGCTGAGCCCAAGCCCGAGGCCCCGCTGCGAGCGGCTCTTGTCACTGCGATAAAGGCGTTCCCAGATCTTTTTGTGTTCCTCAGGCCGGATGCCGATCCCGCTATCGCGGAACCGGACCATCACGCGGTCGCCTTCGGTCTGCGCGCGGATGGCCACGCGGCCGCCCTCGGGGCTGTACTTGATGGCATTGTCCAGGAGGTTGGCGAAGACCTGGCGGACACGGACCGGATCCACGGTGGCCTCGCAGGCGTCCAGGCACTCCTTGACAACGGGAATGGCCTTTTCCTCGGCCACGTACTGATACAGATCCAACACCTCGTCCAGCAGCGCGCCCAACGAAACGGGCTCTTTGTTCAGTTTCATCATGCCCGCTTCGGCTTCCGCCACGTCCATCAACGCGCGGAGCATCGTGAGCACCCGGTCGGATTCCTCGACGCAGTCGGCGAGGGCTTCTTTCGCTGCCGCATCGTCGCTCTTCGAACGGAGCGCCAACTCGGCCATGCCGCGGAGCCGCGTCAGGGGGGTCCGTAAATCATGGGCGACGTTGTCGAGGGATTCGCGCATTCCGCGGATGAGGGCCTGGTTCTTGTCCAGAACACGATTAAACAGCGCGGCCAGCTCATCCAACTCGTCATTGGACTGGCGCACGGGCACTCGCCGGTCCAGGTTCCCGGTATCGACAATGCTCCGGGCGGCGGCGAGGATCTCCCGGACGGGCTGCATCGCGCGGTGGGCAAACACGGCGCCACCGATGAAGCCGAGAAGGATGACCGGGACGATCACACCGATGAAGGTTCTGCGGAACGGTTGAAGGAGCATCTGGCGTTGATTGGCGCTGCGCCCGACGCGAAGGACCGATCCGTCGTAAAGAACCGTCGACCGAAGTACGAGGTCGCGCTCTTCGTCCTTGGGAATCCGAACCCAGCTGTCTCGCACTTGGAAGGGCCCCAGTTTGAGCCGCCGTTCAACCTCCACCCAGTCCGGCGGCAGTTGCTGGTAAAGGACGTTGCCAAAGGGGCTCAGCACCTGGACGAAGAACCGGCTCTGGTTTTCCGCAGACTGACTTTCCCAGGCCCGCAACGCGGGGATTCCGCCGGTCCGATACACCGCCGCGTACTCTTTAAGGCGCGACTCGATCACCTCGCGCTCTTTTCGGTCCACCGCGACGGAGAAGAGCGTGTAGAGGAGGATGAACAGGACGGCCGAGCTGGCGATGAAGATCGAGGCGTACCACAGGTTCAGACGAAAGCTGATCGTCCGGCTGAGGTTCCTAAGCAGCTTTAAGGACATAACCCACGCCGCGCAGCGTCGAGATCATCTTTTTGGGGAAGTCTTTATCCACCTTGCTCCTGAGGCGGTGCACGAGCACATCGACGACATTCGTCTGCGGATCAAAGCTGTAGTCCCAGACGTGCTCCAAAATCATGGTCTTCGTCACCACCCGGCCCGCGTGGCGCATGAGGTATTCGAGCAGCGAAAACTCCCGGGTCTGCAGCTCGATCTTCTGCCCGCCACGAGTGACTTCTCTTGTGAGCAGGTCGAGTGTCAGATCGCCCACAGTGAGGCGCGTCGGTTCGGCCGATTGGGTCGCCCGCCGGATCAAGGCCTGCACTCGGGCCAAGAGCTCCGAAAACGCAAAGGGCTTGGTGAGATAATCGTCTCCTCCCGCCTGGAGACCTTTGACGCGGTCGTCGACGGCTGCTTTCGCACTCAAGAAGATCACTGGGGTCTGGACGCCGTCTTTGCGAAGCTGCTGGACCAGGCTCAAGCCGTCGAGCTTCGGGAGCATGATATCGATCACGGCCGCGTCGTATTCGGTGCTTCGCGCCAGCAGAAGGCCTGCTTCGCCATCGGCGCAGTGATCGACGGCAAATCCGCTCTGCTTTAGCCCCTTAACTACAAAGGAAGCGATCTTCCGGTCGTCCTCCACCACGAGTGTTCGCATAGGCGCTTGGTCAAGCGAACATAGACCAACCGCCGGCGAAGACAATTCGTTTGGCGCGTCCATCTTCTGCGCAGTTTCTAGAACGGACCGAGGTGAGGGGAAGGGCCCTCCCCCCAAGAGCACAAGCGTTGGGGGAAGGGCTTCTGAGTGGCTGTCCTGTCTCAGCCAGCTTTGCTTTCGTCCACAACCAGGTATCGGCTTGCACCCCGGCTCCAGACGCGAAGCAAAATGCGTTTGTCTTTGGTGTTCGAGCTCAGCTCGACTGCTTCATCCGCACTCCGCACAGGCTTGCGGTTAATCTCGAGAATGACGTCGCCTTCGCGGAGACCTGCACTATATGCTGCCGAGGCTTCCTCAACCTGCGTGACGAGTGCGCCACGGAGATTGGCCGGCAGCCCGAGTTGACGCCGCACTGGGTTCTCGATGTCGGTGACGGTCACGCCGTCCAAAGCGTCGCTGGGCGTGTCCATTTGGCTCTGCCCGCCCCTCGCCAGAGTCTCGTCTTTGGGGAATTCCTTAAGGACGACCTCCATCGATCTCTCCTTGCCGTCGCGCATGACCTTCAACGGGACGGTGGTTCCCGGGGCGATCTGGGCGACTTGCAGCTTCAAATGGCGGCTGTCCTTAATGGGTTTTCCATTCACCTCGATGATGACATCTCCGCTCTCGAGCCCGGCCTTCTCCGCGGGGCTCTTCGGCGCAATCTCCGCGACCAGCGCGCCATCCATCGAGGCGGGAAGCTTGAACTGCTCCGCCAGGGTCGGGGTGACGTCCTGAATCGTCACGCCGATGTATCCGCGAACCACGCGGCCATGCTGGACGATGCTGTCCATAATGCTGCGCGCCAGGTTGCTGGGGATAGCGAACCCGATCCCTTGGTTTCCCCCGCTGCGGCTCAGGATGGCGGCATTGATGCCGATCAGACGGCCCTCCGCATCCACGAGCGCGCCGCCCGAATTGCCCGGGTTAATCGCCGCGTCGGTCTGGATGAAGTCCTCGTAATCGAGGCCCAACGTGGCCCGGCCGGTGGCACTGATGATGCCCATGGTCACCGTCTGGCCAATGCCAAACGGGTTGCCGACCGCGAGCACAAGGTCGCCCACCTCGATTTTGTCGCTGTCTGCCAGGGCGAGCGGGCTGAGGTCGCTGGCTTCGACCTTCAAGACCGCCACATCGCTCTTGGAGTCGGTCCCGACGACTTTGGCGGGGAGTTCGCGCCCGTCATTAAGCCCCAATTTGATCTCGTCGGCATTTTCGACCACATGGTTGTTCGTGAGAATGTAACCGTCCTTGGTTACGATAACCCCGGAGCCCAATCCAAACTGGGGCGGGCGGAGAGCGCGACCGCCTTCACCAAACCGGTCTTCCCCGAAGAACCGGCGGAAGAACGGATCGTCAAGCAACGGCATCCGCTGCTCTCGAGCTTTCGTGCTGGTGAAGATCTTAACAACACTCGGCGCGACTTGTTTCACGACGGGGGCGAAGCTCATCACGGCCTTGCCATCGCGCTCCAGCGGCGCGTTATCCACCACGAGCCGCACTTCGGCAGGTTTGTTTTCAGTTCTGGATTCGGTCAACCGGCTGAACGCGAGGCTCGAACCGGCGGCGATTACTGCGCCTCCCAGCAACGCAAAGCGCAGCCAGGAAGTGGCTCTTCGAACTTTTTCTTTCATAGGCATTGTCGTATTTGTTTGGTTCAAATCCTGCGGTCCCCGACCGCTTGATGAGAAAGAACGTGCAGCATCACCCTGACGCCAGTCTTTCCACCACGTTACAATTCTGTAACCCAAAACAAAAGGGACGGCTTGCGCCGTCCCTGAATTCATGCTGTGCCGATGAGCCTGAGGCTGGCAAACCTAGCGTTGCCCCTGGCTGCCGCTCTGGCCCTGGCCCTGGCCCTGTGCGCCGCGGTTTCGTTGACCTTGGGGTCCTCGGGTCGCTTGGGCCTCGCGCATCTTCTTCAACTGCTCGAACTGCTCGGCTTTCAACTCCGGTTTCATCTTAGCGAGGGACTTCTCGCGGATCGCCCGGGTCTTTTCGGTGCGCTGCTCACGAGTGAGGGACGTATCCTGGCGAAGCTCTCGAAGCTTGGTCATCTCTTCGCGGTAGATGGGCTGGAGCTTGGCTTTCTGCTCGTCGGTAAGCTTGAGCTGTTCGGCCATGCGATTGAAGGCGTTCTCGCCTGCGGGACCGGCTCCTCTTCGCTCACGCTGGCCTGCCGAGGGTCGCTCCCGGTTTGCGTTGCTATCGGCGGGCTGGGCACGCGAGATTGGGGCAAAGGCCACCAAGGCGCCGAGGGCGGCCATGGTAATGACATTGAGTTTAATATTCTTCATATCGAATGCGTTTCGTTGTCTGCTTTTGACGGACGCGAGCCTGGGGCTCGGTCTTCGCCTTCACCAGACGCCCCTTTCACGGCTCCGGTTACAGGGGGATCATGCCGGGGAAGAGACGGCTCGCGCTGCTCGCAGTCCGGCATAGGCCACGAAGCCCTCGAACGCAGGCTGGCGCAAGCCTTTTACCAGCCGGGTCCAGAGCTTCCTCATTTTTGCGCGAGCCCGGAATGCCTTTACTTTTACGCGCGAGACGGACCAGCCGGTCATTTCGCTGATCTCGCTGGCCGTTCGCTCTTCGAGGTGGAGCAAGGTGACCACGCGCCTCTCCTCGGGCGTGAGCGCGGTGAAGAGCTTTTCCAGAAGTTCGGTGGCCTCCTGCTTCCGATCTGATTCCAGGTTGCTTTCGGTCGTCAGGAGCCTCTTGACCAGTCTTTCGTCCTCCTCGGTCAAATCGCTCATCCGGAGTTCCGGCCGGACCCTCTCACGGCTTAGCTGGCTCAGGCAGGTGTTGACGGCAATCCGCGAGACCCAATGCTCCAAAGGCACCACCCCCGAGAACTGGTGCAGCTTGGCGAAGATCCTGGCAAAGATAACCTGGGCAAGATCCTCTTCGCTGCTCCGACGCGGAAGGTGACAGCGGATCGACCGGACGACAGTTGGGTAAAGCCGTTCGACCAGCGCGCGCGCTGCGTCTTCGTCTCCTTGGCGGACCCGGGCCAGCCAACCTGCATCATCCAGGCATGCCTCCCACTCGGTAGACTCGGCGTTCATTCGTATTTCCCGGAGCCTCGTTACAATGCTCCCGCGGATACACGCGCGAACGCCGGTCCGATCCCGCCAAAACTTTCAGTCGGCTTTTATCTTCTTCGCCCAAGCTTCGAGCGTCATGCCTTCGCTGATATTGGATATGCCTGTTCCCCTGGCCACCGCCAGGAACCGCCGGATCAACGCGGTCTTTTCCTCTCCCTTGACCCGGTCTCTGACGATCTGAACGTACCAGATTGGCAGGCGCGCCACTTCAACCCGCGACCGCACCGCATCGTTCTCGGCGCGCGCCTCGGCGGTGGTCAGAATCCGGTCGGCGTCTTGCAGGAAGGCGTCGTTCAGGTAGCAGGCCGAAGGCGAGTCGAAGATATGGGCGTGGCAATCTTTGCCGCGCACCTGGGCGGTGGCCCATGCCAGGTACTCTTTCATGCTTCCCGCGGCAGCGCCATAGTAGGCGCCCAGGAACTCGTCGATATGCTTCTGCACATCGGTGTCCGGGTTCCACAGCAACTTGGCCAAAACGTAAGCGCGCAGCGGCCCGAGTTCACCGTAACCGCCGCCGGAATAGTTGCCTTGCTCGAAAAGGCTTTTGACGCCGTGGTTCACGAAGAACCGGACATTCGGCTGCAGGGAATCGAAGTTCGGAAAGGGCTGCTGGTAATGGGCGAAGTTCGGCGTGTAATCCCAAACATAAAGCAGCGGCGCCACGGGTTCCCAGGCGATGATATCGTCGCGGAACGCCCGGTTCGCTTCGGCCGGGCAGCTTTCCAGCGGATGGGCGAAACAGCATTCGATCGAGCACAGGCGCACGATCACGTTCCGGTGCGGCCGGATGTTCTTTGGCGCTTTCCGGGTGTATTGATACGCGAGGGTATCAATCCGGACGTTTGGGTGGTCCTTTTCAATCGCCTCCGCGATCGCGTTCACGTATTTGAGGAGCGACCCCGCCGGGGTGCCTTCTGCGTCATCGACCGCCTTGCACTCCGGGCACTGGCAGTTGTTGATCGTATCATTCTGCGACACGCTGATGATATTGGCGTCGGGATGATCCCGGATCCATTGCTTCACCTTCTCGATCGAAAGCTTGAGGACGTCCGGATGGCTCAAACACCGCTGCACATAGCCACCTTTGCGCTGGCCATCGATCATCGGGAAGTACTCCGGATGATCTTTGAAAAGCTCCGGCGCCACCAGCATATCGAAGCTATGGACGAACGGATGGTATCGCGCGAACGCGCCTCCGTGCTTTTCCGTTAAGTTGTAATGCTGCCCGTTCAGGCGGTGCTTGGCTGCAAAGTCCGCGTCGCGCATCATCTCGCGCCAGAAAACGTCCCGGTTTTCGAGCGCAGGCACCTGGGTCTCATTCAGGTCAGCCAATGAAACGCGCTCCAGGCGGGGGACCTTCTCCAACTCCGGCGTGAACCAGCGGACCCCGAGCTTCTCTTCCAGCAAGGTGTAAACGCCGTTCAGGGTTCCGCGAGGCTTGCCGCCCATGATCAACAGATGGCCGCCGTCCGCGCGCAGCACAAAGCCGTCCGGGCCAAGATCCGCCAGCCTGGGGTCGGGCAAGAATTCCCGGGCATGCCAACTGTCGCCGACCAGGATCTCGTGCGCAGCCATCGCCTCGGTATCGTCCACGATGGCGAGCTTCGCGCCGCTCATCCGCTCCAGATAATGCTGCAATTGCTCCGCAGCATACCGTTCGGACGGGATGGCGTCGGCGGCGATCACAATCCGATATTCGCTCCGCCCGTTCTGCGCCAGGTTAAGATCGGCCATGGCTGCCGTTCCGATCGCGCCCACCAGGGTCGAAAGAAGAAGGAGAATTCTCATGATGCTTACTTGTCAAAGAACGGGAACAACCGCGCCAGCTCCGCCTTGTCCGGGCGCCTCCCATATTCACAAATTTCGAAGGCTTCCGCGTGCTTCACCTGCTCGCCTTTCTCGCGTCCGTACCATTCGATCAGCTCATCACGGAAACGCTGCGCGATCGACTGGCTCCGCCGCGAGAAGTTGTTCCGCACCTGTTGGTGCCGTTCCCGTTGCTTGACCGGATCCTCTGGGAAGATGTCCGGCCCCCCGTTCGCGCCACCTTCGGCGAACTGCGATACCAGGACGCCGAGCGCGTCCAGTTTCTTTTCCGCCACCGGGTCGATGGAAACCGCCAGGTCGGGCTTGAACGGGTTGGGCTTCTGGAAACCGTCCGGGAAATAAAGGAAGACCGGGTTGCGCCTGAGGAACGGGACGTCCGGGCAGAAGTGCGGGACGGTCACCATGTAAGCGGCGTCCTGGACCAGCACGCCGGTATACCGGTGGTCCGGGTGGTAATCGTTTGGCCGCGGCCCCATGACGATATCAGCCTTCCATTCACGGATCAGGCGGGTGAACCAGCGGCGGTTCTCCAAGGTCGGCATCAGTTCGCCATCGTGAATATCCAGCACCTCGGTCGTGATGCCGAGAATCCGGGCCGCTTCGAGCACCTCGGCTGTCCGGCGCCGGGCCAGGGGACCGCCGGCGTCGCGCCAGTGGCCAATGTCGCCGTTCGTGGTGGAGACGAACTTCACTTTGTGACCCTTCGCCGCCCACATCGCGGCCACGCCGCCCGCCTGGATCTCGCAATCATCCGGATGCGCCCCGAAACAGATAATTCGGAGCTTGCCGTCCTCCGGCGGCGTGGCGGCTTGGGGGGCGGGATTGGCACCGGCGGCTTGCCCTGCAAGCGTGACGCATGCGACCGCGAGGGCGCACAGGGCGACGGCGGAGAACGGCAGGTATTTCATGGGAGTGCTTTGCTGACGTTAAACCTCTGCTCTTTTCTGGTCATTCAACTTCGAATCGTGCGCCGAAGGAAATACCGAATGTGGCGTGAATCACATTGACTGGCACCCGTTCGGTTTGCCTTCGGTTCAACGGAATGGCTGCGGGACAAGAAGTAGAAGGTTGGCGCGACGCAGTCAATGGAAAGCCTTGGGCGGGGCGGGTTGGAAGGACGGCGGGCAGAGGGGAGAGCTGTCTTGCCGGACCGTTCGATCTGGTTCAACGGTGCCCGGGGCGAATTTCGCATGTAAACACATGCTAAACGCACGCTAAACGCACGTTAAACACATGCTAAACGCATGAATACATGAGTATATCATGTGATTAACATGGGTTTAACATGCGTTTAGACTTGATCGATGGCGTAACGATGTCCTAAGCAGGGGCGCTTCACCCCGTCAGACAAGAAGGACGTCAGCGGCCCATGCCGATTCCGCGGTCGGAAGCATCCACAGCCCCACCGCCGCGGCGGCGGCCTGGTTTCCGCTCCGCAAAGACGACGGGTCTCGCGCGCAGGGACGCCCTTGGTTCCGCCGGTGCAGTCCTCCAGGAAGGGCGCGTGAAGACCCGGCGAACCGCGGCCGCGCAGGAATTACCGAAAACCTTTTGACCTGACGCGCACAGAGCGGTAAACCACAACCAGTCCGAATGAATGTGCCGATGATTATTTTCGGGGCAGCGGCGGTGGGCACCGGCAGCGAGTTGCACCTGCTTTGGAACAGGGCGACACCAGAAGGCAAAGCGATCATTTTTGTCCTCGTGGTGCTCTCGATTTTTGCGTGGTCGGTGATGGCGTCGAAGGCGATGCAAATGCGCCGAGCCAAGCGGATGAACCGTTATTTCAACGCCGAATTTCGCGCCCAGAAACACGTTTTGGCGATATACGATCGCCGCGTGGAGGTGGAGGGCTGCCCGCTGTTCACGACTTACCAGCAAGGGTGCATGGAATTGGACAGCCGGTTGAGATCCGGCAATGGGGACGGGCGAAGGAAACATGTTTCCATCAAAGCCATGGAGCATGTCAAACGCACGCTGGAACGGGCCGTGGCGGAGGAATCGCTCAAGCTGGAGTCCGGGTTGATTCTCCTGGCCCTCGCAGTGAGCGGCGCGCCATTTCTGGGATTGCTGGGAACCGTCTGGGGCGTGATGAGCGCGTTTAGCTACGTGGCGCTGCAGCAATCGGCGTCGTTGGACGCGCTGGCGCCTGGCGTTTCGGCGGCGCTGGTGACGACGGTGGCGGGCTTGCTGGTGGCGATCCCGTCCATGTTTGGATACAACTGGCTCGTGCACAATCTGCGCGTCATGACAGTTGAATTGGATAATTTCGCCCAGGAACTCGTCTCTAATATTGAGACGCAGTTTCTGCCGGATGACGAAGATGAGTGGGCCGCCCGGAGCCACTAGGCGACCGCGAGAGACCGTTGCTTGAGTATGCGCCGCTTTTCACAACGCACCGCTTTGGTCACGCTGAGCGACATTAATATTACGCCGCTCCTGGACTTGGCTTTTGTGTTGCTGATCATCTTCGTGATCATCTCGCCGTCCATTCGTTCGCAGCACGAAACCGGCATGAATCTCAACCTGCCGGAAGGCGGCGGACCCGTCCGCGAGGTGGACGTGCGCGATCTGCGATTGGTGGAGATCAGCCCGCGAGGCGAATACATGCTCGATCGGCGGCCCTTTGGCTCGGGCAAAGCGGCGGCCGAACGCGTTGTCCGGGAACTGGCGGACGCGAAGCGCATGAACCCGAAGCTCGTGGTCAAAGTGCGGGCGGATCAGCAGGCGCCTTACCTGCACGTTGCGGCCATCATTGATGGATGTCAGCGCAGCCAGATCACGGATTTTGACCTCGCCACTGAACCTGTCCGTGCGCGATGAGCCGGCTTGAACAGAAATGCCTCATGGCTTCGGCCGGTGTCCACGCGCTGCTGGTTCTCTTGCTCTGCACCGCGCCGCTTATCTGGGTTTCGCAGCGGCACCAGGTCGTCCTGCCAGGCCCCATCCTGACCATCATGCCGACCCGCCTCGTGGACGGCTTAACGTCCGGCGGCGGTTCGCCCACGGCCAAAGGCGAGCCCGCCCCCGCGGCGCCCGCGCCCGCGCAAGTGGCGGAACCCGCGCCGCCTGCCCCGGCTCCCAAGGTTGAAGAAGCGCCGAAACCAGAACCCAAACGGGTGGTTCGCGAGGAAGCCAAGGCGCCGGCGAAACCCGAGGTCAGCATGACCGGCAAACCGGTTGCTTCTAAAGCGCCGACCAAGCCGCAGGAAAAAGGCGAGGCGGCACCCGCCAAGCGGAAGATTGAGCTCAGCTTCGCCCGCGACACGAGCGGCAGTTCCATGCGTTCGAGCGCGGAAGCCCGACGGCGGGCCGAAGCCGCCGCCCGGGCGGCCGGTGCGCAATATTCATCCGCGGTCCGATCGGTGGTGGGCGCTATCGGAACGGGAATGTCATCCGGAACATCGATTGAGGCGTATGGTCCCGGGGGCGAAGCGACCGCGGATTACGCGCAGTTCGTCGAGTTTTTCTATCGCCAAAAGTGGTCTCAACCCCCGGAAACCGCCGACAGACGGGCCGTTGTGAAGGCGCGCGTGGTGATTCGCCGGGACGGGACGGTGGATACCTTCCAGATCGTTCAGCCGTCCGGAAACGCCACCCTGGACGCTTCGGTGGACCGGCTCAAGAACCTCCGGTTTGTGGCGCCGTTTCCCGAAGGGGCCACGGACACGTTCCGGACCTTTATCATCAATTTCAATCTCAAAGAAGAGTTCTAACTATGCGATACCCCTCACCCCTCCAACTCATCGTGTATGCCGTCGCGGCTTGCGGCGCTATGTTGCATGCCCAGCAGGAAATCGACATTATCAAGGGCGCCCGCGCCCTCGTGCCGATCTCGATCGCGGGCTATTCCGGCGAAGTCGCATCCGTTCTCAAGTTTGACCTGGAGGTTGCGGGGTTTGACATCGTGGCGCCCGAGGAGGCGCGGTTCAACGTCTCGGGCTCGAATGAGTCGGCCGTTGAAGGGACGGTGACCGAACGTTTGACCCAGGCCGTGGTGCTCGAGAACCGCCGTTATAGCGGCGGAAGCGTGCGCGCGCAGGCCCACACCTTTTCCGACGACATCGTGCAGAAGTTGCTGGGGCGCCTGGGGATCGCGCGCACCAAGATTGCGTTCAAGGGCGAGAACGGGGGGAACACGGAGATTTACGTGGCAGACTACGACGGTGCCAACGCCGTGGCGGTGACGCGCGACCGAGCCCTGGTGGCGGCGCCCTGCTGGGTGCCTGGCCAGCGCATGCTCTACTACACTTCGTACAAATCGGGCTTCGCCGATGTCTATTCCCACAACCTGAACACCGGAGAACGCCGCGTCGTGGCAAAATATCCCGGCCTGAATTCCAGTGCCGCAGTCTCGCCGGACGGCCAACGGGTGGCCCTGATCCTGAGCAAGGGCGGGAGCCCCGACGTCTACGTCTGCAACGCGGATGGCAGCAATCTTCGTCAGTTGACCAAGACCCGGGAGGACGAGTCGTCCCCGTGCTGGTCTCCCGATGGGCGGACGATCTGTTTCTGCTCCCGTTCAGGGGGAGCGCCGGCGCTTTACACGATCTCGGCTGACGGCGGCAGCATGAGACGACTGCGCATCCGCGGCAGCGGTTCGTCCACGGAGCCGGACTGGTCGCCCGATGGCAAGTGGATCGCGTTTACCGTGATGCGGCGAAGTGGCTTTGACCTCTGCATCGCACCGTCGGACGGAGGCGACGCTATCCTGTTGACGGCCGGTTCAGATCCTTCCTGGGCGGCGAATTCGCGCACCCTGCTTTTCACGCGCCGGGCCGGGGGACGCAACGTGCTCTCTTTGCTTGACGTCAATACCAAACGGTTCAAAGATGTCCCGCAAAATTTTGGAAGCTGCTCCCAGCCGAGCTGGGCAAAATAGCGTTGCCAACCTTTCAAACCAAACCATGAATACCGCGAGTTTTTTAACCCGCCTGCTGCTGGTCGCCGTTCTCGCCGTCGCCGTCAGCGGGTGTAAGAAGACGCCCAAAAGCCCCACACCCATTTTCAATCCCGCTCGGACGGCACCCCGAGGGAGCGATAGTCCCAGCGGCATTGAAAGCGGCGGAACGTTGCCTCGCGGCTCCGAAACCAGCTCGAATCCCCTGGCGGGGGCGGGAATTGGGAGCGATCCGAATGCCGGCGCCGGTGCGCTCGCTCCGCGTCCCGCGAGTCTCGACGATTACAGCCAGGATCGTGAGATGTTCCGCAAGGAGACAGTTTATTTCGGTTTCGACAAATACAACATCAGCCCAAGCGAGCTGCCCAAGATCCAGAACGTTGCCAATTCCCTGCTTGGGCAGAACTCGGCGGCCGTCCTGATCGAGGGGCATTGTGATGAACGCGGCACCCCCGAATACAACCGTGCCCTGAGCGAACGCAGAGCGATCTCCGTCCGCGAAACCCTGGTGACCTTGGGAGTGTCTGGTGACCGGATCCATACCATTCCCTACGGCGAAGATCGCCCCGTCGATACCGGCACCAGCGAAGAGGCTTATGCCCGGAACCGCCGTGCCGAGTTCGTCCTGCTCAAGCCCAAGACGGGCGGCGCCGCTTTCTAACGTAACGGGACGAAATCTGAGCCGTGCAACCGGCTGGGCGGCTGACACTCTCGCGGGTTAGCCGCGCTGCTGGGGAGCGAAAAGACGACGGGTTGGCCGTTCGGTGCTGGATGGCTGGATGAATCCAGCACCGAGAGGTGGACCAAACAGTCCGGTTTCGCTGTCTGAATCCAATTAAGAGGCTAGCCACCCCGCGCCGATTGGAGACCTCCGATGAGACCTCCGATTGAAGTTGGCAGGTGGGATTTGACGCGATACAGTAAGGTAAACCGGGCTTCCAGGTATGATCTCCTTCTTCCTGACTGGTCTGACCCATCCGGTCGCCTTCGAACTGGAGCCAGGATTCAACACTGTCGGGCGGAATCCGACAAACGATCTGCGCATCCGGGACGCCACGGTCTCGAGCTTCCATTGCGAGATCGTCGTTGACCATGACGCAGTCGTCGTGCGTGACCTCGGTTCCAGCAACGGCACGTTTGTGGATGGGCAACGGGTGCAGGAAGGAATGCTCGCGCCGGGGGCGACTCTGCGTCTGGGAACCTTCGAACTTCGAATGGAACTCCGCGACGAAACCGAAAGCCCGGACGTGACCGTCCCAGAGGTTCCCGTCGAAGCGCCCCTGCCTGTGTCGTCCTTGTTGCCCGGGGGATTCCCCTCCTGCCTGCATCATCCCTCGGTTTATGCGAGCTTTCTGTGCAAGAGGTGCCAGAAGAAGTTCTGCACGGATTGCGTCCGCACCCTTCAGCTATCCGGGGGAAAGACGCACGTTTTTTGCCCTTCGTGCTCGGGACTATGCGACCCGTTGCCCTTGCCGGAGGGAGTGCAGACGGCGCCGCCGAAGAAGCCGCTATCCATCCTCGGCCGGCTCTCGCAGACCATTCATATCCGGCCCAAGTGACCTGCCGGTTGAAAGCGACAGGGGTGGCCAGGGCTACTCGTTGAGGCCCCCATGGACGTAGGGCTCAATCCGCAACGCGGGTCCGGGCATGGGGTTCGGCTGGGAGGTTGGGGGCGATTCAACAAACGCGGCGGCCGTTCCGTCGAGAACTTGGACGTTTCTGCGACGAGCCCACTCCTTCAGGTGAGCAACCCAGTCATTGAGGACCGACTCGCTTCCGCGGTCGCGCAGGATAATCAGGAGCTTGACACGCGCGCCGGGAGCGATCGGGAGCGAATCCACCCAGGATCGGAGCACGGGCTCAGGCTCGCGCTGGGCATGCATTGACATCAGGATTAGGTCCGCGCTCGAGACCGCCCGGGCCGCCACTTTGGCCAGTTTCGGATCCCCTAACAACGAGGTGCGCCACCATGTCGCCGTCAAGTCACCACTGTCTCCCAGTTGTTGGATGAGGAATTCCCAGACGGCAGTGGCTTGGCGGTGCGTATCGCTATCTTCATATACCACCGCGACGGAGAGTGGATGGGTCGATGCCGCCACGCTCTCCTTCGCGAAGCCATGCAGCAAAGCGTTCACAGGCGAAGCGTAGTAGAGGTTATTATCGTGTCCAAATCATTCTCAGCCCCCCGGCCCTCCTTCTGGAAAATGCACATCCAGAAGAGCTCCGAATGGGCTGGAATTCCCTCAAAGCATTCGACCCCATTGGTCAAAGCCGCGTTCGATCTCGGTTCAAATATTCTTCTCTGTTCCTTCGGTGACGAGCCCGGCAGATTGCCGATGCAAACCGGGCCTGAGGACAGCCTATCGCCCGAAGAGGCTATTCGCACCGCTCATCGTGCCGCCACTCATCCGGAGCGCAGGGGTATTCGGCACCGTCGGGGCCGCCGGTGCCACCGGAGCGCTGGGGACTGTCGCCGCATTCGCAACCGGGGCTGGCTGAACCAACGTTGGCACCGTTGAGTAGGCCTGCTCACGCTGCCGGGCACTGCCTTCCGCCAGGCCGCCCAGCACCAGGCCAGCCGCGGCTCCGATGCCTGCCCCTTCCCAGCCTTGGTGATGAATGCTGTTGCCAATAAGGCCACCCGCGAGCGCCCCGAGCAGTGTCCCCGTTACCGCGTAATTCGGCCGGCGATACACGTAGTCGTAGGTGCCGTAGCCGTAATAACCATAACCGTAAGGGGCGTAGCCGTAATAAGGACCGCCGTAGGAGAACGAAAAGGCAGGACGCCCCCACCCGTGGGAATAATGCGGATAATGGTGGTACCATCCTCCCGCGCGGAGCGAGAGCGTGCTTCCGCCCAATAACAAAAGCGCCACCCACACGATCGTGCCGAGGCGGCTCGCCTTAAGCCACCCGGTCCCAATGAAATCCTGCTCGGTTTGGTGGGCCGCTGTTTTCATAGACTGAACATCACGCATACCCGGTCCGCCTGCAAGTTCGCAACTGGCCTGGGGTGCAACTCACGGTCTCCAGGGTTTTCTCATTATTGGGGAGGGAAGGGAGTG